>NZ_SMBR01000014.1:0-213213 GCF_004346455.1 Bradyrhizobium sp. R2.2-H
TGTGCCGGCCTCCTCGTCCAGCACACAGGGTGAATCAGATTTTGACTCCCATGGGAATCCCTCCCGATCCAAGTCGGTCAGATTTTGCTCTAGGTTGAACCACTACTTTGCCGGCGCTGCGATATAGACGTTCCAGGTCATCGACGGGCCTGCCTTGCCGTGGGTGAAGCGGCGCGTCGTCATCACGATGCGCTCGGCGTTCGGCGCGGTCTCGGACACCCATTTCTCGAACTTGGGCAGGCGTTCGTCGGTCGCATCGACCACGCCGATGAAGCCGTATCTCTTGACGTCGTCGAGCGAGGTCAGCCCGGAAGCCCAGGCTTCGTTCGGCGTGAACGGGCTGGGGTGATCGGGGCTGTAGAACACCATCGGCTGAATCGTTTCCATCGTTCCCGCGACGACGGCCCAGCGCGAGGCGAAGCGCGCGTGCCAGGCCTGGGTCAGCTCGCGCGCCAGCTCCGAGCGCGCGCCATAGGTCGCGGTGTTGCCGCCATTGGCCGCCATCTCGCGCGCGGCGATCCAGGGCGAAGCGGCGAGCGTGGCAGCGCTGAGCACGAGCCAGATCGCGGCGATGTTGAACAGCACCGCGCTCTGCACCCGCAACGCAGGAATCGCGACCAGCGCGAGCGGAACCAGGAAGAACAGCGAGATGCCCCAATCGGTCTTCATGTAGATGCTGAAGACCAGCGCGCCGAGCGGCGGGCCGAAGGCGACGATGATCTGGATCATCCAGACGTTCAGCGCCTGCGAAAGATTGACGCCGGCATTGCCGCCGCGCGCCCAGGCGCGCGTGACGATGCGTGAGGGCGCGCGCAGCAGCAACTTGATCCACGGCGGCACCAGCGCCATGGCCAGCGCCGCGAGCGCGACCGGCAATGCCAGCAACCCGAAATTATGCAGCACATAGCCGGCGACGAGCCGATGCACCTGACCGCTGTCCTGGAGGCTGTAGGTGTCGCCGGCATAGGTCAGCGGCACGAAATGCGCATCCGCCAGCCAGACGATGTGCGGGATCATCGCCGCGACCATCGTCGCGATCGCCACCCACGGCGCGGGCGACGACAGGAATCGCAACCGGTCGGGATGGATCAGCGCGGCGAGGCCGATGGCGCCGATCATGGTCAGCACCCAATATTTGGTCATCAGCGCCAGTGCGCCGGCGAGGCCGAGCAGGAGTCCGGATTGCCAGGTCCGCTTCTCGAATGCGTTGAGATAAGCGAGCACCAGGAGCGGCAGCGTGACGAGCTGGAGCAGGTCCGGGTTGTACTTGAAGCCCTTGAAATTGAAGATCGGGTAGAGTGCGATCATCACCACGACGAGGAACGCGCGTCGCGCATCCACCACGCGCAAGCTCACGAACCAGCAGATCACCATGCCGACGCTCACCGTCGCCATCGCCAGCGCATAGGTCGCCCAGTCCGCCGCCGGGAACACCTTGAACCACAGGCCGGCCACCCAGCCCGACAGCGGCGGGTGCTTGCCATAACCCCAGAGGAATTTCTGGCCCCAGCCATAGGCTTCTGCGACGTCCATGTGAACGTCCTGCGTCGCCTTGATATTGATCAGGATGAAGGTCCAGAGCACGGCATGCAGGATGGCGAGCTGGATCACCAGCCACAGGCGCGCCTCGGGACGGACCGCGCAGGCAACCAGCCAGGCCCGGAAGCGGTTGGTACTCAAGCGGGTCTTCGCCCGCACTCCGGCGGATGGGATCGAGGTGGTGGACATGAGCCGTTGCGTAGCGCGTTTTGGCCTGCCGTGGAATCAGCTTGGCGTGAAGAAAGGCCCTGAAAATACAGCAATATGGTTGCCGCACGGGGATGTGAGTGGTATCCCGCGCCCATGACGACCGTCCCCATTTCCAACATCCGCAATTTCTCCATCGTCGCCCATATCGACCATGGCAAATCGACGCTGGCCGACCGCCTGATCCAGATGACGGGCGGCCTCTCCGACCGCGAGATGGCGGGCAAGGAGCAGGTGCTCGATTCCATGGACATCGAGCGCGAGCGCGGCATCACCATCAAGGCGCAGACGGTGCGCCTGCAGTACCGGGCCAAGGACGGCAAGGATTACATCTTCAACCTGATGGACACGCCCGGCCATGTCGACTTCGCCTACGAAGTCTCGCGGTCGCTGGCGGCGTGCGAAGGTTCCCTGCTGGTGGTCGACGCCAGCCAGGGCGTCGAGGCGCAAACGCTCGCCAACGTCTACCAGGCGCTCGACAACAATCACGAGATCGTCCCGGTCCTGAACAAGGTCGATTTGCCCGCCGCCGAGCCCGACAAGGTCAAGCAGCAGATCGAGGACGTCATCGGCATCGACGCCTCCGACGCGGTGATGATCTCGGCCAAGACCGGCCTCGGCGTCCCCGACGTGCTGGAGGCCATCGTCACCCGTCTGCCGCCGCCGAAGGGCGATCGCGACGCCACGCTGAAGGCGCTGCTGGTCGACAGCTGGTACGACGTCTATCTCGGCGTCGTCGTCCTGGTGCGCATCGTCGACGGCACCATGAAGAAGGGCCAGCGCGTGCGCATGATGGGCACGGGCGCGGCCTACGACGTCGAGCGCGTCGGCTTCTTCACGCCGAAGATGCAGCAGGTCGACGAACTCGGCCCCGGCGAGATCGGCTTCATCACCGCCGCGATCAAGGAAGTCGCCGACACCCGTGTCGGCGACACCATCACCGACGACAGGAAGCCTGTTACGGAAATGCTGCCGGGCTTCAAGCCGGCGATCCCCGTGGTGTTCTGCGGCCTGTTCCCGGTCGATGCCGACGACTTCGAAACGCTGCGCGCGGCGATGGGCAAGCTGCGTCTGAACGATGCCAGCTTCTCCTTCGAGATGGAAACCTCGGCCGCGCTCGGCTTCGGCTTCCGCTGCGGCTTCCTCGGCCTGCTGCATCTCGAGATCATCCAGGAGCGGCTGTCGCGCGAATTCGACCTGAACCTGATCGCGACCGCGCCGAGCGTCATCTACAAGATGAAGCTCACCGACGGCAGCGAGCTCGAGATCCACAATCCCGTCGACATGCCCGACGTGGTCAAGATCGCCGAGATCCAGGAGCCCTGGATCGAGGCCACGATCATGACGCCCGACGAATATCTCGGCAGTGTCTTGAAGCTGTGCCAGGACCGCCGCGGCGCGCAGAAGGAGCTCACCTACGTCGGCTCCCGCGCGATGGTGAAATACGACCTGCCGCTCAACGAGGTCGTGTTCGACTTCTACGACCGCCTGAAGTCGGTCTCGAAGGGCTACGCCTCGTTCGACTATCACCTCACCGACTACAAGCCGGCCGATCTCGTCAAGATGCAGATCCTGGTCAATGCCGAGCCGGTTGATGCGCTCTCGATGCTGGTCCATCGCACCCGCGCCGAGGGGCGCGGCCGCGCCATGGTCGAGAAGATGAAGGAACTGATTCCGCCGCACATGTTCCAGATCCCGATCCAGGCGGCGATCGGCGGCAAGGTGATCGCCCGCGAGACCGTGCGCGCGCTGCGCAAGGACGTCACCGCAAAATGCTACGGCGGCGACATCACGCGTAAACGAAAACTTCTGGAGAAGCAGAAGGAAGGCAAGAAGAAGATGCGGCAGTTCGGCAAGGTCGACATTCCGCAGGAGGCTTTCATTGCCGCGCTGAAGGTGGACAGCTGAGGCGGGGCTGGGGACTCGCCGGCCCGGTCGCCGGGGCCGGCAGACGGCCGATCTCCGGGCGGCAAACAAGAAGTGCGAAAACAACCCCATGCACAGTAGCCGCCCCCTTGGCGGCATTGTGCTTTTTTGATTTTACGAAATCGATTTGCTTCGTCGGGCAAAACAGGGGTATGGTGGCATGATCGCAGGGTGTGTCAGGTGTCCGTCGGCACCCGATTGATCACACCTTCTTCGCCTCGACATACCGTGCAAAATTGTCGAGGATCGCTTGCCAGCCGCCCTGCTGCTGCTCGACCGAGTGCGTGGTTTCGGCGTCGAAGACGACACGAACGAGAACGCCCTTCGCGCCCGGCAGGAACTCGACCTCCGCCTTCCGATCGCCGAACGCATATTCGATCCGCTCGTGCGCGACGATCCTGGTGTAGGTGCCGGCAAAGTCGAAACCCATGCTGCCGTCCTTGGCTTCCATCCGGGACGAGAAGGCGCCGCCTTCCCGCAGGTCGACCGTCGCCCTGGTCGTATGCCAGTCGTCGGAGGCGGCGTTCCACTTCACGATGTCGGCAGGCGTCGTATAGGCCTGCCAGACCTGATCGATCGGGGCGGCTACGCTGGTTTCGACGGTGATCCTCATGGCATTGCTCCAGTTCGATTCTTGCAGTCGAGATGCGGCATCACGTCCCTGTGTGCCGAGCCGTCCGCTGCACCTTTCGACATTTGTAGACCAAGGACGATCGAACCCCGTCGGCGCCGACATGGTCATCGCGAATATCTGCGGTTCAAGACACGATCAGGTCGTCACTGCCCGAGCTGTTGAAGCACGGCGGACCACAATGCGAGCGGCTCCCGGAGTGCGCCCGGCTCGGTCGGCTTTTTCCGAACGGCCGTGTGCACCATGACGAGCTTGGTGGCTGGATCGACCAGGATGAACTGACCGCGGATGCCGAGCAGGGCAAATCGTCGCTGCTCGCCCGGAAGGAGCCACACCTGATAGCCGTAGCCGAAATAAGGCGTGGCCACGCGCGGCGCGAGATGGCCATCAGCCGGCCTGACGGTCGTGGCATCCAGCAGCCACTGCCGCGGGATCAGCTGCCGACCCTCCCAGGCGCCGTCATGGGCGAGCAACCGGGCCAGGCGCGCGTAGTCGCGCAAGGTCGCGTTGAAGCAGCAGAACGCAATCTCTTGCCCGCTGCCGTCGATCGCCCACGATGCATCCGCTTCGGTGCCGATGGGCTCCCATATCCGGTCGTGGAGATAGTCGGCGACCGGCGTGCCCGTGGCGGCGCGCAGGACGAGGCCCAGTATCTCGGTCTCGACGCTGGCATAGTGCCATTTCGTCCCCGGCGGTGCGGTCCTGGTGTTGAACTGCGCGACGACCGCCGCGGGGTCTTTCGGCTCCCCGGTGAAGAGCGCTCGCGCGAGCCGGGCGATGTCGTCCTTCCCGTCATAGACTTCCGAGAATTCGACGCCCGACGACATGTTCAGCAAGGCGCGGATGGATGTGTTGCCATATTCCGTGCCTGCAAGGCCGGGCACGTAGATCGAGACGAGGTCGTCGATCGACTTGATCCGTCCCTCCGAGACCGCGATCCCGACCAGCATGGCCACCAGCGTCTTCGCCATGGACTGCGAGACAAAGCGGTGACGATCGGTCCGCGCATATTGATAGTGCTCGTAGAGGATGGTGTCGTCCCTGGCGATCAGGAGCCCCGTCGCCGGGTTGCGCTTGAGGTAGTCCGCGATACCCAGCTTTTCGGTACCAAAACTGTAGACGATCGACGGCTCCGGCGCGCGCTTGAATTGCCACAGCGCCGTTGCGCGACGAACCGTGCGCGAGGGGTTGATGTCGTCGAAATGGCTGTAGCTCCCGACGAGCCTGTCGAGCTGAGGGGGCGCGCCCCGCTTGCCAACCGGATAGCCTTCAGCCGCGCCGTAGAGTTCGGCATCGGGGCCGCTATCCGAAAAGACCGGCCCCGGCTCGCCGCGGAGGTCCTGTGCGCAGGCCAGAGGCGCCCAGAGCGCGGAGACGAAAATGACGGGCAAGAACAACTGGCGGCACACGCGTAGCCTGCACAAGGCTCTCGATTTCATGGCGCTTGCCTCCTCGCACGCTCGTGTCTGCGTGCGCTTGCGAGAACGACACCGAGCGGCATGCTACCACTCCAGGCCGACGGCGTCAGCAAGCGCTGACCCATGCTTGCAATTTGAGGTAGATCACGCCCGAGCGATTTCGGCTCGCCCTATCGATCCGACGAGCGGCGACCGACAGCCCGTTGACGAGGCCGCGCTCCCAACGCTAAATGACCACGTCGGAAAAGGCAGACTTGGTCTGGTGAGCCCAAGTCCTTTCGGTAACGAAAGCTCTGGTCTTTGGCCTCGTGCCCGGGATCCCCACGACGAACAACGGTCGCCGTTCAGGCGGCTCATGGTTCGTCCGTGAGGTCCTAAAGGTTCGGGAAACGCTCCGGTCGAACATCGACAGTCGAAGATCGACAACGGAGCATTTATGCAAAGTCCCGACACTGCTCTTTATGACGTCATCATCGCCGGCGCCGGTCCCGTCGGCTTGTTCCTGGCCTGCGAGCTGCGGCTTGCGGGCTCTTCGGTGCTGGTGCTGGAAAAAGCGCCGGAGCCGCATTCGCCGCTGAAGGGCTTGCCGTTCGGGCTGCGCGGACTTTCGGTGCCGACCATCGAGAGCCTGGATCGCCGCGACCTGCTGAACGAGCTCTCGCGCCGGGCGGTCGGCCGCGACACGCCGGCTGCCGCGCACTGGATGCAGCAGCAGCGCCGCCCAGGCGGTCATTTCGCCGGAATCCAGTTCTTCCACGATCAGATCGACAGCACGCGATGGCCCTATCGCCTGCCCGGTCCCATCGGCAGCATCGCGGCCGATATGGCAAGCATCGAGGCTGTCCTCGCGATCCGCGCGGAGACGCTGGGCGTCGAGATCCGGCGCGGGTGTGGCGTCCAGTCTCTCACGCAATCAGACGACAGCGTCACCGTTGAAACAGCTGACGGAATGGCCCGGGGCCGCTGGCTGGTCGGCTGCGACGGCGGACGCAGCACCGTGCGAAAGGCGGCGGGCATCGGTTTTGTCGGCACCGATCCTGAGTTCACCGGCTATTCCGTGCAGGCCGAACTCGCCGATCCGGCCGCGCTCGAGCCCGGTCGCCATTACACGGCGTCGGGCATGTACACCTATGCGGCGCCCGGCACGATCGCGATGGTCGATTTCGATGGCGGCATGGCTCATCGCACCGAGCCGAAACGCGACCAGATCGAGGTCGTGCTGCGCAAGGTCTCGGGCCTGGATGTGACCTTGACGAGCCTTCTGCTCGCCACCACCTGGACCGACCGCGCCTGTCAGGCGACCGGCTATCGCAAGGGCCGTGTGTTGCTGGCGGGTGATGCCGCGCATATCCATTCGCCGCTGGGAGGCCAGGGACTCAACCTCGGCCTCGGGGATGCGATGAACCTCGGCTGGAAGCTCGCGGCGACCATTCGCGGCGACGCGCCGGCCGGCTTGCTCGACACTTATTCTGCCGAGCGGCATCCTGTGGGAGCACAGATCCTCGACTGGTCGCGCGCCCAAGTCGCGCTCATGCGTCCCAGCAGGAGCTCGCGCGCGCTCGAGGCGATCATCCGCGATCTCATCGACACGCGCGACGGCGCGACCTATTTCGCCGGACGCGTGTGGGGCATCTCTCTCCGCTACGATCTCGGCGATACACATCCGCTTGTCGGCCGCGGCGTGCCGGAGTTCACGTTCGCCGATGGCACACGTCCCGCCGAGCTGCTCCGGACTGGACAAGGCCTGTTGCTGGACTTCGACGTCCGGCCATCGCTCGAGGCGCTTGCACGCCGCTGGACCGGCCGGATCAACTATGTCGCAGGCGACGTCGGGAATCGATTCGGCGTGACCGCCTTGCTCGTGCGGCCGGACGGCATCGTGGCGTGGGTCAGCGAGCAGGCGCCTCACCTCGATGACGCAGCTCGAGCCGCGATGCGATGGTTCGGTGCACCTGAAGCGAGCGATTGTCGTTGACCCATCCGTTGCGAGGATGAGTCTGGCGGACCTTCGCCTGGACGAGCGAACAACGCATGGCACCTTGCCCTCCGCCACCCAATGGGTCACCATCCCTCCAGCGCACCGTCAACAAAACCAAGATCGCCGAGGAAACGCATGAGCAAGGCATCACGCTTCGACTATGGCTGGGTCGTCGTCGCCGCGGGTGCGCTGATGACCTGCGTCGGGTTCGGCACGATGCTGTCGCTCGCGGTGTTCCTGCAGCCGATCTCGGAAGCGATGGGCTGGTCGCGCGCCGGGGTATCGGCGGCGGCGACGCTGGATTTCCTCTGTATGGGCGTGGCCGCTTTCCTCTGGGGCGCGCTGTCGGACCGGTTCGGCACCCGCATCGTGGTGCTCGCGGGAAGCCTGCTGCTGGGGCTCGGCCTCGTCACCGCGAGCCAGGCCACACATCTGTGGCAATTCCAGCTGAGCTTCGGCGTCCTGATCGGCATTGCCGCCGGCAGTTTCTATGCACCGATGATGGCGCTCGCGAGCGCCTGGATCGAGAAGAACCGCAGCCTTGCGGTAGCTCTCGTCTCCGCCGGCATGGGCGTGTCGCCGGTGACGATCGCGCCGGCCGCGAGCTGGCTGATCACGACGTATGACTGGCGCACCGCGATGCTGGTGATCGGCTGTGCTGCCTGGGCGCTGCTGATCCCCGCCTGCTTCCTGGTGCGTCCGGCGCCGGCAGCGCCAGGCAACACGAATGCGGACGCCGCTCCTGACGTCGAGCTGAGCGCGGCGCAGGCGCTGCGCACGCCGCAGTTCATCGCGCTCGCAGCGGCGCATTTCGCCTGCTGCGCCGCGCATTCCGGCCCGATCTTCCACATGGTGTCCTACGCGATGGTCTGCGGCATCGCTCCCCTCACGGCGGTGACCGTCTACAGCGTGGCCGGCGTCTCCGGGCTCGGCGGGCGCCTGCTGCTGGGCGCGGCCGCCGATCGCATCGGTGCCAAGCCCGTGCTGGTCGGCGGCCTGTTGGTGCAGGCGCTGTGCATCGCGGCCTATCTCGCGGTGGGGCAGCTCGGCGAATTCTACGCGCTCTCGGTGGTGTTCGGTCTCGCCTATGGCGGGGTGATGCCGCTCTATGCGGTGCTGGTCCGCGAATTCTTCGGCGCGCGCATCATGGGCACGGTGTTCGGCGCGGTATCGGCCTTCGCCAGCCTCGGCATGGCGCTCGGTCCCTGGGCCGGCGGGCTCGTGTTCGACAATTTCCAGCGCTACACGTGGCTGCACGCCGGCTCGTTCGCGATCGGGCTCGCCGCCGTCGCGGTGGCGCTGAGCTTCCCGACCAGGCGCCGGCCATCGCTCGATCTCGGCCGCATCGCGGCCTGACGGCGGAACAATGCGCCTGCACATTCGTGTTCGAGTTACAACGGCCTGAGATTGGGAAACATGCCGCGATCGATGGCGGCGAGCACCATCGCCATGGCGCTCATCAGGCCCAGGCCCAGGAGAGTGATCAGCGTCTGCCATGCCAGGCTGTTCCAGCCCAGGCTGAGCAGTGCATGAGCTGCAAAAGACAGCAGAACACTAGCGCAATAGATCGCGAGCGAATACTCGCCGCATCGTATCAGCGGCAGCAGCGCCCTGGCTTTCAGGATGCTGGCATTGCTCGGAAGAAGGCGCCAGCAGAGCAGCGCGAGCGCGGCAAAATGCAACAATCGCAGGATATCGAGATTGGTCTTGTCTACCGGATAGATCAGGCGCGACAGCCATCCCGGCACATAGGCCTCGATCGCGTGGATCTGCCAGCCCAGGGTGATCACGAACGAGAAAAGCAGGTAGGCCACCGCCAGAACGGCAAGAGCCCCGGAGTTGAGAATGGCCAGCTGCCAATCGCCGCGATTTGCACCCCACCAGATCCCGATCACGAACAGCAGCTGCCAGTTCAGCGGATTGAAATAGAGTTGCCCCCTCGGATAGGCCGGGATGTACCAGTCGAACAGATGGGCGAGAACATAGAGAGCAACGGATCCGGTCAGGGCCAGCGGCCAGGCGCGTATCGTCAGCGGCACGATGAGGATGAGCGCGAAGTGGAGTATGACCATCAGGAGCAGAGGGTCGAGATTGACCGGGGAATAGCGCAGCAGTGCCACCTGAACCAGTGTCTCTGCGGGCTCCTGTAGCAGGATGGCCAGGTTGGCGTGATCGAACATTTCGGGCTGCCATGCCGCGATGTACGCCACCTCCGCCAGCAACAGGACGACAGTCATGATCTGCGCGACGTAGATTTCGAACGAACGCCGCAACATGCGCCAGCTCGCGGCCGCAAAGCCGGACTGACGCATCAGGTCGCCGTATACGATGCCGGACGCAAGGCCCGACAGGAATACGAGAATCTCCGCCGCATCGCTGAAGCCGAAATTCTTGGGCGTGAACCGGTTCAGATAGCTTTCCGGGATGTGATTGATATAGATCCACCATAGGGAAAGGCCCCGAAAGAGATCGATCCGAAGATCGCGCTCCTTCAGGGGGGCCGGTATGCCCGACATCCATTTCACTTCCGCGTACTGCATTTCGTCATCGGAGCGTCTCGCCGCGTCGGCGCTTGCTGGCCCGATCGGCCCGGGTGACCGTGGTCGCCGCCGTATTGTCAATTCAAGCAGCCGATGAAGGTACATTGCGGCGCTGCGATGGTCCAGAACGCCATCGCCGCGGCGCCATCGTCGTCGGGGGACCCACCAGGAATAGCGGCGAAGCCCTCATTCCCGAACGATGGTCTCGGCGGTCAACCGACCGCATCGCCTTGATCCCGTCAGCCAGATGGATCAACATCTGGCTTCTACCGCTCACGGCAGAAGGAGCGAAGAAGCGCGAATGTCCGAGCTTTCCGGATTTGGCCTGGTCGAGCGGGCGCGCGCGATCGCCCCTTTGGTGGCTCGCGAAGCCGACGCGATCGAGCGGAGCCGTCGGCTGACGCCTGCGGTCGTCAATGCCCTGATCGAGAACGGGCTCTACCGCGCGCTGCTGCCGCACAGCCTCGGCGGCGCCGAGGCCCCCATCGAAGCCTTCATGCAGATGCTGGAGGAGATCGCCAAGGCGGATGCCTCGACGGCCTGGTGTCTCGGCCAGTGCGGTGTCTGCGCGATGATCGCGGCCTGGCTCGATCACGACACCGCGCAGGAAATCTTCAACACGCCGCCCGGCATCCTCGCCTGGGGCGCGATCGCGCATGAGGCGCGCATCGTCGAGGGCGGCTATCGCGTCAGCGCGCGCTGGGACTTCGCCTCGGGCTCGCGGCAGGCGAGCTGGCTCGGCGCGCATGTCCGCATCGTCGGGGCTGACGGCGTGCCGCGCAAGAATGCCGACGGGTCGCCGGAGGTGCGCACCATCCTGTTTCCGGTTGCGCGCGCGACCCTGCACGACGTCTGGCAGGCGATCGGGCTCGCCGGCACCGGCACGGACTCCTACGAGGTCAACGAGCTCTTCATCCCCGAGCGCTTCACGACGTTTCGCGACGTGCCGTCGGCGCTGCGTGAGCCGGGCCCGCTCTACAAGATCGGCACCGGCGCGACCTTCAGCCTCGGCTTTGCCGCGGTGTCGCTGGGCGTCGCGCGCGCCACGCTGGATGCCGCCATCACGCTGGCACGGGAGAAGCACCAATCGCTGGCGGCCGGCGCCATGCGCGACAACGGGACGGTCCAGGGGCTGATCGGCCGCACCGAGGGTGATTTGCGTGCCGCGCGCGCCTATCTCTATGCGGCTGCGAACGCGATGTGGCGCGACCTCGCTGCGACCGGCGAATTCAGCGCGGCGCATCGCAGCGCGGTCCGCCTCGCCGCGACCTGGACCATCCATCAATCCGCACGTGTGGTCGACACGGCCTATCACATGGCCGGCGCGACCGCGGTGTTCCGCAGCAATCCGTTCGAGCGCCGGTTCCGCGACATGCACGCCATCGCGCAGCAGATCCAGGCGCGCGACACGCACTATGAGGATGTGGGGAAGACGATCCTCGCCGGAAGCCGGTAGGCGTCGGCAGGAATGACTGCGTCGCGTTGTCTCTGTTCGCAACGAAAAACCAGCTTTCCATGCGCCCACTGCATCGAGTCATGCAAAAGGATGACAGCCGACTCCGTTTAAACACGGAGGCCACCCGCCCTTGTTGTTAAGCAATTTCTGCGACTATTCCACAAAAGATGGAATTTGGAATTGCCCGGGAATTCTTCATGTTCAAGATCAAGTCGATTGCCGCCCGCCTGATCCTCGCCATCGCACTCACCGTGGCGGTGGCCTGCGCCATTCTCTCCGGCTTCTCGATCACCCAGCAGCGGGCGCTGACGCGGATGGCGCTCGATCAGCAGCTCAAGCTGCAATATGAGAGCGTGATCGCGGCGATCGAGTATGAAGGCCGTTCGGCACTGGCGGTCTCCGCCGTGATCGCGGCGCTGCCGCCGGTCGGCGATGCCATAGCCAAGGGCGACCGCGACGGCCTGGCCGCCCTGCTTGGCGAGGCCAACAAATCGCTGAAGGCGCAGGGTATCCCGCTCATCACCTTCCAGGTTCCACCCGCGGTCGCGTTCTATCGCGTGCATGCTCCCAAGGTGTTCGGCGATGACGTCTCCACGCGCCGCGAGACCGTGGTCGAGGCGATCAGGGGCGGCCGGCAGATCGTCGGCGTCGAGCCGGGCCGCGAGGCGCTTGGCATCTTCGGCATGACACCGATCATGCGCGACGGCAAAAGTCTTGCCAACGTTGATATTGGCGCCGCCTTCGGCAAGGAATTCGTGGACCGCGCCAAGAAGCGCTTTGGCATCGACCTCGCGGTCTACTCGCTCGACGGCAAGAACCTGAACAAGCTGTCTTCAACGTTCGGCAGCACGGTCGTCACTCCGCCGGATCAATTGAAGAGCGCAATCGACGGTTCGGCGATACGGCATGAGGCTGAGCTCGACGGTCATCCGGTCGAGGTCTATGCCGGGCCGATCAAGAACTATGCGGGAGCGCCGGTCGGCGTGATCGAGATCATCAAGGACACGACCGAGTATGAGGCCGCGTTCGCCACAGCCGAGCGCAACCTGATCCTCGGCACGGTTGCGATCCTTGCCGTCGCGATCGTGCTGGCGCTGCTGCTCGGGCGCGGCCTGTCGCGGCCGCTCACCGCGATCACTGCGGTCATGAACCGGCTGTCGAGCGGCGATACCAGCGTCACCATCCCCGGAAGTGAACGCCGGGACGAGCTCGGCACCATGGCCAAGGCGGTGGACGTGTTCCGCCGCAACATGCTCGAAGCGGGCGCCCTGCGCGAGGCGCAGGAGGCGGACAAGGCTAACGCCGAGGTGGAGAAGCAAGCACTGCAGCGCCAGATGGCCGACCGCTTCGAGGCCGACGTCAAGGGCGTAGTGGCCGCCGTGGCAAAGGCGACCGAGGGCATGCAGAGCGTCGCCGGCGAGATCACCATCAGCGTCAACGGCACCTCGCAGCGCGCTTCCGCCGCAGCGACGGCGTCCGAGGAAGCCTCGGCCAGCGTCAACGCCGTCGCGGCGGCGACCGAGGAGCTGGCGTCATCTGTCAACGAGATCGGCCGTCAGGTCACCCATTCCAGCGAGGTTGCGAGCGGCGCCGTGGTCAAGGCCGCGGAAACGACCGAGATGGTCACGAGCCTTGCCACCGCCGCCGAGCGTATTGGCGACGTGCTACGGCTGATCAGCGAGATCGCCAGCCAAACCAACCTGCTCGCGCTCAACGCCACGATCGAGGCAGCCCGCGCGGGCGAAGCTGGCCGCGGCTTTGCCGTGGTCGCCGCCGAAGTGAAGGAGCTGGCGAGCCAGACCGCGAAGGCGACCGACGAGATCGCGAGCCAGGTCACCGCAATCCAGGCCGCCACCGGCAATTGCGTCGTCGCGATCTCCGGGATCACCGACACCATCCGCGAGATCAGCGGCATTGCCAACACGATTGCCGCCGCGGTCGAGGAGCAGGGTTCGGCAACGCGGGAGATCGCCCGCAGCGTGCAGCAGGCCTCGGCCGGCACCACGGACGTCTCGGCCAATGTCACCGGCGCCAGCCAGTCCGCCGACCAGTCGCGGACACTGGCCGGCAACGTCATGGTCGCCACGGACGAGCTCGGGCAACATGCCTCGGCGCTGATGCGAAGCGTGGATACGTTTTTGGCCGGACTGCGGGCGGCTTAAGATCTTGAGCTCTCCCCGTAAGAACGGGGCGAGGGAACGCAGCACCTTTGCGGGCGCATGCTGCTGCCTCACGCCACCAACGCCGCGTCCTCGTCGCCATCGATGCCGCGCTGCGCCTGCAAGAGGCCGATGATCTCCGCATTGGGCCGGGCCTTGCTGAACAGAAAGCCCTGGCCCTCGTGGCAGCCTTCGGCGCGAAGACAGCTCAGCTCGGCCTCGGTCTCGACGCCTTCGGCGGTGATGGTGACGCCGAGAGCCTTGCCGAGGCTGACGATGGAGCGGATGATCGCCTGCGCCTCGCGGTTGGCCCCGAGATCGCGCACGAAGGACTGGTCGATCTTGATCTTGTCGAACGGGAAGCTGCGCAAATAGCTGAGGCTGGAATAGCCGGTGCCGAAATCGTCCATCGAGATGCGCACTCCGAGCGCGCGCAGCGCGTGCAGCGTCGCCAGCACCTGTGCGCTCTTCTCCAGGAGCAGCGTCTCGGTGATCTCGAGCTCGAGCCGGCGCGGCGGCAGGCCGGAATGTTTCAGTGCGTCCGTCACCACCGAGAGCAGATTGCCGCTGCGGAACTGGAGCGGCGACAGGTTGACGGCGACGCGAACGTCGTCGGGCCAGGCCGCGGCGTCCAGGCAGGCGCGGCGCAGCATCTGCCCGCCGAGCGGATTGATCAGGCCGGTGTCCTCGGCGACCGGAATGAATTCGGCCGGCGAGACCATGCCCCGCTCGGCATGCGGCCAGCGCACCAGCGCCTCGAAGCCGGTGATGCGGCCGCTCTGGAGATCGATCAGCGGCTGGTAATAGGGACGGAGCACGTCGTTCTGGATCGCGTCGCGCAGCTCGACTTCGGTCTTGCGGCGGCCCTGCGCCTTCGCATCCAGCGCGGCCTCGAAGAAGGCGAAGGTGCCGCGCGCGTCCAGCTTGGCGCGCGACAGCGCCATGTCGGCGCTCTTGAGCAGCTTCTCGGAATCGTCGCCGTCGCCGGGCGACATGGCGATGCCGATCGAGGCGCCGATCACCACGGAATGGCCGTCGAGCAGATAGGGATCGGCGATGGCTTCCAGCAGGCGCTTGGCCAGCATCACCGCGTCCTCGGGACGGGTCAGTCCGCCTTGCACGATCGCGAACTCGTCGGAATTGAGCCGCGCCAGCGCGTCCTCTTCGCGCAGAGTCGAGCGCAGCCGCTTGGCGACACCGCGCAGGAGCTTGTCGCCGACCGCATGCCCCAGCGTGTCGTTGACCGCCTTGAAATTGTCGAGCCCCAGCATCAGGAGCGCGACCTTCTCGGCGCTGCGCCGCGTGTGCAGCAGCATTTCATCCATCTGCTGCCGCAGCAGGCTGCGATTGGGCAGGCCGGTCAACCCGTCATGCTGGGCCATGAAGGCGAGCCGCGCCTCGGCGCGCTTGCGCTCGGTGATGTCCATCAGCGCAAGCAGCACCGCGGGCCGCTCGGCATAGGTCAGTTCGCGGGAGTAGATCGCAAGGTCGATCAGCGTCCCATCGGCCTTGACATGCTTCCAGGTGCGGCCGGCCTGTTCCTCGCTGGAGTGGTCGGCGGTCCAGGGCGGCTCGCTGTCGAAGGCCTGCAGCGAGCGGATCTTCAGCCGCTCGAACTCGGCCCGGCTGTAGCCGTAATGCGCGACCGCGGCGTCGTTGACGGCGATGATGCGCTCGTCATCCAGCGCGCAGACGATCATGGGCACGGGATTGCCGTCGAACAGCAGGCGGAAAGAGGCCTCGCGCTGCTTCAATTCGGTGATGTCGACGCGCAGGCCGACGACGCCGCCGTCCTCGGTCAGGCGCTCGTCGATCAGGATGACGCGACCGTCCGACAGCTTCTGCTCGTGGCGCGCACCGGGCTGATAGAGCTTTTGCAGACGTTCGGCGATCCACTCGTCCTCATGACCGATGGCCTCGGGATAGTCGCCGCGGGCGACGCCGATGCGCAGCGTGTCTTCGAGGCGTGCGCCTTCCTCGAACAGATCGGCGGTCTTGCTGTAGATCTCGGCGTATTTCTTGTTCCAGAGGACGTAACGGCCTTCGGCATCGAGGAACACGATGCCCTGCGGCAGGATGTCGATGGCCTGGCGCAGGCGTTCATGGGATTTGCGCGCTTCCGCAATCGCGGCTTCCGCCTCGGCGCGACTGCGCAGGACTTCGTCGCGCTCGACAAGGTCTCGCGGCGCACACGCGAAACGCGGCTTACGCGCCTTCCTGCCGGTGCGGGCAAGCACGTCTTGCTTTCGCTTTTTCGTCTTTCGAGACCCCAAACTCAACTTCACTCGTCCCAGTCGCGCGCCCGGCGGCCGCAAGTCTTGAGGCAAGTGTCTGAAAAAAAAGTAATCTTGCCCGACCGCGGTCCGCGCGAAGCACACCCTGCTGCCTGTTTGCGCGGCGCGGCCGCGGCGGCAAGCGCCTTCGAACTCGGTCCGGCACCGCAATCAATGGACGATCCGGCGCAAAATTGCGCGCGCGCTTGAATCCGTTCCGAAATCGTGCGCGATTGCATGCGGTCCCCAGATATTCCTCCCTCCGCGCACGAATTTTGGTCAATGCGGGATACGGTTATTGCGGCGTTAAAAAGCGGCCATTTGAGACGCGATTTGGGCCCGTGCGCCGTGATGTGCGGTCCGCTCAATGCCTCGTTGTTAACCCCGATGCCGCATTGGGCTATAAGGACGTCAGCATGAGTCGCCGCAGCATCACACTCCTCCTGCTCTCGCTTGCTCTGCCGGCTGCCGGCGGTGCGCTGGGCCAGGACAAGGGCAGCATCAACCCGAAGCCGCTGCCGCCGCTCGCCAATCCGAACGACCCCGATCTCCCCGCCAAGGAGCTGTTCGCGCGAAAGCTGCTGCCGTCGAAGGGGCCGGCCCATGTCATCGGCTCCTACGCCAGGGGCTGCATCGGCGGCGCGGTGCAGATTCCGGTCAACGGCGACCATTGGCAGGTGATGCGGCTGTCGCGCAATCGCAGCTACGGCCACCCCGACATGATCGCGCTGATCAAGCGGCTCGCAGCGAAGGCGCACGAGGATGCAGGCTGGCCCGGCATCCTGGTCGGCGACATCGCCCAGCCGCGCGGCGGTCCGGCGCTGTCAGGCCATGCCAGCCACCAGATCGGCCTCGACGCCGACATCTGGCTGACGCCGATGCCGAACCGCCGGCTCTCGCGCGAGGAGCGCGAGGACATGTCGGCGGTGATGATGGTGCGGCCGGACCGGCTCGACATCGACCCCAAGGTGTTCACGCCGGGCCACGTGCTGGTGCTGCGCGATGCGGCGCGGGAGCCCGCCGTGCAACGTATCTTCGTCAACGCCGCGATCAAGAAGGCACTGTGCCGCGAGGCCAAGGGCGATCGCACCTGGCTGTCGAAGATCCGGCCGTGGTGGGGCCACGACTACCACTTCCACATCCGCATGCGCTGCCCGCCGGGGGCCGGCGAATGCGAGGGCCAGCCGTCACAGGCCGACGGCGAAGGCTGCAAACCCGCCGACCTCGCCTACTGGTTCTCCGACGCGGTGCTGCATCCCAAGCCGCCGCCGGAGCCGCCAAAACCGAAGCCGCCGATGACGCTGGCGCAGATGCCCGCGGCCTGCAGGGCGGTGCTGCACGCAGGCGACGCGAAACCGTAGCGTAAGCTGCCGCCTCACCTACCGCTGTCGTCCCGGGGCGCGAAGCGAACCCGGGACGACAGCGGTGATTGCGGCGCGCTTGTCTGGGACGGCGAACGAGTTGATTGGTTCGCAACGCCTAAATGCGCTACGATCGCTTTCCCGCCGAGCCGTAAGCCCGCGGCATCCCGGGATGTGATCCCATCTGCCAACAAGCCTGACCGCAAGCCTCGCGCTATCGCGTGGCCAACGATGGGATTTCACATGCGCGCCGTCACCTTCCTCGCTGCGCTCACGATCAGCGCGACTTCCGCCTTCGCCGAGGAGCCCAGCGGCTGCGACAAATTCAAATGGCCGATCGAGCGCGAGCGCGCCGCGCTGACCGCACCCGATCGCGCCAAGCTCGCCTCGGGAAGCGAGCAGACCGCCCTGCCCGCATCGGCCATCACGCTGGGGCTGGTCGCCCCGAGCGAAGCGAAATTGCCCTCGCCGCCGGAGCGGGCGCCGAAGGACGGCACTTTTGCCGGCTTCACCAGCATCAAGACGCCAAAGGCCGGGCTCTACACGATCAGCCTGTCGGCCGGCGCCTGGGTCGACGTGGTCCAGGACGGGCATGTCCTCAAGCCCATGGACTTCAGCGGCGCGACCGATTGCGATGGCATCCGCAAGACCATGAAATACGAGCTGTCGGCACAACCTTTCGTCCTGCAGGTCAGCGGTGCCAAGGAAAATTCGGTCTCCATTGCGATCCTGCCGGCGCAATAGACGGGTACGTTGTTGTTTGCGCATGACCTTTCCGGAAAACCGCTGCGCGTCTTCCGGGTCATGCGGTCAGACCAACGGTCGCCTTTGACCGGAGGCGCAAGCCTGCTATCTTCGCAATTGCGATATCCCTGCCGGTCGTAAGCCGCTGCCGGGCCCCGTGGAGCAGCGCTTCCACCCATCGCATCAACCCACCCAACGCCAGACTTGCGCGTGCATCTTGCCGCGCGCGGACTTGCACGGAGCGCTCCCAATGTTACGCATTTCAGGACTTTTCACCGCCTTCATGATCCTCGCGGGCGCGGCCCTCTCGCCCGCCGCTGCCGAGGACAAGACCATCACCGTATTCGCCGCCGCCTCGATGAAGAACGCGCTGGACGAGATCGACGCCGCCTACACCGCCAAGACCGGCGTCAAGTTCAGCGTCAGCTATGCGGCGAGCTCGGTGCTGGCCAAGCAGATCGAGCAGGGCGCGCCGGCCGACGTGTTCGTCTCGGCCGACACCGACTGGATGGACTACGCGATCGCCAAGAAGACCATCAATGAACCTTCCAGAGTCAACCTGCTCGGCAACAGCATCGTGCTGATCGCGCCGAAGGATGCCAGGATCGACAACGTCGACATCGCGCAAGGCTTCGACCTCGCCAGGCTCGCCGGCGACGGCAGGATCGCGACCGGCGACGTCAAGTCCGTGCCAGTCGGCAAATATGCCAAGGCCGCGCTGGAGAAGCTCGGCGCCTGGCAGGCCGCGGAGCCGAAATTCGCCATGGCCGAGAGCGTCCGCGCCGCGCTGACGCTGGTCGCCCGCGGCGAAGCCAGTCTCGGCATCGTCTACTCGACCGATGCAAAGGTCGAGCCCGGCGTGAAAACCATCGGCACCTTCCCGGCAGCTTCGCATCCCGCGATCGTCTATCCCGTCGCCGCGACCACGACCGCCAAGGGCGAGACCGGCGGCTATCTGGCCTTCCTGCGCTCCTCGGCGGCCAAGTCCATTTTTGAAAAGTACGGCTTCAGGTTCCTGGTCAGTCCCACGACTTGATGCCTGCGGCTTGATGTCCGACATCTCTCCCGCCGAATGGACGGCGATCCTGCTCTCGCTCAGGGTCGCCATCATCGCAACGCTGGTGGCGACGCCATTCGGCATCGCGCTGGCGTGGCTGCTCGCGCGGCGTGATTTCTGGGGCAAGTCGCTGCTCGACGCCATTGTGCATCTGCCCCTGGTGCTGCCGCCTGTCGTCACCGGCTATCTGCTCCTGCTGACGTTCGGCCGCCGCGGCCTCGTCGGCGGCTTCCTCGCCGACCATCTCGGCATCGTCTTTGCGTTCCGCTGGACCGGCGCGGCGCTGGCCTGCGGCGTGATGTCGTTCCCGCTCCTGGTGCGGCCGATGCGGCTGTCGATCGAGGCGATCGACCGCCGGCTCGAGCAGGCGGCCGAGACGCTCGGCGCTGCGCCGTGGAAAGTGTTCTTCACGGTGACGCTGCCGCTGGCGCTGCCCGGCGTGCTCGCCGGCATGGTGCTGGGCTTCGCCAAGGCGATCGGCGAGTTCGGCGCGACGATCACCTTCGTCTCCAACATTCCCGGCGAGACCCAGACGATATCCTCGGCGATCTATTCGCTGATCCAGACCCCGGACGGCGATGCCGCGGCGGGACGGCTGGTGATCGTCTCGATCGTGCTGGCGCTGGGCGCGTTGATCGCCGCCGAATGGTTCGCCCGCCGCGCCACCGCGCGGCTGCACGGAAACTGACCATGCTGCGCGTCGACATCGAAAAGCAGCTCGGCGAATTCTCGCTGCATGCATCCTTCGCCAGCGAAGGCCGTGCCATCGGCCTGTTCGGCGCCTCGGGCGCCGGCAAGACGTCACTGGTCAACATGATCGCAGGGCTGTTGCGGCCGGACCGCGGCACCATCGTGATCGATGGCGAAACCGTCGACGACACCGCGGCCGGCATCCATGTCCCGACCTGGCGCCGCCGCATCGGCTATGTGTTCCAGGACGCGCGGCTGTTTCCGCATCTCAACGTCGCGCAGAATCTCGACTATGGACGGCGGATGAACCGCCTGCCGCCCGATGCCTCACAGCACAAGCGCATCGTCGACCTGCTCGACATCGGTGCGCTGCTCGATCGCCGTCCCGGAAAGCTCTCCGGCGGCGAGCGCCAGCGCGTCGCGCTCGGACGCGCGCTGCTGTCCAGGCCGCGGCTCTTGCTGCTCGACGAGCCGCTCGGCGCGCTCGACGAGGGCCGCAAGCTCGAGATCCTGCCCTACCTGGTGCGGCTGCGGGATGAAGCCAACGTGCCGATGGTCTATGTCAGCCACGACGCCGCCGAGCTGCGCCAGCTCGCGACGCAGATCGTTTTGCTGAAGCAGGGCCGCGTGACGTCGTTCGGCGGGGTCAAGGTGCTGACATGAGGCGGCGGTAGCCCGGATTTCGCTGCTGCGCTCCATCCGGGCCACAGTGCTCCTTTTCAGCTACCAGCCGCGGTCGACATTGCGAACCTCGCCCGTTCGGGCATCGACGTCGACCTCCATCCAGCGGCCGGCGCGGTCGCGCCCTTCGATCTCCCATTCGTCGCCAAGGAAGTTCGTGTGCGAGACCGTCACAACACCGAGATCGCTCGCGACGTCGAGCGCGACCTGCATCGAGATCTGATCCCCGGTGTCATAGGCCATTGCCGGCGCCGCTGCGCCGAGGCCGATGGCGAGAATCGCGGGCAAGATGAACTTGCGCATGGAAATGCTCCTGTCAAAGACGGTGAATGTCACGCGAAAAACGAGCGGCGCCGCGGAGCGTTCCGGGTTCCACGGTCACGAGGCTGCGCGAATCTTCAGCGGTTGCGGCGATTTGGTGGCGGTTGTCCCGTCACATCATTCCGGGGCGCCCGAAGGGCGAGCCCGGAATCCATCTCGCCGCTCGTTCAGAGGATAAATGGATTCCGGGTTCGCGCCGACGCGCGCCCCGGAATGACGAGAGGAGGCTAGACCCCCGCTACCGAGGTCCACAGCTCCGCGAGCTTCTTCCGCAGCGCCTGCGCGCGCGTCAGCGGCTCGGACGCCTCGTCTTCTTCCGGCAGACGCAAGCCGACGAGATTGACGCGACCGCCGGAGATCGAGCGCGCGACAAGGACGATCTCGTCCAGGGCGAGCTCGGCGCCCTCCTTCGGCGCGCGGTCGAGATGGACGTCGAAATAGTCCGCCAAGGTCAGCTTGCCTTCGTCGTCACCGACCTTGATGCCGTAGATCTCGGCAAGCTCGGCGAGCGTGTGGTCGCCGGAGACCATGAAGTCGCCGAGCAGATGCGGATCGGGCGCCGTGCTCGGCTGCATGTCGACGAAGAAGCGGTCGAGCGACTCGGCCTTTTCCGGCGGGGCCAGCAGATAGATGTAGTCGCCGGGCGCGATCGGATCGGCTTCCGCCGGCGTCAGGATGTTCTGGTTGCGGATCACCAGCGTCGGCTTGGACCAGGACGGGATCAGGCCGCGGCGGAAATACAGGCTCTTGGGCCGCACCGGGTAGCCGACCAGCTGCTGCTCGAGCTGGCCGGGCAGATCCAGTTCGACGCGCCGCGGGCCGCGCTCGGCGCGCGGCAGCGCCACGTGCAGCTTGCGTGCGGCGGGCGCCAGCGTCCAGCCCTGCAGCAGGAGCGAGATGATGACGACGACGAAGGCGACGTCGAAATAGAGATAGGCCTTGGACAGCCCGACCAGCATCGGGATCGAGGCCAGGAAGATCGCGACCGCGCCGCGCAGGCCGGTCCAGGCGATGAAGATCTTCTCGCGCCAGTTGAAGCGGAACGGAGAAAGGCACACGAACACCGCGAGCGGCCGCGCCACCAGCATCAGCACGAGCGCGACGGCGACGGCCGGCAGCACGCTGGTGCCGAGCCGGCTCGGCGAGACCAGAAGGCCGAGCAGCACGAACATCACGATCTGCGCCAGCCAGGTCGCCGCGTCGAGGAACGTCACCACCGAATTATGCGCGCGCGTCGGCCGGTTGCCGATGATGATGCCGGCGAGATAGACCGCGAGGAAGCCGGATGCGTGCAGGATCTGCGAGCCGCCGAAGATCACGAGCGCAGCTGTGGTCACGAACGGGGCATGCAGGCCCTGCGGCAGCGCCACCTTGTTGAGGGCGATCACGACCAGGCGTCCGCCGATGACGCCGACGATGGCACCCAGGACCGCCTCCTGAATGAACTCCATCAGCACATGGCCTGGCGAGCTCGAGCCGACCGAGATGTATTCCACCAGCATGAGCGTGAGGAAGATCGCGAACGGATCGTTGGTGCCGGATTCCGCCTCCAGCGTCGCGCCGACGCGTGGGCGCAGGCGCAGGCCCTGGGTGTGCACCAGCAGGAACACCGCGGCCGCATCGGTCGAAGCCACCACGGCGCCGACCAGCAGCGATTCCGACCAGTTGAGATCGAGCGCGTATTTTGCGAACGGCGCCGTGACAAGCGCGGTCAGCAGCACGCCGACGGTCGCGAGCATCACGGACGGGGCCAGCACAGTGCGGATGCTGGCAAAGCGCGTCCGCAGGCCACCGTCGAACAGAATCAGGGCGAGCGCGACGGAGCCGACCAGATAGGTGGTGCGGACGTCGTCGAACTGGAGCTGGCCAGGACCGGAATCGCCGGCGAGCATGCCGATCACAAGGAAGACGAGCAGCAAGGGTGCGCCGAAGCGCAACGCGAGCAGGCTCGAGAGGATGCCGGCCATGACGAGGACGGCGCCGAGCAGTATGGCGATGCTGACGGAGTCGAGGGAAGCCATGCGGTGCTGGGGTTACTCCGAGTGATCGACGAATTCGGGTCGGCGGCCACCGGCCGGGCACTCCCTCGCCCCGCTTGCGGGGAGAGGGTGGGGTGAGGGGGAGTCTCCGCGAGGGTGGTGGGAGTCGGTCTCGTGGAGAGTCCCCCTCACCCGAAATTCAAGCTGCGCTCGAATTTCGGCCTCTCCCCGCAAGCAGGGAGAGGCGAAGCGCGCCGCCCTCGGCGAAATTTCCCATCTCAAAAACATGTGCTTATTCATCCTTATCGTCGGCGGACTCGCGCGCCAACCCATTTTCCATGGTTCGCGGCAATCTGCCTGCATTTTGCGGCCTTAACGCGCTTCACTTGACGGTGTATCGATGGTCCGGCCGCACCCCTTGCGGGATTCAGCGGCTCCCTCGAATCAATTCCTCCCCGCTTGCCGACGAGACCGATGGACATGGACCTCAAAGATTTCACGGAGTTCGTGCAGACGACCGCACGCAGCGTCGGGGCGGAAATCTCCTCACCCTGGTTCTACCTGCAATTCGGTCTCATCCTGGCGGCCGCCGGCATCGCCTATGCCGCGGAGACCGCGATTCGCAGCCGCATCGACATGACCTCGCTGGCGATGCGCTTGCCGCTGCCGCTCCGGCATTTCGTCCGGGTGATGGTCTCCAGCGCCTCGACGGCGGTGTTCACGCTGCTCGTGATCATCTCGCGCGTGGTGATGTACCACGCGACCTGGCCGAGCCGCAGCTATCTCCTGATGGTCGCCGCCAAGCTGGGCTTCGCCTGGCTGGTGATCCGGCTGGTGACCTCGGTGCTGCGCAACGCCTTCATCGTCAGGGTGGTGTCGATCACGGCGTGGCTGGTCGCGGCGCTCTCCATCCTCGGCCAGCTCGATGCGACGGTCGAGCTGCTGGATTCCTTCGCGATCGTGCTCGGCGGCCTCAGGCTGACCCCGCTCCTGGCGCTCAAGGCCGGCGCGCTGCTGCTGATCGCGCTCTGGCTCACCAACATCGCCAGCAATTTCGCCGAGAGCCGCATCAACGCGACCACCGACCTGACGCCGTCGGTGCAGGTGCTGCTGATGAAGATCATCCGCATCGGGCTTCTTACCGTCGCCATCGTGATTGCGCTCGGCTCCGTCGGGATCGACCTGTCGGCGCTCGCGGTGTTCTCCGGCGCCGTCGGCGTCGGCATCGGTATCGGCCTGCAGAAAATCGTGGCCAATTTCATCTCGGGCATCATCCTGCTCGCCGACAAGTCGGTGAAGCCCGGCGATCTCGTCACCATCGGCGACAATACCGGTCGCATCAGCGCGATGAAGACGCGCTATATTTCCGTCGCCGCCGGCGACGGCCGCGAATTCCTGGTGCCGAACGAGGATCTGGTGACGCAGAAGGTCGTCAACTGGACCTATACCGACAAGAACACGCTGGTGAAGATCGCCTTCGGCACCAATTACGATGCCGATCCCCGCCTGGTCTGCACGCTCGCCGCCGAGACCGCCGCCGCCCATCCGCGCGCGCAGAAGGGCAAGCCGCCGACCTGCATCCTGACCGAGTTCGCGGAAGCCGGCATGAAGTTCTCGCTGACCTTCTGGATCGCCGACCCCGACGGCATGGACAAGGTCAAGAGCGACGTGATGCTGGAGCTGTGGGAGGCGTTCAAGCGCGAGGGCATCCGAGTTCCCTATCCGGTCCGCGAAATCCGCATCCGCGGCGGCGCCCTGCCGGTGGAAACCACCGTGGAAGTCCCGAATTAGGACGCTTTCGCACCCAAGGCCGGTAGGCTCGGCTTGCATGAAGGCCGCCAATCATTAAATTGGGGCCTGAAATCAAGCCTTTCCACCGACATCGAGGAAGACCGCATCCGCATGAGCTACGTCGAAGCCACCGAGACCTCCCTGCGCAAGACCGGACAGATCAAGCTGCATGGGCCGAGCGCCTTTGCCGGTATGCGCAAGGCGGGCGCGCTGGTGGCAAAATGCCTCGACGAACTCACCGACATCGTCGGGCCGGGCGTGCCGACCTCCAGAATCGACGAATTCGTCCGCGACTTCGCGTTCAGCAATGGCGCCTATCCGGCGACGCTGATGTATCGCGGCTACCGCTACTCGACCTGCACCTCGCTCAACCATGTGGTCTGCCACGGCATGCCCGGCGACCGGCCGCTGAAGGAAGGCGACATCGTCAACATCGACGTCACCTTCATCGTCGACGGCTGGTACGGCGATTCCAGCCGGATGTATGCGATCGGCCCGATCGCGCGCAAGGCCGAGCGGCTGATCGAGGTCACCTATGAAGCGATGATGCGCGGCATCGCCGCCGTGAAGCCCGGCGCCACCACCGGCGACATCGGCCACGCCATCCAGAGCTTCGTCGAGCCGCAGGGCATGAGCGTGGTGCGCGATTTCTGCGGCCACGGCTTGGGGCGCATGTTCCACGACGAGCCGAACATCATCCATGTCGGCCGACCCGGCGAGGGTGTCCAGCTCAAGCCCGGCATGTTCTTCACCATCGAGCCGATGATCAATCTCGGCAAGCCGCATGTGAAGATCCTCTCCGACGGCTGGACCGCGGTCACCCGCGACCGCTCGCTGTCGGCGCAGTTCGAGCACTCCGTCGGCGTCACCGCTGATGGCGTCGAGATCTTCACGCTGTCGGAGCGGCACGGCGAGAAGCAGATCGGGTGATTCCGATCGCCAGAATTCCCCTGGCGCTGTTGCGATATCATTGATCAAGCGCATGCCGCGCGCCACGGTGGTGGCCGTTCCCGTCCCTCCGCTGTCGTCCCGGACAAGCGCGCTCTTAAGCGCGCGCAGATCCGGGACCCATAGCCACAGGAGCGGGTTTGGCGAAAACTCGTGGTTGTCAGCTCGCTCGAACAATTTTCTCCTGAGGATATGGGTCCCGGATCTGCGCTTACGCTTGTCCGGGACGACACCGGAGTGTGTCGCGATGCCTCTGCCCGCGCTAGCATCGATTCAACCAAGACTCATCGCGCCCCTACCGGCGGCGGAAGGATGATGGCGTCCTCTTGTAGGTCGCGACGAACGCGTCGTTGAAGCGCCGAACGCTGCCGAATCCCGCGGCGAAGGCGATCTCCGCCAAAGTCATGTCAGTCCGGTCGATCAGGCGCTTGGCTTCCTGCACGCGCCGCGTTGCCGCGATCTCGCTGGGGCTCGCCCCGGCATGGCGCATAAAGAGACGCAGGAGATGGCGCGGCCCGACGCCAAGCGCGTCCGCGAGATCCGTCATGGACGCCCGATCCAGAAAACCGTCGTGGATCAGCCGCATGCCGCGCGCAACGGTGGTGGCCGTTCCCATCCAGGCCGGAGAGCCCGGCGCGGCTTCCGGCCGGCAGCGCAGGCACGGGCGAAAGCCGGCCCGCTCGGCGGCCGCCGCGGTCGCATAGAAGGTAACGTTCTCGGAGCGGGCGGGCCGAACCGGACACACCGGCCGGCAATAGATCCGCGTCGAGCGGACGCCGGAGAAGAACAGGCCGTCGAAGGCGCGCGCCCGTGCGAGCCGCGCCCGGTCGCAGGTTGCCCAATCGAGATGCGGTGGCAGCGTTTGCCGATGCGCAGAGCCTGTCGTCATGCCGAAAATATAGTTTCAAGGCGCGCCACCGAGTAGCTGAAATCGGACTCGACCGGGCGATGAGGTCCGAATTCAGCCAGCCTGCATCGCCGCTCCCGATCATGGTGTCGACAGATCCCGGAGCAGATCGCATGAGCATACAGGCGCAACAGACGGCGTCAGGGCAAACCCGTCTCGCATTCGAGATCGGGCTCCTACTGCTGCTGTCCCTGATCTGGGGCAGCTCGTTCACGCTGATTAAGGTCGCGATCCCGACAATTCCGCCTTTCACCATGGTCGCCGTACGGGTGACGATCGCGGCTGTTCTCTTGATCATGATCGCTCTCGCACAGGGGCACGCCCTGCCGCGCCAAGGGCCGGTGTGGGCGGCTTTCGTCGTGCAAGGGCTGCTGCAAAGCGCGCTGCCCTTCACCCTGATCAGTTGGGGCGAGACGCACATCACCAGCGGTCTAGCCGGCGTGCTCAACGCGACCCCGCCGATGTTCGTGCTTGCAATCGCGATGACGACCGGACGCGGACGACAGGCGATCAGCGGCCGCAAGATCATCGGTGTTGCGCTGGGCCTCGCGGGCGTCGCCCTGACCGTGGGGGGTGACGCGTTCTCAGGGATCGGCGCCACCGCGCCGCTGGCGCAGGCCGCCGTCCTGGCTGCGAGCTTCTGCTATGCGCTCGCACCGATCTGGGGGCAGCGGTTCGCGAGCCTTCCCACGGTCGTCACGGCAGCCGGAGCGATGAGCTGCGCCGCCGCCCTGATGCTGCCCATCGCCACCGTCCTCGACCGGCCCTGGACGCTGGCACCGACGAGCCAAGCGATCGCAGCCGTGCTCGGCCTTGCCATCGTCTGCACCGCGCTCGCAATGGTGATCTATTTCCGCCTGATCCGCACGCTCGGCCCGCTCGGCACGACGAGCGGCAGTTATCTGCGCGCGGGCTTCGCCGTGGCACTCGGGACCACGCTCCTTGGCGAGAGCTTCACCTGGTCAATGCTGGCCGGCATGTTGCTCATCGTCATCGGGGTCATAGCGGTGACTGCCCCCATGCGGAAGCCATGAGGCGACTACAATTGCCGATTGAAAAATTCCTCCGACAGGGCAATGCTGGCGGCCGATGCCCGCCAAGTCCGACCACGACAAGAGCAAGCCTGAGGACGCGCCGCACTATCACGGCCATCGCGAGCGGCTGCGCGAGCGCTTCTATAGCGCAGGCGCGGATGCGCTGAGCGATTACGAGCTGCTGGAGATGGCGCTGTTTCCGGCGCTGCCGCGGCGGGACACCAAGCCGCTGGCGAAGGCGCTGATCAAGTCGTTCGGCTCGTTCGCCGAGGTCGTCCATGCCCCGGTTGCGCGGCTGCGCGAGGTCGACGGCATCGGCGAATCCGCGATCAACCAGCTCAAGCTGATCGCCGCGGCGGCGCATCGCGTCGCCAAGGGCGGGGTCAACAGCCGCAACGCGCTGTCATCCTGGAACGAGGTGATCGACTATTGCCGCTCCAGCATGGCGTTCGCCGAGAAGGAGCAATTCCGCCTGCTCTTCCTCGACAAGCGCAACCAGCTGATCGCCGACGAGGTGCAGCAGACCGGCACGGTCGACCACACCCCGGTCTATCCGCGCGAGGTGATCAAGCGCGCGCTCGAACTCTCCGCGACCGCGCTGATCCTGGTGCATAATCACCCCTCGGGTGATCCCTCGCCATCGCAAGCCGACATCCAGATGACGAAGGCGATCATCGACATCGCCAAGCCGCTGGGGATTGCCGTGCACGACCACATCATCGTCGGCAAGAACGGGCACGCCAGCCTGCGCGGAATGCGGTTGATCTAGACACGAGATTCAATGCCCATCACCGGCTGCACCGGCGACGAACAAGGTCCTCGGGACCCCTTTGCGAAACAGAGATGCCACGCCTCCCTCTCACGGCTCGACCCAGCGCTGCACCGCCTCCGCGGTGTCTGCCGGCGTGGTGTTGAAGCAGATCGCGGCGTTCGGCGCCATGCGATGGACGAGGTTGAGCACCTTCTCGAACAGCAGCAGGCGCTCCTTCGGCTCGCGCAGGCCGGCGCCGATGACGATGCAGTCGAAGCGCTCATCCTGCAGCGCCGCCGTGACGGCGGCCTCGGCTGTCGCATCGAGATCGATCAGGCAGCTCGTGACATCAAAGCCGAGATCGCGCAGGCGCAAAAGCTGCGCCTCGATATGGCCGCGCACGAGCGCCGGCGTGATCTGCGGAAACGCGCTGTAGTCCGCATTGCCGGGTTCGATGCCGATCGCGAGGACGCGCTTGGCCATGCAGGATTCCTTGCCGCACCGTCTCATCGCTAACGGTGGGGGGCCGAGCCGGTTCCCCCGAAAGGCGGTCCGCACGCGCTTCCGGTTCTACCGATGATTTCCCGCCGAAGCTGTAAGCCATTTCACATGCGCCGGGCCGGCGACCTGCCAGATTTCGCCAGATCACGGAGGAGTCACGCTGATCACGGCACCTGGTTCACTTTGGCTTGCACGGAGAGGCGATCATTCAGTCAATTTGCGGGAGCGGAAAATGATCTCATTCGAAAGATTGAAAAACGAGTATGAGCGGAATTGGGCCGGTCTCGAGATCCGGGCCGGACGCCTGGCCGAGGCGAATGCAGTCGCCCGCAAGGCCCTCAACGGCAAGGCGACGTATCAGCAGATCGAGCGGTTGACGGGCGTCCCCTGGTTCTTCACCGCGCTCTGCCACTACCGCGAGTCCAACTTCGATTTCGACACGTATCTCGGCAACGGCGAGTCGCTTCATCGCGTGACGAAGCTCGTTCCGAAGGGGCGCGGCCCCTTTGCCACGTTCGTGGACGGCGCCGTGGACGCTTTCAGAATCCAGAACTTCATTGGCGCGAACGATTGGAGCATCGCGCGGATGATGTTCCGGCTCGAGGCGTTCAACGGCTTCGGCTATCACGCCAAGGGCGTCAACTCGCCGTATCTCTATGGCGGCTCGACGCTGTACGGCCCGCCGGAGGCGAGGGCGGGAAAATTCGTTCGCGACCATGTGTTCGACTCCGATCACGTCGATTCGCAGCTCGGCACGGCGGTGATCCTGCATGCGATGATGTCGCTCGACTCCTCGATCACGCTCGACGGCAGCCCGCAATTCGCCGGCCGCGGCGAGCCCGAGGACGACGTGGCCTCGACGGTCATTCTCATGCAGCAGGCGCTCAACAGGCTCGGCGCCAATCCGCCGCTCGCCGAGGACGGCATCAGCGGACCAAAGACCAGGGCCGCCGTCTCGCAGTTTCAGGAACAGAACGGCCTGAGGGATACCGGGCTTCTCGATGCGGCCACGGTCGCCGCGATCACGCGCGCGACGCAGCCTGGAGGCCCGGTGCAGGCGGTCGACCTGTCGCAGATCCTGAAGCGGCTGGAGGACCTCGCGCAATTGCTGCGACCGTCGGCCGGCGGCACGACGCTGCCGGCGACCGTGCCGAGCAGGACATTGCCTGCCACGAATGACCCGATCAGCCTGTTCGAGCGGCTTTTCTCGCTCATCAACCGGACGGCACCCGTGCCGGGACCGGTCGCCCCGGCGAGCCCCGCCCCCGTCGATCAGCTGAAGCAGGTCGTCGACCTGCTCAGCACCCTTCTCAACACGAGCAGCGGCAAGCCCATGCTGGGCCAGGTCAACGGCGCGCTCGGCGAGACCGTCGGCAAGCTGCTCGACGGCAAGAAGACCGCGCTCGGCATCGGCGGCTCGCTGCTCACCGCGCTGCTCTCGTCGGTGACGGCGAGTCCCAGCGCCGGCGGCCTTGCCGGACTGCTCGGAACGATCGTGACCGCCGTGCCCGGCATCAGCCAGTTCGCGATGCCGATCTCGCTCGCGCTCACCGTCTGGGGCGTGCTCGGCAAGATGGAGAAGTGGTCGCAAGGCACCGCACCGCCACCGAGGGTGACGACGTAGAACACGGATGAGGCGCGAGGGACGTCGACAGTTTCCACAGCGTCATGGCCGGGCCTGTCCCGGCCATCCACGCCTGGCTGCACGGCACAAAGAACGTGGATGCCCGGGACAAGCCCGGGCATGACGACCTCTTGTAAGTCTTCATATGCGATTGCCCTGCGCTTGCGGGGGAAGGCCGGAGAGCCTGCGGCTTGCCCGCGCCTACTGACGCAGCATGATGAGGGGATCGGCGGTGTCGGGGACGCGCCGCCACTGCGCGTGGTCGTCGGCCTCGAACTGCCAGGCCTCGCCTGATTTCGACATCAGGATGATCTGGCCGCGTTCGAGGCGCCATTGCGTCGGGTTGAACTGCGCAATCGTCGCGTCGCATCTCGGCTTGAGGAAGACCTGGAAATTGTCCGAGTCCGCTTCGGTGTTGGTCAGCGTCAGCCCGCAGACCGGCTGGCCGTTGCCGCGCACCATCGACCAGTCGCCGATCATCTGGTCCATCGACTTGGCCATCGAACGCGCGGCGGCGAGATCCTGCAGGATATAGACGCCCTCGCCCTGGCGCAGGCCCTCGAAGATGCCGGCCTCGACCTCGGTGAAGTCGATCACGGCTTCGCCGGTCGCGTCCTGCAAGCGGACGATGTCGAGGCCCCTGACGTTCCAGGCGACGATGTCTTTCGTGAAAGGCAGCGCGGTCTTGCAGGCCGGCTCCAGCTCCAGCTTGAAGCCCTGCGCCGCCGCATCGCTCTTGAGCGTGACGACGCAGGTCTTGCTGCGCTCGGTGGTCGAGAGCTCCCATTGTCCGGGCATCTGCTTCTTCAGGCTCGTCGCATCCTGTGCATGCGCTAGGCCGATCGCTGCCAAAAAGGCCGCGACGGCGCCGATCGCGGCCAAGGTGGCCGCGACGGCGAATGCAACGACCCGAAGAGCTCTCATCAACGCCCCTTGACCGGCGTTTCCGCAACCGGCGTCAGCGGCGCCTTGCCGGCAAACCAGGCCTTGAGATTGTCGACCACGAGCTGGTCCATCGCGTTGCGCGTCACCACCGAGGCCGAACCGATATGCGGCAGCAGCACGACGTTCTGCATGGTCTTGAGCTCGTCCGGCACGCTGGGCTCGGCCGCGAACACGTCGAGGCCGGCGGCGAGGATGGTGCCTGATTTCAGCGCCTGGATCAGCGCAGGCTCGTCGACCACCGAACCGCGGGCGACGTTGACCAAAACGCCGCGCGGCCCGAGCGCCTTCAGCACCTCGGCATTGATCATCTTGTTCGTGGCGGCGCCGCCGGGCACGATCACCATCAGCGTGTCCACCGCCTTCGCCATCTCGAGCAGGTCAGGGTAGTGCTTGTAGGAGACGTCCTTGGACGGATTGCGCGAGTGGTAGACCACCGGCACCAGCGAGGCGTCGAGCCGGCGCGCGATGGCCTGGCCGATCCGGCCCATGCCGACGATGCCGACCTTGCGGTCACGCAGCGAGCCGACGCTGAGCGGATAGTTCTGCGTCTGCCAGAGGCCGGAGCGGACGTAACGGTCGGCCTTGATGAACTCGCGCAAGGTGGAGATCAGAAGACCCATGGCGACGTCGGCGACCTCCTCGGTCAGCACGTCGGGCGTGTTGGTGACGACGATATTGTTCTCGGCGGCGTATTTGGCGTCGACATGGTCGTAGCCGACGCCGAAGCTCGCCACCATCTCCAGCTTCGGCAGCTGCGACAGCGAATCCCTGTCCGCGCGCACGGTGTGATAGGTCACCGCGACGCCGCGGATCTTGTCGCGGACCGCCGGCGTCAGGCGCTCGAGATCGCCGCGTGTCTCCGCCTTGTGCACGACGAAATGATCGGAAAAGCCGTTCTCGAGGATCGGCCGCACCGGCCCATAGATCAGAAGGTCGATCTTTTCGGACGAAATCGAACCGGCAGCCATCAGTTTTCCTTTCCAAGCGCGCTCTCGTGCCAGCGCCGTAAAACGAGGTGGGAAACTAGCGCCAGCACCCCATAGATGACAATCCCGGCCAGCGACAACAGAAGCAGCGCCGCGAACATGCGGGGTATGTTCAGGCGATAGCCGGACTCGGCGATTCTGTAGGCGAGGCCGGAGCCGGCGCCCGCTGTTCCCGCCGCGATCTCGGCCACGACCGCGCCGATCAGCGACAGGCCGCCGGCAATGCGCAGGCCTCCGAGAATGTAGGGCAGCGCCGCGGGCAGCTTGAGAAAGCGCAGCGTCTGCTGTGGCGAGGCACCATAGAGCTGGAACAGGCCGGCGAGATTGCGATCCACCGAATTCAGCCCGAGCGTGGTGTTGGACAGCACCGGAAAGAACGCGACGATGAAGGCGCAGACCACGACCGCGGTCTGCTGCTCCAGATAGATCAGCAGCAGCGGCGCGATCGCGATGACGGGCGTCACCTGCAGGACCACGGCATAGGGGAACAGCGAATATTCGACCCATTTCGACTGGTTGAACAGCAGCGCCAGCGCGACGCCGCCGATGCTCGCCGCGAGGAACCCCTCGAGCGTGGTCAGCAGCGTGGTGGCGAGCGATTGTGACAGAACCGCCCAGTCCCTGATCAGCGTCAGGACGATGACGGACGGCGCCGGCAGCACGTAAGGCGGGATCCCTTTGAGGCGGACCACGAGTTCCCAGGCGACGAGGCCGGCCGCGAACACGATGACGGGAAGCACGAAGCGCATCGCGCGCTGCGCGCGGGACGATCCCGCGGTGATGGGAGCTTGCGCGCTCACAGCGTCGACTGTCCCGAATACGACGGCGCCAGCGCGGCCGACACTCTTCGGCAGTAATCGGAATAGGCGGCCGAGGTCCGAAACTCCTCCCCGCGCGGCTCGACCGTCTCGATGCGGATGTCAGCCTGGATGCGGCCGGGCCGGGCCGTCATCACCACGACGCGCTGCGACAGATAGACGGACTCGAACACCGAATGGGTGACGAAGATGACGGTCTTGCGAAGGCGGCGCCACAGGGCGAGCAGATCGTTGTTGAGGCGGAAGCGCGTGATCTCGTCGAGGGCTGCGAACGGCTCGTCCATCAGGAGGATCTCGGGGTCGGTGACGAGCGCACGCGCCAGCGATACCCGCATCTTCATGCCGCCGGAGAGCTCGCGCGGATAGGCATCGGCGAAATCGGCGAGCCCGACGCTCGCCAGCGCCTCGTCGGCGCGCGCGCGCGCGTCTGCCTTCGGCACGCGTGCGAGCCTCAAGGGCAGCCGCACGTTCTCGCGGACGCTGGTCCAGGGCATCAGGGTCGGTTCCTGAAACACGAAGCCGATGCCGTGACCTGGTTGAACATGGCCGGGCTGCGGCACGCCCTCGTGCCGTGCCACCCGCACAGTGCCCGATGACGGCGCACTGAGCCCCGCGATGATGCGCAGCGCCGTCGACTTGCCGCAGCCGGACGGGCCGAGCAGCGAGATGAACTCGCCCTTGCGGACAGCGAGGTCGAACGGGCCGAGTGCCATGACGCCATTGTCATAGGTCTTCGTCACGCCGCGCAGGCTGACGGCGAGATGCGTCAGGCTGGCCTCGACGGCGGATGACGATGAGCTGGCTACCATTGATCACTGGTTGTTGTGAGGCTCGGTCGCGCCGCGTCTTTCACCTCTCCCCAGCGGGGAGAGGTCGGCGCGTAGCGCCGGGTGAGGGGGCGCAGGTCCCACGAGGGAGCGTACCCCCTCACCCGCACCGCATCTGACGATGCGATGCGACCTCTCCCTTCGGGAGAGGTGAGCCCCAGCCGCACCGGCGTGCCTGATCGCAGCATGCGCTACGGCTTGTTCGGGCGCAGCTCGACGCCGACGCCCTTGTTGATGAAGCGCAGCGTATAGGACTTGCGGAAGTCGAGATCCGCCTTCACCACGCCGGCCTTCACCATCTTGTTGAAGAAGGAAGCATAGCGCTCGTCGCTCATCGCACCGATTCCATTCTTGAGCGAGTCGCCGGAATCGACGATGCCGTGTTCCTTCATCTTGGCGACGGAATAGGCGAGCAGATCGTCGGTCATCTCCGGATTGAGCTTCTTGATCAGGGCGTTGCCGGCGGAATTGTCGTGGTAGATGTAATTGTACCACCCGATCATGGAGGCATCGACGAAGCGCTGGACCAGGTCGGGCTTCTTCTCGACGATGTCGCGGCGCGTCTCGATCAGGGTCGAATAGGTGTTGAAGCCGTAATCGGCGAGCAGCAGCACGTTGGGCTTGAAGCCGGCGGCCTTCTCCACCGCGAAAGGCTCGGAGGTGACGTAGCCCTGCATGGCGCTCTTCGGGTTCGCGATGAAGGGCTGCGGATTGAAATTGTAGGGACGGACGTTCTTCTCGCTGAAACCATATTCGGACTTCAGCCACTGGAAGTAGGAGGTCATGCCCTCCTTGGAGACGAACAGCGTCAGCGGCTTGAGATCCTCGATCTTCGTGACCTTGGCGTCGGGATGCGTCAGCATCACCTGCGGATCCTTCTGGAAGATCGCGGCGATGGTCACGACAGGGACGTTGTTGGCGACGGCGTCGAACGACATCAGCGTGTTCGCGGCCATGAAGAAATCGATCTTGCCGGCGATCAGCAGCATGCGGTTGTTCTCGTTGGGGCCGCCGGGGACGATGGTCACGTCGAGCCCGTATTTCCTGTAGGTGCCGTCGGCGACCGCCTGAAAGAAGCCACCATGCTCGGCCTCGGCGACCCAGTTGGTGCCGAAGGTGACCTTGTCGAGCGTTTCGGCGCGCGCCGGTGCAAGGGAGGCGATAGCGGCCAGCAAGCCCGCAATTAACGCTCGCCGCAGATGAGAGGGGGTCATGATGGCACTCCGTGGATCGTGGCTGGCCCAATCGTGTCTGGCTCAAGTGAAGGCAACGCGATAGAAACGCATGACATGAGGGGACGCGAACCGGCCAGGCCCGCGTCCCCTCATACCCCAAATTACGTGACAAATTCGGGCAAAGAAACCTTGAAGACGCCCTCCCGCGACTGGATCGATATCGACTGGGCCGATGCGGGTCCTGCGGAGGTGTCGCGCTGGATCGCGGTGCTGCCGCTGGCGGCGACCGAGCAGCACGGTCCGCATCTGCCGCTCACGACCGACGTGCTGATCGCGGAGGCCTATCTCGCGCGCGTGCGCGAGCTGCTGCCTGAGAGCGTTCCCGCCGGATTTCTGCCGGTTGAGCCGGTCGGGATTTCCACCGAGCATATCGACTATCCGGGCACGCAGACGCTGCCGACCGAAATTGCGCTGAAGAAATGGACGGGGATCGGCGAGGACGTTGCACGCCGCGGCGTGAAGAAGCTCGTCATCGTCACCAGCCATGGCGGCAACAGCGCGGCCATGATGCTGGTCGCGCAAGACCTGCGCGCGCATCACAAGCTTTTCGTGGTGACGACGTCATGGTCGCGGCTCTCGGGCGCGGACAGACTGTTCCCGGCCGAGGAAGTACGCCACGGCATTCACGGCGGCGCGGTCGAGACCTCGATCATGCTGGCGCGCTATCCCGATCAGGTGCGCATGGATGCGATCGCGGATTTCCCTGCGAGCAGCGTCGCGATGGAGCAGCAGTATCGCTGGCTCTCGACGCAGCGGCCCGCGCCGTTCGCCTGGCAGGCGCAGGATCTCAACCCCAGCGGCGCGGTCGGCAATGCGACGCTGGCCGTGGCCGAGAAGGGCGAGCGGCTGATCGACCAGGGTGCGCGCGCCTTCTGCGAGTTGCTCAGTGAAGTCGATAACTTCGACGTGAACAGGCTCGCCAAGGGCCCCCTCGGCTAGCCGGCATCCTCCTGGATTCATTCGGGAAAGGCCTAGTCTTCGCGGCCACATCTGCGATCTTCGAACCGGATGCGAAGAGCCTCCGTCCAACTGGGCATGCGGGCCACAACGGACCGCCTCAACCCGGATGGAGTTTCACATGTCGATCAAGACCAGGATTGCCGCCGCAGCTCTCGCTGCCCTCGCCGTCACCGGCAGCATCGTGTCCACCACCTCTTCCGCCGAAGCCAAGCAACCCGGCTGGGTCTGGGGCGTCGGCGCCGGCATCGCCACCGCCGCCGTCGTCGGCTCCGCGATCGCCGCCACGAACGACCCCTATTACCACGGCTATCACCGCTGCGGCTGGGTCGCCCAGTACAACGCCTTCGGCCAGTACGTCGGCCGCGTTCGTACCTGCTACTGATCTGGGTATCTGAGGCCGATCTCCCGTGGCTCCTGCGTCCGACACGGGCGCCTCATCCACCCCGTGTCGTGCCCCCGACCCCGCCCGGCTGTCCCCCCGGGCGGGGTCATCTGTTTTTGCGCCGCCAATATGCCCTTCCGATTGCACGTTCCGCGTGTCAAGATTCGTATGGGCAGCAGGAGGGCGAGGATGAATTGGCGGGTTTCGATTGGATCGATCCTGATTGCTATACTGGCATCGACGCAGGCGTTTTCCGAGTCAGAGCGGCGGCCGCCAGCGGTGATCCAGGACGAAAATCGCCCCGCCGTGGATGTCGAACTTGTGATCGCGGTCGATATTTCCTACTCGATCGAAATGGAGGATCTGGCAGCTCAACGCGAAGGCTTCGCCAAGGCCATCGTCTCGCAGGAATTTCTTCAGGCCTTGCGGGCCGGTCCGATCGGCAAGATCGCCCTTACCTATTTCGAATGGTCAGCCACGAGGGATCAGAAGATCGTCGTCCCCTGGCGGCAGATCGACGGACCGGAAGCGGCCAAAGCTGTCGCAGATGAACTCATGACGGCACCAATCCTCCGCGGTTCGCGCACGTCGATTTCGAGAGCGATCAAGTTTGCCATGCCGCTGTTCGAGCAGAACCCATACCGTGGCTCACGCCAAATTATCGACATTTCGGGCGACGGGCCCAACAACACCGGCGACCCTGTCGCCACCGCGCGCGACGCAGCGGTGCAGCAGGGCATCGTCATCACCGGCCTGCCGCTGATGATCAATGCAACGCCGAACGGGACGACGGATATCAGCCATATCGACCACATCGACTGGTACTATGAGGATTGCGTCATCGGCGGGCCAGGCTCCTTTGTCGTGCCGATCACCGATCGCGGAAGCTTCACGGAGGCGATCCGGACCAAGCTTGCTTTGGAGGTCGCAGGCCGCACGCCGAAAGGATCAATGGCTCGCTCTGTCGACAAGGAGCCTCGGGTGTCCTGCACGATCGGCGAGAAACTCTGGCAGCAACGGTGGGGCTCGGCCAGTCCAGCGACCAAGGCCACGAACGGTCCAGGCTCGGATACGAACACTCCAGCCAAGGACAAGAGCAGTGCGGCCAGCAATGATGACGCGTTGCTCAACAAGAAGATCAAGGGCATCTGCCACGGCTGCTAAGGTGCTTCCGCTAGCCGGCAACCGACCGTCGATTTACGCGATTCCGCCGCCTCCCGCGCTCGTCCCTGCCTTGGATCGGTCCCAAGCGTCCGCTCGGCTGCCCCGGATTCCAGACGTCCCTGCCATGTAACAGTCCCGTCACAGAGCAGTGCCAACTATTCTCAACGACAGCGCGCTAGTTGCTATTGCGAATTAATTGCAATAAGGAAGAGGTCACGCGGGATCGAGATCATCTTCCGCGGGAGCAGGCGAGACCTGAGACAAAGCCGTTGCGAATCGGCAGGGATCGTGCGGCGAGTTGGACATTCGCGTTTGGGGGCGTGCGTTTGACGTTGAGGGGTTACCGACACCGGTACTTGCGGACGGCCGCGGCAATTGCCACGGGCGTACTGGCTCTGCCGTGTGCAAGCTTGGCAGCCGACCTGCCGCTGAAGGCGCGCGCGGCGAAAACCGTCTATGACTGGACCGGGTTCTATGTGGGCGGTCATTTCGGCTATGGCGACGCCGGCTTCGGACCTGGCACCAACCCGCTTCCCTTGCAGGGCGCGGGCCTGCCGCACAGCGCCACCGGCCTGACCGGCGGCTACCAGCTCGGCTACAACCGCCAGCTTGCGAACCGCGTCGTTCTCGGCGTCGAAGCGGACGCCACGTTCACCAGTCCGCTCGACGTTCCCGCGCACGAGCGCGCACCGGCTCCGTTCAACACCACCATCGACTATGTCGGCACCGTGCGCGGCCGCCTGGGCTATGCCTTCGATCGCTTCATGCCCTTCGTCACAGGCGGCTTCGCCTGGGGGCACACGCATATCAACGTCAACGACGCCGATGGCATCACCGAGCTTTCTCCGGTCGGCCACTACCAGACCGGATGGACGGCGGGACTTGGCCTCGAATTCGCCGTCAGCGGCAATTGGAGCGCGAAGGCCGAATACGACTACGTCGCACTGTCGCGCCGGACCTACGATCTCGGCGGCTTCGGCATGGCCAATGTCAACGTCGATCCGCGCATCCATCTGTTCAAGCTCGGCCTCAACTACAATTTCGGCGACACGCCCTGGATGGCGCCGGTCAACGGCAAGACGAAGCTGCCGGAGTCCGGGGACTGGAACGTCCACGCCCAGACCACCGTGCTGCCGCAAGGCTATGGCCCGATCCACTCGCCCTATGCGAGCCCGCTCAGTCTTCCCGGCGGCGGCCAGTTTCAGGCGACATGGACGACGACGGCCTTCCTGGGCGCGCGGCTTTGGGATGGCGGCGAGTTCTATTTCAATCCCGAGCTCGCGCAGGGCTTCGGCATCAACGGCACGCTCGGCCTCGCCGGCTTCTCCAACGGCGAGGCGCAGAAGGCCGGCGCGCCATTCCCGAAAATCCGCGCGCAACGCTACTATCTCAGGCAGACCTTTGGCCTCGGCGGCGAGCAGGAGGAAGTGCCCGACGCTCCGAACCAGCTTGCCGGCAAGCGTGATGTCGACCGGGTCACTCTGATCGTCGGCCGCTTCGCGGTCGGTGATTTCTTCGACGGCAATGCCTACGCCAAGGACCCGCGCGCCGACTTCATGAACTGGGCGATGTGGTCGTCGGCCGCTTACGACTTCCCCGCCGATCTGCCCGGCTACACCCGTGGCGCCGTGGTCGAGCTCAACCGCAAGGACTGGGCGGTGCGCGCCGGTCTGTTCCAGGTGCCCGATGCGCCCAACAGCGACGTGCTGGTCTTCAAGACCGGCGGCGCCGTCGTCGAGTTCGAAGAGCGCCATTCGATCTTCGACCAACCCGGCAAGCTGCGGGTCGGTACGTTCTACAACAGCGGCAATACCGCCAACTACCGCCAGGTGGTCGCGATCGCCGCTGCCAACCCTGCGCTCGACATCAACGACATCACGATCGCCAACCAGCGCGACCGTTCGAAATACGGCTTCTACGTCAACCTCGAGCAGCAGATCGTCAAGGACGTCGGGCTGTTCGCGCGCGCAAGCTGGAATGACGGCCAGAACCAGATTCTGTCCTTCACCGACATCGACCGCAGCGTATCGGGCGGCCTGTCGATCAAGGGCAGCCATTGGGGGCGGCCGGACGATACGATCGGCATCGGCGGCGCCGTCAACGGGCTTTCCGACGCGCATCGCGACTTTCTCGCCGCAGGCGGCACCGGCCTGCTGATCGGTGACGGGCGGCTCAACTACAGTCCGGAACGCATCCTCGAAGCCTACTATGCCTGGAAGCTCAATTCCTGGACCACGATGACGTTCGATTACCAGTTCATCACGAACCCGGCCTATAACGCCGACCGCGGCCCGGTCTCGATCTTCTCGGGCCGCCTGCACGCCGAGTTCTAAAGCGCGATGCGATTAGGATGAATCGTCATCGCGCTTTAGGTTGTTGTTTAAGCATGAGCTTTTCGGAAAACCGCTGCACACTTTTCTGGATCATGCTTTAGCCCAGCGCGCGAGCTGTTCGCCTACGACGAGCAGTCCGAAACGTTCAGCCTGGAGAATCCGGGCGAAGGCGTCTGATACCGCCTACGCCGCGCGGATCGCGTCGAGGAATTTTCCGACCTCGACCTTGAGACGGCTGCTCTCGCCGGACAGCGATCTGGCCGATGCGAGCACGTTGGAGGAAGCCGATCCGGTCTGGCTCGCGCCGCGCTGCACGTCGACGATGCTGGCGGAGACCTGCTGGGTGCCGCGCGCGGCCTGCTGCACGTTGCGGGAGATCTCCCGCGTCGCCGCGCCCTGCTCCTCGACCGCCGCGGCGATGGCGGAGGCAATCTCGGACATGCGGGAGATGGTGTCGCTGATCGACTTGATGGCGCCGACGGAGTCCTCGGTGGCGGCCTGGATGCCGGAGATCTGCTGGCTGATCTCGCCGGTGGCCTTGGCGGTCTGCTCGGCCAGCGCCTTGACCTCGGAGGCGACGACGGCAAAGCCGCGTCCGGCCTCGCCGGCACGCGCCGCCTCGATGGTGGCGTTGAGCGCCAGAAGGTTGGTCTGGCCCGCGATCTGGCTGATGAGCTCGACGACGTCGCCGATCCGCCCCGCGGCCCTGGCGAGCTCGCCGACGTGATCGTTGGTCCGCACCGCCTGCTGCACCGCCTCGCCAGCGATGCGCGCGGAATCCTGGACCTGGCGGCCGATCTCGTCGACCGACGAAGCCATCTCCTCGGCCGCGGCGGCGACGGTCTGGACGTTGGTGGAGGCCTGCTCGGAGGCGGCCGCGACGGTCGCGGTGACCTTTTCGGACTGGTCGGCCGTGCTCGTCAGCGTTCCCGCCGAGGCTTCCAGTTCGGAGGACGCCGACGAGACGGTGTTGACGACGTCACCGATCAGGGCCTCGAATTCGCGCGCGATCTGGTCCATGCGCTGGCTGCGCTTCAGCTTCGCGTCGGCTTCGGCCGCGGCGGCCTCGTCGGCAGCTTTCTTGGCGAGCAGCGAATCCTTGAAGTGCTGGAGCGAGCCCGCGACCTGGCCGATCTCGTCGTTGCGGCCCGTCGCCGGGATCTCGACCTCGTGCTGTCCGGCGGCGAGGGCGCCGATCACGTCGGCGATCCTGCCGAGCGGCGTCACCACGCGCCTGCGCAGCATCATGGTCACGCCAGCCAGCGTGCCGAGCAGGGCCAACACGGCGACGCCGGCGAGCGCGAGCATCGCCAGCGCGCCGTCGCGCGCGGCCGAGGCACGCTCGGCGGCTTCCGCAAGCGCGGCATCGCGCACGCCGTAGAACATCTGGATGGCCGGCACGATGACCTTCGCCAGTTCTTCGGCGGTGGCAACGTATTTGCCGTCGCTCCGGGCCGCAGGAAGCTCCTTGTCCACGGCAACCGCTGCTTGCCCAAAATAGGAGTCCATTGCCGCCTTGAACGCGGCAGCGATACGGGCGGGCTTTCCGAGCTGGTCGATCCCGGCCTCGATACGCTCGCGGTCGGCCTCCACGCGTCCCTGCATCCGGTCCATCAGCGTCAGTTCAGCAGCGGTGAGCGGGCGGCGCGCGGAGAGCGCAGGCGACAGCGTTGCCGCGCGGCTACCGGCCGACACGCGCAGATCCTGCGCCGTCCGCGCCAGGTTGAGCAGCGCCGCAAGCGAGGAATCGGCGTTGATCACCTTTGCCTCGAGCCGGTTCATGACGGGTTCGAGATTGGCGAGGACCTCGGCAACACCTGGGAGGAAGCCCTTTGTCGCGGCGCTGTCACGCGTGGCGAGGGGAACGTTCATCGCACGATCCGCCGCGGCGGTGATGTCTTTCAGCCGCCGCGCCGCACGGTCGAGATTTTCGGCAATTGCGCTGCCGTCATCCAGCACCATCACCGCCCGCCTTGCGGCCTCGAAGCCCGCCTCGGCCGTTTTCGTAGCCTTCGTGGCAGCTTCGAGCTGCGCCTGCGTCGCAGCGCCTTCCTGGAAGATCGGTCCGATGTAGGGAGCGCGAAGGCTGGCGACGTGCTGGCTGGCCATCAGGGTCGCACCAAAGGCATCGACGGTCTTGATCGCGTCGGAGCGGTTCGCGAAGATGCGCGTCTGGGGTATCAGCACTTCGGCGCCAAGGATGACCGCAAATACCGTCACCGTCAGCATCGACAGCGCAAAGAGCTTCCCGATCCGCATCCTGATTTCCCCGAATTGATTTCTGCAATGTCGAAAATCTAGCGGGCGGCCACTAAGGGGGCGTTAAGCAACGATCCGTAGTTCCGCGGAGCGTCACGTCGTCGCGGACGGGCTCGGGAACACTGCCGGACGCCGGCCCCCTTCGGTGCTCGAATGCCTGGGAATCGCCAGCATCTCCTCACCGAATACCTATATCAATGGCTTGCGCTGTCATCTGCGCCACACTTGCTTACCTCCGGAAGGTCAATGCTCTCGCTCGAACTCGTCATCGTCGTCATCCTGATCGTCATCAACGGCCTGCTCTCCATGTCCGAGCTGGCCGTGGTCTCGTCGCGTCCGGCGCGGCTGTCGCTGCTCGCGGCCAGGGGCGTACGCGGCGCGGAGCGGGCGCTGACGCTGGCCGCCGATCCCGGCAAGTTCCTGTCGACGGTGCAGATCGGCATCACGCTGGTCGGTGTGCTCTCCGGCGCGTTCTCGGGCGCGACGCTCGGGCAGCGGCTGACGCAATGGCTGCTCGAGCTCGGCCTCTCCAAGGGCATTGCCGACATCGTCGGGGTCGGGCTCGTGGTCACGCTCATCACCTACGCCACCCTCATCGTCGGCGAGCTGGTGCCGAAGCAGGTGGCGCTGCGCGATCCCGAAAGCATCGCGGTCCGCGTCGCGCCCGCGATGCATGTGCTGGCGAAGATATCGCTGCCGCTCGTCTTCCTGCTCGACATCTCCGGAAAGTTGATCCTCACGCTGCTCGGCCGCGGCGGCAGAACCGAGGAAAAGGTCTCGGAGGACGAGATCCATCACCTCGTCCGCGAGGCCGAGAGCGCGGGCGTGCTCGAGCCGGGCGAGAAGGAGATGATCGCGGGCGTGATGCGGCTCGGCGATCGCCCTGTCGGCGCCGTCATGACGCCGCGCACGGAGGTCGACGAGATCGACCTGAACGACGATCCGGCCGCCATCCGGGAGATCATCGCCAAGAGCCCGCATTCGCGCTTTCCCGTCTGCGACGGCGACCGCGACAAGCCGATCGGCGTGCTCCAGGCCAAGGACCTGCTGGTTGCCTATATGGACGAACGCACGCCGGACCTGCGCGCGCTCGTGCGCGAGGCGCCGGGCATTCCGGTGTCGGCCGATGCGCGCGACGTGCTGACCATCCTGAAAGCGGCGCCGGTTCACGTCGGCTTCGTCTACGACGAATACGGTGGCTTCGAAGGCATGGTGACCGCCACCGACATCCTCGAGTCGATCGTCGGCGCCTTCCATTCCGAGGCGGGACCGCCGGAGCCGGCCTATGTCAGGCGCGCCGACGACTCGCTCCTGATCTCCGGCTGGATGCCGGTCGACGAATTCGGCGAGCTGCTCGGCGTCGAACTGCCGCCGCACCGCTACAACACGGTGGCGGGCCTGGTGCTGCAACAGTTCAACGCGCTCCCCAGCGCCGGCGATGCCTTCGATTTCCGCGGCTGGCATATCGAGGTGGTCGATCTCGACGGACGGAGGATCGACAAGATCCTGGCGAGCCGGTTGAGTGAGGTCGAGACGGGGTGAATTGAGCGATAGCAAGCTGTCGTCCCGGACAAGCGCGCCTCAAGCGCGCGCCGATCCGGGATCCATAACCACAGGGAGGAGTTTGGCGAAGACTCGCAGTTCGGTACTGCGACCAGCCGCACTCGCTAGATCACGCGGTATGGGTCCCGGATCGGCGCTTACGCTTGTCCGGGACGACAGGTGAGTTGTGGCTCGAACGCGCGTCACACAGCGAGCGTCACCCGAACCTCACCCCGATCCGCACCAGCCGCGATCGCGATGAAATTACGCGACCAGAATCCTACAGCGCCGGCTGGAACGTGTCGGCGCGCGCCATGCGCCAGGCGTCGCGGAAGCGCGGGTCTTCCGTACCTTCGAGCAGCTCGCCCGGGCGCAGTGCCGGATAGAGCTGCGCGAAGGATTGCACCAGGGTCGTCGACGTCCGCTGGCTGAAGTGAATCGGGCGCAATTGCTGCGGATGTTCGAGGCCGGCGGCGGCAATGAGCTCCGTCAGCGAGTGCAGCGTCGCATGATGGTAATTTTGTACGCGGTCGATCTTGAGCGGCACGTAGAGCGCGCGCGCCCGCGTCGGGTCTTGCGTCGCGACACCGGTCGGGCAGCGGTCGGTGTGGCAGCTCAGCGACTGGATGCAGCCGAGCGAGAACATGAAGCCGCGCGCCGAATTGCACCAGTCGGCGCCGATCGCCATGGCGCGCGCCATGTCGAAGGCGGTCGCGATCTTGCCGGAGGCGCCGATCTTGATGCGGTCGCGCGCATTGATGCCGACCAGCGCGTTATGGACGAAATTGACGCCCTCGCGCATCGGCATACCCAGATGATCCATGAACTCCAGCGGGGCCGCGCCCGTACCACCCTCATTGCCGTCGACGACGATGAAATCAGGGTAGATGCCGGTCTCGATCATCGCCTTGCAGATCGCCAGAAACTCCCAGGGATGGCCGATGCACAGCTTGAAGCCGGCCGGCTTGCCGCCGGACAGGCGGCGCATCTCGGCGATGAACTGCATCATGCCTGTTGGCGTGGAGAAGACGCGGTGCGAGGCCGGCGAGATGCAATCCTCGCCCATGGCGACGCCGCGGATCTTGGAGATCTCCTCAGAGACCTTGGCCGCCGGCAGCACGCCGCCATGGCCAGGCTTGGCGCCCTGGCTGACCTTGAGCTCGACCATCTTGATCTGGTCGTCGCCGGCGACGCGCGCGAACGCCTCGGGATCAAACGTGCCATCGAGATGACGGCAGCCGAAATAGCCGGAGCCGATCTCCCAGATGATGTCGCCGCCCATCTCGCGGTGATAGGGGCTGACGCCGCCCTCGCCGGTGTCGTGCGCGAAGCCGCCCTTCCTGGCGCCGGCATTCAGCGCCCGCACCGCGTTCGGGCTGAGCGCGCCGAAGCTCATCGCGGAGATGTTGAACACCGAGGCCGAATAAGGCTTGGTGCAATCGGGGCCGCCGATGCTGATGCGGAATTTCTCCGTGGCATGCGTCTTCGGCGCGACCGAGTGATGCATCCACTCGTAGCCGTCGCGGTAGACGTCCTCCTGCGTGCCGAAGGGACGCTTGTCGAGCTCCATCTTGGCGCGCTGATAGACCACCGCGCGGGTGTCGCGCGAGAACGGCATGCCGTCCTTCTCGCTCTCGAAGAAATATTGCCGCATCTCGGGCCGGATTTCTTCGAGCAGGAAGCGGATATGCGCGGAGATCGGGTAGTTGCGCAGCACCGCGTGGCTCTTCTGCAGGAGATCGCGGATGCCGAGCAGCGTCAGCGCGCCGAAGATCAGGATCGGGACCAGCATGATGTCGAAGATCTTGCGATCCGCGAGGCCGATGCCGATCAGGAGAGCGGTGACCACCGCGCAGATCGTCAGCACGATGTAGCGCGGCGAGAACGGCAGCAGCAGGGTTTCCATGATCCCCTCTTCCGCCAGCGGCAGGCGTTTGGGGGATGAGTGTTCGGGCGATTCTCGCGTCTTGTTGTCGTCGGCCACGATTCCCATCCTCTCGCCCGCATGAGGCGGTACGATACGCCTGCGCCTGTCATACGGATATGACGTGGCCCTTGTTTCAGGCTAGCGAATTCGGCGGAGACAAATCAATCAGCCCGATGGGCGGTTTTGCGGTGCAGCAGAGGGGGGATGGAGGCGGCAGTCGATCCTGAGCAGACGCCGCGATGGGTCGCCAGTGGGACGCACACGCACTTCCACATATTCAGTTGTCGTCCCGGGCAAGCGTAAGCGCAGACCCGGGACCCATAACCACAGGGAGGGATGTTGGGCAAAGCTGGTGATTACCAGCCTTCGCAAAACGGCTCCCTGTGGTTATGGGTCCCGGATCGGCGCGCGCTTTGGGCGCGCTTGTCCGGGACGACAGCTGAGTGGATAATTAAGCGTTCGGCACGATGGCGAACGGCGCTTACCGCTCGACGAAGGCCTTCTCGATCACGAAATGGCCAGGCTTGTTGCCGCTTCCCTCGACGAAGTCGCGGCTCTCGAACATCACCTTCAGCTCTTCCAGCATCGCCGGGCTGCCGCACATCATGATGCGGTCGGTTGCGATGTCGAGCGGGCCCTGGCCGATGTCGTTGAAGATCTGCTCGGAGCTGATGAGGTCGGTGATGCGGCCGCGGTTCCTGAACGGCTCGCGGGTCACGGTCGGATAATAGACGAGCTTGTCCGCGAGCAGCTCGCCGAACAGCTCATCCTCGCGCAAGGTCGCGACCAGCTTCTCGCCATAGGCGAGCTCGGAGACCTGGCGGCAGCCATGCACCAGGACGATCGATTCGAACTGGTCGTAGACCTCGGGATCCTTGATCAGGCTCGCAAAGGGCGCGAGGCCCGTGCCGGTCGAGAGCAGCATCAGCCGCTTGCCGGGAAGCAAATTGTCGGTGATCAGAGTGCCGGTCGCCTTGCGGCCGACCAGGATGGTGTCGCCTTCCTTGATCTTCTGGAGGCGCGAGGTGAGCGGGCCGTCCTGAACCTTGATCGAGAAGAACTCGAGCTCTTCCTCGTGATTGGCGCTCGCCATGCTGTAGGCGCGAAGCAGCGGACGGCCGTCGACCTCGAGGCCGATCATGGCGAACTGGCCGTTCTGGAAGCGGAAGCCGGTATCGCGGGTGGCGCGGAAGCTGAACAGCGTGTCGGTCCAGTGGTGGACGGAAAGAACCTTCTCTCGGTAAAACGCGCTCATGATTTTCGATATTCCGAATAACTGCGGTTTTAGGGCAAAAGCGCTGCCCGGCCCCTGACACGGGGCGGGCACCATCTGCCATGGCGGAGGATTTCGCGTGTGTGATCTACGCCATTGAGACCAATAATCAACCTCGTTCCGGATGCAATTGATGCCGGTCAAATCGGCATTTGCGGCAGAACTGGTCAGATCATCAATGAATCTGCTGCCGGCTGCGGGAGGTGGGCAATTTCTTTTCCCTGCTGGGCTTGATTGCAGCACTTAATTTCCGTCGCGCTCGCGAGAATTTCATTAAGAATAGCTCTGATTTTCACCCGGTCTGGCGCCGATTCCCGCATTCTTGCGGCTTTTGGCGCCAGGGACGACTGAAGAGCGACGGGAGCAGATGGCAGACGGCGAGCGGATCTTCGTCCAGGCGATCAGGCGCTATTGCGCCCGGCATGGGATCACGGTCGATGTCCGCCCCGGCGGCTGGCTGATCGCGATGCGCCGGGACGACAGGCGCCACTTCGCCTTCGGCTATGACATCGGCCTCAACAGCGCCATCGCCCACCGCCTCGCCAACGACAAATCGGCAACTGCCGAGGCGCTGGAGATGGCCGGTGTGCCATGCGTTCCCCATCGGCTGTTCCTCAACCCGAGGCTCGGCAGGAATGTCGTTGGCCCCACCTGGCACGATGCCATGCTCGAACTGCTTCGCGACCATCCGCAAGGCGTGGTGGTGAAGCCGAACGAGGGAACGTCGGGACGGTCGGTGTTCAAGGTGTCGACCGAGGCGGAACTCGATCACGCGGTTGACGACGTTTTCTCGATCAGCGCCGGACTCGCGATCTCGCCCTATCTGGCGATCGAAGACGAGGTCCGTGTCGTGCAACTCGGCGATCTGCCGCTCGTCGTCTACAGCAAGCAGCGTGGCTCGGATTGGCGGCACAATCTCGATGCCACCGCGAAGCCCGTGCTGCTGGAGGACGGCAAGGTTCGGACGGCTTGCGTGAAGCTCGCGGCCGATGCCGCGAGCGCCATCGGCATCGTCTTCGCGTCGATCGACGTGGTGCGTGTCGACGGCGAATGGAAAGTGCTCGAGATCAATTCCGGCGTGATGATGGAAGCGTTGGGCAAGCTGCATCCGGAATTGGTGCAGGCAACATATGAAGCGGCGCTGGACCGGGTGTTCGGGGAAGATGAGCGGATGTTCCAGTTGTGAAATGGAACGCAGCGCTCTAGCCTTGAGCCGCGCACAGCAAATGCGGCCTGCGGGTCTTGTTCGCGGCGGCTGCATCAATGGTCGTCAAAGAAATCAAAGAGGGGAACGCCATGAACGGCAACGTCAATCGCCAGATTCTGCTGGTGGAGAAACCCAGCGGCAAGCTCGGCCCCGAGCATTTCAAGATGGTGGAGGGGACAGTGCCGGAGCCGAAGGACGGCGAGGCGCTGCTGCGCGTGCGATACATCTCGCTCGATGCCGCCAACCGCGCCTGGATGCACGGCGCGACCTATCGTTCCGCGGTCGAAGCCAACAGCGTGATGGCCGGCGGCGCCATCGCCGAGGTCGTCAGCTCGAAGGCCGAGGGGCTTGCGCCCGGCGACATCGTGTTCGGCGACACCGGCTGGCAGGAATTTGCCGCGGTGCCGGCCAAGCATCTCACCAAGATGCCCAAGCTCGAACCGATGACGCACCTGCTCAGCGTGTTCGGCATCGCCGGCCTCACCGCCTATTTCGGCCTGCTGGAGATCGGCAAGCCCAGGGAGGGCGAGACGGTCGTGGTCTCTGCGGCTGCGGGCTCGGTCGGCTCGATCGTCGGGCAGATCGCGAAGATCAAGGGATGCCGCGTCATCGGCATCGCCGGCGGTGCGGACAAGTGCAGGTGGCTGACCTCCGAGCTCGGCTTCGACGCGACGGTGGACTACAAGGACGGCGCGGTGTTCAAGGCGCTGCGCGCAGCGGCGCCGAAGGGCATCGACGTCTATTTCGACAATGTCGGCGGCGACATCCTCGAAGCCTGCCTGCCACAGATGAACAATTATGGCCGCATCGCCTGCTGCGGCGCGATCTCGCAATATGACGGCGCTCCTGCCGCGCACGGCCCGCGCGGCGTGCCCGGGCTGATCGTGGTGAAGCGGCTCGTCATGCAGGGCTTCATCGTGATGGACTACATGAAGGAGAGCCCGCGTGCGCTCGCTGACCTGCAGGCCTGGGTGAAGTCCGGCAAGCTAAGGGTGCAGGAGGATATTATCGACGGCTTCGAGAACACACCGAAGGCGCTGATCGGGCTGCTCGCGGGCGAGAACCGCGGCAAGCGAATGGTCAGGCTCTGAGACGCGGTCGGCGCTGGCACAATTGACTTGCGGGTGAGGTCAAAGCGGCGAATGATGCCGCCTTGCGAGGCGTCACTCGCGACGATTGCGATTACATTACATTTCAAGAATCCTCGGCTCACCCGACGGGCAGGAAATCATTCAGATGTTCAACACGTTGAAGCATGCATCGCGGCGCAAGGCGCTGCTGGCGGCGGCACTCTTTGCAGCCGCGACATCGGCAGCCGCGCAAGCGCCGACCGAGGCCCAGAAGAGCGCCATTCGCTCCGCTTGCCGCTCGGATTTCATCGCGCACTGCGCGAGCGTGACGCCCGGCGGCACGGAAGCGTTTCAATGCCTGGCGAAGAACATGTCCAGCCTGTCATCGGGATGCCAGACCGCGGTTCGCGCCGTCGAGCCCGCTGCGGCTCCGAAGACCGAAGCCGCGCCCGCCGCGCCGAAGACCGAGGCTGCGCCCAAGGAAGCCGCTCCCAAGGTGGAATCGACGCCGCCTGGTACGTCCAGGGCTGAGCCCGCGCCCGCAGCGCAGCCCGCCGCTGCACCGACGCCGAAGTCCGCTGCCGCCAAGCAGCCGAGCAGCGCGCAGGTGGCGGCCGTCAAGAGCGCGTGCCGCGCCGACTATCCCAAGGTCTGCGCCAGCGTGACGCCGGGCGGCGCGGCGGCGCTCGAATGCCTGGAGAAGAACAAGGCCAAGGTCTCGCCGGCCTGCGAGAAAGCCGTGAGCGCTGCAACCGGCGGCGGCGCAGCAGCGGCAGCGCCTGCGGGCGCAGCGCCGGCGGCGGCAGCAGCCGCGCCAGCCGTGATCGTCTTGCGTCCCTTGCTGCCGCGAGAGGAGCTGTTCATCGTGAGGTCGGCCTGCGGCGCCGACATCCGCACGCTCTGCGCCGGTGTCGCGCCCGGCGGCGGCCGCATCATTCAATGCATTTCCAACAGGGCGGCCTCGCTGTCGCCCGCGTGCAAGGACGTGCTCGCCCCGTTCGCGGCACGATGAGGCGGCGCATCGCGCGGCAATGATGGTCGGCGTGGGAAAACGAACTGCCGCGCGCCTGCAACGACAAGCCTTTTGCAAGCATCATTTCGATAACGACAAATCGGGAGAACAACTTGCGTTCATTGCTGCTCGTTGGTTCTGCTCTCTTCGCCTTCGCCGCGACCATGACGTTCGAGGCCACCGATGCCAATGCGGTGGTGTGCGCCCGCGGCGTGTATCGCGCCGGCTGCGCCGGTCCGAACGCGGCCGTCGTGGTCCGCAAGCCCGTGCCCGCGGTCCGTTGCACCAGGGTGCTGGTGAACGGGGTCTATGTGAAGCGCTGCGTCTGACACCCCCGGTGGCCAATTCGACCCGGTTTGGCTATGGTTCGGACCTGAGGTTTCGGACACCGGCGAAAGGGGTGTTCGAAGGCGGACTTTGGCGTGCCGGCCTTGCCGATATTTCCGCTGGCGCCGGGCGCCGGAGCACATTAGTCTACCCCTAGATAGTAAGTATACTGTCAATTAGGGAGGCAGACGTTGCGGATCGCCGTGATTGGCGGAGGGCCCGGTGGGCTCTACTTCGCCTATCTTTGGAAGAAGCGTCATCCCGAGGATCAGGTCGACCTGTTCGAGCAGAACCCGGCCGACGCGACCTGGGGCTTTGGCGTCGTGTTCTCCGACCAGGCGCTGGAATTCCTGCGAGCCGACGACCCCGAGACGGTCGATGCGATCGCCCCGCATATGGAGAGCTGGGAGAACATCACGCTGAACCTGCACGGCGACAGCGTCGCCATCGACGGGGTCGGCTTCTCCTCGATCGGGCGCCTCGAGCTGCTCAGGTTCCTGCAGCAGCGCGCGCTCGAGGTCGGCGCCACGCCGCGCTTCGACACGCAGATCCAGGCGATCGACCAGCTCAATGGCCATGATCTGATCGTCGCCGCCGACGGGCTGAACTCGCTGGTGCGCCGCGCCTTCGAAGGCGATTTCGGGACGTCGCTGTCCTACTCCTCCAACAAGTTCGTCTGGTACGGCACCTCGAAGCGCTTCGACACGCTGTCGCAGACCTTCGTGAAGACCGACCGCGGCGCCTTCAACGCCCATCACTACCGCTATTCGCCGGGCATGAGCACGTTCCTGGTCGAATGCGATCACGCAACATGGCAGGCCTACGGCTTCGCCTACAAGGACGTCGAGCAGTCCAAGGGTGTCTGCGAGGAAGTGTTCGCCGACACGCTTGGCGGCCACTGCCTCGTCTCGAACAAATCGGTCTGGCGCAACTTCCCCTGGGTCTGGAACGAGCACTGGTCGTTCAAGAACATGGTGCTGCTCGGCGACGCCCTGCATTCGGCACATTTCTCGATCGGCTCGGGCACGCGGCTCGCGATCGAGGACGCGATCGCGCTGGTCAAGGCGCTGGAGTCGGATGCGCATCTTGCGACCGCGCTGCATCGCTATCAGGCCGCGCGCAAGCCCATCGTGCAGAAGCTCGTCGATGCCGCGCGCACGAGCGCGTTCTGGTACGAGCACTTCGCCGAGCACATGAAGCTTCCCCTGATGGACTTCGCCTACAGCTATATCACCCGCTCCGGCCGCATCGACGATTCGCGGCTGCGCGCGATGTCGCCGGCCTTCATGGCGCGCTACGAGGCCGCCAAGAACGGCGGAGATGCCGCATGAGCGACGAGATCCGCGACCAGGTGCCCGCGGACAGCCCGGGCGCACGCGAAATCGGCTTTGCCGTTCCTGAAACTTACAATGCCAGCCGCGTGCTGTTCGACAATTTGGCCAAAGACCGCGACGACAAGATCGCGCTCGTGGGCCCGGCAGGCACGCAGACCTATGCCGAGCTCTGCGGCGAAGCCTGCCGCTGGGGCAACGGATTCGCCTCGCTCGGCCTCAAGCGCGGCGATCGCGTGCTCCTGTTCCTCGACGACACGCCGGCCTACCCGGCCGCCTTCTTCGGCGCGGTGCGGGCCGGCTTCGTGCCGCTCCTGATCAACACGTTGACGCCGCCGGACCTCCTGCAATTCTATCTCGCCGATTCCGGCGCGACTGTCGCGGTCGTCGAGTCGGAATTCTGCACGCGCTTCAATGCGGAGGCCTGCAAGGACACGGAGCTGCGGATGCTGATCGTCGTCAATGGCGAGGCGGGCGATCACGCGGCGCCGCGGGCGGTCGCGGCGGCAGACTGGCTCGCGCAATTCCCGGCCGATCTCGCCGAAGCCGACACAGGTCGCGACGAGATGGCGTTCTGGATGTATTCCTCCGGCTCGACCGGACGGCCCAAGGGCATCGTGCATCTGCAGCACGACATGGCCTATAGCGATGCCGCCTTTGCGCAGAACGTGCTGAAGCTGACGCCTGACGACATCTGCTTCTCGGTGCCGAAGATCTTCTTTGCCTACGGCTTCGGCAACTCCGTCACCTTCCCGTTCTCGGCCGGCGCCGCGACGCTGCTGCTGCCGGGCCAGCCCAAGCCTGCATCGATCTTCGCGGCGATCGCGCAATACAAGCCGACGCTCTTCTTCGGGCTGCCGACGCTTTATACATCGCTGACAAAGGCCGGCGGCGCGGACAAGACGGACTTCTCTTCGCTGCGCATGGCGCTCTCCGCCGCCGAGGTGCTCTCGGCCGAGGTCTTCAACGGCTGGAAGGCGCTCACGGGACTCGAAATCGTCGAAGGCCTCGGCTCGACCGAGGTGCTGCACATCTATCTCTCCAACCGGCCCGAGCAGAAGAAGCTCGGCGCCGCCGGCCTGCGCGTGCCCGGCTACGAGGTGGCGCTCCGCGACAAGGACGGAAACGACGTCGGCGACGGCGAGGAAGGCATCCTGTGGGTGCGCGGCGATTCCAACACGCCGCTGTACTGGAACCGGCCGGACAAGTCCGCGGAAACGATTCGCGAGGGCGGCTGGATCTACACCGGCGACCGCTTCGTGAGGGATGCCGATGGCTTCCACTTCTTCCGCGGCCGCGCCGACGATCTCATCAAGATTTCCGGCCAATGGGTCTATCCGCTCGAGGTCGAGCTGTGCCTCGCCGATCACCCCGACATCCGCGAATGCGCGGTGTTTGCCGCCGAACTGCCGGACCGGCGGATGACGCTGAAGGCGGTGGTGGTGATGAACAACCGCGCCGCCGACCAGGGCGAAGCGACGCGCAGGCTGCAGGACTACGTCAAGGGCAGGCTCTTGCCCTACAAATATCCGCGCGAGGTGATCTTCATCGACGAGCTGCCGAAGACGGGCACGGGCAAGATCGACCGGCAGGCGTTGCTGAGGATGTGAGGCGACGGCGCCGCCACACATTCGCTGTCGTCCCGGACAAGCGCGCCTTAAGCGCGCGCCGATCCGGGACCCATAGCCACAGGCGAACGTGGTTACGGGGACGCGGAGTTATCTGCTCGCGCCCAACTCCTTCCTGTGGTTATGGGTCCCGGATCTGCGCTCCGCTTGTCCGGGACGACGGCGATGAATGAGGCGCGAGCGGAGACCCGCTCACTCACATCCCCTCAGCCGCTCTTCCCCAGATGCTCCAGCGCGTCCTCCGCCCGCAGCGGCACGCGCGAGGCCTCGTTGTTGAGATCGACCAGCTGCACCAACAGCCCCATCAGCGTCTTGCGGTCGGCGGGCTTCAGAGGCTCCAGCATCCGCGCCTGGGCGCGTTCGACGGCGGGAATGATGTCGCGCAGGATCGCGGCGCCTGATTTGGTCAGGTGAAGCAGCTTGATCCGCCTGTCTTCCGGCGCCGGCTTGCGTTCGATATAGCCCTTGGCCTGGAGCCGCTCGATCACGCTGCCGAGCGTGGAGCGGTCGAAGGCGATCACCGCCGACAGCCGCGTCGCGTCGATGCCGGGATGGGTATGGATCGCGACCAGCGCGGCATATTGCACCGGGGTGAGATCGAACGACTTGCACTCCTCCATGAAGATCGAGACCGCGATCTGCTGCATGCGCCGGAACAGATAGCCCGGCGCGGCATAGACCGCGTCCATGGTGATCGGAGCGGCAGGCTTACTCGGCATCGGGCTGCTTCTCCGGTGCGGCGTCGGCGAAGGCGGGCAGCGCCTTGGCGGCAGCCTCGGCTTCGAGCAGGCGCGGATAGGCGGAGACGTCGACGCCGAAGCGGCGCGCATTGGTAAGCTGCGGCACGAGGCAGAGATCGGCCAGCGTCGGCGCATCGCCGAAGCAGAACGGCCCCTTCTCGTCTCGGATCAGGGTCTCGCAGGCCGACAGGCCCTCGCGATTGACCCACGCCGCCCACTCCTGGACCTTCTCCTCGGGCAGCCCGAGCTCGCGCAGCCGCGCCAGCACTTTCAGGTTCTGCACCGGATGAGTGTCGCAGGCGATCGCCAGCGCAAACGCCCTCACCTTGGCGCGCTGCAGCGGATCCTTGGGCAGCAGCGGCGGATTGGGGTGGGTCTCGTCGAGCCATTCGATGATAGCCACCGATTGTGTCAGCACTACACCTGCATCGTCCTCCAGCGCCGGCACCAGGCCCTGCGGGTTGATGGCCAGATAAGCGGGCGCGCATTGTTCGCCCTTGCGAAGATGATGCGGCAGATGCTCGGCGCCGAGCCCCTTGAGGTTCAGCGCGATCCGCACCCGATAGGCGGCGCTGGAGCGGAAATAGCCGTGCAGCTTCATTGGGACCCTCCCTCGTGATTTTCTGTCATTCCGGGGCTCGCGAAGCGAGAGCCCGGAATCCATACTCCCGATCGTGGTTATGGATTCCGGGCTCGACGCTGGCGCGTCGCCCCGGAATGACAGCGACCTTGTAGGCCCTTAGCCACGTTGACGCTACCTAGATCGTCAGTATACTGTCAATCAACAAACGATCGGGAGCAGCAACCATGGAAGCCGTGACCAAGACGCCGGAACGCGAGGCGTTCTACAAGAAGATCGACGGCGAGAATCTCACCGCGCTGTGGACGGTGATGAGCGACCTTATCACGCCGGAGCCGAAGAGCGCCTGCCGGCCGCACCTTTGGAAGTTTGACGTCATCCGCGATTACATGACGGAGGCCGGCAGGCTGATCACAGCCAAGGAAGCCGAGCGGCGTGTGCTGGTGCTGGAGAACCCGGGGCTGCGCGGCCAGTCCAAGATCACGACCTCGCTCTACGCGGGGGTGCAGATGGTGGTGCCCGGCGACGTCGCCCCTGCGCACCGGCACAGCCAGTCCGCACTGCGTTTCGTGCTCGAAGGCAAGGGCGCTCACACCGCCGTCGATGGTGAGCGCACCGCGATGGAGCCCGGCGATTTCATCATCACGCCGTCCATGACCTGGCACGATCATTCCAACGAGACCGACCAGCCGATGTTCTGGCTCGACGGTCTCGATATCCCCTTGGTGCAGTTCTTCGACTGCTCCTTTGCGGAGGGATCGAAGGAAGACCAGCAGAAGATCACGAAACCTGCCGGCGACAGCTTTGCGCGCTACGGCCACAATCTCTTGCCGGTCGATGTGAAGCGGAGCTCGAAGACCTCGCCGATCTTCAGCTATCCCTATGCCTACACCCGCGAGGCGCTGGACAAGGCCCGCGCGAGCCAGGAGTGGGACGCCTGTCACGGGCTCAAGCTGAAGTTCAGCAACCCCGAGACCGGCGATTTCGCCATGCCGACGATCGGCACCTTCATCCAGCTGTTGCCCAGGGGATTCAAGACCGCGCGCTATCGCGCGACCGACGCGACGGTGTTCTGCCCGATCGAAGGCAAGGGCCGCAGCCGGATTGGCGATGCCGTGTTCGAGTGGGGCCCGCGCGATCTGTTCGTGGTGCCGAGCTGGCACTGGGTGACGCACGAGGCCGACGACGACGCCGTGCTGTTCAGCTTCTCGGACCGGCCCGTGCAGCAGAAGCTGGATTTGTTCAGGGAAGATCGCGGGAACGCGTGAGGACGAGGCATTGGCCCAATACCCGGTGTCGTCCCGGACAAGCGCGCCCTAAGCGCGCGCCGATCCGGGATCCATAGCCACAGGGAGTAATGAGGGCGCCAAGCGAATAACTCCGAGTCCCCTTAATCACGATTGCCTGTGGTTATGGGTCCCGGGTCTGCGCTTGCGCTTGCCCGGGACGACGGTTGTGACGGTAGCTACCGCCAGTGCAACAGCCGCGTCTCCAGCCAGCCGATCACCTTGCCGACTGCGAGCCCGAACACCGACAGGATCACCACGCCCGCGAGCAGCTGATCGGTCTGCATCAGATTGCCGGCCTGCAGCACGAAGGCGCCGATGCCGTATTGCGCGCCGATCATCTCGGCGCTGACGACGAGCAGCAGCGCCACGGAGGCGGTGATGCGGAAGCCGGCGAGGATCGCGGGCAGCGCGCCCGGCCAGATCACCTTGCGCACGATGGTGGCAAACGGAACGTTGAAGCTCTGCGCCATGCGGATCAGGTTGCGCGGCACCGCATCGACACCGCTATAAACCGAGATCGCGGTCGAGAAGAAGACGCCGAGCGCAATGGTCGCGATCTTCGGCTCTTCGCCGATGCCGAGCCAGAGGATCAACAGCGGCAGCAGCGCGATCTTCGGAATCGGGAACAGCGCCGAGATGAAGGTGATGCCGACGCCGCGTGCCAGCCGCGACAGGCCGATGGCAAAGCCGACGGCGACACCGGCCGCGGTGCCGAGCAGCCAGCCGACGCCGATGCGCAGCAGCGAGGCCGAGACGTGCTGCCAGAGCGCGCCTGAGATCGCGAGCTGGTAGATCGCGTGCGCGATCGCCGAGGGCGCCGGCAGGAACAGCGGATTGACGAGGCCGGCGCTGCCGGCGGCCTGCCAGATGGCGATGACGAGCGCGAGCGCGACCCAGCCGCCGTGGCGGCTCGAGTCCGGCACGAAGCCCGCGCCGCGGAAGCGGACGCGGCGCGTCGTTTCATCCTTCACTGATGTTTCCGCCGGCGCGCGGTCAAGCATGCTGGACCTCGCGCTCGGCATCGATCGCCTCGTTGCGGATCAGCGACCAGATCTGGTTCTGGAGCGCAAGCAGCTTCTCGCCCGCCGCCGCTTCGCCGCGGGCTGCGCGCGTCATCGGCACGGTTACGACCTCGCGGATGCGTCCCGGCCGCCGCGACAACACCACGATGCGGTCGGCAAGCCGTGCGGCTTCTTCGAGATTGTGGGTGACGTAGACCGCGCCCATGCCGCCATCGGCGAGCAGGCGGACAAAGTCTTCCATCAGGAGTTCGCGGGTCTGCGAATCCAGCGCCGAGAGCGGCTCGTCCATCAGCAGGATCGCAGGTCTCACCGCAAGCGCGCGCGAGATACCGACGCGCTGGCGCATGCCGCCGGACAGCTGCTTGGGATAGGTCTGACGGAAATCGGTCAGGCCGGTGCGGCGCAGCGCGTCCTCGACCAGCGCACGGCGTTGCGCAGCGCTAAGCTGGGCGTGCAGCAGCGGGAATTCGACATTCTCCTCCACCGTGGCCCAGGGCAGCAGCGCAAAATCCTGGAACACGAAGGTCAGCGGATTGAGACTGTCCGCCGGCGGCGCGCCACGCAGCTCCGCCGCGCCGGAGGTCGGCTGCAGCAACCCGCCCAGGATCGACAGCAGCGTGCTCTTGCCGCAACCCGAGGGCCCCACGATCGCCACCACCTCGCCGGCGCTGACGGTGAAGGAGACATCGTCGAGCACGGCGAGATCGCCGAAGCGATGGGAGATGTGGCTGGCGATCAGGTCCATTCGATCGCCCTTCCCGATCCGTCATCCTGAGGTGCTCTCATTGCGATGCGAACGCATCGCAATGAGAGCCTCGAAGGATGAGCGGCCTCGCTGCATCCGGGCCGTGCGCCCTTCGAGGCCCACCTTGCGGCACGCCGCAAGGTGGGCACCTCAGGGTGACGGGGATGGTTGGGAAAGCGCATCGATCAATCCGCCTTCACATAGTCCTTGGCGATGATCGCATTGGCATCAAAACCCTTGTCGGCAAAGCCCTGCTCCTGGAGCCATTTGATCTGGTTGTCGACGTTCTTGACGTCGAGCTTGCCGTCGGGATCGACATAGGCGCAATTGCCGACCACCTGCTCGACCGGCAAATTGGTGTACTTGGCGATGATCTCCAGCAGCGGCTTTGTCTGCTCGTTGATCGGGGCGACACCGTCCTTCATCGCGGCAAGGATGACATCGTGATATTCGCGATCGGCCTTGGCGAGCGCGCCGAGCAGCTTCGTCACCAGTGTCTTGTTGGCCAGCGTCTTCGGCGAGGCGAACACCGCCCCCAGCTGCCACGGCGTCTCGTCGCCGACCCACCCCAGGAACTTCGCGCCGCCTTCGTCCATCAGCTTTCGCGCCGTGGAGATCGGCAGCAGCGCGGCATCGACGGTCTCGCCCTTGAGCGCCGCCGCCGCATTCGACAGCGATTGCAGCGGCACGATCTTCACCTCAGAGAGCTTGAAGCCGTATTTATCGGCGAGCAGGCCGAGCGAATAGTGAAAGCTCGATCCGACCTGCGTCACCGCCACGCGCTTGCCGGCGAGATCCTTCGGGGTCTTCAGGCCGGCGGCATAGGCGTTGTTGCTGGCGAAATAGCCGATCAGCGGATAGCCGGGCCTCTCGCGGCTCATGCCGCCGATCACCTTCAATACGCCCTTGCCGGCGAGATTGTAGAGGCCCGCGGTAAAGGCGGTGACGCCGAAATCGACATCGCCTGAAGTCGTCGCCACCGCGATCGGCTGCGCCGCGTCGAAGAATTTCAGCTCGACCTCCAGGCCGGCCTCGCGGAAATAGCCCTTGTCCTGCGCGATGAAAACGGGCGCGGAGGACGACAGGCGGAGCACGCCGATCCTGGCCTTCAGCACATCCTCGGCCCGCGCCGTGCCCATCGCCATGATCGCCACCAGGCCCGCTATCGCGAGCCGCGCCATCCCGATCATTCCAATTCCTCCGCCGTCGTTGTCTTGCAGTCCGCTACAGCCCTTCGGGGACGGCCTGGTCCCGCCCGATGAAGGCGCCCTGTTGCTTCAACGTTTCCTGCAGCTTTTCAATGGGGATGTCACGCGGGATTCGGTTTCCGGAGAGCGCCAGCGCAGCTGCGGAACCGGCAGCCTCGCCCATCACGAAACAGGCACCGGAGACCCGCGCCGCCGACTGGCCTTCGTGTGTCATCGAGGCACAGCGGCCGGCGACCAGGAGATTTTCGACGCCTTGGGGCACCAGCATCCGGTAGGGCAGCTCGTTGTAGCCGCGGGATTCCGGAATTGGCGGAAATGTGAAGACGACGTCGCCGGGAACATGGGCCTCGATCGGCCAGCCATTGACGCCGATCGAGTCCTCGAACGAAGCGCAGCCGAGCACGTCCTCGCCGCTGAGCTGATAGCCGCCCTCGATGCGGCGGGTCTCGCGGATACCAAGCTGCGGCGGCAGGTCGACGATGTAGGAATTTTCAAAGCCCGGCACGGCACTGCGCAGGAATTCGAACGCGGCGAGCGCCTGCTTGCGGCCCTCGATCTCGCCGCGGGTGAGATCGTCGGGCTCGATGCCGTTGATGGCGTGGCCGTCCTCGCGCGCGATTTGCGTAAAGTTCACGCGCCATTCGATGCCGGATTTTTGCGGCCGCACGATGGCGCTCTTGCGTGGGAATGTGTGCGTGCCGGCCGCGAGCGCCGTCTCCATCAGCTGCGGGATGGTCCGCCAGGCCTCGCCCGCCTTCCCGGGATCGATGCCGTTGAGGCGGAGCATCATCGAGGGATAGAGCGGATGGCCGTGTTCGTCGCCGATCTCGAACGGCGCGCCGGCCCACACGGCGAGATCGCCATCGCCCGAGCAGTCGATGAAGATTTCCGATCGCACCGCCTGCCGGCCGGCCTTGGTCTCGACCAGCAGCGCGTCGATGCGGCGGTCATCGCCCATCACGACGCCGGCACCGAGCGCATGGAAGAGGATATGCACCTTGTGACTGGCGAGAAGCTGGTCAGCGGCGATCTTGTACGCGGCGGTGTCATAGGCCTGCGCGAAGACCTTGCCGAGGATCAGATGCGGCGTGTTGAGGCCGTTCAGCCGCTCGATCCGCGCCAGCAGATCCGACGCCAGGCCCTGCACCAGCCGCCGGTGCTCGCCGTGGACATTGCCGTGCAGGCCGCAGAAATTGGTGACGCCGGCCGCGGTGCCCATGCCGCCGAGGAAGCCGTAACGCTCGATCAGCAGCGTCTTCCGTCCCGCGCGCGCCGCTGACGCTGCCGCCACGATGCCGGCCGGTCCGCCGCCGAGCACGACAACTTCGTATTCGCCATAGAGCGGCACTTGTCGTGCCGGCTCTTCGATCATCGTGGCCCGCATGGCGCGTCCGCTCCCGAAATCTCTTGCTTGAGGGCGACTATGAATTAACGCGCAGCAAGCTACAATCCACCAAAATACGCGATCAGCTTTCGCGAATCGAGAAAGGTGGACATGGACATCCTGGTGAACCTTCAGGCCTTCCTCGCCACCGCGGATGCGGCCGGTTTCTCCGCCGCTGCACGAAAGCTCAATGTTTCGACCTCGGTCGTCGCCAAGCGCGTCACGCAACTGGAGGCCCGAATCGGCACGCCGCTGTTTCATCGTTCGACGCGGCAATTGCGGCTCACCGAAGCCGGGCAGCGCTATGTGCATCGCGCGCGTGGTGTCGTGGCCGACGCCACCGACCTGCTCTCGCGCATGGGCGAGAAGGGCCACGACCTCGTCGATCACCTGCGCATCAAGGCGCCGACCTCGCTGACGGTGGCGCGCCTCGCCGATGCCTTCAGCGCCTTCCAGACCCAGAACCCGCGGCTAAAACTCGAGATCGTGCTGATCGATCGTCCGGTCGATCCTGTGGCCGAAGGTTTTGACATCGCCATCGGCGCCTTCCCGCATTCCTTCGGCGGCGTCATCGACGAGCCATTGTGCCCGCTGAAGCGGCTGCTCTGCGCCTCGCCGGCTTACCTGAAGAAGCACGGCACACCAAAACATCCGCGCGACCTCGTCGAGCATCGCTGCCTCAGTTTCATGCCGACCGGCCCCGAATGGGTCTTCGACGGACCGCGCGGCCGCATCAGCGTCCAGGTCAGCCCGCTGCTGTCGTCCAACGAGGGCCATGTATTGGCGCACAGCGCCATCGCTGGCAACGGGATCGCGCTGCTCTCGCATTATCTCGTCGCGGACTCATTACGCGACGGCACGCTCAAGCCGGTGCTGCGCGACTTTCCGATTCCCGAATTGTGGGTGAAGGCCGCGATTCCCGAGCGGCGGCGCAATGCCGCCGCGGTGCAGGCGCTGCTCACCCTACTGAAAACGTTACTGGCGCGGTCGCTGTAGGCTGCGTCGCGAAGGTGTCACAAGATGGCGGTTGCTCTCGCAGAATGGACCTGAGAGAAGGTACACCATGTAGGCGGAGGCCGTAGCCCGCATGAGCGAAGCGATATGCGGGACCGCCCGCTGCATTCCCGGATGTCGCTTCGCTCATCCGGGCTACATGTGCCGCGCTCATCTCAACGAACGGATTCGATGCTCTTGAAACATGCCCTGCCCGCCGTCGTCGTCCTCGCGCTCTCAACCACGCCCGCCGCAGCCCTCGAGCAGAACTGCCGCTTCATCCAGGCCAAGCCTGATCGCGAGGCCTGCTACAAGCGTCAGGAGGAAGAGCTGGCTACAAAGCGCAAACCTGCACCTGCGGCGGACGAGAGCAAGACACTCGAAACGATGCGCCAGCTGCGGCAGGATGACGACGCAGTCTACCGCAGCATCAACAACATCTGCCGCGGCTGCTGAGCGTACCATGATGATGGAAGGAGAGGATGGATGCAAATCGACGGGTTGGACGCACTGAAGAGTGCCGTCAGCTCTGGATGGGTTGCGGAGTTTCTTTTCTTCTGGGGACACACGCCCAAGGATCACAGGGTCGACAAGCACGTGCTCAGCCAGTGGTGGCCAGCGACGTTCATCATTGATGGCCAGGCCTATGCAACGGCCGAACACTACATGATGGCGCAGAAAGCCGAACTCTTTGGGGATCGAGACACCCTCGACGCCATCCTTGCTGCACCTGCTCCATCGCAGGCGAAAAAGCTCGGTCGATTGGTGAAAAACTACGACGATGAGCGCTGGATCGCTCATCGCTTCGATGTGGCAGTGCGCGGCAATCTGGCAAAGTTCGGTCAAAATCCCGAGCTCAGAGACTGGCTGCTCGCGACCGGCGAGACCGTCCTTGTGGAAGCCAGTCCCGTCGACAGCATTTGGGGAATCGGTCTTGCCGCCGACGACAAGCGAGCCGGAGACCCGCATGCTTGGCCCGGGCTCAATCTGCTGGGTTTTGCGCTCATGAAAACTCGTCAATCGCTGCGGACGAAAGAGCGGGCGGCCTAGCCGCCCCAGTTCGCCGCCCGCTTCTCCGCGAACGAAGCCAGCCCTTCCGCCGCCTCGGCGCTCTGGCGCTTGAGCGAATGCAGGTGCACGAGCCGGGTGTAAGCGGCATCGTCCACCGCCATGCCGCCGAACGAGCTTTCCAGCGCGAGCTTCTTGGTTTCAGCCATTGCGTCGGGCCCGTTGGCGAGCAGTTGCTCGACCGCCTTGCTGCCGGCGGCCTCCAGCTCGGCGAGCGGCACCACCTCGTGCACGAGGCCGATGCGGCGGGCGTCCTCTGCGCCGAAACGTTCGCCGGTCAGTGCGTAGCGGCGGACTTGTCGTACACTAATGGCGTCGCAGAGCTGCGGGATGATGATCGCGGCGGTCAGACCCCAGCGCACCTCCGTGATCGAAAACAGGGCGTTGTCGGCGGCGATCACGACATCGCAGGCCGCGATCACGCCGGTACCGCCGCCAAAGCAGCCGCCCTGCACCAGCGCGACGGTCGGGATCGGCAGCGTGTTGAGCCGCTGCACCGCCTCGAAAGTGGCCCGCGACGCCGCTTCGTTCGCTTCAACCGATTGCGGCCGCACGCCGTTGATCCATTTGAGGTCAGCGCCGGCCTGGAAATGCCTGCCGTTGCCCCTGAGCACGACGACGCGCAGGTTCGGCTTTCTGCCGAGATCGTCCATGGCCGCGAGCACGCCTGATATCAGCGCGCCGTCATAGGCGTTGTTCACTTCCGGCCGGTTCAACGTGACGGTCGCAACCCCACGCTCGTCGAGAGTCCACAGGACGAGGCTGGCAGTCATCGGCGATCCTCCGGTCGGTCTGTTTGCCGCGCACTATGACCGAGACGGCGCATCCTGATCCATATCTTTCCGGCGTGGGGCGGCCGCGCCCATCGCATGGCGGCTTGTGTCATGCTGGCGCCGGGGCGGCATCACAGGTACGGGACATCATCATGCGCATCTGCATTTTCGGCGCGGGCGCCGTCGGCAGCCACATTGCGGTCCGGCTGGCGCGCGCCGGCCACGAGGTCAGCTGCGTGATGCGGGGGGCGCATCTGGAGGCGGCTCGCGCCAATGGGCTCAAGCTGCGCGTCGGCGATTCCGAGGTCGGCGCCAAGGTGAACGCAACAGGCGATCCGGCCCAGCTCGGCCCGCAGGATGTCGTGATCTCGACGCTGAAGGCCACCGCGCTTCCGGGGCTGGTCGGCAGCATCAAGCCGTTGCTCCAGGACGACACCGCGATCGTGTTCGCGCAGAACGGCATTCCCTGGTGGTACGGCATCGGCCTGCCGCCGCGGCACCCGACGCCGCCGGACATTTCCTTCCTCGATCCCGGCGGGCGGTTGCGCGCCTGCATCCCGGAGGAGCGCATCATCGGCGGCGTGATCTTCTCCTCGAACGAGGTGACCGCGCCGGGCGTGGTGCAGAACCTGACGCCGGACCGCAATCGCGTCTTGATCGGCGAATGCGACGATCGCCATTGCGAGCGCATCACGATGCTCCGCAACGTCCTCAACGATGCCCGGCTGGAATCGCCGCCGGTGGCCGAGATCCGCGAGGCGATCTGGTCAAAGCTGCTGACCAACATGTCGCTGTCGGTGCTGTGCCTGCTCACCGGCCAGACCGCGCGTGGCGTGCGCGACGACCCGGCCTTTGCCGAGGTGATTCCACGCATGCTGAGCGAGGCCAACGAGATCGCCCAGCACTTCATTCCCGAGGTCAAGCGCGTGACCCGCAGCGGCTCCGCCCCCAATCACAAGCCGTCGCTGCTCCAGGATTACGAGCTTGGCCGCGCCATGGAGATCGACGTGCTGGTGAAGGCGCCCCAAGCCTTCGCGCGCACTGCCGGCCTGTCGACGCCGACGCTCGACCTGATCGCCGCGCTGGCGATCCAGAAGGCGCGCGACAAGGGGCTTTATGCGGCGTGAAGTTCAGGCGAGTTCGTCGATCCAGGCGGCCAGCGTATCGAGCACTTCCGCAAGCGCCTCCTCATTGCTGCGGCCGGACTTTTTCAGCACCGCGAAGGAGTGGTCGCCGCCCGCGATTTCATGCAGCGTTGCCCTCGCGCCGAGCCTCTCGACGACAGGCTTGAGGTAGCTCAGATCGGCAAGGCCATCGCGCGTACCTTGCAGGAACAGCATGGGGATTGCGACGCCGGCGAGGTGCTCGGCGCGCTCGCTCGACGGCTTCTTGTCGGCATGCAGGGGAAAGCCCAGGAAAGCGAGCCCTTTGACACCGGGCAGCGGTGCCTTCGACTGCGCCTGCGAGGTCATGCGCCCGCCGAACGACTTGCCGCCGGCAACGAGCTTCGATCCGGGACAGAGCCGCGCCGCCTCCTCCGCAGCCGCGCGGATGGCGGCGTGCGCGACCGCCGGCTGGTCGGGACGCCCCAGCTTCTTCTCCATGTAAGGGAAATTGAAGCGGAACGTCGCGATGCCGCGGCTCGCGAGGCCTGCTGCGACCTTCTCCATGAAGACATGCCGCATGTCCGCACCGGCGCCGTGCGCCAGCACGTAGCAGGCGCGCGCCCGGTCCGGCTGCGTCAGGATCGCCGAGACCGTCCCGATACGCTCGATGTCGAGCTTGAGCTCGCGCGTCTCGACCAAGACTGAATGTTCCCGATGAATCGCGCCAATGGTACCCGCGCGACCGCGATCTGAAAACATGAAACTCCGCGCGCTTGTCGCAGGCATCAGCGCCCCAACGTGAGCGGGAACCGTCAGCTGACCCGCCGTTCCCTCCCCTCCCAGAACGGCCTGCGCAGCTCGCGCTTCAGCACCTTGCCCGCGCCCGACAGCGGCAGCGGTGTCTCCGTGATCTCGATGCTGCGGGGACATTTGTAGCCGGCAATCAACGTCTTCGTGAACTCGATGAGCTCGCCGGCCGAAACTTCCACGCCGCTGCGTCTGACCACGACGGCATGGACCTGCTCTCCCCATTGCTCATTGGGAATCCCGATGACCGCGCATTGCAGCACCGACGGATGCTGCGCCAGCGCGTTCTCGACCTCGACCGAGTACACGTTCTCGCCGCCCGAGATGATCATGTCCTTGACGCGGTCGACGACATAGATGAAGCCGTCCTCGTCCATGTAGCCGCCGTCGCCGGTATGCATCCAGCCGTCGACGACGGCGCGCGCGGTCTCCTCGGGACGCTCCCAATAGCCCATCATCACGGTGTCACCGCGCACCACGATCTCGCCGACGGTGCCCGTCGGCACGGGTTGATCGTTCTCGTCGACGATCCGCACCTCGCAGCCGAGCGTGGCGCGGCCGGCGCCGCGATGTCGCCCCTTTCTGCGTCCCTCCCCGACATGCTCGCCGGAATGCAGCAGCGTCGCGATCGGCGACAATTCGGTCATGCCGTAAGCCTGGGTGAAACGCACATGCGGCAGCGCGCGCGCGGCACGGTCGAGCACCGCCTCGCTGATCGGCGAGGCCCCGTAGATGATGTGCTTGAGCGACGACAGGTCGTAGTTTCCGATCGCGGGGTGATCGACGAACATCTGGATCATCGTGGGCACCAGCAGCACGTCGGTGACCCGCTCGTTCTGCATCGCAGACATCACGCCTTCGGGCGTAAAACCCTGAACGATCACGTTCGAGCCGCCGGAGAGCAGCAGCGAATACATCGCCGCGCCGTTGGCGAGATGAAACATCGGCGCCGCATGCAGATAGGTCGTGCTCGCTGGAAACAGTCCTTCGCCGAGAGCATTGAGCGCGTTGGCCATCAGGTTCTGGTGGCTGAGCATCACGCCCTTGGAACGCCCGGTAGTGCCGCCGGTGTAGAAGATGCCGGCGAGATCCTCGCCCTTGCGCATGGCATCGGCGACCGGAGCGTTGCCCGCGACCAGATCCTCATAGCCCTCCATCCCGGCCGGCACCTCGCCGTCGTCGGCATAGACCAGCTTCAGCCCCGGAATGGCGCCGGCGAGCTGCGCGCCGACCTGCGCAAACGCCTTGTCGACCAGCAGCACGGAGGCACGGCAGTCGCGCAGCGCATCCTCGTTTTCGAGGGCGCTCCAGCGGATGTTGAGCGGCACGATCACGCCGCCCGCCCAGCCGGTCGCCAGATAGAGTTCGAGATAGCGGTCCGAGTTGAAGGACAGCACGGCGACGCGATCGCCGTCCCGGACGCCGCGCGTGCGCAGGCCGCCGGCCAGCCTGGCAACGCGTTCGCCGAGTTCGCCCCAACTGCGGCGCCGCTGGCCATAGACGGTGGCCGGCCCGTTCGGATTGATCTGCAGCGCGCGCCGCAACCCATGTGTGATGTTCATCGCGTTCCTCCTCCTGTGCGCTTCTTCCCAGTCGTGGCGCGCCCTGAGTTACGCCGTTGCGGCGTCCTCGGCGTCTTCTTTGTCATCTGCTGCCGGCCCGCGGTCGCAAGGCCATCCGTCAGCCGAACCGTGAACTCGTCGGCGATTTCGCTCGGCGTCAGCCCGCCGTCACGGCGATACCAATGGCCGATCCAGTTGAGCGCGCCCGCGATCGCGAACGTTGCAAGCTTGGGGTCGCAAGGCCTGATCGAGCCGTCGTCGATGCCCCCGGCGATGTATTGCCGAAACGTGGCGTCGATGCGCTTCTTGGCGGCGCGCGCGACACCCGCGTTGCGCTCGGTCAGGTCGCGCAGGTCGAAACGCACCAGGCTCGCGCCGAAGTCGGTCGCCATCAGCCCGGCATAGGCGTGCACCAGCTTGCGCAGCTTGGCGAGGCCCGAACCGCCGCCGGCGTTGATCTCCGTGATGACGCTGTCGACGAGCTCGGCGCCCATCGACCAGCATTCGAACAGGATCTCGTCCTTGCCCCGGAAGTAATTATAGAGCGCGGGCTTGGTGATGTTCAGCCGTTCGGCGACCTCGTTCAGCGTCACGCGATGATAGCCCTGCTCCAGGAACAGCTGCACGGCGGCGCGCAGCACCGCCTCGCGCTTCTCGTCGCGGGCGCGGCGGCGACTCTCGAACGGCAGCCAGGGCGACGGCGGCGGCGATGAGGGCGGAGCGGGCGGCGCTGAATCCATGCTTGATCGGTTGACTCCGGAGGACATCGGCCGATATGTTACCCACGGGTAAGAAAAAGTCCAATGGGTAATTTACTAGGAGGAAGCGATGTCTGACGTCGTCGTCGCGGGGGTTGGCATGATCCCCTTCGCCAAGCCGGGCGCCAGCGCGCCCTATCACGAGATGGGGACGGAAGCGGCCAAGCTCGCGCTCGCCGACGCAGGGCTCGGCTACGAGAAGGTCGAGCAGGCCTATGTCGGCTACGTCTACGGCGATTCCACCTGCGGGCAGCGCGCGCTCTACCATGTCGGGATGACCGGCATCCCCATCGTCAACGTCAACAACAATTGCTCGACCGGCTCGACCGCGCTGTTCATGGCGCGGCAGATGATCGCGAGCGGGGCGCTCGACTGCGTGCTGGCGGTCGGCTTCGAGCAGATGAAGCCCGGCGCGCTCGGCAGCGTCTACACCGATCGCCCGAGCGCGTTCGAGGAATTCGACGCGGCTGCCGACCAGCTGATCGACGCCCCCGGCATTCCGCTGGCGCTGCGCTATTTCGGCGGCGCCGGGCTGAGCCACATGAAGAAATACGGCACCCCGCTCGACGCCTTCGCCAAGGTGCGCGCCAAGGCGAGCCGGCACGCCAGGAACAATCCGCTCGCGCTCTTCCGCAAGGAGGTCACCGCGGACGACGTGATGAACGACCAGGTGATCTGGCCGGGCGTGATGACGCGCATGATGGCGTGCCCGCCGACCTGCGGCGGCGCCGCGGCCGTGCTGGTGTCCGAGCGGTTTGCGGACAAGCATGGCATCGGCAAGGAGGTGCGCATCGCGGCGCAGGCCATGACCACCGACACCCCCTCGACCTTCAAGGCCGGCGACATGATGCAGTTGGTCGGCTACGACATGGCGAAGGAGGCGGCAAGCCGGGTCTATGAGAGCGCCGGCATCGGGCCGAACGATCTCGACGTCGTCGAGCTGCACGACTGCTTTGCCCACAACGAGCTCATCACCTACGAGGCCCTGGGTCTCTGTGGCGAGGGCGAGGCCGGCAAGTTCATCAATGACGGCGACAACACCTATGGCGGCCGGATCGTGACCAATCCGTCCGGCGGATTGCTGTCGAAGGGACATCCGCTCGGCGCCACCGGGCTTGCGCAGTGCTACGAATTGACGCGGCAGCTACGCGGCACGGCCGGTTCCACGCAGGTCGAGGGTGCCAAAGTCGCGCTCCAGCACAATCTGGGCCTCGGCGGCGCCTGCGTCGTCACGCTCTACAAGCGCCATTGATATCGGCATGGTCGATCAGTCCGCCGTAGGGCGCAGCTTCACGCCCGTCACCGCGCGCGTGGAGCCCGGTCGTCTCCGTTACTTCCTCAACACGCTGGGTGAACAAAATCCGGTCTACCGCAACTCGGATGCGGCGCGCGCGGCCGGATTCACTGGCATGCCGGTGCCGCCGACCTATTTGTTCTGCCTCGAAATGATGGACGTCGACGATCCCTTCGAGATGTTCACTGCGCTCGGCATCGACCTCGCCCGCGTGCTGCACGGCGAGCAGAGCTTCGCCTATCACGCGCCGGTTCTGGTCGGCGACACCCTGACGTTCCGGCCACGCGTCGCGAGCGTGACGGACAAGAAGGGCGGCGCAATGACGCTGATCGGCATCCGGTGCGAGGTGACCAACCAGGACGGCGTGCATGTCGCCGATACCGCGCGCACCATCGTCGTCCGCAACGAGGTGGCGTCATGACGGCGTCCGCAGAGATCAAGGCCGGCGACCGCATCGCCCACAAGGTCTTTCCGCCGATTACCCGCCACACCCTCGCGCTCTATTGCGGCGCATCGGGCGATCATAATCCGATCCACGTCGATATCGACTTTGCCAGGGCGGCCGGATTTCCCGACGTGTTCGCCCACGGCATGCTGGTGATGGCCTGTCTCGGGCAGGCGCTGACGGATGCGGTGCCGCCCTCGAAGCTCCGCAGCTTTGCGACCCGGTTCGTCTCGATCACCCAGCTCGGCGCCAGGCTGACTTGCGAAGGCACGGTGACCGAGCTGTTCGCCGAGAACGGCGAGAATCGCGCGCGGCTCGCGCTCACCACCAGGGATGATCGCGGCGAGGTCAAGCTCGAAGGCAGCGCCATTATCGCGCTGTGACAGCAAGAGGACTCATTGGAATGGCAAAACTGCAGGGAAAGGTCGCGCTCGTCACCGGCTCGGGCCGCGGTATCGGACGTGCGATCGCACTCAAGCTCGCGCGCGAAGGCGCCAGGGTCGTCGTCAATGACCTCGATGCCGAACCGGGCAACGCCGTGGTGGCGGAGATCAAGGCGCTCGGCGGCGACGCCGTCGCCGTGAACGGCAGCGTCTCGGAGGCGGGTTTCGCCGACCGCTTCGTCGGCGTCGCGCTGGACAAGTTCGGCGGGCTCGACATCATCGTCAACAATGCCGGCTACACTTGGGACTCCACCATTCAGAAGATGACGGACGAGCAGTTCCAGGCCATGCTCGACGTCCATCTGGTCGCCCCGTTCCGCGTCCTGCGCGCGGCCGCCGAGCCGATCCGCGTCTTTGCCAGGAAGGAGGCCGAGGAAGGACGCGAGGTGTTCCGCAAGGTCGTGAACATCTCCTCGATCGCAGGCCTCTACGGCAATGCCGGCCAGGCGAGCTACTCCTCGGCCAAGGCCTCGCTGATAGGGCTGACCCGAACCATGTGCAAGGAGTGGGGGCGCTACAAGGTCAACGTCAATTGCGTCGCCTTCGGCCTCATCAACACTCGCCTGACCCAGCCGATCGAGGCGCAGCAGAAAACCATCGACGTCGCCGGCCGCGACATCAAGGTGGGCGTGCAGCCGCAGATGCTGGAGGCCATGTCGCGGATGATCCCGCTCGGCCGCGGCGGCACGCCGGAAGAGGCAGCCGATGCCGTCTATCTGTTCTGCAGCCCGGAATCCAACTATATCAGCGGCCAGGTGGTCGTCGCCGGCGGCGGCCTGATTGTCTGAGAGCGAGGCGCTGATGCAATACCGATCGTCGTGGATGACCGAAGAGCTGGACACGTTCCGCGACCAGTTCCGGAAATATCTCGCCAAGGACCTGGCGCCGCATGCCGAGAAATGGCGCGAGCAGAAGATGGTCGACCGCTTCGCCTGGCGCGGGCTCGGCGAGATGGGCGCGCTGCTCGCGAGCGTGCCGGAGGAATATGGCGGCCTGGGTGCCACCTTCGCCTATGACGCAGCGGTACTGGAAGACCTCGAAAGCACGGTCCCGGAAATGACGACCGGCGTCTCCGTGCACAGCGCCATCGTCGCGCATTACATCCTCAACTACGGCTCGGAGGAGCAGAAGAAGCGCTGGCTGCCGAAGATGGCCTCCGGCGAAATGGTCGGCGCCATCGCCATGACCGAGCCCGGCACCGGCTCGGACCTCCAGGCGATCAAGACCACGGCGAAGAAGCAGGGCAATTCCTACGTCATCAACGGCCAGAAGACGTTCATCACCAACGGTCAGGCCGCCGATCTCGTCATCGTGGTCGCGCGCACCGGCGAAGCCGGCGCGAAAGGCATTTCGCTGATCGTGGTCGAGACCGCGGGCGCGGACGGCTACAAGCGCGGGCGCAACCTCGACAAGATCGGCCTGCATGCGTCCGATACGTCGGAGCTGTTCTTCGACAACGTGACCGTGCCGCCGGAGAACCTGCTCGGCAAGGAAGAGGGTCAGGGCTTCGTCCAGCTGATGCAGCAGCTGCCGCAGGAGCGCCTCGCGCTCGCGGTCGGCGCCGTCGCCTCGATGGAGCGCGCGGTCAAGCTCACCACCGATTACACCAAGGAGCGGAAGGCGTTCGGCAAGCCGCTGATGGACTTCCAGAACACCGCCTTTACGCTCGCCGAGCGCAAGACCGAGGCGATGATCGCGCGCGTGTTCGTGGACTGGTGCATCGAGCGCCTGGTCGCCAAGGACCTCGACACGGTCACGGCGTCGATGGCGAAATACTGGTGCTCGGAGAAGCAGGTCGAGACCGCCGACGAATGCCTCCAGCTGTTCGGCGGCTACGGCTACATGCAGGAATATCCGATCTCGCGCATCTTCATCGATTCCCGCATCCAGAAGATCTATGGCGGCACCAACGAGATCATGAAGCTGCTGATCGCCAGGTCGCTGTAATCAGGTCGCTGTCGGGGAGGGGCACCCACGCTTGCACAGCAATCCCAACTCGTCGTCCCGGACAAGCGAAGCGGAGCGGAGCGCCGATCCGGGACCCATAACCACAGGGAGAAGTTGTGACGAAGACTAGGAGTTGCGACTTCGCGTGACAACCAGATCCTGTGGTTATGGGTCCCGGATCTGCGCGCGCTTGAAGCGCGCTTGTCCGGGACGACGAGCGGAGATCGGGGCTACGGCGTTGCAATAAGCGGCCCGCAGGCAAACTCCCCTCACCGCGCGCGCCAGTCGCGCGGCCGGCAGCCGAAGCGCTGCTTGAAACGCCGCGTGAAGTGGGAGAGGTCCGAAAAGCCCCAGTCGAACGCGATGGCGCCGATCGCACGGTCCGCCATCGCGGAATCCGCGAGATCCCTCGCTGCGCCGTCGAGCCGGTGGTCGATGACGTAGTCGGTGAAGCTGGAGCCTGATCGCGCCAGCAGCTTGTGGACGTAGCGCTCACTGATGCCGACGGCTTCAGCGACATCGGCAACCGCAAGGCCGGGCTCGCGGAGCCGCCGGTGAATGGCGCGCTTCAGCGCCAGCGCGGTTGCATCGGCAAGACTCTCGGACTCCGCAGCGCCTGCCCGGCCGCGCCGCGACAGGCTCACGGCGACCAACTCGATCAGAACCCGGAACAGCCGCACGCCTTCGTCTTCGGACATGCGCAGCGCCCCGTCGCTGAGCGTGCGGGCGGTCTCGACGATGAGATGGCCGACGAAGGGATCGTCGGAGACGCGCGCTGCTCCGACGTCGAAGGAGGCCGGCAGGCGCTCGCGCAAGACTTCTGCCGGCACCCAGAACGAGGCAACGCGCAATTGTGGTCCGCGGTCGTGCAGAAGCGCGAACTGCCGATCGCTGTCGAAGATGCCGACCTGTCCCGACGAAAGGCTGATCTCGCGATCATCTTGCTGGATGCGACAGCGGCCCCCCAGCTTCAAATTGAGATAGAAGCAACTGCGGTCCGATGCCGCGATGTCGGCCGCAGAGCGCCGCACCAAATGTTCGGGAAAGCTGACGCGGTTGATCGCAGCATTGCCGAGGCGGACGTGCTCGACGCTGGCCGGAAAGCCGGTTGCGGCCGCCGGCTCCGGCGTCAGATTCATGAAGGCCTGGCAGATCGCCTCGCGATAATAGGCGAATTGCTCGGTCGGCCGCACGCCCGCAGTATTCCAGGCCGATTGACGTGACGGAACGGCGCGCTCGATCTGCTGCATCGGTTCACTCCGAGACCAATCCGGTTCACTCCCAGCCAAGCGGCAAACCAGCCGCCGGTCCACACTTGACGCACGGCAGCGCCGCACCGAACAAGGCCGCGCGGCCTCGATCTAACCACACCCTTGGGAGGAGCCACAACATGTCGACCTACGTTCTCGTCCACGGCGCCTGGCACACCGGTGCCGAGTTCGAGCCCGTCGCCGCACCGATCCGCGCGGCCGGCCATCAGGTCCATACCCCCACCATCAAGGGCAACCGCCCGGGCGACCCCAAGACGACCGGGCTGAAGGCGGCGATTCAGTCGATCGCCGACTATCTCGCCGAGAACGATCTGAAGGACGTCATCCTGCTCGGCCATTCCTATGGCGGCATGGTCATCACCGGCGTCGCGGACCTCGCGCCGGAGCGCATCCGCCGCCTGGTCTACTGGAATGCTTTCGTGCCCAACAATGGCGAATGCCTCAACGACATGGTGCCGCCGCACTATATCGGTCTGTTCGATGCGATCGCGGCCGAGCGAGGCGACGGCTCGGTGGTGCTGCCCTTCCCGATCTGGCGCGAAGCCTTCATCAACGATGCCGATCTGGAGACGGCGCAGCGCGCCTACGACGTCCTCAATCCGCATCCGCTGGCGACCTTCACCGACAGGATCGCGCTCAAGACCAATCCGGCGGAGATGCCGCTGGCCAAATCCTACATCAACTGCACCGAAGACGTCGCGATGCCGCACAGCCATCCCTGGCATCCGCGGCTGTCGGAAAAGCTCGGCCTGTTCCGCCTGGTGCAGGTGCCGGGAAGCCATGAGCTGTGCTTCTCCGATCCGGCACGGCTCGCCAAGGCGATCATGGAAGCGGGACGCGACTGACAGCGCGCCCTGATGCACCTCTCGATCCCTGGGCGCTCAATTCGGATGCCACCAGCGGCCGCCGATGACGACGCCCTCGGAGACGATCTTGCGATCACCGATCAGGTGCTCGCCGACAACGTCCTCGTAGTCGAACTGACCTTGCTTCACCGTAACAAGCGTGGCGTCGCCGACGCTGCCCGGCTTGAGGCTGCCGAGCTCGGGGCGGCGCAGCGCCATCGCCGCATTAACCGTCGAAGCCGCGATCACGTCCGGCAGCTCCATGCCCATGCACAGGAATTTCGACATGGTCGTGACCTGGTCGTAGGCCGGGCCGTCGATGCAGAGCTGATGGATGTCGGAGGAGATGGTGTCGGGATAGAAGCCGTTGGCGAGCATCGCGCGCGCGGTCTTGAAGGCGAACGAGCCCTTGCCGTGGCCGATGTCGAACAGCACGCCGCGCTCGCGCGCATCCAGCACCGCCTTCTTCACCGTGCCCTGCGCGGTCGCGGGCGTGTTGGGGAAGGGACGGAACGCGTGGGTCAGCACGTCGCCGGGCCGCAGGCGGGCCAGCACGTCCTCATAGCTCGGCGGCGGGTGGTCGATATGCGCCATCAGGGGCATGCCGACCTCGTTCGCAACCTCCAGCGCAATGTCGAGCGGCACGGCCCCCGACGTGCCCGAGGAGTGCAAGCCCACGCGCACCTTGATGCCGACGATGAGGTCGCGATTGGCATCGGCCACCCTGGCCGCCTCGATCGGATTCATCAGCCGCAGCTCCTCGCTCTCGCCGACCATGATCCGGTGCGAGAAGCCGAAGATCCCGGCATGCGAGACGTGCAGGTAAGCGAGGATGCGAACCTGGCTCGGCTCGATGACATGCTTGCGGAAGCCGGCGAAATTGCCCGGACCGGCGCTGCCGGTATCGACCGCCGTGGTGACGCCGGAGAGACGGCAGAATTCCTCGGCATCGATGCCGAGCGAAGTGCCGCCCCAGTAGACATGGGTGTGCAGGTCGATCAGCCCCGGCGTCACGATGAGCTGCGAGACGTCGCGCACTTCCGTGCCCGGATCAGCCTTGAGCCCACCGCCGATCGCAGCGACCTTGCCGCCGGCAAAGGCGACGTCGGTCACGGCATCGAGCTTCTGGGACGGGTCGATCACCCGCCCCCCGCGCAGGATCAAGTCGAAAGGCATCGTGGTCTCCGGATCTAGCTATGAGGCGGCCGACTGGTCAGCCAAAGGGAGGGAATCCCCACGCTTCTAGCAATTTTTGCGCCGGAGTCCCTGGCAAACCGAGACGAAGACCCATGACAAATCAGCAGCCCCGGGGATGCTGTCGATGCGCCTATTCCGAGCGAACCGTGGCAAGACGTATCAGCGCTTTGCGGACGCCGGCGCCATAGGCTGGATCGGCCTTCATGCAGTTCGCGATGTGGCGCTCCTGGATGTGGACGGCTGCACCGCCGACGGCGCGTGCCGTATTGTCGAACAGGACCTGCCGCTGCGCCGCGTTCATCTTACGGAACAGGTCTCCGGGCTGCTGATAGTGGTCGTCGTCGACACGATGATCCCAGTGGGCGGCGGCGCCGTCTATCTCCAGCGGTGGCTCGTTGAGATCGGGCTGATCGGTCCACTCGCCGTGACTGTTGGGGAAATAGGTCGGCGTTCTCCCCAGATTGCCGTCCGTCCGCATTGCACCGTCGCGATGGTAGCTGTGATACGGACATTTCGGGGCATTGACTGGAATCAGGTGATGGTTGACGCCGAGGCGATAGCGCGCCGCGTCTCCATATGAGAACAGACGAGCCTGCAGCATCTTGTCGGGCGAGAAGCCGATGCCGGGGACGATATGGGCCGGCGAGAAGGACGCCTGCTCGACCTCGGCGAAGACGTTTTCCGGATTCCGGTTCAACTCGAAATAACCGACCTCGATCAGCGGAAAGTCCGCCTTGGGCCAGACCTTGGTCAGATCGAACGGATTGAACGGAAACGCTTTGGCTTCATCATCGGTCATGACCTGCACGAACAGGGTCCAGCGTGGAAATTCACCGCGCTCGATGCTTCCGAACAAATCGCGCTGATGAGACTCGCGGTCCTTGCCGACGAGCGCCTCGGCATCAGTGTCCGTCAGGTTCTCGATGCCCTGCTGCGTGCGGAAGTGAAACTTCACCCAGGTCCGTTCGTTGGCAGCGTTGAGGAAACTGTAGGTATGGCTGCCGAACCCGTGCATGTGACGATAGCTCTTGGGAATGCCGCGCTCGCTCATGACGATGGTGACCTGATGCAGCGCCTCCGGCAGCAGCGTCCAGAAATCCCAATTGTTGTCGGCGCTGCGCATCCCCGTCCGCGGGTCGCGCTTGATCGCGTGATTGAGGTCGGGGAAACGCAGGGGATCGCGGAAGAAGAACACGGGGGTGTTGTTGCCCACCATGTCCCAGTTGCCTTCCTCGGTGTAGAACTTGAGCGCAAAGCCGCGGATGTCGCGCTCGGCGTCGGCCGCGCCGCGTTCACCGGCGACGGTCGAGAAGCGTGCAAACATCGGCGTCTGCTTTCCGATCTGCGAGAAGATCTTCGCCTTGGTATAGCGGGTGATGTCATGGGTTACGGTGAAGCTGCCGAAGGCACCCGATCCCTTGGCATGCATCCGCCGCTCGGGGATCACTTCGCGGTCGAAATGAGCCAGCTTCTCGATCAGCCAGATGTCCTGGAGAAGAGCGGGACCACGACGGCCCGCGGTCATGATGTTCAGGTTGTCGCTGACGGGAGCGCCGGTCGCGTGCGTGAGATGGGGTGGCTTGTCGCTCATGTGATGATTCCCGATCGGTGATTTGGAGAAAGAGGCGGTGGGGCCGCGCAGCAGCGCCGGGCCCTGCTCAGCCGTGCCAATGCGAGCCGCGGATGACGCTGCAGAAGTTGCCGCGATGGAAATGCGGCTCCTTGTCGGCGATGACGTCGGCCTTGACGTTGCCGAAGGTGGTATCCGGCCTGTACTTGATGCCGTCGTAGAACGCCTGGATGATGTCTTCCTTGAAGTGCGGCGTTCGCGGAAACGCCTCCACCACCGCCTCGCGTTCGTCGTCGGAATAATCCTCGTAGCTGAGGCCGAGAACGTCCATCTCGACGCCGGCGGTCACCAGAGCGACGACGGGATGCATATACTGCGGCACGCCCGGCGTCGTGTGCAACGCGATCGCGGTCCAGACCGTGTAGGCGTCGGCTTCGGAGATGCCATGGCTGCGCAGGAAGTCACGAGCGGCGTGCGCGCCGTCCACCTCGAACCGTTCGTGCTTGCTGCCATGGCCCGGCACCAGGCCGATGTCGTGAAACATCGCGCCCGCATACAGCAGCTCGCGGTCGAATTTCAGCCCGCGGCGAATGCCGGCCAGCGCGCCGAAATGATAGACGCGGCTGGAATGATTGAAGAGCAGGTCCGACTCGGTGTCACGGATGTAGTCGGCGATGGCGCGCGCGAGCTTGCTGTCGGGAATGGCGGCGGCTTTGGCAATCTGCGGCATGAGGGTCTCCTGAAAATCTCTGGTCGCCCGCAAGCTAAATCCGCGCTATTCTGTCTTCAATTGACGTAATACGTCTAAAACAGACAAATACCGACCGAGGCGGACATGAGCGGAAAGCCGAAACCGAGGACAGTTGTGATCGTGGCGTTGCCCGGGGTGCAGCTTCTCGACGTGGCGGGGCCGCTCGACGTTTTCGCCGAGGCCAATGTGCAGGCCGGCCATCAGGCCTATGTGCTTTTGGTGGCTGGGGCGGCGCCCGGCCCGATCCACAGCTCTTCAGGCGTGCGACTGATGCCGGACCGGATCATCGATCGCGGCTTCCAGGAGAGCATCGACACATTGCTGATCGCGGGATGCCCGCATGCCGGCGACGTGCCGGCTGACGGCGTCGTGACCGATTGGCTCCGCCGGCGGGCGACCAGGACCCGGCGCTTCGGGTCGGTTTGCAGCGGCGCCTTCTTCCTTGCAGCGGCGGGCCTCCTCGACGGCAGACGAGTCACGACACACTGGGCCGTCGCCGACCGACTTGCCGAAAAATACCCGTCAGTCACCGTGGACAGGGACGCGATCTACGTCACCGACGGCAAGCTTCGCACGGCTGCCGGTGTCACTGCGGGGCTCGATCTCGCGCTCGCTCTCGTCGAGGAGGATCTCGGGCGCGAGACGGCGATGAAGGTTGCGAGCCAGCTGGTCATGTTCTTCAAGCGCCCGGGCGGACAGATGCAATTCAGCCGCAAGGGCGAGACCGTCCCCGCCGGCCGTGCCGCACTGCAGGAACTGCAGCGCTGGGTCGCCGCCAATCCTGGACTGGACCACAGCGTCGCGAGCCTCGCAGCGCGCATGGACATCAGCCCGCGTCACTTTGCGCGCCTATTCCGTGCCGAAGTCGGAATCACCCCCGCAACCTGGGTCGAGGAGGCCCGCGTCAACGCGGCGAGGCGCCTGCTGGAACTCGGAAACGAAGCGCCCAAGCAAGTGGCCCTGCATTGCGGTTTTGCCGACGCGGACACGTTGCGCCGCGCATTCGCCCGCCATGTCGGCGTGACGCCCGCCGAATATCGCAAGCGCTTTGCTCGGATCTCGGCCTGATACGAAGGGATCGATGGCCGCGTTACGCGACTCGGCGATAAAACGGGAATCGCGATCCCGGCATGACTCGAACATTCGACCTATGGTTTAGGAAACCGCCGACTTAAGAGTCGGAAGGAAAAGCAAATTCAAGATTCGAATCCGGCCATCTGCGACCCACTCGCTGCCGGTGGCGCTAACCATAATTGTAAGTGTGGAGATCGTTGATGTTTCGGCGAAGGCCATCTGCCTTTCGATAGAAGCATTCTCGGGACAGGAGCCGACGGCGACTTGCGCAAAACCAGAAATATTCTTCAAGGGGTTGTTTTCGTCAAGTTCGATACACGCGGCACTCGAGGATTGTCTATACCAAGTTATTGAGGCCGCTCAGCAGCAGCAATTGGCCGATGCGTGGCTTGTATTATCGAATTGTTCGTTTTCTGGAGCGACATGATGGGCTCGACCTGGTGGACCAAGCCTGAGGAGCTTGATAAGAAGCAGCAGACCGTGATCTCCCTTCCGAAGGAAGGCAATCACCTTGTGACTGGGCCCGCGGGATGCGGAAAAACAAACCTTCTTTTGCTGCGCGCGGCGTATCTGCAAAAGTCGAAGATAACAAACGTAGCAATCTTTACGTTCGGAAGGGTGCTGAGAGAATTTTTGGTCTCGGGCTCCGCGAACTATCCCTTCACGGGCGATAAGATCCAAACCTATTTGCGTTGGGGGGCCGGTCTCCTCGCCACCAGCGGCATTCCGTTTAACTCAAATGGAGAGTTTGCTGAAGTTCGTGCCAACCTGCTTGCGGGACTCAAGATACTGTCAGATCATAACCGTCACCAGAACATGTTCGATTGCATACACCCAGTTCAATCCAAACAAGCGAGTCATCGTGACAAGCGTTCATGGAGCGAATCGCACTCCACCGTCGTTCTCTATATATTCCGTATTCTTAGTCTGGCAACTTCCGACGTGCAGCCGAAAGGATCGCTATCAGATCTGGGTTTGGGTGAGGCAGTACGAGGTTCTCGCTCGCGAAAGCGAACTCGATAACTTCATCGTCTACAGCACTCGAATGACCCGATCTGTTAGATCGCGAGGCTTGTCGCGACGTCCAAAGGCGGAAAGAATTCGTTGTCTTGCCGCGCCTGGTGAGTCGATGTTTTCAACAGCTCGATGGTTTCCGAGACCAAGCCAGCCTCGTCCACGGAGCCGGAGGGTATTGATTGGCTGTCTTCAGCTTGTGTCAGCAGCGCCCTGTTCGTCACGCGTTCCCGCCAGCTTCTCGAAAAGAATTTGAGCCTTTACATCGTCCATACGAGCCCTGCACCAACACCGTTCGTCGCGAGAACCGCACAACCCTCATGAGCATAATCGTGGTTCAACGCGCAGACGACGTCAAGTACGACTCTGGGTCGTACGACTCACTCCAAATCGCGCACAGGCATTTTACGGCTACGAAGATTGGCGACTGCGACCGCAGGCCGATCCACCATCTTCAAGGTCAAGGGCATTAAAAGAGGAATGGCGATCCCGGGAAGACTCGAACTTCCGACCTACGGTTTAGGAAACCGCCGCTCTATCCGGCTGAGCTACGGGACCGCGGAACCCGTGGGTACGGATTCGATCCCGTCATAGCAGAGCAAAATGCGGTTCGCCAGCCGTCAGGCGGGCCAAGCCATCGTCAAGCTGAACAAGGCGGCTATACAATCGCTTCCAGGTCCCTCTCGGCGGAGCAGCCCACATGATCGAGAGCATCAGCGCCATCACGCTCGGCACCCATGACATGGCGTGCGCCGTGCGCTTCTACCGCTCGCTGGGCTTCGAGCTTCTCTATGGCGGCGAGGCCGCGGCATTCACGAGCTTTCGCGCCGGCAGCGGCTATCTCAACCTGACGGCGCAGCCGGACGACAAGCGCTGGTCCTGGTGGGGCCGCGTCATCTTCTACGTGGCCGATGTCGACGAGACCTACGCACAGGCGCGCGCTGCCGGGTGGCAGCCGTCGACCATCCCCCGTGATGCCGAATGGGGTGAGCGCTACTTCCATCTCACCGACCCAGACGGCCATGAGCTCAGTTTCGCACGGCCATTGTCCTGACCGAATAAGTCGCATCTGCTGACGTTCCAACGCGCAGGTAGCGCCGTCTCAGCCGGCGTGGCAAGCTCCGCGCGGCTTCCTCAAGCTCTAACCAGGGAGGACGACCATGGTAACCTATGTTGTGCTGGGAAACTTCACGGATCAGGGAGCCCGCAACGTCAAGGACTCGCCGAAGCGGGCCGACGCCTTCAAGGAGATGGCCAAAACGTTCGGCGTGACTGTGAAGGAGATCGTCTGGACGCAGGGACGATATGACGTTGTGACCGTTCTCGAGGCTCCAGATGAAGCTGCCGCGATGTCGCTCAGCCTTAGTATCAGCGCACTCGGCAATGTCCGCACTGAAACGCTGCGCGCGTTTTCGGCAGCGGATATGACAAAGATCGTCGGCAAGATGCTCTGACGCTCAGGCCCGCGCGAGCGCACCGGACCTGACATCGGGCCCGGGATGGCAATCCCGGGCACGGTCTCTCATGCCCTGATATTGTTGTCCCGCACCACCTTGCCCCAGTAGGCGACCTGCTTGTCGAAGAAGGACTTGAAGGCAGCGCCGTCCTGGAGCAGCAGCGTCATATGCTGGGTGTCCTTGAGCTGGGCGGCGGTCGCGGGCTCGCTCAGGATCTCCCTGGACGCCGTCGCCAACAAATACCTGAAGCGCCAAGCGCTTCAGGTCGTTCCGAAACCCGACCCTGCTTTTCTGTATTCTGGCCGAGGCGGACTGAAGATGTCCAGCACCCGAGCGCCTTCGGGGCCGGCGCGCATGGTGTGCGGCACGTTGCCGGGCGTGCGCCAGAAGTCGCCCTTCTTCACCGGGATCTCCTCATCGCCCTGGACGCGGATGGCCGAGCCGTCGAGCAGCACGCCCCATTGCTCCTCGGGATGGTGATGCAGCGTGCCCTGCGCATGCGGCGCCAGCGTCACCACCGAGAGCATCGCCTGCTCGCCGGAGAAGATGCGCGTCGTCACTCCGCTTGCGAGCTCGCGGAACAGCCCATCGCTGGCATCGTCGACGTTGTGGAATTCGTCCTTCTGGCTCACGCCATCCTCCCCTTCGTTCTCGTCCGATCAGGACTTTCCGTACGAGCCCTGGTAGCGGCCCTCGCGGATCGCCTTCAGCGTCTCCTCCTCGCGGGCGACCTGGGCGCGGACCGCGTCCAGCAGCGCGGCGGCACCGGCGGCGGGAAACGACACCACGCCGTCCTCGTCGCCGACGACGATGTCGCCGGGCGAGATCACGCTGCCGCCGACGGTGACAGGCACGTTGATCTCGCCGGGGCCGTTCTTGTAGGGACCGCGGTGGATCACCGCGCGCGCATAGCAGGGAAAGTCGTCGGCCGCGAAAGCCGCGACGTCGCGGATCGCGCCGTCGATCACATAGCCTTCGGCTTTGCGCCATTGCGCGATGTTCTTCATGATCTCGCCGACCAGCGCCCGCGTCTCGTCGCCGCCGCCGTCGACCACGATGACGTCACCCGGGCCGACCAGGTCGAGCGCGCGGTGGATGGCGAGATTGTCGCCGGGCCGGGTGCGCACAGTGAAGGCCGTTCCCACCAGCTTGCCGCCGCGATGATAGGGCCTCAGCCCCACCGCGCCCGGCAGCCGGGCGAGATTGTCCGAGATCACCGAGGTCGGCGCGCCCCTGAAACCTTCGATGATATCGGCCGGCGGCCTCGGCACGCTGCTCGCTGCAATGGTGATCGTCATGTCAGTCCTTCCGTGTTTGTCTTACTCGACCTGCGCCCGCGCCTTCGAAGGCCAGATCCGGAAGGCGCGCCCCTCCTTCATCCACGCCGCGCGCTCATCGCGCAACAGCGTGCGGCGGACTTTACCGGAATCATCGCGCGGCGGAGCGCCGACGAACTCGAAGCTTTCAGGATGCTTGTAGCGGCTGAGCCGGTCTTTCAGGAAGTCGGCCATGCCGTCGGCGATGACCTGGCCGTCGGCATCGGGCTCCGGCTCGATGATGGCGTGAACACGCTGGCCCAACTCCGGATCGGGCAAGCCCACCACGACGCAGGAGCGCACGCCGGGGCAGGCAGAGACCGCGGCCTCGACCTCGGCCGGATAGATGTTGGCGCCGCCGCGCAAGACCATGTCGGCGAGGCGGTCGCCGAGATAGAGATAGCCTTCCGCATCCAGCCGGCCAATATCGCCGAGCGACTCCCAGCCGTCGGCACGGCGTTTCGGCTCGGCACCGAGGTAGTGATAGGTGGCGTCCTTGCCGTCATTGTTGAGGAAGTAGATCTCGCCGGTTTCCCCCGGCGCAACATCGTTGCCGTCCTCGCCGATGATGCGCAGCTTCGCCATGTCGCCGATCTTGCCGACCGAGCCCTTGTGCGTCAGCCATTCCGCGCCGGAGATGATGCAGGCGCCCTGCCGCTCGGTGCCGCCATAGAGCTCCCAGACCCGCTCGGGCCCGAGCCAGGCGATCCAGTTCTCCTTCAGCCAGGGCGGCATCGGCGCGGCCATGTGGAAGACCGTCTGCAGGCTTGACACATCGTAGGCGTTGCGCACGTTCTCCGGCAGCGCCCAGATCCGGTGCATCATGGTCGGCACGAAATTGACCCATTGCACGCGCTCGCGTTCGATCTGGCGCAGCGTCTCCTCGGCATCGAACTTGGTAAGGCCGGTGAGCTTGCCGCCGACGAACAGGGCGTAATGCGACACGATGAACGGTGCATTGTGGTAGAGCGGGCCGGGATTGAGCAGCGAAACCCCGAAGGGGATGTTGAGCGGCGGCGCGGCGACCGTGTCGGTCACCGCTGGCTGATGATCGAGGATCACCTTGGGACGGCCGGTCGAGCCGCCTGAGGTCATCGCTTTCCAGTAGCGCGCCACCGGCGCATTGAGCGGCTCGTCCGAGAAACCTTCCGGCACGAAGTCCGCAGGCAGCCGGTTCGGCGCATTCCAGTCGGCCTCGCCGCCGACCACAAGCGCCGGCTTCAGAATGTCAAGCACCGCGGCGGCTTCGCCGCGCGGCAGTCGCCATGACAGCGAGGTTGGCGTCGCCCCGCACTTCCATACCGCAAAGGAGGTCTCGAAGAACGTGTTGCCGTTCGGCAAGCCGATCGCCACGAAATCGCCGGGCTTGACGCCCCTGGCCGCGAACGCCCGGGCGCGCCGGTTGGCGCCGCGCTCGAGTTCGTCCCAGGTCAGCGTGTCCTGCCCGTGACGGATGGCGATCGTGCCATGCGGTTTGCGTTCAGCGTACCAGCGCGGCACGTCGGACAGAGGCAGCAGCATCAGGCGTTTCCACTTCGTCTTCTTGGCGACGCCTCGGGAGTGACGCGCTCACGGCATGAGTGTAACAGTCTGCCGGGAGGGCGCTGTGACTCCGGCGCCACGTCAAGTACAAAATGTCAGCATTGCAGCCATGAAATTCCCGAGTTCCATGGGTGACAAGGCGGCGATAAAGGGGCAAAAATCAGTCTCGACTCAGTTCGGGTTGAGTCCTGCAAGGAATGCTCTCGTAGAATGTCGGCCGTAGCTACATCGCGTCGTGCGGCGCTGCTTCTTGTGACCGCAGCAGGGTCTCTCCTGCTGACGCATGCGCATGTCGAGGCGCAATGGTGGAAACGCGCGCCGGTCGATTTCGAGGAATGCGCGGACGTCGCCGAGAAGGCCGCAACCAAGTCCGAGAAGACCGCCGCGCTGGCCGATTGCAACGCCAAGTTTGCCGGCCGCCGCAAGCCGGGCGGGGGCTATTCCTATTACGACTTCCTTCAGGATCGCACCTTCGACATCGCCGGCCCCAATCCGACGCCGGAGGAACAGAAGAAGATCGACGAAGCCTACACCGCCTATCTCGCCAGCCAGCGCCGCAGCAATGAAGCGGCCCAGGCTACCGCTCGCCAGCAGCGCGAGCAGCAGGAACAGCAGTTGCAGCAGCTTCAACAGGTCGCGCTGCGTACCGAGACCGCGCGCGTGCCGATCCCCGTCGAGCGGCCGAAGGTCCAGCAGGCAGCAGGCCCGAGGCCGAAGGGCGCGCCCTGCACCAAGGGCTCGTTCTCCTGCGAATGGCCGCGGCTATCGGAAAGCTTGAACGATCTGAAGAAGCTGTTCAACCCGCCCCCGAGCAAGCCCGCGAAGAAAGGGTGAGGCAGCGACCAAACACTCCGCTGTCATCCCGGACAAGCGTAAGCGCAGATCCGGGATCCATAACCACAGGAAGTGGTCGTAGGGCGAGCCGCTAACTCCGAGTCTTGGTCAAACTCCTCCCTTTGGCTGGGTCCCGGATCTGCGCGCGCTTTGGCGCGCTTGTCCGGGACGACAGCGGGGAATGCAGCGTCAGTTCGAGCGCTTCTTCTTGACCTGCTTCGGTTTCGCCACCGGTGCCGGCGCTGGCTCCGCCACCGTCGGCGAACTCCCCAGCTGCGACCTGCTCTCCTGCAATCGGCGGTCATAGCCAGGTGAATTCATCACCGTCGGCGGCCTTGCATAGGCAAGCGTCGACGAACCGCAGAGCGCGGTCAACGCGATCCCGATCACAAAACGACGATTCATCGTGCTCCTCCTTCGGGCGCTACCCGCGAATCTGCTGCGGCGTCAGCCGCAGCGGGCCGTTGCCGGCCGCCTCGGCGTCCTTGATCAGCGCAACAATGCGGCGCATCAGCGGCACGCTGACATTGTTCCGCTCGGCGAGCGCGATGACCGCGCCCTGGAGATAGTCGATCTCGGTCCTGCGGCCCTGCTTCAGATCCTGCCACATCGAGGAGCGCGCCTCGGGATCGATCTTCATCGTGCGTCCCAGGATCGCTTTGAAGATCGCATCGGGCAGCCGCAGCAAGGCCGGAGACCACCTCATCGGGATCGGCGTCGCCGAGACCGGCGTGATGCCGGCCGCCTTCAGCGCGGCGAGCCCCTCGGCCATCTGGTCGGCGAACAATCTGCGCCAGTCGCGGTTCGCCAGTTGCGCGGCGAGCGGCAAGTCCGACAACGCGCTGAGCGCGTTGTTCAGGTTGATGATCAGCTTGCCCCATTGCACCCCGGTGATGTCAGCGCTCGCGCGCATCGTGAGGCCGGCGACCGAGAGCTTCCCGGCCGTGTTCTCCGCATCCTCTCCAATATGGATGTCGCCGGAGGTCGAGCGGTGGAAGCGGCCCTCGCCCATCGCGATCACGTTGAACGGCACCATGCCGGCCAGCACGCGGCGGCCGCCGAGCCGCTCGCGCAGCACAGCGACATTGCCGACGCCGTTCTGAAGCGAGACGATGACGGCATCCTCAGGCGCATGCTGCGCGATCTGCTCGGCGACAGCGGCGGTGTCGGCGCTCTTCACCGTCACCAGCACGATGCCGGCGCTGTGGAAGATCGAGGGATCCTCCGACAGTGCCAGTTGCCCCGCGCCGAGCCTCTTCTCGGAGCCGTCGAAATCGGTCAGAAGCAGGCCGAACCGTTCGATCTCGGTCTTCACCCGCGGCCGCACCAGGAGCGCGACGCGGCGGCCGGCGGCCGCCAGCATGCCGCCGACGAAACAGCCGATGGCGCCCGCGCCGGCGACTACGATCGGTCGATTTGTCATACCTCGCCTTGATTAACCTGAACGGCCCGCCTTCGATAGCAGAGGCCAGGCCGGCAACCAATCGCGGTGCATCCGACTTGTAACGGTCATGCGTGCCCCATATGTTTTCGCCCCGGGGGCAGTCAGCGGCGAGCGCTCGCCGAACCAGACGCCAAAGGAGAGCACCATGGGTCTACTCGACGTCCTCAATGGCATGCAGAACGGCCCGCGCGGCCCGAGCACACCGAGCTCCGAGAAATCCTCCGGCGGCATGTCGCCGATGACCATGGCGCTGCTCGGCCTGCTCGCCTGGAAGGCATTCAAGCATTTGACGGCAGGCCAGCCCGGCGCGGCGCCTGCCCCGCAGCCGCGGTCGCCGCTGCCGCCTCCGACGCAGGCGAATGCGGGCGGCCCCGGCGGCGGTCTCAGCGATCTGCTCAAGGGCGGCCTCGGCGGCCTGCTTGCGGGCGGGGCGGCGGGGACCGTGCTCAGCGGTGGGCTCGGCGATCTCCTCAACCAGCTCCAGCAGGGCGGCCAGGGCGAAGCCGCCAATTCCTGGGTCGGCAGGGGCGAGAACAAGCCGATTGCGCCCGGCGATCTCGCCAGCGCGCTCGGCGCCGACCAGATCGAGAGCCTGTCCGCCCAGAGCGGCCTGTCACGCGAGGAACTGCTCTCCGGCCTCAGCCAATATCTGCCGCAGGTAGTCGACCATCTGACGCCCGACGGACGGCTGCCGACCGAGAACGAAATCTCGGGCCGAATCTGAAGTTCCTGGTCTGAGCATGATCTATTCGGAGAACCGCGACACACTTCTCCGGATCATGCTCGAAGCGTTCTCGGGAAGGGGAGCACACTCATGAGCATGGGCGGCCTGTTGTGGATCATCGTCGTCGGCTTCGTCGCCGGCCTCATCGCGCGCTGGCTGGCGCCGGGACCGAACAACCCGAGCGGCTTCATCCTCACAACCATCCTCGGCATCGCCGGCGCATTTCTGGCGACTTTCATCGGCCAGGCCATCGGCCATTACAGCCCCGACCAGGGCGCCGGCTTCATCATGGCCACGGTCGGCGCGGTGGTGGTGCTGTTCATCTGGCACCGGCTGGTGGCGAGCGGCGTGATCAAGGGGTGATCACACTCGGTGTCGTCCCGGACAAGCGCGCCCTAAGCGCGCGCCGATCCGGGACCCATAGCCACAGGGAGCAGTTTGGCGAAGACTCGGAGTGACCAGAGTCGCGCAGCAACTCCTCCCCGTGGTTAGGGATCCCCGCGTTCGCGGGGATGACACCCGTGTTGGCCGCACCATTAGAGCGTCACAGCGACAAGACACCCAATCACGCAATCAAGTGCATCCCCGCATCCATGCGCACGACCTCGCCGGTCATGTTGCTGGAGGCCGGCATCGCCAGGAAGCAGACGAGTTGCGCGATGTCTTCTGCGCGCGAGGCGACCTTCAGCGGCACCTTTGCGACAACGCTGTCGCGCACCTGCTTGGCCCCTGCCTCGCCGCGGCCCTTGGTGAACCAGGGCGTGTCGATATAGCCGGGGCATACCGTGTTGACGCGGATCAGCGGCGCCAGCGCACGCGACAGCGACAACGTCATGGTGTTGAGCGCGCCCTTGCTCGCGGCGTACGCGATCGACGAGCCGACACCGCTGATGCCGGCGACCGAGGACACGTTGACCACCGCGGACGGCCGGCCCGAAGCCTTCGCACCGGCCTCGAGCAGGCTGCGCGCGGCGCGCACCATCTGGAACGGGCCGATGGTGTTGACGCCGTAGACCCGCTGGAAATCCTCCGCCGACAAGCCGTCGAGATCGGCATGGGCGACATGCTTGGTGGTGCCGGCATTGTTGACGAGGATGTCGAGCCGGCCCCAGGGCGCAGCGGCTGCGACGATCCTGCGGCAATCATCATCCTTTGAGACGTCGCCCTGCACGACAAGGACCTCCGCCGCGCCGGCCTTGCGGCAGAGCTCGGCCGTGGCCTCGGCGTCCTTCTGGCTCGACGAATAGTTGATGACGAGCCGCGCCCCGCTCCGCGCGAAAATCTCCGCGGTCGCCGCGCCGAGGCCGGATGCCGATCCTGTCACGATTGCGCACAGACTGTCCTCTGCCATCCCGAATTCCTTCCCCTGTTCTGACGTTGGCGTCCTCTTTAGCGAGTTTGCCGCGCCCTGCAAATCGAGCAAACTCCGCTAAGCGGAATTAGCCTCCTGTTGGCCCTTGCGCCCATGCCCGCGCCGCAGGTTGACCTGCGGTCAACGCTTGTCAGGGCCATGGCTTTTTCCGATCATCGGGCGCAAGAAGAGACCGCGCACCCGCCTACGGAACGGGATGCGCCAATGGCAAGACACGGGGAACGCTGTGGCGGAGAGTGATAATATCGTCGTCGAGACTGCGGAGAAAATCTTCGCCGATCTCGCCGATCCGCAAACCATCAACAACGACAAGAAGGATTCGTGGCAGGCGCCGCTGTGGCGGGCGCTGGGCGAGGCGGGCCTTCCATTGTCCTGGGTGCCCGATGATCTCGGCGGCTCCGGCGCGAGCCTCGCCGACGGCTTTGCGTTGCTGAACGCCGCCGGCCGTTTCGCGGTCGCGGTGCCTCTGGCCGAGACCATGCTGGCGGGGTGGCTGCTGGCGCAGGCCAGGATCTCATCGCCCGAAGGCGAGATGACCGTGCTGCCGGCTTCGCCGAAGGACCGCATCAGCCTCGATGCCGACGGCGCGCTCTCCGGCCGTGCCCGCGGCGTGCCGTTCGCGAAGACAGCGAAGCACTTCGCGGTGCTGGCGCACGGCAAGGACGGTGTTTCCATCGCGCTGGTCGATGCGGCCAAGGCACGGATCGAGGCCGGCCTCAATGTCGGCTACGACCACAGCGATACCGTGACGCTCGACAAGGTCCAGCCCATCATCATCAAACCCGCGCCGAAGGGCTGCGACCAGACCACCCTGATGCTGATGGGCGGCGTCGCGCGCAGCCTGCAGATCGCCGGCGCGCTGGAATCCATGCTCGACATCTCCGTGCGCTATTCCAACGAGCGCGTCGCCTTCGAGAAGAAGATCTCGAAATTCCAGGCCGTGCAGCACAATCTCGCGCGACTCGCCGGCGAATCCGCCGCGGCGCTTGCGGCGGCGACGTCGGCCGCCGACGCGATCGCCAACGCAAGATCCTTCAACGACGAGGTCTATCTCGAAGCCGCCTCCGCCAAGATCCGCTGCGCGGAAGCCGCCGAGAAAGGCGGCGGCATCGCCCATCAGGTCCACGGCGCAATCGGCTTCACCATGGAGCACATCCTGCACCGCTATTCGCTGCGGGCGCTGGCCTGGCGCGACGATTTCGGCTCGGAGAGCTACTGGGCCGTCGAGCTCGGCAAACTCGTCGCAAACCGCGGCGCCGACGAATTGTGGCCGCTCGTGGCATCGCGCTGATCAGGAGACGAGACGACAATGACCGCTGCCCTTCGTTTCGATCCGATCCGCCTGCCCGAGAAGTGCGAGCAGCTGCGCAAGGAAGTGCGCGCCTTCCTCGCCGAGGAAATCGCCGCCGGCACCTTCGATCCGCACAAGCCCAACCGCGAGGATGCCGACGCGCCGGAATTCTCCCGCAGGGTCGGCGCCAAGGGCTGGCTGGGGATGACCTGGCCGAAGAAATATGGCGGCCAGGAACGCTCCTTCCTCGAACGCTACGTCGTGACCGAGGAGATGCGCGTCGCCAACGCGCCGACGCGACGCTTCTTCGTCGCCGATCGCCAGAGCGGGCCGGTGCTTCTGAAATACGCGCCCGAGCATATCAAGATGGAGATCCTGCCGCGCATCTGCCGCGGCGAGGTCTGCTTCGCCATCGGCATGAGCGAGCCGAACTCCGGCTCCGACCTGTTTGCGGCGAAGACGCGCGCGACCAAGACCGACGGCGGCTATCTCATCAACGGCACCAAGATCTGGACCTCGTCGGCGCACATCGCCGACTACATGATCGCGATCTTCCGCACCTCGCCGCCGACCAAGGAAAACCGCCGCCACGGCCTGACGCAGTTCCTGGTCAAGATGAAGCAGCCGGGCATCAAGGTGAACCCGATTGGCCAGATCACCGGCCAGTACGAGTTCAACGAGGTCGTCTTCACCGACCATTTCATCCCTGATGATCACGTGCTCGGCGAGGTCGACGGCGCCTGGAAGCAGGCGACCTCGGAGCTCGCCTACGAGCGCTCGGGCCCCGAGCGCTTCCTTGAAACCTATTACGTACTGACCGAGCTCGTCCGCGCAGTCGGTCCCAATCCGGACACGCGCAGCGCCGAGGGCATCGGCCGGCTGGTGGCGCAACTCCACACCATGCGGCGCATGTCGGTCTCGGTTGCCGGCATGCTGGAAGCCGGCAAGGAGCCGGTGGTCGAAGCGTCCATCGTCAAGGACATCGGCACGGTCTGGGAGCAGCAGCTTCCGCACCGCGTGCGCGACCTCGCCGCCTTCGTCGAGGAGACCGCGAGCAACCGCGAGACGCTGGAGCGACAGCTCGACTTCGCCATCAAGACCGCGCCGAAACTCACCATCCAGGGCGGCACCACGGAGGTCCTGCGCGGCATCATCGCCCGCGGACTTGGCTTGCGCTAGCGCGCATGGACGACGTTATCGCGGCTCGCTCCGATCACCTCTCCCATAGGGAGAGGTCGATTTGCGCCAGCAAATCGGGTGAGGGGCTGGGCTTCACCGAGGGAGTGAAACCCCTCACCCGGCGCTGCGCGCCGACCTCTCCCCTTGGGAGAGGTGGTTCTTCGCTACGGATACATCGAGTTACGGGAGGCAAAGAATGAGCACCTACAAAGATATCGGCGTCGAGAAGGTCGGGCATGTCGGCACCATCGAGATCCGCCGGCCGCCGCTCAACTTCTTCGACATCTCGCTGATCAACCAGATCGCGGATGCGCTGGAAGAGTTCGACCGCGACATCGAGATCCGTGCTTCCGTTCTTTCCGCGCAGGGCAAGGCGTTCTGCGCCGGCGCGAATTTCGGCGATCCAGCCCGGCAGGAACAGGAGGCGCGCGAGGCTGAGAAGAAAGGCGACCCGGCCGACAGCCTCGGCCCGATCAACCATCTCTACATCCAGGCGGTGCGCATCTTCCGCGCCAGGAAGCCGATCGTCGCCGCGGTGCAAGGCGCGGCCATTGGCGGCGGACTCGGTCTAGCGGTCTCCGCCGATTTCCGCGTCACCTGCCCCGAAGCGCGCTTCTCCGCGAACTTCACCAAGCTCGGCTTCCATCCCGGCTTCGGCCTGACCGTGACGCTGCCGGAGCTGATCGGCAAGAACAACGCCGAGCTGATGTTCTACACCAGCCGCCGCTTCACCGGCGAGGAGGCCTACAAGTGGGGCCTCGCCAATGAGCTGGTGCCGCAGGACCAGGTGAAACCGGCCGCGATGAAGCTCGCCGGCGAGATCGCCGAATGCTCCCCGCTCGGCCTGCTCTCGACCCGCGCCACGATGCGCAATGGCCTTGCCGACCGCGTCATGGCCGCGACCAACCACGAGCTCGCCGAGCAGACCAGACTGCGCGCGACGGAGGATTTTAAGGAAGGCGTGAAGGCGACGGAAGAGCGGCGCGCGGCGAATTTCAAAGGGCGGTGATTGCGGCGGCGTTCCGTATCACTTTGACATCGCCACAACCTCCCCTGTCGTTCCTGCGAAAGCAGGGCCCCATAACCACAGGGAGTAGTTGTAGCGCGAGTTGACAACTCCGAGTCTTCGCCAAACCACTCCCTGTGGCTATGGATCCCGGATCTGCGCTTCGCTTGTCCGGGACGACAGCGGTATGTGTGGCAACCGTTCAAGCTACAACCCGGAACGTCACGCCACCCAGCAGGAATTCATTCCCCGCGACCGCGTGCCCTTTCGCCCGCGCCGCATGCAGCACACGCGCAGCATCAGCCACACGAAACTCCAGCGCGCTCATGATCTCGCTGGCGCCCTTGACGAAGCGGAAGGTTGCGTTGGGCAGCTTCAGTTCGGCATCGCTCGTCGGCGCGATCCCGATGATCCTGCCCCAATGCTCCGCCAGCCCTTCCGGGTCCGGGCTCTGCATCTCCACCGCGGTCAGCGCCTGCGTCACATCCTTGCGGATGAATTTTTGCCAGTCGGGTCCCGCCGGCGGATAGGGGCCCAGACTATCGTCGCTGCCTTCGGTGTGGTTGAACTCGATGAAGGCGGCGCGGCAGTCGCGCGGGTGGAGCTGCACGCCGTGATAGGGCGCATGGTCGATGACGTTGGCGGTGCGCACGCCGAGCGCGTTGGCGGTGCGGGCGCGCTCGTCCGGATCGTTGCAGCAGAAGATCGCCATGTAGCCGCCGCGGCCGCCGGTCTTCTCGATGAAGCGGCCGGCCGTGGTGCCGTCCTTGAAGGGCGCCACCACCTCGAGCAGAATCGTGTCGACCGGGAGCAGCGCGTTCTCCAGGCCATATTTGGCGACATTGCCGTCGCGATAGCAGACGGCAAGGCCCATGATCTCCGCGATGTCGGAAACGACGGGCGCGAGCTGCGGCGCGACCAGGCAGATCTGCCGCAGCCGCATATAGGGCGCCATCGTCATGCGCCCTTGAATGTGGGTTTGCGCTTCTCGACGAAGGCCCTGGCGGCCTCCTTGTGGTCCTCAGTGTCGCCGCAGCGGGTATGATGGATCGCCTCGCCGTCGAAACAGTCCTCAAGCGCCAGATGCTCGGCATTGTTGATGTTGCGCTTGATGAAGCCGAGCGCGATCGAGGGGCCCTGCGCCAGCGACAGCGCCAGCTCGTGCGCCGCCGCGTCGATCTCGGCGTCGGGCACGACCTTCGTCACCATACCGATCGCATGTGCCTCCTTCGCGGTGAGCACCGGCGACATCAGATAGAGCTCGCGTGCCCGCGCGCTGCCGAGCAGTTGCGTCAGGAAATAGGTCCCACCATAATCGCCGGAGAATCCGACCTTAGCAAAGGCGGTGGTGATCTTGCAGGATTCGGAGGCGATGCGCAGATCGCAGGATAGCGCCATCGACAGGCCCGCGCCGGCCGCGGCGCCATCGAGCTGCGCCACCACGGGCTTCGGCATCTGATGCAGGATGCGCGAGACCTCCATGCCGCGGCGCAGATTCGCAAGCTTCTGCTCGAACGGCAGCGGTGCGCGCCCTGCTGCCATCGACTTGACGTCGCCGCCGACACAGAAGGAGCCGCCCGCGCCCTTGAACAGCACCGCCCGCACCTCCGGATCATCAGCCGCGCGCCGCGCCGCTTCGACCAGCCCGGCGACCATGTCAGGGTTGAGCGCGTTCTTCCGCTCCGGCCGGTTCATCGTGATGGTGAGCAGCCCGCCTTCGAGCTTCTGCAGGACCATGTCGTTGCTCATGCGGCGTCTCCCGTTGTTTGTTCTTCTCCGTCATTCCGGGGCGGTCCGCAGGACCGAACCCGGAATCCATTCCTCAACCGTCATTGCTGCCCGATGGATCCTCAGGTGCGCAATTGCGCACCATAGCTCGCGCTACGCGCGCCCCGGGATGACCACCTATTGTTCAGGGCGCTCGTCGTCACGAGGACTCACGCCGTCACTTCTTCACCAGCGGGCAGCGCGACTGCTCCAGCGGCTGGAACGCCTCGGCGCCGGGCACCGTGGCGAGCAGCTTGTAATCGTCCCAGCGGCCCTTGGACTCCGACGGCTTCTTCACCTCGAACAGGTACATGTCGTGGATCATGCGGCCGTCCTCGCGAATCTTGCCATTCTTGGCGAAGAAGTCGTTGATCGGCGTCTCCTTCATCACCTTGATCACCGTCGCGGCGTCGGTCGTGCCGGCCGCCTTCACGGCTTTCAGGTAATGGGTGACGGAAGAATAGACACCGGCCTGCGCCGAGGTCGGCACCCGCTTGGTGCGCTCCATGAAGCGCTTCGAGAAGGCGCGCGTGTCGTCGTTGAGATCCCAGTAGAACGCTTCGGCCAGCAGCAGGCCCTGCGCGGTCTCGAGCCCGATCGAGTCGATATCGGTGACGAAGGCGAGCAGCGGCGAGACCTTCTGGCCGCCCTTGGTGATACCGAACTCCGCCGCCTGCTTGATGGCGTTGATGGTGTCGCCGCCAGCATTCGCGAGCCCGATCACCTTGGCCTTGGAGGCCTGGGCCTGCAGCAGGAAGGACGAGAAATCCGACGTGTTGAGCGGATGGCGCACGCTGCCGAGCACCTTGCCGCCGGTCTTGGTGACGACGGCGCTGGTATCCTTCTCCAGATCCTGGCCGAAAGCGTAATCGGCGGTGAGAAAGTACCAGCTGTCGAGACCCGACTTCACCGCCGCAAGGCCGGTCACATTGGCCTGGCCGTAAGTGTCGAACACGTAGTGAATGGTATAGGGGCCGCAGGCCTCGTTGGTGAGACGGATCGAGCCGGGGCCGTTGAACATGATGATCTTGTTGCGCGCTTTCGCGATCTCACCGGCGGCAAGTGCGGTCGCGGAGGCCGCGACGTCGTAGATCATCTCGACGCCCTGGTTGTCGAGCATGTCGCGGGCGATGTTGGCGGAGAGATCGGCTTTATTCTGATGGTCGGCCGCCAGCACCTGGATCTTGCGTCCCAGCACCTCGCCGCCAAAGTCCTCCACCGCCATCTTGGCCGCGGTCTCGCTGCCGGAGCCGGTGATGTCGGCGTAGAGGCTCGACATGTCGAGGATGCCGCCGATCTTCAGCGGCGGCTTGTCCTGAGCCTGCGCTGCGCTTGCACTCAAGGCAATAGCGGCGGCAAAAATGCCAGGCAAAAGTCTCTTCATCGAAAACGATCTCCCTTTATCGCGCCGTACTCTGATGGCGGCTTGGTTATTGCTCTTGGTTATGGCTGTTCGCTATCGCTATTGCCGCAATCCTGCCGCATGCGCAACAGCGCAGCACGCATGCAGGTGTTGAGAGCACACGATTGCCGCACACGTTTTCCGCAAAGCGGAATGGTGAGACGCGGAAATGCGCCTCCGCGCCGTCCTTGCGAGGAAGACTCTTCGCGGCTCACGACGCTTGAGTTATGATCCGCCCGCAACGCAACCTCTCCGGGTCACGTGACGCGACTGTTTCATCTCATCGTCACATGTCTTCTCGTCGCGAGAAGTACCGCGCTCGCCAATCCGTGCCAGTTCGAATCCCAGGACGAAGGCCGCGTTGCCGCGATCGTCGATGCGCGCAGCGTGCGTCTCGACGACGGCCGCGAAATTCGCCTTAGCGGGATCGAGCCGACAGCGGCGACGAAGCAGGCGCTGGCATCGCTGCTCTCCGGCCGCGACGTGACGCTGCGAAGCGCTGACGACACGCCCGATCGCTATGGCCGCCAGGGCGCGCTGCTCTTCGTCGGCGGAAGCGATACCCCGGTGCAGGCGACGCTGCTCGGCCGGGGCGACGCCATGGTCTCGGCCGAGATCGCGGACAAGGACTGCGCGGCCTCCCTGATGGCGTCAGAAGCCGCGGCACGGCGGCAAAAAATGGGCAGCTGGGCTGACCCGTCGGCCATAAAAAACGCGGAAAGTCCGGACGATATTTTGGCCGAGATCGGGCGTTTTACGGTGGTCGAGGGCAAAGTCCTGTCGGTCCGGCAAGCTGGGGCAACGACCTACCTCAACTTCGGACGGAGCTGGACACGTGGCTTTGCCGTGACTATTTCAAAGCGCACGCTACCGGCGTTCGAAGGTGCCGGCATCAGCCTTAAGTCCTTGGAGAATCGGCGTATTCGAGTTCGGGGCTGGGTTGAGGGGAGTACGGGGCCGCGCATCGATGTGCGCCTCGTGGGGCAGGTCGAGTTGCTGGGCGCAAACGAGCCGACAGGGGTAAGGCCTTAAGGTCAGGCCAGGCACGGGTTAAGCGACGTGGATGGGGTGCTAGAACGGCACGTACGGGTTGAACGCCGCCGCCTGCGGGCGGCGCCGGCCGCGCTGTGCCTTGTTCTGGGCACGGCTGCTCTCGCCGGTTGTGGCGATATGGGCCGGTTCCAGACCGCGGCGACCCCGGCGACCGTCGTGCTGCCGAAGCCGAAGCCCGCCGTGGCGCAAACCCCCGCTACCGAGAAGGAGCACGAGCGCATCCTGGCGAGCTATGGCGGCACCTATGACGATCCCAGGCTCGAGGCGCTGGTCAGCAAGACCGTCGACCGGCTGGTCGCGGCTTCCGACCGCCCCGACCAGGGCTACAAGGTCACCATCCTCAATTCCGGCGCGGTGAACGCGTTCGCACTGCCGAACGGCCAGCTCTATGTCACGCGCGGCCTGCTCGCGCTCGCCAGCGACACCTCCGAATTGTCTTCCGTGCTCAGCCACGAGATGGCGCATGTGCTGTCCAAGCACGCCGCGATGCGCGAGGACCAGGCCCGCCAGGCCGCGATCGTCACCCGCGTCGTCACCGACATGAGCAACGATCCCGATCTCACTGCGCTCGCGCTGGCCAAGACCAAGCTCACCATGGCGAGTTTCTCGCGCAAGCAGGAGATCGAGGCCGACGGCATCGGGGTCGGCATTTCCGCCAAGGCACATTTCGATCCCTATGGCGCGGCGCGCTTCCTCTCGGCGATGGAGCGCAATGCCGAGCTGAAGGCCGGCAAGAGCTCGCTCGATCCGCGCGCGCAGGATTTCACCTCGTCGCACCCGGCAACCCCGGAACGCGTGCAGAACGCGCAGAATATCGCGCGGCAATACACGGCGCCTGAAGGCGCCGAGCGCGACCGCGAAAGCTATCTCGCCGCGATCGACAACCTCGTCTATGGCGAAGATCCCAGCGAAGGTTTCGTCCGCGGCCGGCGTTTCCTGCATCCGAAGCTCGGCTTCACCTTCCAGGCGCCGGAGAATTTCACGCTCGACAACACCGCGCAGGCCGTGATCGGCGTGCGCGAGGGCGGCGCGCAGGCGATGCGCTTCGACGTGGTGCGCGTGCCGGCCGAACAATCGCTCGGCGACTACCTGAATTCGGGCTGGATGGAAGGCGTCGAGAAGGCGTCGACCGAGGATATCACGATCAACGGGTTTCCGGCAGCGTCCGCGACCGCCAAGGGCGATCAGTGGCAGTTCAAGGTCTATGCGCTGCGCTTCGGCAGCGACGTCTACCGCTTCATCTTCGCGACACGGCAGAGGTCGACTGAGAGCGATCGCAACGCGCGCGAGACCGTCAACTCGTTCCGTCGCCTGACACTCGAAGAGATCCAGGCTGCGCGCCCGCTGCGCATCAAGGTCATCACCGTGCAGCCCGGCGATACCGTGGAATCGCTCTCCCACCGCATGGCCGGCGTCGATCATCCCGCCGAGCGCTTCCGCGTGCTGAACGGCCTCGATCGCACCGCCCAGGTGAAGGTGCGCGATCGCGTGAAGATCGTGGCGGATTGACGTGCGCCAAGCGCACGTCATCCCGGAGTGCGCTTGGCGCGGACCCGGGATCCGGAGCAACACATTCCGCTGTCGTCCCGGACAAGCGTCAGCGCAGATCCGGCACCCAGCCACAGGATTTGGTTTGGCGAAGACTCGGAGTGCTCAGCCAGCTCCATAACCCCTCGCCGGGATTATGGGTCCCGGATCGGCGCTCAGCTCCAGACATCGCTACGCGTTGTCTGGAGCTGCGCTTGTCCGGGACGACGAGCTGAGTAGGAGGAGCCGTCCGCGCCCCAATCAGCGCCCCGCGTCCATGTCGCCGGCCTCGCGCTGGCCGCTGAGCCAGAGCGCGAGCAGGGTCCAGAACGCGCCCGAGAGCAGATACGCACCCGAGGCGATGACGCCGAGATTGGTGGCGAGCAGCAGCGCCACCAGCGGGGCAAAGCCGGCGCCGAACAGCCATGCCATATCCGAGGTCAATGCCGAAGCCGTGTAGCGATATGTCTGCCGGAAGTTCGAGGCGATCGCGCCGGAGGACTGGCCGAAGGACAGGCCGAGCAGGATGAAGCCGATCACCATGTAGATGGTCTCTCCGAACGCGCCGGCATCGAGCAGCTGCGGGGCAAAGCCGCTATAGATCGCGATCGCGATCGCCGATCCCATCAGCAGCGATTTGCGGCCGACGCGGTCGGCGATGATGCCGGAGATCACGATCGCGGCGACACCGAACATGGCGGCGACGATCTCGATGATCAGGAAGCGCACCGGGCTCTCGCGGGTGAACAGGAACACCCAGGACAGCGGAAACACCGTGACCATGTGGAACAGCGCAAAGCTCGCCAGCGGCGCGAACGCACCGAGCATGATGTTCTGGCCTTCGCGCGCGACCGTCTCGGAGATGCGCGAGGGCTGCAATTCGCGGCTCTCGAACAGCGAGGCGTATTCTTCCGTCGTCACCATGCGCAGGCGCGCGAACAGCGCCACGACGTTGATGGCGAAGGCGACGAAGAACGGGTAGCGCCAGCCCCAGTCGAAGAAATCATCGGCCGAGAGGAGGCCGGCGAAATAGGCGAACAGCGCGCTCGCCACGATCAGGCCCAGCGGTGCGCCGAGCTGCGGCACCATCGCGTACCAGCCGCGCTGGGAAGCCGGTGCATTCAGCGCCAGCAGCGAAGCCATGCCGTCCCAGGCGCCGCCCCAGGCCAGACCCTGCGCGATGCGCGCCAGCGCCAGCAGCCAGATCGCGGCAACGCCGATCTCGTGATAGCCGGGCAGGAACGCGAGCGCGACGGTGGCGGTGCCGAGCAGGAACAGCGCCGAGATCAGCTTGGCCGTCTTGCCGTATTCCCGGTCGATCGTCATGAAAATGACGGTGCCGATCGGCCGGGCCATGAACGCCAGCGCGAAGATCATGAACGAATAAAGGGTGCCGGTCAGTTCGCTCGCGAACGGAAACACCAGGCGCGGGAACACGATCACCGAGGCGATCGCGAAGACGAAGAAGTCGAAGAATTCCGAGGTGCGGCCGATGATGACGCCAATAGCGATCTCGCCTGGACTGGCCTGGTCGTGGCCATGCTCGCCCGTGTGGAGGTCTGCCATTGCGGGGGTCTGTGCCGTCGCCATTCGTGCGCCCTTAACGTCCTGAAAACCAAAGCCGACCGCCCGGCTGAAGGCCAGGCAATCCGGTTCTGTCTGTCCCAACATTCCGCACTGCAACATTGGACAAATTGTCCAATGTCCGGATTGTTGCATCGCAGCTACCCGTTGCCCCCGCAAAGGAAACTCATTCTCAAAGGCTCGGCCCGTGTCTCGTCTCAAGATCCTGGCGCTACTACCCCTGGCAGTTGCACTCAGCGGCTGCAACTACGTCGTGCTGGCGCCAGCCGGCGACATCGCTGCCCAGCAGCGCGACCTCGTCATCATCTCCACCGTCCTGATGCTCCTGATCGTCCTCCCCGTGATGGCGCTGACGGCGCTGTTCGCCTGGCGCTACCGCCAGTCCAACACGGCCGCTCGCTACGAGCCGGAATGGGACCACTCGACCAAGCTCGAGCTGGTGATCTGGTCGGCGCCGCTGCTGATCATCGTCTGCCTGGGCGCGCTGACCTGGATGGGCACGCATCTGCTCGACCCGTACCGCACGCTCGGCCGCATTCATGCCGACCGCGCCGTGGACCAGTCCAAGGCCCCGCTCGAGGTCGATGTCGTCGCGCTCGACTGGAAGTGGCTCTTCATCTATCCGGGCTACGGCGTTGCGACCGTCAACGAGTTGGCCGCGCCGGTCGATCGTCCGATCAACTTCCGCATCACGGCGTCCTCGGTGATGAACTCGTTCTACATCCCCGCGCTCGCCGGCCAGATCTACGCAATGCCGGGCATGGAGACCAAGCTCCACGCCGTCGTCAACCACCCCGGCACCTACAAGGGGTTCTCGGCAAATTACAGCGGCGCCGGCTTCTCCGGCATGCACTTCAACTTCAAGGGCCTCGACGACACGGGCTTTGACGCCTGGATCGCCAGCGCCAAGTCGGCCGGCGGCTCGCTCGGCCGCGCCGAATATCTCCAGCTCGAAAAGCCCAGCCAGAACGAGCCGGTGCGCCGCTGGGGCACCGTCGATGCCGATCTCTACCGCCTAATCCTCAACATGTGCGTCGAGACCGGCAAGATGTGCCAGAGCGAGATGATGGCGATCGACGCCAAGGGCGGCGCCGGCCATCAGGGCCTGAACAACACGCTGCCGCTGGCCTACGACAAATACGCCCGCCGCGGCACCGCGTTTGGGCCGGAGCCGAGCTTCGTCGCCGGCACCTGCACGCCGGATGCGCCGCAGGGCAAGACCACCGCCTCGATCGCGGCCCCGACCGACACCATGCCGCTCATCGGCGCCGGCCTGAAGCGGCCGTCGTTCACGCCGCTCAAGTCCTCGTCGTTCTTCCTCGGACAGCGTCCGAAGTCAGACTCCTAGTAGAGATCCAGCATGTCTCCTGATTTTCTCAAGCTCATCTTCGGCCGGCTCACCTTCGAGTCACTGCCGCTGCACGAGCCGATCGTCGTCGGCACTTTCGTGGTGGTCGCGCTCGGCGGCGTCGCGCTGCTCGGTGGCCTCACCTATTTCCGCCTCTGGGGCTATCTCTGGCGCGAGTGGTTCACCACGGTGGACCACAAACGCATCGGCATCATGTACATGATCCTCGGCATCGTGATGCTGCTGCGCGGCTTCGCCGACGCGCTGATGATGCGCGGCCAGCAGATGCTCGCCTTTGGCGGCTCCGAAGGCTATCTCAACGCCCATCACTACGACCAGGTCTTCACCGCCCACGGCGTGATCATGATCTTCTTCGTGGCGATGCCGCTGGTCACCGGCCTGATGAACTATGTCGTGCCGCTCCAGATCGGCGCACGCGACGTGTCGTTCCCGTTCCTGAACAATTTCAGCTTCTGGATGACGGTCGGCGGCGCGGTGCTGGTGATGGCCTCGCTGTTCATCGGCGAATTCGCCCGCACCGGCTGGCTGGCGTATCCGCCGCTCTCGAACATCGGCTACAGTCCCGATGTCGGCGTCGACTATTACATCTGGGCGCTGCAGGTCGCCGGCGTCGGAACGACGCTATCCGGCATCAACCTGATCTGTACCATCGTCAAGCTGCGCTGCCCCGGCATGACGATGATGAAGATGCCGGTGTTCACCTGGACCTCGCTCTGCACCAACGTCCTGATCGTCGCCTCCTTCCCCGTCCTGACCGTCGTGCTCGCGCTGCTCTCGCTCGACCGCTACGTCGGCACCAACTTCTTCACGAACGATTTCGGCGGCAGCCCGATGATGTACGTGAACCTGATCTGGATCTGGGGCCATCCCGAGGTCTACATCCTGGTTCTCCCGGCGTTCGGCATCTTCTCCGAGGTCACCTCGACCTTCTCGGGCAAGCGGCTGTTCGGCTACACCTCCATGGTCTACGCCACGGTCGTCATCACCATCCTGTCGTACCTGGTGTGGTTGCACCATTTCTTCACGATGGGTTCGGGCGCCAGCGTCAATTCGTTCTTCGGCATCACCACGATGATCATCTCGATCCCGACGGGCGCGAAGATGTTCAACTGGCTGTTCACGATGTATCGCGGCCGCATCCGCTACGAACTGCCGATGATGTGGACGATCGCCTTCATGCTGACCTTCGTGATCGGCGGCATGACCGGCGTTCTGCTCGCGGTGCCGCCGGCCGACTTCGTCCTGCACAACAGCCTGTTCCTGATCGCGCACTTCCACAACGTGATCATCGGCGGCGTGGTATTCGGCGCGTTCGCCGGTATCAACTACTGGTTCCCGAAGGCGTTCGGCTTCAAGCTCGATCCGTTCTGGGGCAAGATGTCGTTCTGGTTCTGGGTCACCGGCTTCTATCTCGCCTTCATGCCGCTCTACGTGCTCGGCCTGATGGGCGTGACCCGCCGCCTGCGCGTGTTCGAAGATCCCTCGCTTCAGATCTGGTTCGTCATCGCCGCGATCGGTGCCCTCTTCATCTTCATCGGCATCCTCTCGATGCTGATGCAGTTCGCGGTCAGCCTGCTCAAGCGCGAACAGCTCAAGGACGTCACCGGCGATCCCTGGGACGCGCGTACGCTGGAGTGGGCGACCTCCTCGCCCCCGCCGGACTACAACTTCGCCTTCACCCCCGTCGTTCACGACAATGACGCGTGGTGGGACATGAAGAAGCGCGGTTATCAGCGTCCGCTCACCGGGTTCAAGCCGATCCACATGCCCAGCAGCACCGGCACCGGCATCATCCTCGCCGGCCTCGCCACCGCGATGGGTTTCGGCCTGATCTGGTACATGTGGTGGCTGGCGGCTGCGAGCTTCATCGCGATGCTCGCCGTCGGGATCGGCCATACCTTCAACTATCACCGCGACTTCGACATTCCGGCTGAAGACATCATCCGGACGGAGGACGCGCGCACCAAACTGCTCGCCGGAGCCAAGTAAATGACTGTCGCTGTCAACCCCGCGCAAACCGGCGAGCCGCTCTTCTATCTCGCCGACGAACATCCGCATCCGGAAGGCTGGAGCACCTCGCTCGGCTTCTGGATCTACCTGATGAGCGACTGTCTCATCTTCGCGATCCTGTTCGCCACCTACGGCGTGCTCGGCGGCAATTATGCCGCCGGCCCCGCCCCGAAGGACCTGTTCGACCTGAACCTGGTCGCGGTGAACACCTCGATGCTGCTGCTGTCGTCGATCACCTATGGCTTTGCCATGCTGACGATGCAGCAGAACAAGGTCGCGCAGACGCAAGTCTGGCTGGCGATCACCGGCCTGTTCGGCCTCGCCTTCATCGGCATCGAGCTCTTCGAGTTCGCCCACATGATCCACGAGGGTGCCACACCGCAGCGCAGCGCCTTCCTCTCCGCCTTCTTCACCCTGGTCGGCACCCACGGCCTGCACGTCACCTGCGGCCTGATCTGGCTGGTGACGCTGATGGTGCAGGTGCAAAGGTTCGGCCTGATCGAGGCCAACCGCCGCCGCCTGATGTGCCTGTCGATGTTCTGGCACTTCCTCGACGTGGTCTGGATCGGCGTCTTCACCTTCGTTTATCTCCTGGGAGTTCTGCGATGAACACCGATACCCACGCCGCCCACGCGGACCATCATCACCACGGCGACGGCCACGCCCATGGCACGTTCTCGACCTATCTGCTCGGCTTCGTGCTCTCGGTGGTGCTCACCGCGATCCCGTTCTGGCTGGTGATGAGCGGGGCGCTTCCGAGCAAGCAGATCACCGCGCTGGTCATCATGGCCTTCGCGGTCGTTCAGATCGTCGTGCACATGATCTACTTCCTGCACATGAACACGACCTCCGAGAACGGCTGGAGCATGATGGCGCTGATCTTCACCATTGTAATGGTGGTGATCGCGCTGTCCGGTTCGCTGTGGGTGATGAGCCACCTCAACAGCAACATGATGCCGGTGCACCAGATGCCGGGAATGAACTGAGCGAGGCTCCGAAGTGAGCAAGACCCGGACCGTGACGAACAAGCCAGGGGAGGAGCGCAGCGAGGCTGTGCGCGCCCCTTCCTTGTGGCTCACGGCCCTCTTGCTCATCGCCTTTGCAATTCTCGTCGCGCTCGGAGTTTGGCAGATCGAACGCCGGGCCTGGAAGCTGGCGCTGATCGACCGTGTCGAGCAGCGCGTTCATGCCCCGGCGCAGCCGGTTCCCTCGCCCGCGTCATGGCCCGCCATCAGCGCCGCGAACGACGAATACAGGCACGTCAGCGTCAGCGGCCGCTTCCTGCATGACCGCGAGACTCTGGTTCAGGCCGTCACCGAGGAAGGCCCGGGCTATTGGGTGCTGACGCCGCTGAAGCGCAGCGACGGCACGCTGGTGCTGATCAATCGCGGCTTCGTGCCGTCCGAGCGGCGCGCCGCATCGACGCGCAGGGGCGGCAATCCCGACGGCCAGGTCGAGATCACCGGCCTGATCCGCATGACGGAGCCGAAGGGCGGATTTCTCCGGGACAACGCGCCCCAGCACAACCGCTGGTACTCGCGCGACGTCGCCGCGATTGCGGCGGCACGCGGCCTTCACGACGTCGCGCCCTTCTTCGTCGATGCCGACGCCGGATCACAAATCGCCGGCGGTCCGATCGGCGGATTGACCGTGATCCGCTTTCCCAATAACCACCTGATCTACGCGCTGACGTGGTTTGCCCTGGCTTTCATGCTGGCCGGTAAACTCTTCGTCACGTTCGGCGGCGGGCTGTTCCGCCGCAAGCGCTTCGTCCACGAAAGGGCGGGCGGCTCGGATGCCGTCGCCCGCAGGACGGGATCAGATGCTGGAACGATCGTCGAGCCGACCTGACGACGGGAAAATGCTTTCCCAGACGCTTGCGCGTGACGGGCTCGCCGTCACGCTGCAGTCGCAGGCCGATGCGCGCAGCGAGCTGATCGGCACCGCTCCGACCGACGACGAGACCAACCGCAAGAACATGGCGCTGTTGATCCAGCTGCGCTGGACCGCGGTGGTCGGCCAGATCGTGACCATCGGCGCCGTGCATTTTGGTCTCGGCATCCCCCTGCCGTTGGAGCGGATGGGTGCGGTCATCGGCGCGCTGGTGCTGCTCAACGTGTCCAGCCTGGTCTGGGTGCGCCATCGCGCCGCGATCACCAATAACGAGCTCCTGGTCGCCCTGATGCTGGACGTCGCCGCGCTGACCGCGCAGCTCTATCTGTCCGGCGGCGCCACCAATCCCTTCACCTCGCTGTTCCTGCTCCAGGTGACGCTGGGCGCGGTGCTGCTCGATGCCCGCTCGACATGGTCGCTGGTCGCACTGAGCTGCGCGAGCTTCGTCTGGCTGACATTGGCCCACCGGCCGCTCGACCTGCCGCCCAACCCGTTGAGCGAGACCTATACCCTCACCGTAACAGGCATGCTGCTCGGCTTCGTACTCAACGCCGTGCTGCTGGTGGTGTTCGTCACCCGCATCAACAGGAATTTGCGCGAGCGCGATGCGCATCTGGCGGCGCTGCGTCAGCATGCCGCCGAGCAGGACCACATCGTGCGCATGGGCCTGCTCGCCTCCGGCGCGGCACATGAGCTCGGCACGCCGCTGGCCTCGCTCTCGGTGATCCTCAGCGACTGGCGTCGCATGCCGGATCTCGCCGCCGATCAGGAGCTTGCGGAGGATCTTGCGGAGATGGAGACCTCGCTGCAGCGCTGCAAATCGATCGTCACGGGCATCCTGGTGTCGGCCGGCGAAGCACGCGGCGAAGGCTCCTCGCCGACGACGGTGACGGCCTTCGTCACGGCACTGGTCGAGGAGTGGCGCAACGCGCGCTCGGCCCGCACGCTCTACTTCGTCAACACGTTCGGCGAGGACGTCGCGATCGTCTCCGACGTCGCGTTGAAGCAGGTGATCTTCAACGTGCTCGACAATGCCTATGAGGTCTCGCGCGACTGGGTCGAGCTCGTGGCCGAGCGCGAAGGCGACAATCTGGTGCTGTCGATCAGCGACCGCGGCCCGGGTTTTGCGCCGGAGATGCTGGCGCAGCTCGGCAAGCCCTACCACTCGAGCAAGGGGCGCGCCGGCGGCGGGCTCGGCCTGTTCCTGGTGGTGAACGTCGTGCGCAAATTGGGGGGCACCGTGACCGCCGAGAACCACAGGAAGCGCGGCGCCACGGTGCGCCTGACGTTGCCGCTCGCAACGCTCGCGATCGGAGGGAATTTTGACGCCTGACCGTTCGCTCATCGTCGTCGAGGACGATGCCGGCTTCGCGCGCACGCTGAAGCGCTCGTTCGAGCGCCGCGGCTACGAGGTCGTGCTCGCCGCCTCGATCGAGGAGGTGCGCCAGGTGCTGGAGCAACGCTCATTCGGCCACGCCGTGGTCGACCTCAAGCTCGGCGGCGCCTCGGGCCTCGCCTGCGTCGAGCTCTTGCACACGCACGATCCGGACATGCTGATCGTGGTTTTGACCGGCTTTGCCAGCATCTCCACCGCCGTCGAAGCGATCAAGCTGGGCGCATGCCATTACCTGGCAAAGCCGTCGAACACCGATGACATCGAAGCCGCCTTCAACAAGGCCGAAGGCAACGCCGAGGTCGCGCTCGATGCGCGGCCGACTTCGATCAAGACGCTGGAATGGGAGCGCATCCACCAGACCCTGATCGAAACGGAGTTCAACATCTCGGAAGCGGCACGACGGCTGGGCATGCACCGCCGGACGCTGGCAAGGAAGCTCGAGAAGCGGCCGGTGAAGTGATGAAAGCGTCGCGCGTCGTTTGACGAAGACTCTCTCCTCTCGTCGTCCCGGCGATCGCCGGGACCCATACCGCGGAATCTATCGTTGCGATCGGTAGGCGTACCGAACGACTAATCTTCTTCAAATTTCTCCCTGGGGTTATGGGTCCCGGCGTTCGCCGGGACGACATCGAATTTGTTGAGATGCCTTTGCGCAAAGCTCCGGTCGTTCCAGATGACGGTCCCCAAACAAAAAGCCCGGCCGAACGGCCGGGCTTTTGATCTCTTGCGTTCGACGCGGGGCTTACGCCGCCTCGTCGGCGACGGTGGTGTCGTCGCCATCGGTATCGTCGGTCTCACCCTCGGCATCCGCGTCGGCTTCGCCCTCGGCGGCTTCCGCCTTGGCGTTGCGGCGCGGGCTCTTGGCGAGCTGGGCTTCGATCTCCTTGACCGCTTCGGTCTCGGTCGAGTGCTGCACCACCGCGATCTCGCGGGAGAGACGGTCGAGCGCCGCTTCATAGAGCTGGCGTTCGCTGTAGGACTGCTCCGGCTGCGACTCCGAGCGATAGAGGTCGCGCACGACTTCCGCGATCGCGACGATGTCGCCCGAATTGATCTTCGCTTCGTATTCCTGGGCGCGGCGCGACCACATGGTGCGCTTGACGCGGGCGCGGCCCTTGAGCGTCTCCAGCGCCTTCTTGACCAGCGCCGGATCGGACAGCTTGCGCATGCCGACATTGGCGACCTTGGCGGTGGGCACGCGCAGCGTCATCTTGTCCTTGATGAAGTTGATGACGAACAGCTCGAGCTTCGCACCGGCGATCTCCTGCTCCTCGATGGCCAGGATCTGGCCGACGCCGTGAGCGGGATAGACGACGAACTCGTTGGCCTTGAAGCCCTGACGCTGGGTCACGACCTTCTTTTCCTCGACCTTCGGCGCGGCAGCGGGCTTGGCAGCCGGCTTCACCGCAGCGGGAGCCTTGGCAGGCGCAGCAGCAACAGGAGCCTTCGTCGCGGGCTTGGCAGCGGGAGCCTTGGCCGTTACCGGCTTTGCAGTCACAGGCTTGGCAGCGGTCGCTTTCGCGGCCGGTTTGGCAGTCTTGTTAGGCATTGCGCTTCTTTTGTTCTTCGAGGACTTTGCAGCCGGCGCCTTCGTCGCGGTCCGACCCTTGGATGCGCTACGGCTGGCCGCGGCGACTTTTTTGGCCTCCTTATGGGAAGCCCTCGCTGAAGTACTCTTTTTACGCGTTTTCTGTGACACAGCCTGCGCGCGGAAACTGCCACGCCCCTGTTCGACATTTGGTTTCACGGGAACCCAGAAGGGCCAAACGGGCTGACGGGGTTCGGCTTAATGTGCCCAATATAGCACATTTCCCGCAAAAATCAATGATTTAGGGGTCTTCAGGGCTGGTTTTCGATGGCAGCGCCGCTATTAGGGTTAAGTTTGGGGCCGAATTAGTCCCCCGAGCCCGGGTTCGGAGAAAAATATTTCTCGAACTTGCCTTCCATGCCGTCGAATTCCTTGGCGTCGGCGGGTGATTCTTTCTTCTGGGTGATGTTGGGCCAGCTCTTGGCGTAGTCGGCATTGACCTGGAGCCACTTTTCCAGGCCCGGTTCCGTGTCCGGCTTGATGGCGTCGGCGGGGCATTCCGGCTCGCACACGCCGCAATCGATGCACTCGTCGGGGTGGATGACGAGCATGTTGTCGCCTTCGTAGAAGCAGTCGACCGGGCAGACCTCGACGCAGTCGGTGTACTTGCACTTGATGCAGTTTTCAGTGACGACGTAAGTCATCCAACGCTCCGAAAAGCTCTTTTAAAAGTCGTGGCTTGCGTAGCGCGGATGGCCCGGCGCCGCAAGATCGGGAAGGCCGATCATGACGGCTTTGCGCGTTTGATCGACCAAGAAATGAATACAATGCGCAATTAATTACGCGTCCCGAGCTCCTGATAGAGCACCCGTGTCGAGGCGGCATCGCCGCGGCGTTCGTTGAAGCCCGTCACCTTCAGGACGCGCACGGTGCGATCGAGCGCGATGGTGAGGACGTCACCCGCCTTGACCGCATGTCCCGGCGAGGTCTCGCGCACGCCGTTGACGCGGACGTGGCCGGTGACGACGAGCTCAGCGGCCGAACTGCGCGCCTTCACCACCCGCGCATGCCACAGCCATTTGTCGAGGCGCTGCCGCTCGGTCGTGGGCTTACTCCTTCCGGCCCGACAGCTGCTCCTTCAACGCGGCGAGCTTGGCGAAGGGCGAGTTCGGATCGGCCGGACGGTCGCGCTCGCGCGGGCTTGCGCTCGAGGCGTAGGGACGGAGCGACGGTCCACCCTGGCGGTCGCGGCCCTTGTCGCGGTCACGGCCACGGTTGTCGCGGCCCTTGTCGCGGTCTCCACCGAACTTGCCCTTGTCGCGGTTGCGATCCTTGTCGCCGCCCTTGCCCTCGAAACGACGATTCCTGTCGTCGCGGCCCTCGGGACGCGGCGCGCCGTCCGCACCGCCTTCGCGCGGCTTGCGGAAGTCCCTGCCGCCATCGCGGCGACCGCCGCCGTGACGATGGCCCGGCTTCGCGCCGTCGGCTGCTTCGCCGGGCGCGGCGCTCGCTGCATCGGGCGCAGCGCCAGCCTCAGCGCCGGGCCGCGAACGCTGGTTGTTGTGACGCTGATGGCGATGGCGCTCGTGGCGCGGCTTGCGGTCTTCGTGGCGGCCGGCGGGACGCCAGACCTCGACGAGCACGGGCTCGGCGGCTGTCGCCGCGGCCTCGACCGGCGCAGCAGCATCGGGCGAGGCAGCGGCTTCGATGGCGGCGGTCTCGGCCGGAGCGGCTTCGGGCCCCTCAGCCTCGGGGGACGTCGCAGCATCGGGGGACGGCGCAGCCTCTTCTGCCGGCGGCACAATGCCGGGGGCGTCTTCGGGCGTGACAGGGGTCTCGGGAGCGGCTTCGAGCGCCGGCTCCTCATGAGCGGGCTCGTCGTGCGGCTCCATGCCGGGCGCGTCTTCGACCGTGACGGCCTGGTCAGAGGCTTCGGTGGCGACTGTCGTCTCCGCCGGCAGGCCGGCAACGGCCTCCGCCGCGGTCTCGGTCGGGGTCTCCGCGCTGCCCTCGGCGGGCGGCGTTTCGGCCGCAACCGTTTCGACAACGACCGGCTTTGGCGGCAGCGGCGGACGCTTCTCCATGCGATAGCCGAGCGCGCGCAGCACGGAGGCGAAGTCCTCGCCGGCCGAGCCCGTGAGCGAGGTCATCGCCTGCGTGACCACGAAACTGCGGCCGTCGAAGGCGCCGGCAGGCTTCTCGCCCGGCGAGTTGTCGCGCCAGGCCAGCGCCGGGCGGATCAGGTCGGCGAGGCGTTCCAGGATGTCGACGCGCACGGCGCGCTCGCCGGCCTGCTTGTAGCCGAGCACGCGATAGGCATCGCGCGGCAGCTGCTTGTCGACCGGGAACGAGGTGCGGCCCGACGACGCCAGATGCTGCGCGCCCGAGAGCGCGGAAAGATCGACATTGTCCTGCTTCAGGGCCCAGAGCAGCGCGGCGAGTGCACGCGCGGCGGGCTTGAGCAGGCCGGGGAAATAGATGTGGTAGGCGCCGAAGCGGACGCCGTATTTCCGCAAGGTCGCGCGCGAGGATTGGTCGAGATCCTTCAGCTCGCTGGCGATCTTCGGACGCTCGAGCACGCCGAGCGCCTCGACCAGCTGATAGGCGATGCCGCGGGCAATGCCGGTGACGTCCTCGGCCTTCGACAGCTCGAACATCGGGCCGAGCAGTTTCTCGATATGGGTCTTGACCCAGAGCTCGAGCCGCGCCTGCACCTTGTCGCGCGGGCCGCCGGTCAGGCGCTCGTCGGAGATGATGCGGATGCGCGGATGCAGCGCGTCGTCTGCGGCAGACAGCCGCGCCACGGCATCGCCGGTCCAGCGGATGATGCCTTCGGAGGTCAGCACGAACTGCTCGTCCGGCGCGTTGCCGAGCTTCTCGGCGCGCGCGTTGATCTCGCCGGCGAGCACCGCTTGCGCTGCGGCCTGCAAGGCTTTCGCATCGGAGCCGGCTTCCGCCGCATCCGGTGCAAAGGTGAAGCCGTCGAGGCGGCCGATGACATGGCCTTCGACGATGACTTCGCCGGTCTTGCCGATTTCAGTATTCAAGCTCGTGTTCTCCCGCAGGCGGCGCATCAATACACTGGTCCGGCGATCAACGAAACGCTCAGTCAAGCGTTCATGGAGCGCATCCGATAATTTATTTTCGACCTCCCGCGCGATCCCCTGCCAGCGTTCGGGGTCTCTCAGCCAGTCCGGGCGGTTGGCGACGAAGGTCCAGGTGCGGATCTGGGCGATTCGGGCCGACAGCGTGTCGATGTCGCCGTCGATGCGGTCGGCCTGGGTGACCTGGGACTCGAACCAGGAATCGGGAATGCAGCCCTTCCGCATCAGGAAGCCGTACAGCGTCGTCACCAGCTCGGCATGGGCGGCGGGCGACAGTTTTCTGTAGTCCGGGACCTGGCAGGCTTCCCAGAGCCGTTCCACGGCGGCCTTGCCATGCGCGATATCGCGCACCTCGCCGTCGCGGGCGGCGTGGTCGAGCACGCGCATGTCCTCGGCAACAGGCGCGCGCGTCAGCGCCTCATGGCCGGGGGCGAGGTTCAGCGATACCTGGAGCGCGCCGAGCGAGGAGAAGTCCAGCTTCGAATTGCGCCATTGCAGCACCTTCACGGGATCGAAGGTGTGGTTCTGCAGCGCGTTGACGAGCTCGGGCTCGAACGGCGCGCAGCGGCCCGTGGTGCCGAAGGTGCCGTTGCGGGTGGCGCGGCCGGCGCGGCCGGCGATCTGCGCGAATTCGGACGGGGTCAGGCGGCGGAACTGGTAGCCGTCGAACTTGCGGTCGGAGGCGAAGGCGACGTGGTCGACGTCGAGATTGAGGCCCATGCCGACGGCGTCGGTGGCGACGAGGTAGTCGACGTCGCCGTTCTGGAACATTGCCACCTGCGCATTGCGCGTGCGCGGCGACAGCGATCCCAGCACCACGGCGGCGCCGCCGTGCTGGCGGCGGATCAGCTCGGCGATGGCGTAGACTTCATCGGCGGAGAACGCGACGATGGCGGTGCGGCGCGGCTGGCGCGTGATCTTGCGGTCGCCGGCGAATTCGAGCTGCGACAGGCGCGGACGCGTGATCATGGACACGCCCGGCAACAGGCGCTCGATGATCGGGCGCATCGTCGCAGCCCCGAGCAGCAGCGTCTCGTCGCGGCCGCGGCGGTTGAGGATGCGATCGGTGAAGACATGGCCGCGCTCGAGATCGCTGGCGATCTGCACCTCGTCGACGGCGAGGAAGGAGACATCCAAGTCGCGCGGCATCGCCTCGACGGTCGAGACCCAATAGCGCGGGTTCTTCGGCTTGATCTTCTCCTCGCCGGTGACGAGCGCGACGCTGGCCTCGCCGGCCCTGGCGGCGATCTTGTTGTAGACCTCGCGCGCGAGCAGGCGCAGCGGCAGGCCGATCATGCCCGAGGGATGCGCGAGCATCCGCTCGATGGCGAGATGGGTCTTGCCGGTGTTGGTGGGACCGAGCACCGCGGTGACGCCGGCGCCGGGCACGCGATCGGACGGTGCGCGCTCGGAGGCGAAGGGGGAGGAGGAAAAAGCCATGTCTGGGGGATTAGGTAGTGGCGATTGGGGCGAATGTCAGTGCTGGATGGGGCGGGCGGGGGGCTGGGTCTTTCTCCTCATCCTGAGGAGCGCGTCAGCGCGTCTCGAAGGATGAAGGCCCGGCTGGTGCTATTGAGCAAGCCAAGCCCCTCGCCCTTCGAGACGGCCGCTTGCGCGGCCTCCTCAGGGTGAGGGGCACACCTTGGGTGTGGGAACGCCCTCGCCGAATCCTCCGCAACTGTCTCACTTTGCGACGCTTTTCCCGTTCGCCTTAAGCTTCGGAACGACTCTAGAACGAATCGCGGCCGAATCGCTGACTCCCCGTTGAGTCCCGTTCCGTTCTCGCAACATCTCGCGGGACTCGTGCTGGTTGTGCACTAGATGGAGTTTTGCCCAGCCGCACAAGCGACTGGATTCGTTAAAGCTGGGGACGGCGCGGAGTCGAATCAGAATCGGGGAGGAGTCAAATGGATTCCCGTTTGTCTCGCTCTGCCGTCATGCCCAGGCTCGTCCCGGGCATCCACGTTCTCGACCCCGCGCAGCAAGGACGTGGATGGCCGGGACAAGCCCGGCCATGACGCGGGTGCTGAGGCCGGGCGCCTTTTTCGCGAAAACAACCCCATGCACAGTAGGTAAGTGATTGAAATAATTGAAGTCTATTTTTGGACCCGAATTCTTTCGTCATTCCGGGGCGCGCCCCTTGGCGCGAGCCCGGAATCCATCGGGCCGCAGCGACTGTCTCGCGATGGATTCCGGACTCGCGCCTGCGGCGCGCTCCGGAATGACGACGGAGAGAGAAGGGACTCCGTCCTCGCCTACTGCGTCTTGGCCACGCGCGGCGGCTGGGCCGTGGTGATGAAGCTGGTGGCTTCCAGCAAGGCGGGCCCGAGCGGCGTCGGCACTTTCAGCCAGAACGGGACCAGGATGCGGGTGCCGGCGACGGGGGCGAAGGCGATCTCGATGTTGCGCTGGGCGGCGAGGTATTTGATCACGGGACGATCGGGGATGTAGCCGGCGACGGGCACGAAATAGAGCGAGCACACGACGACCGGGCCCTTGTACCCCTTCTCCGCCTTCACGGTCTCCATGCGCTTGAAATCGAGCTTGAGGTCGTAGCGCATGCGGCCGTCGAACACCGGCGCGCTGTTGTGGCAGGCTGCCGGCGTAACGGGATCGCCGGTGCCGGGCACGCGCAGGAGCGAGGCCGTCATGGGGTCCCAGACGCCGCGGCGATGCGCCTCGGTGACGACGATGCGATCGGGATCGACCGGCGGCTCGGGGAGAATCGCAAAGTCCTTCACATTGCCCTTGTCGAGGGTGATGCGGATCTCTTCGGTCTTCTTCTGGGTGGTGGTGGAGGCCTGGTAGCCGGTCGCCACCAGCGCGCCGTTGACGATGCGCCCCTGGCTGGCGCCGGTGCCGGAGCCGCCCGTGAACGTCTTCAGCAGCCCCGCGGTGCCGCCCGCAGCCGCGGCGGAAAACACGTCGTCCTGGATGTCGATGTTCCAGCCGCCCTTGCCGACGGGAATGCCCGCCAGCGAGGCCTCATATTGCGCCTCGAGCTTGCCTTGCGCCGCGGCCGGCACCGCGCCCCACGCCAGGGCCAGCGCGCAAAGCGCGATCAGCCAGCCGGCCAGGCGCGGGCGGGCTGGGCGCAAATCTTGCGCAAAAGGGGACGTTGCAAGCACGAAACAATCCAATCGGGGCGCGATGCGCTGTTACTTAAACCAAAAACCGCGGCAAACAATGTGTCCGGACGTATCCGCCCCGGAACTCCCCCTGATATTTCGGCGGCGAATACGCCCTTTATGTGATGTTAAGGCGCGATAATCATTGCCGTTTTGGTGATCGGGAGGTAACCGCGGGCTCCCACACCTCTCCCGCTTGCGGGAGAGGTCGCGCGAAGCGCGGGTGAGGGTTTTCTCCTCTTGGGGGCACCATCCGCAATGACGTCCGGGCCCCCAAGAGGAGAGAGCCCTCTCCCCACCCCTCTCCCGCAAGCGGGAGAGGGAGCGCACCACCCGGGCGGCCGAATCCCCGCCCAAAAACTTGACGTCCCGCCCCTTCCCCCCTATACGTCCGCCCGCTCCCTGCAAGGACAAAAGAATTTGCCCCCGTGGCGCCCCGAATGGCGGCCGCAGATCGTTGGGGGTTCAGGATAAGGATTTTTGCCATGTCTCGCCGCTGCGAACTGACGGCCAAGGGCCCCCTCGTCGGCCACAAGGTCAGCCACTCCAACATCAAGACCAAGCGCCGCTTCCTGCCGAACCTCGTCAACGTGACGTTCCAGTCGGAAGCCCTCGGCCGCAACGTGCGCCTGCGCGTCTCCACCAATGCGGTCAAGAGCGTCGACCACAATGGCGGCCTCGACCCCTTCCTGCTCAAGGCCAACGCCGACAATCTGTCGCCGCGCGCCCTCGAACTGAAGCGCGCCATCCAGAAGAAGGTCGGCGACACCGCGCCGGCGAAGCAGGCGAGCTGAGATTTTCGGAAATCGGGCGGGGGCTAGGTTGCGTCGCGTGGCGTAGGCTTAGCCGAGTAGAGTTTGTGTAGCGGCCGGATCGGAAGATCCGGCCGTTTTTGTTTTGGGGATGTTGGATCTAATTAGCTCGAAAGTAGCACTTGTTGCACCAACCCTCGATGCTATCTTTGATTGCATATTTATAGCAGATTCGAAGTCGGCATTGCCGTTGGGGGGAACATTACGTACTCGGTAAATCTAAAATCTCAGCTTGATGATCTGCTCGGCGACTTTTCGCAACTTGGAGCGCGGATAAAGCATCTAAGTTTTGATACTGCTTCATGCGGCAGCCGAATCGATGTTCGCTGCAGTTACATTGCCTTTCGCGATGGACAACCGACCTTTCCAGAATTCATCGAGACCATCGCCGATCACATCATTCCATTTTGTCTGCCGCGAAGCGAAATTCGGAAAGCTCGAGATCTACTGCTTGGTGGCGACCATGTTGCGGCCGGACGAATCATGCGTCAGCTCACCGATCGGGCTCGCGCCCTGTTCATTAAAGCGAAGAAAGGAAGTTTCCGCTCGGGAGAAGCCGGCGAGATCGTTCTCTACATCTTCAACGAATGGGTTTTAGCCGCGCCCCAAATTGTATCGAAGATGTATCTTAACGCGTCAATCCAAGAAGTACGCAGGACAGTCCTTTCAAGCTGATGACACTCTTTGGATCGTGATATGAAATTCGCATACTTGGATGAAACGGGTAGCGCTGATCAGAGCGATACTTTTGTAATGACGGCAGTTCTGGTCGATGCTTATCGATTGCGGAAGTACACTTCCGAATTTGACCGAATGATCGACGCAATATTGGCTCAACATCCAGGCTTGCGGAAAGAGCTAAAAACAAAACGCATGATCAACGGGGAGGGAGGCTGGAGCAAGATCGACGCCGAAGAACGAAAGAAGTTCCTCGCTCAGATTTGTGATCTAGCTAACGAATGCTCTAGAATCTTTGCGATAGCCTTCTCGCTTAGAGGCTTCAACGCCGCTGTTGATGGCTCTTATGGCCACCCCTTCGCGAAGAGCTATCGGAGACGAATTGAGTTAATGACTGAGAATGAGCGATGGAAGGGGGAAAGGGACTATTTTGAATCGCTTGGAGCACGACTGCCAACACACGAGCGCGTAGGCCGCAACCCGGGAGGCCTTTGCATCGATTTCTACAAGGCGGCGCAGAGTAAATACTGGACACTCTGAATATTCATCCGGTCCCCACGTCTAATTTTCCGCTATACTCGCCCCGGTAGCATCACCCGGAGGCGCATTCCATGGAGCCCGCGCACGACACCGACCGCAAGCCCGAGCCGAAACACCTCGTCATCTGCTGTGACGGCACCGGCAACGAGATCAGCGAGAACATCTCCAACGTCCTGAAGCTCTATCGCTGCCTGCGCAAGACGGACAGGACGTCGCCGCGGCAGATGGTCTATTACGATCCCGGGGTCGGCACGGTGACGGAGCCTTCGACGTGGCACCGCTGGAAGACCAACATCAACCTGGTGCTGGGGCTCGCCACCGGCTACGGGCTCGATGACAACGTGCTGTCAGCCTATTGCTTCCTGGTCGAGCATTACGCGCCGGGCGACAGGATCTATTTGTTCGGCTTCTCGCGCGGGGCCTACACCGTGCGGGTGCTGGCGGGGCTCATTCATAAAATTGGCCTGATCTCGCCGGAGCAGGCGAACCTCGCAGGCTCGGGCCTCATCGCCTACAAGCAATATTCCGGCACCGGACGCGGCAACGCTCTGGAAGACGTCGAGGGCGTCGCAACCGACGAGAGCGGGCCGCTGCCGAAGGACGCATTCGACCTCGCCGCGCAGTTCGCACGCATCACCTCGACGCGCTGGCCGACCATCCACTTCATCGGCGTCTGGGACACGGTGGCGAGCGTGATCGTGCCGCGCCCCGACCGGCTGTTCTGGCCGAGCCTGGAGGAGCTCGCCTTCACGCGGCGCGATCCCAGCGTCAGGATCTTCCGGCAGGCGATCGCGATCGACGAGCGGCGGCGCATGTTCCGGCTGAACAGATACGAGGAGCCGCAGGACTTCTGGAGCAACCGCTATGTGCCCGACGAGAAGAAGGTGCCGCAGGACATTCTCCAGGTGTGGTTCGCCGGCGTGCATGGCGACATCGGCGGCGGCTATCCGGAAGCCGAAAGCGGCGATTCGAAATATCCGCTGATCTGGATGATCGAGGAAGCCGCCAAGGCCGGGCTGAAGTTCAACCCGAGCACGGTGAACCAGCTCGCCTTCGGCGTTCCGCGCAAGAACTCGCCGTTCCACTATGTCGCGCCGGCCTACACCGGCAAGACGGGCCAATTGCACGATTCGATGACGCCGGCCTGGCGCGTGCTGGAGTATCTGCCGAAGAAGGCCAAGTACAGGGAATGGCCGGCGCGGAAGGTCCATTTCGGCTTCTACATCCCCGACTGCGAGCCGCGCGTCATTCCCGAAGGCGCGCATGTGCATGAGAGCGTGCTGAAGCGGATGGCGGTGGAACCGGACTACCGGCCGGTGAACATGCCGAAGGACTACGTGACGGTGCCGATGCCGGCGGAGCCGGGACAGGCGGAGACGGCCGGAGGGACGGAGGGCGCGGCTTCGCCGGCGCCCGGAGTGCCGACGACGGACTAGGGCGCGGAAACATCAACGTCAGCTTGCCGGGGCACGGTGGAGGTCTTGCACCTCGGGCGTGACGCTGCCACCCGGCGGCTGCGAGCGAGCGTCAGGTCCGGAGGGGACAGCTTGTCCTTGGCGTGCGCCCTGCGCAGAGTCCCTGGCGTGCGCATTGCGCCGAGATTGACGTATGGCTGACGCTCGGGCTCAACGCATCATCGCAGCTTGCCGAGCCAGAGCGCGGCGAGCGCCGCGCGGTTGCGCACGCCGAACTTGGCGTAGATCGACTTGACGTGGAAGTGCGTGGTGTTCGCACTTTGGCCAAGCTTCTGCGCAATCTCCTTTTCCGCGTGACCGTCGAGCAGCGAGAGCAAGACCCTGCGCTCGGCGGCTGTCAGGGCCGCGTTGGCGATGAGCAGACCGTGACTGAGCAGCTGTTGGCGGTGAAACCATCTCAACCCCCGCATCGTGAAGCCCAGAAGCTGGCCGTCCTGCGCCGAGAAGCGGGGTGCCTGCGCATCGCGAAATACGAACAGGCGGATTCTCACGTCCTCATTGAGCGCAATGCGCACTGAAATGCTGTCGGCGAATCCGACATCCAGATAGTGCCGGCGATAATGCTCGCCCTCGAACCATTCCGGCGGCAGCGTTTCGAACAACAGGCGGACGCGGAACGGCTCATCTCCCGACATGGACAGAATCTGAGACAGGTCGACGTTGGCGGACCAGAGCGTATCGTACTGCTTCTGCACGGATGCCGCCACGGCCGGTATCGGGTCCAGCACCCGGACAAGGCGCGGACGCCAGCCAAGCAGGGGATCGGTCCGCTTGCGTGACGGCAATCGCACGACCGCCCCCCACAGAACATTGCGTGCCGACAACATGGTCCGCAGTGCGGACAGCAGGTGCGTCAGCGCGGCGTCACAGTCGGAGACCGAGAAGTCGGCCAGCTGATCCCAGAGTGCATAGATTTCTTGGTTTTGCGGATCGACAGGACCCGTGGAGAGATGCATGTCATTCCCGAAGCGTGTGCAGGCCGCCGACCGCGCGTGTATCCGTAAAGCACAACGAACCACCTTTCCAGGTAGTTCTCAGACCCATCAATCGGCGCGATAGTCGGCACGGTTGTCGGGAAGCGGGTCCTCCCACAGTAATGACATTGGGAGGCCCGCCGGAGAGCGAACCGAGAACCGAATGGCTTCCCGGCTCTTTCACCATCCCGTCATGCGCCGCTCCGCTGCAAAAGCGAGCATCGAGCGGTGAATTTCCACGCGCTTTCTTTTCAGAAACGTCATCGCGGACCACACTGCCTCGGGAGGTTTTCCTGCAGATCTACATGATTGAACGCGGCCACGCCGACCATCCGCTTGCGCGACTGCCTTTCACATGGTGGGAGCGCGCCTGCTTCCGGTCAGAGCTGCGCGCGGATATCAGGGACAGATCCGAGTTTCTACGCGATATCGGCGTCGACGCGTTCGAAGCGCATGCCGAGGCGCGTCGCTTTTTCTGGCAACCGATCACGCTGAAGCGCCCGGCGATGCTGGATTGCGCCCCTGCAACCGCCGCCGTCGCGCGGCCAGCCGTCGATGCCAACGGTTCCAGATATCGCGCTGACAGCGCTCCACGTCATCAACCGACCCTGGCGTCCTGATCATGAAAAACACTTCGCAGCCTTCGTCCGCACTGCCGACTTCTGCGTCGTTTCCAATCGCGAATGAAGGGCGGCGCTTCCTTGCTTCCATCGCGTCGGCGCTGCGAAGCTCGCGACGCCTTCAGGCTGATCGGATCCTGCGTCAGTACGCACATCTGATCGCGCATCCCAGGCAATCCGCCGCGGGGCCAACCTAGCAGAATAGGAAACTCGAAAATCCTCGTCACCAGCAGGCCGCGCTGCGCATCTTACTGCAGGAAGCCGTTTCCTTGGAAAATCTGATCGCAATCTACATCGCATGGATCGTTGCCAAGACCGGCTTGTCGGCTCCTGATCATCCGCGGATCCATTTCGTGACAGTGGCGGACATGGCAATGCGACATGGCTCGCCGGAGGACCGCGGGCTGGAGTTGCAGGCGCTCTACAATCGCGACGAGGGGGCGATCTACCTGCCTCAGGGCTGGCGACCCGATGATCTGCGACAGAAAAGCACTCTGTTGCACGAAGTGGTGCACCACGTGCAGAGGGCAAACAACATCGTCCTTCCCTGTATTGCTGCCTACGAACGCCAGGCCTACGAATTGCAGATTGAATGGCTGCGGGAAGAAGGAGTGGCCGATCCGTACGCACTCATCAAGACCAACGAGCTGGGCATCTACATCGCGAGCGCATGCCGCGACGGATCATAGGCGCCAGGTGTCAGAGGGGCCCGTATGACGGGATGGGATGACGGTCCCTCGCGTTGAGCACGGCCCCTGCCGGGACATCACCCGCCCCACACACGCGCCCCACGGGCGAGCTTCGCTCTGCGGGCGGGCGCGGTGGGCGCTGCGCGATTTCATCGAACGGTCCCGCGATGCCGAGGTTGCGGTCGTCTACTATGCGAGTCATGGCATCGAGGTCGATGGGGTCCAACTATCTCGTTCCGATCGATGCCGCTCTCGAACGCGACACCGACATCTATGACGAAGCATTGTCGCTGGATCGGGTGCTGATCGCCATCGAGCCCGCGACAAAGTTGCGGCTGGTGGTTCTCGACGCATGCCGTGACAGCCAAGATGAGCACTGACAACGGACAATGTCCCTCCGGCAGTTGCGCTATGGACGGATCGGCTTTCGCAAAGCACCGAAAGTATTGTTCGTCGGCCAATTGTCTGAAGAACCGTTTCGGCAAGAAGCAGACGCAGGGGTAGAATCCGCATGCCGCTTGCAGCCTTCGCCGGCACTTTTCGTTAAAATTCTCCTGCCGGCCTTAGCTGCTTCGCATCAACTCCCCGGCATTATCGTCACCCGAACCCGCCGCTAGATGCGGAATTGGAGGAGAGTGCCAATGCATCCGCGCCGCCATGTCCGCGTCAAGCCCGCAGGGCTGGTGTCGCGCCAGGCCAAGATCATCACCGACCCGCGCGCGCCGGTGATCCCCTGCACGCTGATCGACTATTCGCCCGGCGGGGCCTGTGTCGATCTCGGCGGCCAGGTGACGATCCCCGATCGCTTCGAGCTGCTGCACGTCAACACCAAGAAGCGCTGCCGCATCGCCTGGAAGCGCGGCACGCGCGTGGGCGTGGTGTTCTAGGACGCGCTGCTGCTGACCCTCCCCTGGAGGGAGGGCCATCGCATGTGAGTTCCTGGCGGCGCCTGAGTGAGCGCCTCGTCCTTCGAGACGACCGCTCCGCGGTCTCCTCAGGATGAGGCTAAGTAGCATCGGTGCCCGCTGAAACCGCTGCCGCGCACTCGGTCCTCATCCTGAGGGCCCGCCAAAGGCGGGCGTCTCGAAGGATGGCCGCAGGGAAAGTTTCTCAAATGCGATAGCCCTGCCCTGGAGGGGTCAGACGGCTACTTCCGCATCCTCGCCTTGGCGCCCGCGACGATCTGCATGACGACGCCGGCGAGCCAGCCGGCGAGGACGAGCCAGGTCCAGAGCATGTGCGGGTCGATCCGCAGCACGATGACGAAGACGGAGACGAAGGCGGTGAGCGTCGCAAGCAGCGTGCCGGCGGAGCTCATGAATTCGGCGGCGTCGATCTGGCTGTGCGCATCGTCGAACGGCAGCTGCGGCGTGTCGATGCCGAGATAGAAGCCGATGCCGCCGAGCACCATCATCAGCAGCAGGAAGCCCTGCGTGGTGAGCACGGGAATGGCCGATCCGACATAGGCGCCGACGAACAGCCCGCACGCCGCACCGGCCATCGCAAGGCCGACGCGCTCGAAGATGTGAGCCGCTTTGCGGACAGGATAACGCATGGGCAGCCCTCCATTGCCTCGCCTGCGCGGAAGGTTAGGCCAGTTTCGGGGGGCGTGGAAGGTGGGGACAGTTACGGAGGTGAGGTAGGACGGCGCCTCCAACACCCCGCTGTCGTCCCGGACAAGCGCGCCTAAAAGCACACGCCGATCCGGGACCTCCGCGCGAGCGCTTGCGCTCGTCGCCATAACCACAGGGAGGGGTTTGGCGAAGACTCCAGGTTGCTTGTCGACGTACACCCCGCACCATCGAGGAATCCACGCGGTATGGGTCCCGGATCTGCGCTGACGCTTGTCCGGGACGACACCGTTGATTTGGCGCGGTCGTCGCGCCTCGCATGCAGCAGGCGCTCGTCCTCACCGCGCGCCGAACGTGGTCTTGCCGAACAGCAATTTCTGCGTCGAGGGCTGCGAGCGCCAATATTGCGGCGGCGCTTCGACCTCGCCGCCGAGCTCGGCGGCGGCGTGCCAGGCCCAGCGCGGATCGTAGAGCATGCCGCGGGCGAGCGCGACCATGTCGGCCTTGCCGGATGCGACGATCTCTTCCGCCTGCTTCGCGTCCGTGATCAGGCCGACGGCGATGGTGGGCAGGCCGGACTCGCGCTTGATGGCGTCTGCGAACTGCACCTGGTAGCCGGGGCCGAGCGCGATCTTCTGCAGCGGCGAGACGCCGCCGGAGGAGGCATCGATCCAGTCGACGCCGCGCGTCTTCAGCGCTCGCGCAAATTCTATGGTCTGCGCCAGGTCCCAGCCGCCTTCGACCCAGTCGGTCGACGACACCCGCATGCCGACTGGCTTGTCGGCGGGGAATGCGGCACGGACCGCGTCGAACACTTCGAGCGGATAGCGCATGCGGTTCTCGAGGCTGCCGCCATATTCGTCGGTGCGCCTGTTGGAGATCGGCGACAGGAACTGATGCAGGAGATAGCCGTGCGCGCCGTGCACCTCGATGGCGTCGATGCCGAGCCGCGCGGCGCGCTTCGCTGAATCGACGAAGGCCTCGCGGATGCGCTTCAGGCCTGCCGCATCCAGCGCCAGCGGCGCGGCCTCGCCCTCCTTGTGCGGCACCGCGCTCGGGCCGACCGTCTGCCAGCCGCCCTGCTCCACCGGAATCAGCTGGCCGCCGTCCCAGGGCCGCGCGCTCGAGGCCTTGCGGCCGGCATGGGCGAGCTGCATCGCGACCGCGGTGGAGGAATGCCTGCGCACCGAATTGAGGATCGGCTTCAAGGCGGCCTCGCAGGCATCGCTGTAGAGCCCGAGGCAGCCCGGCGTGATGCGGCCGATCGCCTCCACATGCGTCGCCTCGATGCAGAACATCGCCGCGCCCGACAGGCTGAGATTGTTGATGTGGGTGAAGTGCCAGTCGGTGGCGACGCCGTCATCGGCCGAATACTGGCACATCGGCGACACCACGATGCGGTTCTTCAAGGTCAGGCCGCGCAGCTTGATCGGGGAAAACAGGGCGCTCATGCGGGGAGTTCCGGAAGGTGGGAGGGGCAATGTGAGGGGGAGTGTAATGGGGGACGCGCGGATTGCTAGGCGCGCGGGGGAATGGCGGGTAGCCCCGGCGTGCATTTCCGCAATCGCGGTCCGGCGCGAGATGACGCCACACATTCCGCTGTCATCCCGGACAAGCGTCAGCGCAGATCCGGGACCCATACCCACAGGGAGAAATTTGGCGACAACTCGGAGTGGGAGCTTTGCCTTACACTCCTCCCTGGGGATATGGGTCCCGGATCTGCGCGCGCTTGAGGCGCGCTTGTCCGGGACGACAGGTGAGACTCGAGACGCGTCGGGGACGACAACGGAGTCTGCCGAACGACGCCCGCCCTACTCCGCCAGCGTGAATTGCAGCAGCAGGGTCCGCTGCAGCATCGAGAAATTGTCGTCGGAGATCAGCGTCAGCACCGTCTCGCCTTCGCTCGTGACGTGGGCGTCGATGGCTTCCATGTTGTCGATCTCGTGGCCGAGATCGGCGGCGAACAGCGCGGGGCCATCGACCAGCGCGCCCGGGACGATCGACTTCAGGGGGATCGAGCGGATGCGGATGTTGACGCCGGTGAACCAGGAGAATTTGCGTTCGAGGATGAGCAGCTCGCCGGAGGGCAGCAGCACGGCATCGCTGATGTCGTATTTCTCGGTGCGCCGCACGCTGAACTGGCCAGGCGTGGGGCCGCCGATCAGAAAGGCGACGAGGTTGCCATCGGCGTCGAGCCCACGCTCGGAGAAGGCGATCAGGCTGCCCGCGAGCGGCTGGCCCTGGCCCTTGGGCACGACGACCATCGCCTCGAGGCCCTTGTTGTAGGGCAGCTTGCGCAGGGACGGCGGGACGCTGATCACCTCGCCGTGGGCTCGCGTGCCGCCCTTGGCAAAATCGTAGCGCAGGATCTGGTTGACGCGCTCGAGCCCGACATAGACGAGGTTGCCGTCGCGCGCGAGCGACTCGGTGTCGTACCAGAGCTTCTTCTCGGTGATCGGCCGGCCGTCGGCGCCCAGCACCGGCGCGGCCTCGACGTCGGCGAGGCCAACCATCTCGCGGCCGGCATAGCGGATGGTGCCGGTGAACCAGCCGCCCTGGTCGGAGATCGCGAGGAAGCGCTCGCCCTTGCCGTCGAGGAAGCGAAGGCCGGACAAGCCGCCGAAGCCGCGATAGGGCGAAGTCAGCACCAGGCCGCTGCGATAGTCCAGCGAACCGAAGCGCGTGCGCGAGCGGTCGCGCGGCTCGAAATTGGGAATGCTGCGCGCGTTGACCTCGACGTTGACGGGCGCGGCGACGGCATGCTCGACCTGGAGCGGGACTTGAGGTGTTCTTGGCTGCGGCTCGGCCGCGGCTTGCGCCTGCGCGAGGCGGGAGACTGCGAGAGTGGAGAATCCCGCCGCCGCGTGGCCGAGAAAGCTGCGGCGGGATGAACGCGTGCTCACGAATGCAATTTGCGTCGCGGGCGACCGGGTGCTTGCGTGGGCGCCGTGTTGGTCTCGCTGAAGAGTTCGGCGAGCTTCTCGGTGATGGCGCCGCCGAGCTCCTCGGCGTCCACGATCGTCACCGCGCGGCGATAGTAGCGCGTCACGTCATGGCCGATGCCGATCGCGATCAGCTCGACGGGCGAGCGGGTCTCGATCTCCTCGATGATGTGGCGCAGGTGCCGCTCGAGATAATTGCCGGGATTGACCGACAGCGTGGAATCGTCGACCGGCGCGCCGTCCGAGATCATCATCAGGATCTTGCGCTGCTCGGGACGGCCGAGCAGGCGCTTGTGCGCCCAGTCCAGCGCCTCGCCGTCGATGTTCTCCTTCAGCAGCCCCTCGCGCATCATCAGGCCGAGATTCTTTCGCGCGCGCCGCCAGGGGGCATCCGCCGACTTGTAGATGATGTGGCGGAGATCGTTGAGGCGGCCGGGATTGGCCGGCTTGCCGGCGGCAAGCCAGGCCTCGCGGGACTGGCCACCTTTCCAGGCACGCGTGGTAAATCCCAAAATCTCGACCTTGACGCCGCAACGCTCCAGCGTGCGCGCGAGAATGTCGGCGCAGGTCGCCGCGACCGTGATCGGGCGGCCGCGCATCGAGCCGGAATTGTCGAGCAGCAGTGTCACCACGGTGTCCCGGAACGTCGCCTCCTTCTCGTGCATGAAGGACAGCGGGTGATAGGGATCGGTGACGACGCGCGACAGCCGCGCGGGATCCAGGATGCCCTCTTCGAGATCGAACTCCCAGGCGCGGTTCTGCTGCGCCATCAGCTTGCGCTGCAGCCGGTTGGCGAGGCGGGCGACGATGCCCTGCAGATGCGCGAGCTGCTTGTCGAGATAGGCGCGCAGCCGCTCCAGCTCGTCATGATCGCAGAGGTCCTCGGCCGCGATCACCTCGTCGAACTTGGGCGCGAAGGCGTGATATTCCGGCCCGCGCGGCTCGTTCTTGCCGTGCGCGTTCGGGCGCGTCGCCTCGCCGGGCGTCTCGTCGTCGCCGAGCTCGCCGTCGTCGAACGTATCCGAGGTCGAGGCCTGCGCGCTTTCCATCGCGCTCTCGCTCATCTCCTCCGAGCTCGCCTGCGCCTGGTCGGCGCTCATCTCCTGCGCGGCGTCGGAATCGGGCGAGCCTTCGGCGCCGGACTGGTCGTTGTCGCCGTCCCGGTTCTCGTCGTTCTCGTCATTGTCTTCGCTGTCGGCGTTGCGTTCGTCGCCGAGCTCGAGCGCCGACAACAGATCATGCACGGCGTCGCCGAACCTGGTCTGGTCCTCGACCACGCCGTCGAGCCGGTCGAGCCGCTTGCCGATCTTGTCTTCGAGGATAGGCCGCCAGAGGTCGACCATCTTCTTCGCCGCCGCCGGCGGCGCGAGGCCGGTCAGGCGCTCGCGCACCAGCATCGCCAGCGCATCGGCGAGCGGCGCATCGGCGCGGTCGGTGATCTCGTCGAACTTGCCGCGATGGAAGTGGTCGTCGAGCATCGCGGTGAGGTTCTTGGCAACGCCGGCCATGCGGCGCGCGCCGATCGCCTCGACGCGGGCCTGCTCGACCGCCTCGAACACGCCGCGGGCCTGCGGATTGCCGGGCATCAGCTTGCGATGAACCTTGGGATCGTGACAGGCGAGCTTGAGCGCGATGGAATCGGCATGGCCGCGCACGATCGCGGCATCGCGCTTGGTCATTTTGCGCGCCGGCTCGGGCAGCCGCGCCTTGCCCGGCGCAAGCCCGGGCCGCTCGGCCGCGAAGGAGACGTCGAGCTCGGGCGATTTCGCGATCGCCTTGAGGCAGGAGGCGACCGAGCGCTTGAACGGCTCGGTCGGCGCCTCCTTGTTGCTGCGGAATTTGGAGTTGGAGGTGGTGCTCATCTCGATCTCACCGTCGTCCCGGGCTCAGCTTGATCCGTCGTCCCCGCGAACGCGGGGACCCATAGCCACGGGGAAAGGTTGTGGGCGAAGCTGGTAACTCCGAGTCTTCGCAAAACCACTCCCTGTGGGTATGGGTCCCGGATCTGCGCTTCGCTTGTCCGGGACGACACACCGAGAGAACTTCAGCTCAGCGCCACGTTCACCGCCGATTCCGGCAGCTCCGCGTTGAAGCAGCGCTGGTAGAACTCGGCGACCAGGGGCCGTTCGAGCTCGTCGCACTTGTTGAGGAAGGTGACCCGGAAGGCGAAGCCGATATCGCCGAAGATGTCGGCGTTCTCCGCCCAGGTGATCACCGTGCGCGGGCTCATCACCGTCGACAGGTCGCCATTGGCGAAGGCGTTGCGGGTCAGGTCGGCGAGGCGGACCATCTTGTTGACGATGTCGCGGCCTTCCTGGGTGCGATAGTGCTTGGCCTTGGCCAGCACGATCTCCACCTCCTCGTCATGGCTGAGATAGTTCAGCGTGGTGACGATCGACCAGCGGTCCATCTGGCCCTGGTTGATCTGCTGGGTGCCGTGGTAGAGGCCCGAGGTGTCGCCGAGGCCCACCGTATTCGCTGTGGCGAAAAGCCGGAACGCCGGGTGCGGCTTGATGACCTTGTTCTGGTCGAGCAGCGTCAGGCGTCCCGAGACTTCCAGCACGCGCTGGATCACGAACATCACGTCCGGGCGGCCGGCGTCGTATTCGTCGAACACCAGCGCAACGTTGTGCTGCAGCGCCCAGGGCAGGATGCCGTCGCGGAATTCGGTGACCTGCTTGCCGTCACGGACCACGATCGAATCCTTGCCGACGAGATCGATACGGCTGATGTGGCTGTCGAGGTTGACGCGCACGCAGGGCCAGTTCAGGCGGGCGGCGACCTGCTCGATATGAGTGGATTTGCCGGTGCCGTGATAGCCGGTCACCATGACGCGGCGGTTGCGCGCAAAGCCCGCGAGAATGGCGAGCGTGGTGGCGCGGTCGAAGCGGTAATCGGCATCGACTTCGGGCACGTGAGGGTCGACTTCGGAATAGGCGGGGACTTCGAGATCGCTGTCGATCCCGAACACCTGGCGCACCGACACCTTCATGTCGGGCAGACCGGAAACTTCCTCAACTTTGGACAGGGCGGCGGTCGTCATCAATCCTCCGAGGTCCCGGGCGGTCCCGAAACCGGTTATTCGCACGTTGGCTGCGGCTGGGTGCTGCAAAGCAACCTATCAGAGACACGGGGCCGGCAGAAGCCCGCCCTCCAATCAAAGTTCCGTCGTGTTTTCATCTAGATAGGCAAGGAACGCAGTTTTTGGAGGGCTGCCTTGCGAATCACGCTCGAATTTCGGGCGGGGTAAGGCCTCTGCCTGCCTAAATGGCACTTTTGCCGCACGTGCTTACTTAGGTAGGGTCCGAACTCCAAATGCTCCAGCCCGCCACAGAGACGACGTGACGTCCTTCCTCGATCCGCTCATCGCCTTCGTCTCGGCCCATCCATGGCTGGGCTATCTGGTCCTGTTCCTGGCGGCGCTGCTCGAAGCCGTGCCGGTGGTGGGATCGGTGATCCCGGGCTCGACCATCATCCTGGCGCTGAGCGCCCTGGTCCCGGGCGGCGAACTCGAGCTGCAATGGGTGCTGCTGGCGGCCGCGCTCGGCGCCGTGCTCGGCGACGGTTCGGCCTACTGGATCGGGCACCGGCGCCAGCGCGAGATCCTCAACACCTGGCCGCTGACCAATTATCCGCGCGTGGTCGCCGAGAGCGAGAGCTTCTTCAACCGCTTCGGCACCTGGGCCGTGTTCTTCGCCCGCTTCGTGCCGCCGGTCCGGGCCTTCGTCCCCGTGACCGCCGGCGCGCTGGGCATGGCGCCGGCGAAATTCTACGCGGTGAACATCCCGGCCATCCTGGCCTGGGCGCCCGCGCATGTGCTGCCCGGCGTGCTGGCGGTCTCGGCCCTGCACGAATATGCCGGGCTGCATTATCATGGGCATGTCGGCAAGCACATCTGGATCTTGACGGTGGTCGGGGTCGCGATCCTGCTGGGTTTGGCGGGATGGATCTATCGCCGCCGAAATGGCGGCGGCGTTGCTACTGCAAAGCCGCGGGCTTAGGCGCCAGCTCAGAGCCCTGACCGACCACAGGCAGCTCAATCTGTGAATTCAAATCCAAGGTGCTGAGATCAGCGCCCGGCTACCGTGCGTGCGGGCCCGAATGTATTTCAGCCATCGACACCGGAGATGGGTCCGGTGGTCTGACTGAAAGGTCCGTACGATGGCGTTGAACAACATCCTGCCCGGCAAACTTGGCTTCGGTGCGGCACCGCTCGGCAACATGTTCCGCGACATTCCCGAGGCTGAAGCGCTGGCGACAGTCGACGCCGCCTGGAACGATGACATTCGCTATTTTGACAATGCTCCTTTCTATGGCGCCGGCCTCGCCGAGATCCGCATGGGTCGTGCGCTTGCCGGCAAGCCGCGCCAGAACTACGTCATCAGCACCAAGGTCGGCCGCATCGTTCTCGACGAGATCGAGGGAGGCCCGCGCGACTATGGCGAAAAGGGCGGCGTGTTCGCGCATGGCCGCCCCAACAAGGTGGTCAACGACTATAGCGAAGACGCAACATACCGTTCGATTGAAGACAGCCTGAAGCGGCTCAAGACCGATCATATCGACATCGCCTTCGTCCACGACGTCGCGCAGGACTTCTACGGCGACGAATGGCTGAGCGTGTTTGAAAGCGCCCGAAAAGGCGCCTTCCGGGCCCTGCAAAGGATGCGCGACGAAGGTGTCATCAAGGCCTGGGGTCTGGGCGTGAACCGGGTCGAACCGATCGAACTGCTGCTCGATCTCGATGAGCCGCGCCCCGACGCCTTCCTGCTTGCCGGCCGCTATACGCTGCTCGACCACGGCCGGGCGCTCCAGCGCGTCATGCCGGTGGTGGCGGAGCGCAAGCTCGAGATTATCGTCGGCGGCCCCTACAGCTCGGGCGCGCTCGTCGGAGGCCCGAACTTCGAATATGCCCCCGCGACACCGGCGATCATCGCTAGGGTCGCAGCGATCAAGGCGATCGCTGATCGCCACAAGATCAGCATGAAGGCAGCCGGCCTCCAATTCGCTCTGGCGAACCCTGCTGTAGCGGCCGTGATCCCGGGCGCCAGCCGGCCCAGCCGGATCGCCGAAGACCGCGCAGCGCTCGAGGAGACGATCCCCGCCGACTTCTGGCGCGAATTACGCGCCGCGGATCTGGTCAACCCGGCCGCACCGCTTCCCATCGCGGTCTAACCCACAAGCTCAACACCGACGACGCTCACCGGTCGAAGCCCGCTTCGCCCGGCTGGCCCCCCGCGTCCCGAATCGACGCATCTCAACTGAACGAAAAAGGAGAAAAACCATGCATGACCTTGAAACGGACAAAGCAGCCGATCCCAGCCGCCGCGACATGCTGCTGACGGCCGGCGCTGCGATGATCGCGGGGGCCGCGACAGCGGGCCCGGCGCTCGCCGCCACGACCTCGGCTCGCGGCATCGACGGAATGTCCGCAGTCGAACGCAATGCCGGTCCGCTTGCGGTCCGCCTGCAGGGGGTGCAGCATTTCGGCTTGACGGTGCAGAACATGGAGCGCGCCTTCGAATTCTACACCGAGGTGCTGGGCGGCACGGAGGTGTTTCGCCACGGCGACTTCCCGGGCGATCCCGTACAGAACACATTGCTCGCCGATCAGGAAATCCGCGCCGGCGAACTCCACGTCGATCCGCAGACGATCGGTGTGCCGAACCTTCGGGACGGCGATCAGCGGCTCGACGTACGCTTCGTCCAGTTCGACAATGTCGTGATCGAGCTGCTGCAATATCGCAACGCGCAGGAGCCGATGGGCAGCGCCAACAGCTTCGCGCCACCGGTGCAGAACATGAGCCCTGCCTATCCGCGCATGATGCACATCTGCTTCTACGTGCGCGACGATGTCGACTTCAACAAGTTCATCGCCGACCTCGAAGCAGAATCCGCGCGGCGCGGCATGACGCAAGTGCGGGCCAACCGCATCATCCGCGTGCGAACCGAGGCGGAGCGCAAGGCCGCCCCCGAGAACACCAACACCAACAAGGTGACGGTGGCTCCGTCGGATGGCTGGGAGTTGATCTACTGCAAGGGCCCGGAGGGCGAGCAGCTCGAATTCGTGAAGGCGCTCGGACCGGTGAAGCAGCGCTTCGCCAGCGCGCACGCCGCACGGCAGCGCACTCTGACCGGACAGTGATTGGGTCGAACGCAACTGAAGCTCCCGTTTGTTGCTCTCGAAAATGGAAACTGGAAAATGAAACTCCGATTCGTAGAATCATTTGCGCTCGCCATCCTGCTCGGAGCCGGCGTGATTGGTGCATCCATCCCGGCCTCAGCTAAGGAAGCCAGCGGTATCCGCTACGCCCAGATCCCGGCCAGCGCTTATTCGATCATCGCCGAAGTGCGCGCCAAGCCCGGCAAGGAGGCCGAGCTGCGTGCGGCCACGCTGCCGCTGATCGCACAGGTGCGCAGCGATCCCAAGAACCTTGTCTATTTCCTCCAGCAGGACCGCGAGCGTCCCGGCCACTTCGTCTTCTACGAGGTCTTCGCCACGAAGGACGATTTCGAGGCACACAACGCCATGCCCTACGTCAAGGACTGGCTCGCCAAGCTTCCGGCGCTTGCCGAGGGCGGAGTCCAGTTGATGCGCATGGAAATCCTGGAACGCGACCGACGCTGAGACGTTGCGCGGCCGGGGCAAACGCTACGCCTCGGCCGTCGTCTGCCTATCCTTCGGCAAGGAAGCGCTGCATGCGCGGCACCGTGAAATCGAGAAAGGCCCGCACCCGCGCCGGCAGGAGCTGCGCGCCGCGGAACAAGGCGTGGATCTCGTCGGTCACACCGATATCGCTGTCGGCGAGGAGCTCGACAAGCTCGCCGCGCGCGATGGGCTGGCGCAGATGATAGTCGGCTGCCCGAACGATGCCGACTCCGGCGATCGCCATACGGCGAAGCGTCTCGGCGTTGTTGGCGAGCAATGACCCGCTGAGCATGCGCTCGACGATGCGTCCGCCTTCTCGCATCGGCCACACCGGCATCGCGCGTCGGAAGTTGAAACCCAGGCAGTTGTGATGGACCAGGTCTTCCGGCGTTTGTGGCGTTCCGTGACGCGCGAGATAGGAGGGCGAGGCGACGATGCGCCGCCGGGTCTCGCCGATCCTGCGCGCCATCAGGTGGGAATCCGCTAGCTTGCCGACGCGTATCGCGACGTCGGTGCGGTCGAGATAGAGATCGACCACCTCGTCCGACAACGACAGATCGACGACGATCCGGGGGTAGGCCTGAAAGAATGCGGGCAGGATCGGCTCGAGCGCCGCCGTGCCAAACGTCACCGAGGCGTTGACACGAATAACCCCTTCGGCTTCCGCGCCGCCCTGCGCGATCAGCTGCTCGGTCTCATCCAGCGAAGCGAGCAGCGCCTGGCTGCGCTCGAAATAGAACTGCCCCTCGCCCGTGAGCGCGAGCCGGCGCGTCGACCGCTCGATCAGGCGTACGCCGAGCCGGACCTCCAGCCGGGCGATCAACTTCGAGACCGTGGACGGCGTCATCAGCATGAGACGGGCAGCTTCGGAGAAACTGCCCGTCTCCACCACACGTACGAACACCAACATCTCGCCTGCACGATTGTCCATATTGCTCCTGCGCCCGGATTTCAGAATTACGCCAGAACCTAACAAAACGAGGCGACAAAGTCGCTTTGGCTTCGCCGCAGGACGTCGTGCATCCGAGTAGGCACCCTAGGACTTCGCTTCCGTAGCCCCCATTCTCCGCCCCGGCGCCGGTCCCACATACCTCGCCCGCGGCCGGATCAGCTTGCCGAACTGCAATTGCTCGCTGGCGTGCGCAATCCAGCCGACGCTGCGGGCCATGGCGAACAGAGCGAGCTCGCTGCCCGCGGGCAGGCGCAGCGCGTGCACGAGGACGGCGAGCGCATAGTCGATGTTGACGAATTCGCCGGTGGCTTCCGCGATGCGCTCCGGCACCTCGCGGGTGAATTTGCGCGGCGCGCCGGCGCGCGACAATGCGTTCAGCAGCGATTGCGCGCGGGGATCGCCGCGCTTGTAGACGCCATGGCCGAAGCCGGCAAAACGCTCGCCGAGCGCGACGCGCTCGCGCACCATCGGCTCGACGTCGCGGTCGACCAGCGCTTTCACGAGCTGCGAGGCCAGCACGCCGGCCCCGCCATGCTTCGGCCCTTTCAGCGCGGCGAGGCCGGCGATGACGGAATCGTAGAGATTGAGACCGGTCGAGGCCGCGCAACGGGCTGTGAAGGTCGAGGCGTTCAGCTCATGATCGGCCAGCAGCACCAGCGCCCGGCGGATCAGGTCGGGCGCATGCTTGTTGTCCGCCGTCCACGCCTTCGCGATTTGCCGGTGCAGCGGCTCGGCCGAGGGCTCGGCGTTGAGCATGGTCGCAACCAGCAGACGGACGATGCGCGCGCCGACCATGGCGCGGCCATCGGGCGCACGGGTGAAGGCGCGGGGATCGGCGCTGGCGGCCAGCGCCAGCACGGCGATGGCCCGGTCGATCGGCGCCGCCCGGCGCGCGGCCTGCCCGATCGTGCGCATCTCCTCGGATATCTCCGGCTGATTGTCCGGAGCGAACGGATCGACGCCGGAGACGTCCCAGAGCAGCGTCGCCGTGTGCTCCAGCGTGTCGCTTTCGGAAAGATCGACGCAATTGACGCCGCGATAGATCGCGCCCTCCTCGGTGATGGTCGAGATCTCCGTGTCCATCACCGGCAGGTCCGCGTCGAAGCTGCGCAGCCCGCGCGGCTCCGGCGACGGCACCCGGCGCTCCTTCAGCGCCCGGACATCCTCGGCCCGGTAGCGGTTCTTGCGCGAATCCGGCGTCGGCTCGGAGCGGATCAGGCCACGGCTGACATAGGCGTAGAGGGTGGCCGGGGAGATCGCGAGCTCGGCGGCCGCCTCCCGGGCAGAGAGATACAGCCCATCGGAATTTTTCATATTGATTTACGTAATCAAGATTGATCAATCTGTCGAGAGGCCTGACCTTTCTCGCGTGAAATGAAAGGAGACAGGCCATGAACATTCATCTGACCAAGAGCCAGATCGGGCTGGACGGCGTCACCGCGGCCGAAACCGTGCTGAGCCATGTCGACGGCGAACGCGGCGAGCTGATCATCGCCGGCGAGCATGTCGGCAAGCTCGCCGCCAAATCGAGTTTCGAAGGCGTCACCGCCCGGCTCTGGAATGGCGCCAGCAAGACCAGCCTGAGCGAAGCCAATGTGCGGGCGAGCCTGGGCGCGGCGCGCGAGCGCGCCTTCACGCGGCTGCCCGACCTGCTGGCGGCGACGCGCGGCATGGGCATCGTCGACGGGTTTCGCGCAGCCGTCGCCGGGCTTCGCGCCGAGCACGGGCTCGAACATGAAGCGACCATCGTCGGCGCATTCCCGGTGATCGCAGGCGCACTGGTCCGCCGCACCAAGGGGCTGGAGCCGGTCGCGCCCGATCCCGGCGTGAGCCACGCGGCCGACACGCTGCGCATGCTGCACGGGCGCGCGCCGGCAGCGCGCGAGGTCACCGCGCTCGATGCGTATCTCGTCACGGTTTGCGACCACGGCATGAATGCCTCGACCTTCACGACGCGCGTGGTGGCCTCGACGCAAGCCGATCTGTTCGCCGCCGTGACCGCGGGCTATTGCGCGCTCACCGGTCCCCTGCATGGCGGCGCGCCGGAGCCGGTGCTGGAAATGCTGGATGCGATCGGCTCGCGTGAACGGATCAAGCCGTGGGTCGACGCGGCGCTTTCGCGCGGCGAGCGGATGATGGGCTTCGGCCACCGCGTCTATCGCGTGCGCGACCCCCGCGCCGACGTGCTGAAGACCGCGATCGAGGCGCTGGCTTCCAACGGCGCCGACCTGCCCTTCGCCGGCGAGGTTGAAGCCTATATCCGCGCCGCGCTGCGCAAGAAGAATCCGGAGCGGCCGCTGGAGACGAATGTGGAGTTCTTCACTGCGATCCTGCTCGATGCGCTTGCTATTCCAAGGCAGGCCTTCACGCCGATCTTCGCGGTGGCACGCGCCGCGGGATGGACCGCCCACGCGCGCGAGCAGCAGCGGACGGGACGGTTGATCCGGCCAAGCTCGTCCTACGTCGGGACGATGCCTGCAGATTAGACGCAAGCACGATATCCGGGCTCGTCAGGATTGACCTTGTTCGGGCCTTTTCGAGCACGCGACGGAAGGACTCCGCGGCCAGCTGGAACAAAGACGCTGGCCGCGCATTCATGATCGCCCCTACGAATGTCTTCAGGGGCAGTCACGAAAAGGAATTGTAATGAAGAAGCTCTCCTACGCCCTCGCTGCCGGAACGCTGTTCGCTCTGTCGTCGCTCGCGGTGCCAGCCCATGCGCTGCCGGCGCATCCCATCGCAAACGCTTCAGTGCCGGGGGACGTCGTGAACGCACGCTATCATTACGTTCCGCGAAAGGTCTGCACCGTACGCACCGTGGTCACGCGCGGCTATCATGGACGCCGCGTCGTCAAGCGCGTCCGTGTCTGTCGGACAAGGTAACGACGAAGGTGCCGTCCGCTTCCGGGCGGGCGGCATCCAAACCAGGCGCGGAGGCCTTACGCCTCCCGCACGACCGTCTTCAGATAATTATACGCCTTGATGATCTCGATCAGGCGATCTTCGGTGGAGCGGTCGCCGCCATTGGCATCGGGGTGATGCTGCTTGACCAGCGCCTTGTACTTGGTCTTGACGTCGGCGAGCGTGGCGCTGGGGCCGAGGCCCATGACCTGGAGCGCCTTGCGCTCGGCGTTCATCACCTTGCGCGTCTCGGCCTTCGGCTGGGCGTCCGGGCCCTTCCGCCAGTTCGCGCGGCCGTTGATCTCGCTGAACATGCTGAACGGGTCAGACGCCATGTCGATCTCGGCTTCCGCACCCTTCTTGCCGCCATTGGCGCCCATCTTCCAGGTCGGACGATGGCCGGTCAGCGCATCCTTCTGGTAGCGCGCGACGGCGTCGGCGTTCATGCCGGAGAAGAAATTGTAGTTCTGGTTGTACTCGCGCACGTGGTCGAGACAGAAGTGCCAGTATTCGCGCTGGTTCTCGCGACCCTTCGGCGCGCGGTGGCTGCCCTTGTTCTGGCAGCCGGTCCATTCGCAGGCGACCACGCTGTCGCGCGGCTTCGCTTCCGCCTGCTTGCCGCGCGGCTTGACGCGGATGGAGTCGAAGAACTTTGATGAATCGATCGGCATGGCTGACTTTGACTACGCAATGCAAAAACCTTCAAGTCTTGACATTGCAATTAGCGTGAGGCCCGGGAGTTGACGGGCCGCGATCGCGTCCCTTAATGGCACTCATGGTCATGAAAGACACTATCAGCAACAAGTTGCAGGAAGCTTTCACGCCGGAAAGCCTGCAGGTCGTCGACGAGTCACATTTGCATGAGGGCCACGCCGGCCATCAGCCGGGCGGCGAGACGCACTTTCGGGTGTATATCGTGTCTGCCGCCTTCAAAGGGAAGAGCCGGGTCGACCGCCATCGCATGATAAATTCGGCGCTCGCCGCGGAACTGTCCGGCGGCGTGCACGCGCTCGCGATCCAGGCGCAGGCGCCGGGGGAAGGCTAGCTCCGTCATTCCGGGGCGGCTCAAAGAGCCGAACCCGGAATCTCGATTCCGGGTTCGATGCCCCGCATCGCCCCGGAATGACGATGCTGGTGCAACGTGAGCAAAACTAAAACGACGTTCCGGCCCGTCTCGGCTTGGTCTCCTCCAGCTCACCCTCGCGTGCCACCGGTGAAATACGGAGCGCGGTGATGCGGTTGCGCTCGCGGCGGAGGACGCGGAAGCGGAAGCCGTGGAAGGTAAAACTCTGACCGCGGTCGGGGATCGAGCGCGCTTCGTGAATGACGAGGCCGGCGACCGTCGTTGCCTCTTCATCGGGCAGGTGCCAGTCCAGCGCGCGGTTGAGATCGCGAATCGGGACCGAACCGTCGACCACGACGGAGCCGTCGGGCTGACGGCGGACGCCGGCGACGACCACGTCGTGCTCGTCGGAGATATCGCCGACGATCTCCTCCAGAATGTCTTCCAGCGTCACGAGGCCTTCGACCTCGCCATACTCGTCGACGACGAGCGCGAAATGGGTCTTGCGACGGCGGAACGCCTTGAGCTGCTGGGATATCGGCCGCATTTCCGGCACGAACCAGGGCGGCAGCATGATGGTGGTGACGTCGATGCGCGACGTATCGCCCTCCGCGGCGCGGATGGCCCGCAACAGATCCTTGGCGTGCAGGATGCCGATGATGTTCTCCGACTTGTCGCGCCACAGCGGAATGCGGGTGTATTCGGTGGCCAGCACCTCACGCACCAGCTCCTCCGGCGGCAGGTCGGCATTGATCATCACCATGGCGGTGCGATGAACCATCACGTCGGACACGGTCAGCTCGCCGAGGCGGAAGACGTTGTGAATGTATTCGGCCTCGCCGCTCTCGATCTTGCCGTGCACGGCCGATTCCTCGACCAGGCCCTCGATCTCGGAATCCGTCAGGATCTCGTGCTGCGAAAACTCCTGGACCCCGATCAGACGCAGGATCCCGCTCGAAGCCGCGTTGAGACACCAGCTCAATGGATAGAACACCAGGTAGGAAAAATACAGCGGATAGGCGATCCACTGCGACACCGGCATCGGCTCCCTGATCGCAAGCGTTTTCGGCACCTGCTCGCCGATGATGATATGCAGCGAGGAGAAGACCAGGAAACCCGCCACGAACGAGACGAAGTGCAGCGTGGCATCCGACAAACCGAGCGGCTGGAGGATCGGACTCAGCAGCGCCGACACGGTCGGCTCACCGATCCAACCAAGACCGAGGGACGCCATGGTGATGCCGAGCTGGCAGCAGGCGAGATAGGATTCGATGTTTCCCATCATCGTCTGCAGCAGGCGCGCGCCGAAGCGGTTCTGCTCGACCATGGCCTTGACGCGAAAGCCGCGGCTCTTCACGAGCGCGAATTCCGCAGCCACGTAAAACGCGTTGGCGGCGAGCAAGAGGACCGCCAGCAGCAGATTGATCGAGATCGAACTCATGTTTGCCTCGCGACCGCCTCGGCATTCCCCGCCGTTGCGCGGGCGGCCGGCCTGAACGGTCCCGCCATCACTGCGACAGTTTCGACTGCAGGAAATCACGCACCAAGGTCGGCTCGACGTCCTTGGCGATCACCGCGCGTCCCACGGCCTCCAGCAGGATGAAAGTGAGCTTGCCGCGCTTGACCTTCTTGTCCTGCGCCATCAGCGCCATCAGCGCATCGGCATCGGCAAGTCCTTCCTGCGCGAAACCGGCGATGTCCTGCAGGCGCGTCGGCAGGCCGGCTTCGATCAGGTGCCGTTCGACGCGCATCGCATCGGTCTCGCCGATCATGCCGAGCCTGGCCGAGAACTGCGCCGCCAGCGTCATGCCGATCGCGACGCCCTCGCCGTGGAACAGGCGGTCGGAGAAGCCGGTCGCCGCTTCCAGCGCATGGCCGAAGGTGTGGCCGAGATTGAGCAGCGCGCGCTCGCCGGTCTCGCGCTCGTCGCGGGAGACGACGCCCGCCTTGGCGCGGCACGAGGTCGCGATCGCGTGCTCGCGCGCGGAGCCGCCCGTGAAGATGTCGGAATGGTTCTTTTCCAGCCAGGTGAAGAAGGCCTCGTCGCCGAGCACGCCGTATTTGGCGACCTCGGCATAGCCGGCGCGGAACTGGCGCGGCGACAGCGTGTCGAGCACGGCGGTGTCGGCGATGACCAGCACCGGCTGGTGGAAGGCCCCTAACAGGTTCTTGCCCTGCGGCGAGTTGATGCCGGTCTTGCCGCCCACGGATGAATCGACCTGCGCGAGAAGCGAGGTCGGCACCTGCACGAAATCGACGCCGCGGCGCAGGATCGCCGCGGCAAAGCCGGCGAGATCGCCGACGACGCCGCCGCCGAGTGCGATGACGAGATCGTTGCGCTCGATCCTGGCGGCGATCAGGGCTTCGCTGACTTTTTCGAGGCCCGCATAGGTCTTGGAGATCTCGCCTTCCTCGACGACGATGCGCGAGGTCGGAATACCGCTGGCTGCGAGCGACGCCTCAGTGGGCTCGAGCCAGTATTTCGCGACGGTGCGGTCGGTCACGATGGCCGTGCGCACGCCCGGCCGCAAGGCTGCGACCCGTTCTCCAAGCGAAGACAGCACGCCGCGGCCGATGACGATGTCATAGGCGCGGTCGCCGAGCGCGACGTCGACCTTGACTGGATCGGAATGTTTCAACGGCGCAGTCATCGTACGGCACTCGCAACGTCGGCAGGTGGTTGGGCGGCCTGTCCGCCGCAGAGATGGGCGTGCAGCGCCCCGATGCACTCCTCGACGATCCGGTCGTGCGGCACGTCGCGCGAGGCGATGGTGAGGTCGGCACTGGCATAGACCGGCTCGCGCTGGGCGAGAAGGCGCGTCACGGTTCCTTCGGGATCGGCGGTCTGAAGCAGCGGACGATCGGCACGGCGCCGCACCCGGCGCATGATGACGTCATGGTCCGCCCTCAGCCAGATCGAGATGGCCTTCGCCGCGATGCGCGTGCGCGTCTCCTCGCGCATGAAAGCGCCGCCACCGGTCGCCAGCACGATCGGCCCGCCCTCGAGCAGGCGCGCGATCACGCGGGCCTCGCCGTCGCGGAAATAGGGCTCGCCATGGGTCGCAAAGATTTCCGGGATGGTCATGCCGGCGTGGGCCACCTCGATTTCGACATCGGCATCGAGAAATCGCAGGCCAAGCCGCGCCGCCAACCGCCGGCCGATGGTGGACTTGCCCACCCCCATCATGCCGACCAGCACGATCGAGCGCGCGCCGAGCGCCGACAGGATGTCGGCCTCAGGGGTCGCTTGTGCTGGCACCGCGGCGTCGGACATTGTCTCGCTCGATTGGATCTCGCTCGATCTGCCGCCGGGGGCGGCATGCTTTGGCCACCTATACGATCCCATGGGGGCCCTCGCCAGAGGACTCTTGCCACGAAACGGCGAACATGTTGGATGATTTCATTGGTTAATTTGGCTGCCAAGACCGACCAAGAGCCCTACGCAAGACCCCTATCCAAGACCCCTATCCAAGACCCCTATCCAAGTCCTCTGCCCGAGACCCCAGAACGATGCCCAGCCTCTTCCGCTTCCTGACGGTCGTCGCCGTGATCGCCGGCATCGTCTATGGCGTGGTCTTCGCGCTGGCGAACTTCGTCAATCCCAAGCCACGGGAAATGACGGTGACGATCCCGCCGGATAAATTTCTCAAGAAATAGGCGCTAGCCTCAGAGGCATGCCCACCAAGCCCTCAGACGCCAAGCTCATCGGCCTGTTCCTCGACATGCTCGCGGCGGAACAGGGCGCGGGGCCCAATACGCTCGATGCCTATCGCCGCGACCTCACCGACTTCTCGGATTTCCTGGGCCGCGTCGGCCACAATTTCGTGGACGCGGAAACGCAGACGCTGCGCGACTATCTCGCCGATCTCGACATCCGCGGCTTCAAATCCACCAGCGTCGCCCGCCGCCTGTCGGCGATGCGGCATCTCTACCGCTTCCTCCTCAATGAGCGCATCCGCGGCGACGATCCGGCCGCGATCCTGTCCGGTCCCAAGCGCGGCCGCGGCCTGCCCAAGGTGCTGTCGATCGCGGATGTCGACCGCATGCTCCGCCGCGCCAAGGAGTTGAGCGAGGCGGAAGAGGCCTCGCCGACGAAGCGGCTGCGCGCTCTCAGGCTCTATTGCCTGCTCGAGGTGCTCTACGCCACGGGCCTGCGCGTCTCCGAGCTGGTGGCGCTGCCGCGCTCGGCGGCCAAGCGCGACGCGCGCATGATCGTGGTGCGCGGCAAGGGCAACAAGGAGCGCCTGGTGCCGCTCAACGAGGCCTCGCGGCAGGCGATGGCCGACTACCTCGCCGCGACGGAGGCGGCAAAGACCGAGAAGAAGAAAGACAGCCTCGCCGCCTCGAAATGGCTATTCCCCTCCTTCGGCGAGAGCGGACATCTGACGCGGCAGCATTTCGCCCGCGATTTGAAGGAGCTCGCGGTCGCCTCCGGGCTGCAGGCCCGGCTGGTCTCCCCGCACGTGCTGCGCCACGCCTTTGCCAGCCACCTGCTGCACAACGGCGCCGATCTGCGCATCGTGCAGACGCTGCTCGGCCACACCGACATCTCCACGACGCAGATCTACACCCATGTGGTCGAGGAGCGGCTGAAGAGCCTGGTGCGCGACCTGCACCCACTGGCGGAGAAGTAGGGTAGGTGAGAGGTCTCGTGCCCCGGACGTAGCGCAGCATGTAAGTGATACGCTGCTGAGCCGGGGCCATGCCGCTTGCTGGGTCCCGGCTCTGCGCAGCAGCGCTCAAGAAGCGCTGCAGCGCGTCCGGGACGCGACATCGGGGTCGGGAGGACAACCGAAACCGCCTTGACTTCGGCCGCATCTCCGCAGAAAGAGCCGGGGCCTCACCGATTGATTTGGCTGGCGCCACACGAGCGCACAAGCCAAACCATTGAAGACACTACACTTCTTTCCGCAGCCCTAACCTCGCTTCGCTCCAAGGCCCCGCCCCCCTATATTGAGTTGATGCAAGACCAGATGCGCAGCTATCTCGACTTCGAAAAGCCCGTCGCCGAGCTCGACTCCAAGGTCGATGAATTGCGGGCGCTCGCGGCGTCCGGCACCGACATCAGCGACGAGATCGGGCGGATCGAGGACAAGGCGGCGCAGGCGCTGGCCGACCTCTATCAGAACCTGACGCCGTGGCAGAAGACGCTGGTCGCGCGGCATCCGCAGCGGCCGCATTTCAACGACTTCATCAAGGGCCTGATCACCGAATTCACCCCGCTCGCCGGCGACCGCAAGTTCGGCGAGGACGAGGCGCTGGTCGCCGGCTTCGGCCGCTTCCGCGGCGAACCGATCTGCGTGATGGGCCAGGAGAAGGGCGATTCCACCGACAGCCGCATCAGGCATAATTTCGGCATGGCGCGGCCCGAAGGCTATCGCAAATGCGTGCGGCTGATGGAGATGGCCGAGCGCTTCGGCCTGCCCGTGCTGTCGCTCGCCGATTCCGCGGGCGCCTATCCCGGCATCGGCGCCGAGGAGCGCGGCCAGGCCGAGGCGATCGCGCGCTCGACTGACGCCTGCCTGGCGCTGACCGTGCCAAACGTCGCCATCATCACCGGCGAGGGCATGTCGGGCGGCGCCATCGCCATCACCACCGCCAACAAGGTGCTGATGCTGGAGCACGCGATCTACAGCGTGATCTCGCCGGAGGCGGCGTCCTCCATCCTCTGGCGCGACGGCACCAAGGCGCAGGAAGCCGCCAACAACATGAAGATCACCGCCCAGGACATGCTCCGCTTCGGCGTGATCGACCAGATCCTGAAGGAGCCGGTCGGCGGCGCCCATCGCGACCCCGCGGCCATGATCGCCACCACGGGCGAAGCCATCGCCAAGGCCTTCGACGAGCTCCGGGACCTCGACGCCGAGGCCATCCGCAAGCAGCGGCGGCAGAAATTCCTCGATATCGGCCGGAAACTGGGCTGATTCGCCCGTTTTAGCGCCGCAACGGCGGTGCGCTCCCTCCCCCGCCTGCGGGGGAGGGTTGGGGAGAGGGTGTCTCCTCTCGCGACATTCCCAATGCGGCGCGAGCCCCCTCCCGGCCTCCCCCGCAAGCGGGGGAGGTGAAGAGCGAGACGGTAACCCCGCATTAACCCTTTTTTTGCCCAAATCGGCGATCTCAGTGGCGGTGGGGCCGCGTGGTCCAAGTTCCGGCCCAGTTTAAGTCTCTGTTGACTACAGCTTTGGGCCAACGCCCTCGTGATCCCCGTTCGGGTTGCGACCACATGACCCAGAGGTTAGAATTTTAATCAATGGCTTCAGGGCACAGGCGCTGGGGCGTGAGCTGAAAAAGCCCGTCCATCGGGTCCGGTTCGCCGGTCGGATCATGCTCCAGAAGAATTGGGGTTCGCGCTTCATAGCCCGGCACGGTGTGGGGTCCATCTTGATTTCTCGTTCGCTTGCTCGCGCGCTCTTGGCTTCGGTTGCGCTGATGACGGCCGGCGGCCTGCTGGCCGGCTGCAACACCGACCAGGTCTCGCTCGCGACCAACGCCAAGGCCAACCAGCCGGTGCCGCCGAAGCTGATCGCTGCGATGGCCGAGAAGGACATGGATCTGCAATCGCCGATCCTGGTCCGCCTGTTCAAGCAGGAGGCCGAGCTCGAGATCTGGAAGCAGACCCGGTCAGGCAAGTTCGCCCTGCTCAAGACCTATCCGATCTGCCGCTGGTCCGGCGACCTCGGCCCCAAGGTGCGCGAAGGCGACCGCCAGGCGCCGGAGGGATTCTACTCGATCAACCCGAGCCAGATGAATCCGCAATCGGCCTATTACCTGTCCTTCAACACGGGATATCCGAACGCATTCGACAAGGCTTTGGGGCGGACCGGCTCGCAGCTGATGGTGCATGGCGATTGCTCCTCGCGCGGCTGCTACGCGATGACGGACGAGCAGATCGCGGAGATCTATTCGCTCGGGCGGGAATCCTTCTTCGGCGGCCAGAAGGCGTTCCAGCTGCAAGCCTATCCGTTCAAGATGACGCCGGTGAACATGGCCAGGCACCGGAACAATCCGAACATGCCATTCTGGAAGATGATCAAGGAAGGCTATGATCATTTCGAGGTGACGCGGCAGGAGCCGAAGGTCGATTTCTGCGAGAAGAAATACGTGTTCGACGCCGCGAAGCCGGCGGACGCCAAGCGCGACCTGGTGTTCGACGCCTCGGCGAAATGCCCGGCCTATGTGATCCCCGAGGAGATCGCCGAGGCCGTGCGCGGGAAGCAGGCCAGGGACGAAACCGAATACGCCAGGCTCGTCGCCAAGGGCACGCCGGTGGCGCGCATGAACACCGGCATCGACGGCGGCATGAACAAGGTGTTCGCGGCCAAGATTCCGGAAGGCTCGACCGGCCTGTCCGAGGGTGCCGAAGGCACCACGCTGCAGATGCTGGCGATGGCGAAGGCGCCCGGCACGATCCCCGGCCACGTCAATCCGCCCAAGCCGAATCTCGACGCGGCAGCATCCGCGCCAGCGCCGCAGGAAGAGCCGGTTGTCGCCGTTAGTGCGCCCGCGACCACGCGTGTCGCCGCAGCTGCGCCGGCGGAGAGAGCTCAAGAGAAATCCCAGGAGAAATCCTCGGGCGGCGGCTTCTTCTCGAACCTCGGCCGCAAGATGGGCCTCGGCACCGCCGACACCACGGCGACCACGCCGCCGCCGCAGGCCACTGCGTCCGTGGCGCCGGCCCAGACCTCCGTGACGCCGCCCACGGCAGCATCGAGGCTCAAGGCCGCAGTAACCCGCTTCGTGCCGGGGCATGACAAGTCCAAGGATGCCGCAAAGGACGCGCCGAAGCCGGCTGTTGCCGCCGCCAAGCCCGCCGAACCGGCGAAGCCGGACACGCGCCTTGCCGCGACGCGTCCGGCGCTGAAGCCCTCGCTCTCGGATGGCGTGGGCGAAGCGACGCAGATCATGGGCGCCGCACCGGTGGTGCAGTCGAACTCGTTCGACAGCCGCTTTGGGGCGGTGAAGTAGGCGGGCGCCGCGCCTTCCGGAGCAAGCCAAGCACAACCTGCTGATTGCCCTTCCCCGCGCATGGCTCGCCGCCGCAATAGCCGCGTGCGATCCGCCAGCTTGTCGCGAAGCTTGATCCCGCAGGCGGGATGCAAGAAATCGCGACTTGGGAAAGGCCGGAGAAAGTTTGTCGTAGAGTTCGAACGCTCCGACAAGGCCGCCACGGCGAGGATTGAGGAGCCCGACTGGTTCCCTCCAAGGATCCGGGGCGCCTCTCGATGTGCCGGATTGCGTCGCCCGGTCACCCGGCTATAGTTACGGCGTTTGCTCTCTCGCGCTGCGCATGAGTGGATTTGGGCATCTCGATCATCTGATTGACCGCATCTACGAGGCCGGGCTCATACCGTCATTGTGGCCCGCGGTTCTCGATGAAATCGGTAACGCTATCGGCGGCAATGGCGGACTGCTTTTCGCGGTACGCGACGGCTATGTCAGCGGGGTCAATTCCGTCAATCACGACCAGACCATGCCTCTTTTCTTGCAAGAGGGATGGAGTGAGCGCGATCCGTTGCTGCCGCGTGCCGCCGCCCTCAACTACGCCGGCTTCCTCAATGATGGAGACCTTCTATCGGAGGAGGAGATCGCGACCAATGACGTGTACTGCAATTTCTACCGCAGGCACGGAATCGGCTACAGAGCCGGGACCCTCATTTCAATACCGAGCGGCGATTCGATTGCGATCGTCATGCCGCGACACCAAGATAACGGCCCGGTGCCGCGCGACGTCGTCTCGTTCCTTGATGGCCTGAGGCCTCATCTGGCTCGGGCGTCCCTGACTGCAAACCGCCTTGGCTTCGAGCGCGCGCGCGCGCAAGCCGACGCACTGCAGGCCATTGGGCTGCCCGGAGCAATATTGCGCGAACGAGGCAAATTACTTGCGGCGAACGGGCTGTTCGAAGCGCTGATGCCGTCGCTGTTCCAGGACCGCGCAGAGCGGCTGACCCTGACCGATGTCACTGCGGACGGATTGTTCTCGGCGGCGCTGGGGACCTCGTTCGTCCGCGACAGCCGGGGCGTCAAGTCCCTCGCCATCGCAGCGGCCATGGATCGCGTACCGATGGTCCTGCATGTCGTCCCGGTGCGCGGATTCGCACGCGATATCTTCACGCAAGCCACCTTCATGCTCATCGTAACGCCCGTCGATCGCGGCGCGGTACCGAGTGCGGAAGTCCTGCAAGGACTGTTCGACCTGACGCCGGCAGAAGCCCAGGTCGCACGTGGAGTTGCTCAGGCCGGATCGGTCGATGCACTCGCATCAAAAATCGGCGTGACGCGAGAGACGGTGCGCACGCAGCTCAAAGCCGTGCTTTCAAAGACCGGCCTTTCCCGTCAGCAGGAGCTCGTCAGCCTGCTCGCTGGCAAGGCATTGCGCGGCGGCTAGACCCCTATCCCGCAGACACATCCCTCATCGCCCTTCCGCCCGACGGCCCAGACCAGACTTTGCCCTGGCATGGGCAAGCCCTGTTTCACCCAAATGGGTGAAGACAGGGATCGGACCTCCGGGTTCAAGTTTGTCCGGTTGGTTGCAGGGTGAGAAGCGGCGACTATGGTCAGATCGGAGTTTTCGACATTCGAAGTGACTTTGGTGCAGCGCAAGCGAAAAAGATGGGTCTGGAGCGTCTGCACCAGCGGAGGAGCGGTCGTGGTGCGAGGGCGGGAATCAAGTCGATATGCCGCAAAGTACCAGGCCGAACGCGCGCTGTTCATGCTGCTTCTAACCGCGCCCTACTGGTCGCGACTTCCCGCATAACGAGGCTTTCAGTGAGGTTCCGTCTGGACCTGGCCTGAGACGGAGCACCATACCGGATGCCTCGCTTTCGCGGAGCATGACAGCGGTGGTCGGTGTGGGCTCGGCGCGCTTCACGAGCATCCCTACGGCGCCAGATACCGCACCAGCTCCGGATTGTCCCTGACCTCGCCCGCCTCGCCTTGCAGCGCGACCCTGCCGCGGTCGAGGACGTAGGCGTAGTCGGCGACGCGCAAAGCGAGGTCGAGGTGTTGCTCGACGATGATGACGGCGATCTCCTTGGCGAGATCGATCAGGCGTTCGGTGATCTCCTCGATCACGCCGATCCAGACGCCTTCGGTCGGCTCGTCCAGCAGCAGCAGTTTCGGATCGCCCAGCATGGCGCGGCCGATCGCGAGCATCTTGCGCTCGCCGCCGGAGAGGGTGCCGGCGGGCTGGTCGAGGCGCTGGCCGAGTTTTGGGAAGATGGTCAGCACGTGATCGACCGCGTCGGCCTTCTTGCTCGCGAGCGAGCCGACCGCGAGATTGTCGCGCACCGACAGGCGCGCGAACACCGAATGCTCCTGCGGCACGTAGCCGATGCCGGCGCGGACGCGCTCCTGGGTGGCGCGGCGGCTGATGTCGCGGCCGTCGAAGCCGATCTCGCCCCTCCACGCCGGCAACTCGCCGACGATGGTCTTCATCAGCGTGGTCTTGCCGGCGCCGTTGCGGCCGAGCACGGCGACACCGCCGCGCCAGGGAATGCCGAGGCTGACGTCGAACAGGACCTGGCTGCGGCCATAGCCGGCGTCGAGATTCTTGATGTCCAAAAATTCAGGCACGGCGCAGATAGATCTCCTGGACGGCCTTGTTGGCCTGGATCTCGGACACCGTGCCCGACGCCAGCACCTTGCCTTGGTCGAGCACGGTGAGACGATCGCAGATGTCGCGGATGAAATCGAGGTCGTGCTCGACGATGACGAGCGAGCAATGCTGCTTGATCGGCTGCAGCAATTCGCCGGTGACGCGGCGCTCCTCCAGGCTCATGCCGCCGGTCGGCTCGTCGAGCAGCAACAGCTTCGGCTTGCCGGCGAGCGCCATCGCGATCTCCAGCCATTGCTGCTGGCCATGCGACAGCGCCGCGGCCGCATCGAAGGCGCGGTCGGCGAGGCGGAACTGCGTCAGCATGGTCATGACCTGGTCGTGCAGCGCACCGCGCGTGCGCGAGAACACGAGGTCGAGCAGCGAGCACTGCGCCTGCAGCGCGAGCAGGATGTTGTCGTAGAGCGTCAGCGTCGGCAGCACGCTGGTGATCTGGAATTTCAGGCTCATGCCGGCCCGCGCCCGCTCGGTCGGCGTGAACGCGGTGATGTCGGTATTGACGAAGCTCACCTTGCCCTCCGTCGGCACCTCGGCGCCGGCGATGCACTTCATCAGCGTGCTCTTGCCGGAGCCGTTCGGGCCGATCAGGCCGTGGAATTCGTTCTCGCCGACGGTGAGCGCCGCGCCGTCGAGCGCCGTGAGCTTGCCGAAGACCTTCTTGATGTCGGCGGCCTCAAGGAGCGGCATTGCGCTTCTCCTTTGGTTTCGCACCGAAGCTGCCGACCCGCTCGCGCTCGCCGAGCACGAAGCTGATCAGGCCGAGCGGCCGGAACAGGATCACGAGCAGCAGCAGCAGGCCCAGGATGATCGGCCAGACGTCACGGTAATTGTCCGACAGCCAGAAGCTGACGCCCTCGACGATGACGGTGCCGATGACGGCGCCGATCAGCGTCCCCGAGCCGCCGAACAGCACGTAGAGCACGACTTGGGTCGAGACCACGACGCCGACCATGTTGGGCCAGACGAAGCCCTCGTGGAAGGCGTAGAGGCTGCCGGCAAGGCCCGCAATGGCGCCGCCGATGGTGAAGATGATGGCTTTCAGATGCTGCACCTTGTAGCCGAAGAAGGCGATGCGCTGCTCGTTCTCGCGGAGGCCCGCGAGCGCCAGGCCGAACTGCGAACGCACCAGGAAGCGGCAGAGCAGATAGACGACGACGAGGATCCCGAGCACGAGATAGTAGAAGGCCGGGCCTTCCGTGAACTCGTAGCCGCCGAGCGACATCGGCGCGATCGAGGGAATGCCGTTCTGGCCGCCGAGATAATACCAGCCGCGGGCCAGGCGATCGGCGGCGTAGGAGCCGGTGAGCGTGCCCAGCGACACGAAGATCACGCTCGAGGGATGCCGTCCCAGCAGCAGGAAGCCGCCGAGCAGGAGCGCGAAGGCGAGTCCGATGATGGTCCCCGCCGGCAGCACCAGGAGGATGTTGGTGATGTCGAGGTCGCGCGCGAGCAGCGCGACGCCGTAGCCGGCCGAGCCGAAGAACAAGGCCTGGCCGAAGCTCATGATGCCGGCATAGCCCCAGACCAGGTCGAACGACAGCGCGAACAGCGCCAGGATGATCACCCGCGTCGCGAACACCGTGAGATAGTCCTGCAACACCAGCGGCGCGAGCAGCGCCGCGACCAGCACGATGCCCTCCACGATCGGCAAGATTTTTCGCGTCGACGCTTGCTTCGCTGGCACGCTTTCGGCCACCAAAGCGTCTGTCTCGTCCCCGACGTCGGCGTGGACCGCCTGCTTAGCTGCACCCATGGACTTCAGCATTCCGAATTTGGCGTTTCGCGGAGGCCAACACCTCTCTCCGTAGGGGAGAGGTCGGATTGCGCCTGGCGATGCGCAGCATCGTCCAGAGCAATCCGGGTGAGGGGCCGCGGCATCCAGCGAGACCTGATCCCCTCACCCGGATCGCATCTTGCGATGCGACCCGACCTCTCCCTGCGGGAGAGGTGAAGATCAGCATTCCTTGGGATCGACGAGGCCGTTGCTGCGGGCGACGATCTCGTAGTTCCCGCCCTTGGCGACCGCGGTGTACATCTTCATCTTGCAGTGCCGCTTGCCCGGCACCATCTCGGCGGGCCCGCCTGGACCTTCCGCGATCTTGGCGTGGTCGAGCGCGGCGGCAACCGACTCACGGTCGATCTTGCCCGCTTCCTTGACCGCGGCCTCCCACAGCTTCAGGCCGCGATAGGTGCCGGTGGCGGCGCTGCCGGCGGCGAACAGGAAGTTGCCGGGGAAATCCTTCTCGTACGCGGCCTGGATCTTGGCGTCGAACGGGTTTTCCTTGGTCAGCACCTTGAAATAGTCGAGGCAGCTCGCGAGGCCCTCGATCTCCGCGGCCTGGTTGATGTTGAGCGTGTTCTCGTCATAGTAGACGCAGGCGAGCCGCCCGCCGTTCTTGAGGAAGCCCGCTTCATAGAGCTGCTTGAAGAACGGACCGACGCCCGGCGGGATGACGGTGTTGAAGACGACATCGACCTTGTTGGAGATGATGCGGTTGACGGTCGAGGAGAAGTCGACCTGGTCGAGCGGGTAATATTCCTCGAACACGACCTCGCCGCCATTGGCTTCGATCACCTTGCGGGCGTAGACGTTGAGCGTGTGCGGCCAGACGTAGTTGGCGCTGGGCAGCGCGAACTTCTTGCCGCCGTTCTTGATCAGCCAGGGGATGAACTCGTCGCACTGCTGCGCCGGCGTCGGGCCGGTGCAGAACAGGTAGGGCGTGCACTCCTTGCCTTCGTAGAGCTGCGGATAGATGTAGAGCGTCTTGCCGCGAGCGACGATCGGATCCTTGATCGCATTGCGCATCGACGAGGTGATGCCGCCGAGCACCATGTCGACCTTGTCGCGCTGGATCAGCTTTCGCACGTTGCCGACGGCGACGGATTCGTTGGACGCGGTGTCCTCGATGTAGAGCTCGAGCGGACGGCCGAGCAGGCCGCCGGCCGAGTTGATCTCCTTGATCACCATCTTGGCGACGTTGGCGTCGGCGTTGCCGGCATAGGCGATCGGGCCGGTGAGGTCGGTGGCGATGCCGACCTTGATCGGGCCTTCCGCCGCATTGGCCCAGGGCGCCGGGATCACCCAGCTGCCGACACCGGTTGCGACCGCGCCGGACGCAAAGGCTAAATTGGAGAGGAAACGACGCCGCGTGAGGTGAGTACGATCGAGCATGTGATTAAACCCCTTTTCCAGCGATGAGGCCCTGCGGGCGGAATTTGATGAAGACAATGGCGAGCACGAAGACGAGGACATCGGCGACGACGGGCGCCATCACCCAGGGCAGAGCGGCGCTGAGCGTGCCGATGACGCCGGCGCCGGCGACCGGACCGATGAAGGAGCCGACGCCGCCGACCATGACCGCGACAAAGCCCTGGATCAGGAAGCGCAGCCCGAGATCGGCGTAGAGGCTGAACACCGGCACGATCAGCGCGCCAGCGAGCCCGGCGAGCGCCGAGCCGAATGCGAAGGTGGCGCCGTACATCAAGGGCGTGGAGATGCCGGAGGCGCGCGCCAGCGACGGGTTCTCCAGCGTGGCGCGCATGCGCAGGCCGAAGCTGGTGCGCGAGAGCAGCAGGTAACAGCCGGCCATCACCAGCAGCGTGATGACGATGATGGTGAAGCGCCAGGCCGAGATGTGGACGGAGCCGATGTCGATCGAGCCGCCGATCGGCTCCGGCACGGTGAGATAGAAGCCGCCGATCAGGCCGCGCACGGATTCGCGGATGATCAGGCCGAGCGCATAGGTGCCGAGCATGGCGACGATGGGTGCGGCGTAGAAGCGGCGGATGATCAGCGCTTCCAGCACGAAGCCGAGCGCGCCGACGACGAAGGGCGCCGCGACCATGCCCGCCCAGATCGGCAGGCCCCTGGCATAGGCGAGATAGGTGATGTAGGCCCCGAGCAGGACGAACTCGCCTTGCGCGAAGTTGAAGATGCCCATCATGCTGGCAATGATCCCGAGCCCCAGCACGATCAAGACGATGATCGCCCCGAAGCTCAGGATCTCGAACGCCGCGACGAACGCATTAGCCATGCGCCGGAGCCTTTCCCGTTCCGATGGAATCGGAACGGGCCTCTGGAATCCAGTTTTGACAGGTTTTCCTGGCGCGAACCGGGGTCCGGTCCGCGCGAAAACGCCCTGGCGTTCCGCCCACCTGCATCAACACCTCGTTCACATCTTCTTCCAGTCGCCGATCTGCTCGAAGGCATGGGCGGCGCGGTAGATCGTGGATTCCTCGAACATGCGGCCGACCAGCATCAGGCCGGCGGGCAGGCCATCGACCATGCCGCAAGGCAGCGACATCGCGGGATGATGCGTGATGTCGAACGGCGCGGTGTTGGAGATCATCTCGAGCGCGCGGGCGACGTACTCCTCGCGGCTGGCATTGGGCTCCGGCAGCTTGGTCGCCTTCATCGGCGTGGTCGGCATCAGCAGGAGATCGTAATCCCCAAACGCCTTGTCGTAGGCCGCGGTCAGGCGGCGCGAGATGTTGAGTGCCTTGCCGTAGAAGCGTGGGCCGAAATTGTTGTTGATGTAGGTGCCAAGCATCATGAACAGCTTCGTGGTCTCCGACAGCGAATCGGCCTGCCGGCGCCAGCCGCGGTGGAAATCCATCAGCGAGGTCGAATAGAGGTCGCCGCGGCTGAGGCCATAGCCGTCGCCGAACATCATGGTTTGGGTCAGGCCTTCGGTACCGATCGGGGTCCAGATCGCGCCGCCCAGGAGGTGCATCGGGATCGACACCGTCTCGACGCTGGCTCCGAGATCCTTGAAGCGCTTCGCCGCCTCGCGCACGCTTTCATTCACCGCAGCCTCTGCGCCCGGCTGCTCGAAACCTTCCTTGACGATGCCGATCTTCATGCCCTTGACGCCCTGGCCGAGCGCCTTGGTGTATTCCTCGACCTTCGGAGCCTTGATGCGAGGATCGTAGCCGTCGTCGCCGGCGAGCACCTCGAGCAGCAGCGCGTTGTCGGCGACCGTCGCGGTCATCGGGCCGGTATGGTCGACATAGATCTCGATCGGCATGATCCCGGTGTAGGGCACGAGGCCCCAGGTCGGCTTCATGCCGTAGATGCCGCAGAACGAGGATGGCATGCGGATCGAGCCGCCCTGATCGCCCCCGATCGCCATGTCAACCTCGCCGAGCGCGACCACGACGCCCGAGCCCGACGACGAGCCGCCGGCCGAGTAGCCCATCTTGTGCGGATTGTGCACCGGCCCGTAGGAGCCGGTGTGGCTGCCGCCGGACAGGCAGAAGTGCTCGCAATGCACCTTGCCCTTGATCTCGGCGCCGGCATCCAGCATGCGCGTGACGATGGTGGCGTCGAAATCGGGCACATAGCCTTCCAGCGTCGACGACCCGTTGGTCATGGGAACGCCGGCCAGCATGATGTTGTCCTTCAGCGCGACGGTCTTGCCCTTCAGCTTGCCGCTGGCGGCACCTTTCACGGTCGACTTGCGATACCAGGCATTGCGCGGGTTCTCCTCGGCCGAGGGCCGGTAGCCGGGCGTCCGCGGGTACTTCACCTCCGGCACCTCGTCCGGCATCGCGGCAACGAGATTGTAGGCCTCGATCGAGCCCTGCATCAGGCCGCGGAACGAGGCGACGTCGTCGTCGGTCAGCGAAAGGCCGCACTGCTCGGCGACGCTGCGAAGTTGGTCGGGCGTGGGAAGGACAACTGTCACGGCGCTCTCCTTGAAGGCTTCTTGTTTCCTGGCGTTGAACGGAAGCCTTCCGCCCGCGCCTGCACGACGCGGGCCAATCCGGCTTCGCGGCGATATTACAGACGGAAATATTTTCCTTTTCAAGTATTATTTCACGCGACGGCTGCGACGTATCGGCGGCCGCCTTCAGAACGTCTTGATGATCCTGAAGTCGAGACCGTCGGCTTCAGCGAAGTACATCGGCATCTCGGCGCGGCCGTCGCGAAGAGTCACGGGACCGCGGCCGGCCGAGTAGACGGTGTTGCGCGCGGCCTTCAGCAGCGGACGAAACGCCAGCGAGCCGGCGCGGTTGGCCACGGACTCCAGGAAGCGCAACCCTTCATAATTCGACTGGCCGACGGAACCGACCGGCGGCGCATTGGCGCCGAACATGGCTTCGTATTTGCCGAGGAACTCGTCGTTGGCGCGTGACGCCATGCAGTTGAAATAGCCGGAGGCGCAGAACAGATTCTCGGTGTTGTCGGCGCCGATGCCGAGCAGCACGGTCTCGTCCATCGCGCCCCCGAGCCGCAGCGTGGAGGTGGCAAGGCCCGCTTCGGCGAAGGCGCGGTTGAAGGTGATGCTGTCGGTGCCGATCAGGGAGATCAGCACCACGTCCGGCCTGGCGGCGCGGATGCGCGCCAGATGCGGCTCGTGATTGTCCTCGCCGACCGGAACGAACTCCTCGCCGACGACCTGGCCGCCCGCTTCCTTGATGTAGCGCTTCACCGCGCGATGCGACTGCCAGGGCCAGACGTAGTCGCTGCCGATCAGGTACCAGCGCGACGCCTTCTTGACCTCCGCGAGCCAATGGATCGAGGGCCGGCTCTGCCAGCGCGGCGTCTCGCCGATCGCCATGACCCCCGGCGTGCGCTCGCCGCCTTCATAGACCGGGGTGTAGATATAGGGGATGCGGTCGCCGGTGACCCTGCGCAGCGCTACGCGGACGGCACTGATATGCGAGCCCATGATCAGATCGACCTCGTCGAAGGCGATCGCCTGCTCGGCGCGGCGAACCACCTCGTCGATCGGGCCGCCGGAATCGTAGATCGACAGCTCCAGCTCGCGGCCCAGAATGCCGCCGCGCTTGTTGATCTCGGCGACCGCCAGCATCGCGCTGTTGGTGGAACTCGGGCCCCAGATCCCTGGCGAGCCGGTGAAGGTGAGGAAGTTGCCGATGCGCAGCTTGTTGCGGGCGCCGCGCCGCTTCATGAAATGCGCATCGACCGGGGACAGGTCGAAATCCGCCGCCGATGACGACAAATTCCTGAACAGCAGGGACGGCGGCAACGCCGGTCCGCCGTGAGCCGGGAAGTTCACCGTCGCGCGCACGCCAACTCCTGTCTGGGACCAGACCTGAAAGCACATTGATCAGGCGGCCGCGGCTTCCGCCCTTTTGTTGGGCAATGATCCTATTTTGAAAATATTGAATGTTCAAGAATTGAAGTGCATATAGATGCAGCATTGATTGCAAGACATTCACTCATCTGGGTCAAGACGAAGTCTTAGCCGTGGCAAAACCGCCGAAAGAAAACTCCCCGATCACCGAACACCTCGCCTACCTGCTCGCGCAAGCCAACCGGGAAATCAACCGGCAGCTCGAACTGCGGTTGAGCAAGGAAGGCGTTCCCGTCGAGCAATGGCGCATCCTGAAAGTGCTGTCGGATGGCAACGGCCACTCGATGGGCGAGCTTGCGGATGCGGTGCTGCTCAACCATCCGACATTGACCAAGATGATCGACCGCATGGTCTCCGACACGCTGGTCTATCGCGTGCAGGACCCGAACGACCGCCGCAAAGTCCTGATGTTCATCTCCGACCGCGGCAAGGTGCTGTGCAGGAAGCTCAACTCGCTGGCGGTGGACCAGGAGGAGCACATCCTGGAAAGCTACGGCGGCAAGTCGACGAGCGAATTGAAGCGGCTGCTCGAGAGCCTGATCGACAGCTCGAATTGATCTGCGCGTGAATCGAAACGTTAGCTTGGCGAGTTCTCAACGCTTGTCGTCCCGGACAAGCGCAGCGAAGCGGAGCGCAGATCCGGGATCCATAGCCACAGGCCGTGGTCGTTTCAAAGATTAGCAGTTGCGCTTTCTCGCGCGGTACGAGCACCGCGCGCCACCTATGGATTCCGCGGTATGGGTCCCTGCGTTCCGCAGGGACGACAGCGTGGTGAGAGCTGAGCGCCACATGGTCAACCGTCATCGCCCGATTTAATCGGGCGATCCAGTATTCCAGAGACGGATGTGATTGAGCCGAGAGGCCGCGGCGTACCGGGTCGCCCGGTCGAGCCGCGCGACGACAGCGGAGGATGAGGCGCGAGTATCGCCTTACGCGCGCACGGCGGCGAAGTTAGCCGCTAAGCATACCGCCCGTGGCAGTGCTTGTACTTCTTGCCCGAGCCGCACGGGCAGTCCTCGTTGCGGCCGATCTTGCCCCAGCTGGCTGGGTTCTTCGGATCGCGTAGCGACGCATCCGTGGCCGGGGCGCCGAGGGTGACGCTGGCGAGCGCCATCTCGTCCTCGCCGGTGTTGGGGTCGAGCTTGTGCGCCTCCATCGGCGGCAGCATGGGGGCTTCCTGCTCGGGCGGGACGATCTCGACCCGCATCAGCTGCGCCGTGACCGCCTCGCGCAAGTGAGCGCTCATCTCCTGGAAGAGATTGAAGGCTTCGGTCTTGTATTCCTGCAACGGATCACGCTGGCCGTAGCCGCGGAGGCCAATGACCTGGCGCAGATGATCGAGCATGATCAGGTGCTCGCGCCAGAGATGGTCGAGGGTCTGGAGCAGGATGGTCTTCTCGACGTAACGCATGACGTCGGGACCCCATTGCCCGACCTTGGCCGCCATGTGCTCGTCGGCCTTGGTCTCGATCCGATTCAGCAGTTCCTCGTCGGCGATGCCTTCTTCCTTCGCCCATTCGTCGACCGGCAGGTCGAGATCGAGCACGCGCTTCAGTTCGTCCTTCAGACCCGCGACGTCCCACTGCTCGGCATAGGCATGCTCGGGCACGTGCTTGGCGACGAGGTCGTCGATGAAGGCGTGGCGCATGTCGGTGACGGTCTCGGCGACGCTCTCGTCCTTCATCAGCTCGACGCGCTGATCGAAGATCACCTTGCGCTGGTCGTTCTGGACGTTGTCGAACTTGAGGAGGTTCTTGCGGATGTCGAAGTTGCGCGCCTCGACCTTCTGCTGCGCCTTCTCCAGGGCCTTGTTGATCCAGGGATGGATGATGGCCTCGCCCTCTTGCAGGCCGAGACGCTGAAGCATGCTGTCGAGACGGTCCGAGCCGAAGATCCGCATCAAATCGTCTTCGAGCGACAGGAAGAACTTCGAGCGGCCGGGATCGCCCTGACGGCCGGAACGGCCGCGCAGCTGGTTGTCGATGCGGCGGGATTCGTGGCGCTCGGAGCCGATGATGTAGAGGCCGCCGGGCTTCTTCACGGTCTTGGCGGGCTTGGATCCCTTCGCCGGCTCGATCTCGACGGTCTCCTCGGCCTTCAGCACGATTTCGCGGAAGCGCTCGATGTCGGCCTTGATCTGCTCGATCTTCTTCGCCTTCTCGGCCTCGTCGGTGATAGCAGCGGTCTCCTGCTGGATACGCATCTCCAGCGAGCCGCCGAGCTTGATGTCGGTGCCGCGGCCGGCCATGTTGGTGGCGATCGTGATCGCGCCGGGCACGCCGGCTTCCGCGACGATGTAGGCCTCCTGCTCGTGGAAGCGCGCGTTCAGCACCGCGAACAGCTTCGCCTGCTTGCCGGCGCGGGCCGCGGCATAGAGCTTGTCGAGCGCGCCCTCCTTGCCGAAATCGATCTGCTTGTAGCCGTTCTTCTTCAGGAACTCGGCAAGCACCTCAGATTTCTCGATCGACGCCGTGCCGACCAGCACGGGCTGGAGCCGCGAATTGGCGCGCTCGATCTCGGCAAGAATGGCTGCGTATTTCTCCTGCTGGGTACGATAGACCTCGTCGTCCTCGTCGAGGCGCGCAACCGCCAGATTGGTCGGGATCTCCACGACCTCGAGCTTGTAGATGTCGAACAATTCGTCCGCTTCGGTCGCGGCCGTGCCGGTCATGCCCGCGAGCTTCTCGTACATGCGGAAGTAGTTCTGGAAGGTGATCGAGGCCAGCGTCTGGTTCTCGGGCTGGACCTGGACGTGCTCCTTGGCCTCCAGCGCCTGGTGCAGGCCTTCCGAATAGCGGCGGCCCGGCATCATGCGCCCGGTGAACTCGTCGATGATGACGACCTCGTTGTCGCGGACGATGTAGTCCTTGTCGCGCGTGAACAGCGTGTGGGCGCGCAGGGCCTGGTTGATGTGGTGCACGACGGAGACGTTCTCGACGTCGTAGAGCGACTCGCCCTTGAGCTGGCCGGCGTCGCGCAGCAGGGTCTCGATCTTCTCCATGCCGGCTTCGGTCAGCGTCACCGTGCGCTGCTTCTCGTCGACCTCGTAATCGGTCTTGTCGAGCCTGGGCAGGAAGCCGTCGATGGTGTTGTAGAAATCCGAGCGGTCGTCGAGCGGACCGGAGATGATCAACGGCGTGCGCGCCTCGTCGATCAGGATGGAGTCGACCTCGTCGACGATGGCGAAGAAGTGCGGGCGCTGGACCATGTCCTCGAGCCGGTACTTCATGTTGTCGCGCAGATAGTCGAAGCCGTATTCGTTGTTGGTGCCGTAGGTGATGTCGCAGGCATAGGCCGCCTTGCGCTCGGCATCGTCGAGGCCGTGCACGATCACGCCGGTGGTCATGCCGAGGAAGCCGTAGATCTGGCCCATCCAGCCGGAGTCGCGGCGGGCGAGGTAGTCGTTGACGGTGACGACATGGACGCCCTTGCCGGCGAGCGCATTGAGGTAGACCGCGAGCGTCGCGACCAGCGTCTTGCCTTCGCCGGTCTTCATCTCGGCGATGTCGCCCTCGTGCAGCACCATGCCGCCGATCAGCTGGACGTCGAAATGACGCTGGCCGAGCGTGCGCTTGGCCGCCTCGCGCACGGTAGCGAAGGCCGGCACCAGGAGATCGTCGAGCGTCTTGCCTTCGGCGAGCTGCTTCTTGAAGTCGGCGGTGCGCGCTTTCAGCGCCTCGTCGGAGAGTTTCGAGACCTCGGGCTCCAGCGCGTTGATCGCGTTGACGCGGGACTGATATCCCTTCACCCGCCGGTCGTTGGCGGAGCCGAAAAACTTGCGGGCGAGCGCGCCGATCATGCCTAGTTCCTGTGTTCGCGATTCAACCGCGTTGCAGCCAAGAAGTTGTCACCCGCCTGCCTATCAACTCACCGTGACGCCTCGCGGCATCAGAGCCCGGACTGCGGGTTCATCCGCCATATGGGTGGGAATTGGGCAAGTCTGGGTTCAACGGCCAAAAACGCAGCAAAATAAACGCCATCGCCATGGTCGCGACCGGGCAGAGATATGGCCCGGTCAGGGCCTTGTCAACGGCGGGCGCATTGCGGCTAATTCATCATTTTGACAGACTTTTCGCGTTGCCAAGCCCCCCTGAATTGGGCGAGTGTCCGCCCCGCTCGAGCAGCCCCCTGCTTCAACATAAGGATTTTCCATGACCACCTCGTTCCCGGTAACCACCGGCCAGCGCTTCCGGCATGCGTCGGCCCTGGCTGGCAGCCTCGGCTTGACAGCCTGCTTGGCGCTGTCCCTGGCGTTCGCGGGCCCGCTCCGGGCCGCCGACGATCCGGTGCTGGCGAAGGTCAATGGCGCGGAAATCAAGAAGAGCGACGTCACCATGGCCGAGGAGGAACTCGGGCCGAGCCTCGCCCAGATGGACCCGGCGACCAAGGACGAGAACGTCCTGTCCTTCCTGATCGACATGAAGATCGTCAGCAAGGCTGCCGAAGACAAGAAGATCGCCGACAGCGAGGAGTTCAAGAAGCGCCTGGCATTCGCCCGCAACCGGCTCCTGATGGACAGCCTGCTCGCCAATGAGGGCAAGGCCGCCACCACGCCGGACGCCATGAAGAAGGTCTACGAGGAAGCCGCCAAGCAGATCACCGGCGAGCAGGAGGTGCGCGCCCGCCACATCCTGGTCGAGACCGAGGACGAGGCCAAGGCGGTGAAGGCCGAGCTCGACAAGGGCGCCGATTTCGCCGAGCTCGCCAAGAAGAAGTCCAAGGACCCGGGCTCCGCCGATGGCGGCGACCTCGGCTTCTTCACCAAGGAGCAGATGGTGCCGGAGTTCTCGGCCGTGGCGTTCTCGCTCGAGCCCGGCAAGATCTCCGACCCCGTGAAGTCGCAGTTCGGCTGGCACATCATCAAGGTCGAGGAAAAGCGCAACCGCAAGGCGCCCGATTTCGAGCAGGTCAAGGCCCAGATCGAGCAGTACGTGACCCGCAAGGCTCAGGCCGAGTATGTCGCCAAGCTGCGCACCGAAGCCAAGGTCGAGCGGCTCGACCAGCCGGCGGCGGATGCGTCCAAGGACGCCAAGTCGTCCGATGCGAAGCCGGCGGACCCTGCCAAGCCGTCCGACAGCAAGATGGCGCCCCCGGCGAAGAAGTAAGACCGCGAAGAAGTAAGAATTCGCTGTCACTTCGCTGACGCCGAGAGTATCTAAGCATCGCAATGGCCGGGCATCCCCCGGCCATCTGCATGTCCAGACCTACCAAGGCGCCCCACGATGTCCTCTGCCGTCTCTCCCCTCGTCCCCAAAACCGTCCCTGATATGCCCGTGATCGCGGGCATCCGTCTTGCGACGGCCGAAGCCGGCATCCGCTACAAGAACCGCACCGACGTGCTGCTGGCGGTGATGGACAAGGGCACCGCCGTCGCCGGCGTTTTCACCAAGTCGAAGTGCCCCTCCGCCCCGGTGGAATGGTGCCGCGCCAAGCTGAAGGGCGGCAAGGCGCGCGCGCTCGTGGTCAATTCCGGCAATGCCAATGCCTTCACCGGCAAGACCGGCCGCGCCTCCACCGCGCTGACCGCGAAGATCGCCGCCAAGGCGGTCGGGTGCAGCGAGGGCGAGATCTTCCTCGCCTCGACCGGCGTGATCGGCGAGCCGCTGGATGCGACCAAGTTCGACGGCGTGCTCGGCCGCCTCGCCGAGACCGCCGAGCCCGGCGACTATCTCGCCGCGGCCAAGGCGATCATGACCACCGACACCTTTCCGAAGGTCGCGACCGCGACGGTCAAGCTCGGCAAGGCCAGGGTCACCATCAACGGCATGGCCAAGGGCGCCGGCATGATCGCGCCCGACATGGCAACGATGCTGTCGTTCATCTTCACCGACGCCCCGATCGCGCCGGCCGCGCTGCAGACGCTGCTCAAGAGCGGCGTCGAGGACACTTTCAATGCGGTGACGATCGACGGCGACACGTCGACGTCGGACACGCTGCTGGCCTTTGCGACCGGCGCCGCCGCCGGGCACGGCGCACCGAAGATCAGCCGCGCCAGCGATCCGCGCCTGAAGGCCTTCGTCAAGGCCTTCAACCAGGTGCTTGCCAACCTCGCCGAGCAGGTGGCGCGCGACGGCGAAGGCGCGCGCAAGCTGGTCGAGATCACGGTCGAGGGCGCCAAGACCAAGGCCTCGGCGCGCAGAATCGCGATGTCGATCGCCAACTCGCCGCTGGTGAAGACCGCGATCGCGGGCGAGGACGCCAATTGGGGCCGCGTGGTGATGGCGGTCGGCAAGGCCGGCGAGCCGGCCGATCGCGACAAGCTCTCGATCTCGTTCAACGGCATCCGCGTCGCCAAGAGCGGCGCCCGCGATCCCGACTATGACGAAGCGCAGGTGTCGGAAGCGATGAAGGCGCCGGAGATCGCGATTCTGGTCTCGCTCGGCCTCGGCAAGGGCCGCGACCGCGTGCTGACCTGCGACCTCACCAAGGAATACGTCGCGATCAACGGGGATTACAGGTCCTGACCGGATGGCCGAACTGAAGCTCACCCTCGTCGTGGCCTGCGCGCTGGTCGATGCCGACAAGCGCATCCTGATCGCGCAACGTCCCGAGGGCAAGCAGCTGGCCGGCCTCTGGGAATTTCCCGGCGGCAAGCTCGAGCCGGGCGAGCGGCCGGAGCAGAGCCTGATCCGCGAGCTCCATGAGGAGCTCGGCATCACCGTCGCCGAGCCATGCCTCGCGCCGCTGACCTTCGCCAGCTACGGCTACGAGACCTTTCACCTCCTGATGCCGCTCTACATCTGCCGGCGCTGGGAGGGCGTGGTGACGCCGCGCGAAGGGCAAAACCTCGCCTGGGTCCGCGCCAACAAGCTGCGTGACTATCCGATGCCGCCGGCGGACATTCCGCTGATCCCGCATCTGATCGATCTGCTGATGTGAGGTCGCAGTCGCCACGCCTCAATCTCTATCGTCGTCCCGGACAAGCGCGCCCAAAGCGCGCGCAGATCCGGGACCCATAACCACGGAGCCATGTTGTAGAGGAAGTGGTCACTCCGAATCCTCGCCAAACGACTTCCTGTGGTTATGGGTCCCGGATCGGCGCTGCGCTCTGGACAACGCTGCGCGTTGCCAGGCTACGCTTGTCCGGGACGACATCCAATTCTTGGACGACGATCTCGGCCACGACGGAGAGAGAGAGCGACTCAGCGTTCCCCCATCTTCTTCACCGCTTCCGCCAGGCTCGCCTTGGCCGATCCCGGCTTCAGCGGCTGCTGCTGGCTCGCATGCGGGGCCCAGCCGGACAGCCAGATGACGTCGAACGTCGCACGGATGCGGCCGTCGGCATCGGCAAAGCGCTCGGCGTAGATCTCGGCCATCCGCAGCAGCGTCGCGCGCCGGCTCGGCGTGCGCCGCCGCTCGATCATCACGTTGGCCGCGCCCATGCGGCGGAGATCCTGCATCAGCGCGAACGCATTGGCATAGCGCACCACGACGCGGTCGACGTCGGTGACCGGCAGCGCGAAGCCCGCCCGCTGCAACAGAGCGCCGATGTCGCGCAGGTCGGCGAACGGCGCCACGCGCGGCGACACGCCGCCCTCGCATTCGGCTTCCGCCGCGGCGAAGGCCTGCCGCAACTCGGTCAGGCTGTCGCCGCCGATCATCGCGGCGAGCAGCAGGCCGTCCGGCTTCAGCGCCCGGCGAACCTGCGCAAGCACACCCGGCAGGTCGTTGACGAATTGCAGCGCCAGCGCCGAGACGACGAGATCGAGGCTTTCCGGCGCGAAGGGCAGTGTCTCCGCGCCCGTCGCATCGGGTGCAATCCGCGCGATGGTCGGAAGCCGCGTGCGCAACGCCGCGAGCCCCTCGCCGGGCGTCCAGAGATCGGCCGGAGCGTGAAATTCGCGCATCACGGCAGCCAGCCGGTCGGACATGTCCTCGGCCACGCGATCGAGCAGAAATGTCACCTCGCCCAGCGCCTGCGCGCGCAGCTGCCGCGCGTTCAGCAAGGCGCGATCGAACAAGGCGGGCGGGGTTTGCGGGGTCTGAGCCATGCCGCTGGTTACGCCGATCGCCACGGTTCTGGCAACGCTCTCGTGTCCCGGACGCGCTGCGCTGCTGCGCAGAGCCGGGACCCATGCATCTGCACGTGCGGCTCGCTGGGCCCCGGCTCAGTAGCGCACCACTGCGCGGTGCGCTGCGTCCGGGGCACGAGACCGGTACAGCCCGCTTGAGCCCTCGCAAGCGGAACGCTAGCCTTGTCTCATGGAAGCCGACGCCGCCCCCACCCGCTCGATCGCCGCGCCGCTGCGGGCCGCGTGGACGGCTGGCCGCCACGTGGTGTCGCGCGCGGCGCGGCTCGCGCTCGACATCGCCCTGCCGACGCAGTGCGTATCCTGCCACGAGCCGGTCGACGGCGAGGGCGTTTGCGCTTCGTGCTGGGCGCGGCTGTCGTTCATCGAACGGCCCTACTGCCCACGGCTGGGCATTCCCTTCGTTTATGACCCCGGCCCCGACATGCTGTCGATGGAGGCGATCGCGAGCCCACCGGCCTACCAGCGCGCGCGGGCGGCGGTGCGTTACGACGACGTCGCGCGCACGCTGGTGCATGCGCTGAAATACCAGGACCGTACCGATCTGGCGCCCGCCATGGGCCGCTGGATGGCCCGCGCGGGCGGCGAGCTGCTCGCCGGCGCCGACATGCTGGTGTCGGTGCCCCTGCATTGGCGGCGGGCCTGGCGGCGCCGCTACAACCAGTCCGGGGCGCTGGCGCGCGTGATCGCGCGGCAGAGCGGCGTCAATGTGCAGAGCGAGGTGCTGCGCCGGGTGCGCGCCACCGAGCAGCAGATCGGCCTGTCGCGCGCCCAGCGCGCCACCAATGTGCAGGGCGCATTTCAGGTATCCCCCGACCGTCAGGCCGAGATCCAGGGCCGCCGCATTGTCCTGGTCGACGATGTCCTGACGTCAGGGGCGACGCTGGATGCCTGCGCGCGGGTCCTGCTGCGCGCCAAAGCGGCCCAGGTCGACGTGCTGGTCTTCGCCCGGGTTGTCGAAAGCGGCCCCCGTCCCATATAGTTCAATGAATTCATGACATGAGAGCGCCAGACGAAATGACTGCTGCTGTCGAGATCTACACCCGGCCGGGCTGCGGCTATTGTTCCGCCGCCAAGTCGCTGCTGACCCGCAAGAAGGCGACCTTCACCGAATTCGACGTCGCCAAGAACCCGTCCTGGCGCCAGGAAATGTACGGCCGCGCCGGCCAAGGTTCGACTTTCCCGCAGATCTGGATCGGCGGCACCCATGTCGGCGGCTGCGACGAGCTCTATGCACTCGACCGCGACGGCAAGCTCGACGGCATGCTCGAGAGCGTCAAGGCGGTGTCATGAGCGAGAATCGCACCTTCACCGCGGCCATGGTGCAGATGCGCACCGGCCTGATGCCCGAGCCGAGCCTCGAACAGGCAACGAAACTGATCCGGCAGGCTGCGGCCAACGGCGCCGACTACGTGCAGACGCCCGAAGTCAGCAACATGATGCAGCTGAACCGCAAGGCATTGTTCGAGCATCTGCAGAGTGAAGAGGACGACGCTTCGCTGAAGGCCTACCGCGCGCTTGCGGCGGAATTGAAGATTCATCTCCATGTCGGCTCGCTGGCGCTGCGCTTCTCGCCGGAGAAGGCGGTCAACCGCTCCTTCCTGATCGGGCCCGAGGGCGATGTGCTCGCGAGCTACGACAAGATCCACATGTTCGACATCGAGCTGCCGGACGGCGAGAGCTATCGCGAATCCGCCAATTACCAGCCCGGCGAGAGCGCCGTGATCTCGGATCTGCCCTGGGGCCGCGTGGGCTTGACGATCTGCTACGATGTGCGCTTCCCCGCGCTCTACCGCGCGCTCGCCGAGAGCGGCGCGTATTTCATCACGGTGCCGTCGGCCTTCACCCGCAAGACCGGCGAAGCGCATTGGCACGTGCTGCTGCGCGCACGCGCGATCGAGACCGGGTGCTTCATCTTCGCTGCGGCCCAGGCCGGCCTGCACGAGAACAAGCGCGAGACTTACGGCCATTCGCTGATCATCGATCCCTGGGGCGAGATCCTCGCCGAGGGCGACGTCGAGCCCGGCATCATCATGGCCAGGATCGATCCGGCCAAGGTCGAGACCGCCCGCCGGGCGATTCCATCGCTCCAGCACGGCCGCCGCTTCGGCGTCTCCGATCCCAAGGCTGGGCCGGACCATTTGCACCTCGTGCGGGGATCGGCATGATCCGCTACGCCCTTCGCTGCGACCGGGACCACGCCTTCGAGAGCTGGTTCCAGAGCTCGTCGGCCTATGATTCGCAGGTGAAGCGGAAGCTCGTGACCTGCCCGATCTGCGGCTCGGCCAAGGTCGACAAGGCGATCATGGCGCCACGCATCGTCGGCAAGAAGGGCCGCGGTCCCGCAGTGCCGCCGCCGGAGCCCACTGCTGCGGCCACGCCCGAGGCTGCACCGTCAGGACCGACCTCGCTGCTGATGGCGCAGGAGCGCGAGCTGCGCGCCAAGCTCAAGGAGCTGCGCGATCATATCGTCAAGAACGCCGACAATGTCGGCGAGCGTTTTGCCAACGAGGCTCGCGCCATGCACTACGGCGACAAGGAGCACCGTCCGATCTATGGCGAAGCCTCGCCGGAAGAGGCGAAGTCGCTGATCGACGAAGGCATCGAGGTCTCGCCGCTGCCGACGCTCCCGGAAGACCGGAACTGACGCGCGGAGCGCGTCATCCCGGGACGGTCCGAAGGACCGGACCCGGGATCTCGAGATTCCGGGTTCGCCCGTCGGGCGGCCCGGAATGACGCCCAGCTACACCGCCACCAGCACCGCCACACCGACCACGATCAGCGCGATGCCTGCAAGCTCGCGCGGCGCAATCGGCTGCTTGAACGAGTAGTAGGCGACGCCTTGCGCGAACAGCACCTCGATCAAGGCGAGCGTGCGGACATTGGCGGCCGCCGTCAACGCGAACGCCAGGAACCAGAATTGCGAGGCGAAGGCGCCCGTGAAGCCGGCGAGCATCGACGGCCGCCATAATCCGAGGATTCCCCGCAATACGTCTGGCGCGCGTAGAAGCAGATAGATCGTCAGCACCAGCGTCTGCACGAACAGGCCGAGCACCAGCGTGAACGAGGAAGCGGTCACGAACGACACGTCGGGCACCGTGATGATCGCGCCGCGAAAACCGACCGCGGACAGCGCGAATGCCGCAGCGGCAACGAGGCCGGTGATGGTCGGCTTCAGTTCGGCAAAGCTCTTCTCGCCGCCCGGCCGCAGCGCAGTGATGACGACGCCGATGGTCGCGATCACGATCGCGAGCACCTTGAGCCAGGTGAGGTGATCGCCGAGGAAGACGAAGCCAAAGATCGCGGTCTGGATCGCTTCGGTCTTGAGATAGGCCGTGGTCACCACGAAGGAGCGGTCGTTCATCGCGAGCAGCATCAGGCCGGTCGCGACGATCTGGCTGAGCGCCCCTAACAGCAGCCAGGGCCAGAACACGGTCGGCGGCAGGCTCAGATGATCGCCGGTCGCGAGCAGCACTACGGCGAGGAACAGCACCGAGAATGGAAAGCCGAACAGGAAGCGGATGTTGGTCGCGCCCCAGGTCCCCAGCGGCTTCGTCAACGACCGCTGCATCGCATTGCGGGCGACCTGCCCGAGCGCGGCAACGATGGTGAAGGGAATCCAGAGACTGGCGATGGTGAGCATCGGGGTGGGTCATAAGAGAGGAATGGTGATCAGCGTGACGGGAACAGATTCGCTGGTCAACCGCATGGGTGTCATGGGTGCGATGCGCTCGCAACAAATTCGGTGTCGTCCCTGCGCACGCACTAGGGCATGCACGTATCTAGTGCGTTCGCAGGGACGACACCGCCCGGGGCGTTGGACTTCGCATCTCGCTCACGCCCCCTCACACCATGGCTTCCGCCACCACCATGTAGTTCACGTCCATATCGGACGAGAGGGTCCATTTGTCGGCGAAGGGGCTGTAGACCACGCCGGTCTGCTCGGTGATGACGAGGCGGGTGTCGAGCAGGTGTTTTGCGAGCTCGTCGGGGGTGACGAACTTGCTCCACTCGTGGGTGCCGCGCGGCAGCCAGCGCAGCACGTATTCGGCCCCGACGATCGCGAGCGCGAAGCTCTTCCAGTTGCGGTTCAGCGTCGAGACCACCATCAGGCCGTTCGGCTTCAGCATCGCGGCGCAGCGCTTCAGGAAGACGCCGACATCGGTGACGTGCTCGACCACCTCCATCGCCAGCACGATGTCGAAGCGCTCGCGCGGATCGATCTCCTCCACCGTGGTGCAGCGATAGTCGATCGCCAGATGGCTCTTGTCGGCGTGCAGCTTCGCCGCTGCGATGTTGCTCTGGGAAGGATCGATGCCGATGACCTGTGCGCCCAGCCGCGACAACGGCTCGCACAGCAGACCGGCGCCGCAGCCGATGTCGAGCACGCGCAGGGACCCGAGGCAGTTGAGGCTGCGCACGTTGCGCTCGAACTTGCGGCAGGCGGCGTCGCGGATATAGCCGAGCCGCAGCGGGTTGATCCGGTGCAGCGGCGCCATCTTGCCCTTGGGGTCCCACCACTCCGCGGAGAGTTTTGAGAATTTCACGATCTCGGCGGCGTCGACGGTCGAGCCCGGCTGGGCGGAAAGGGAAGTATTTTGCTGCATGCTCATGGTTGCGCGCGGTCCTACCGCGTGGTGATCGAACTACGGAAGGCGAGCGGCGAGGCGATCGTCCTGATCGTCTCGATGCCCTCGCCGACGCCGCGAATCGTCACGTCGCCGTAGTTGAGAATACGTCCAAGAATGGACTGGTCGACGTCGACGCTCTCGACCTTGTCCAGCGCCATCTCGAAGGTTCGGCGCTTGATGAAGCCGGTCTTGTGCACGACCCTGAGATTGGTGACGTCGGTCTCGGTGGTGAAGCGATGGAACCAGCCCTTGACGGTCCAATACAAGGCCGCGAGAGCCACGAGCCCCGAGGCGACCAGGCAAAACAGGACGAGCCAGTCGGCGGTGGCCTGCCGGGACAGCACGAACAGGGCCATCGCCACGATCCAGGCCACGATGGCCGGAAAGTAGAAGATCCAGTGCGCATTGGTCGAATACAGCACCCGCTCGCCCGGTTGCAGGATCTCGTCGATATAGCGCGCCATGATCTCGGTTAACCCACTTCCCCCACGCCCTGCCCCCGCAGGAACCCGCTTGCCCCCGGCCCCGCCGCTATGTATACGCGCGTCGGTGTCCGCGAGGCACCCGTCCAGTGCGGGTCACCATACTGATCCTTATGAAGGAATGCACGCGTCGTCATGAGCCGCCTCGTGATGAAATTCGGCGGCACGTCCGTCGCCAACATCGAACGTATCCGCAACGTCGCACGCCATGTGAAGCGTGAGGTCGATGCCGGCCATGAAGTGGCCGTGGTCGTCTCGGCGATGGCGGGCAAGACCAACGAGCTCGTCGCCTGGTGCACCGAGGCCTCGCCGATGCACGACGCGCGCGAATACGACGCCGTGGTCGCCTCGGGCGAACAGGTGACGTCGGGTCTTCTTGCCATCGTGCTCCAGGGCATGGGCATCCAGGCCCGCTCCTGGCAGGGCTGGCAGATCCCCATCAAGACCAGCGACGCCCATGCCTCGGCCCGGATCGAGGACATCGACGGCAGCGAGATCATCAAGCGCTTTAGGGAGCGCAAAGAGGTCGCGGTCATCGCCGGCTTCCAGGGCATCAACCCCGAGACCAACCGCATCACCACGCTCGGCCGCGGCGGCTCCGACACCTCGGCCGTGGCGATCGCCGCCGCCGTCAAGGCGGACCGCTGCGACATCTACACCGACGTCGATGGCGTCTACACCACCGACCCGCGGATTGTGCCGAAGGCCAAGAGGCTCGACAAGATCGCGTTCGAAGACATGCTGGAACTGGCCTCGCAGGGCGCAAAAGTGCTTCAGGTCCGCTCGGTGGAACTCGGCATGGTCCACAACATGCCGATCTTCGTCCGCTCGAGCTTCGACAAGCCCGAGGATATCGACCCGCATGCCAACCAGCCGCCCGGCACGCTGATCTGCAGCGAGGAGGAGATCATGGAAAGCCACGTCGTCACCGGCATCGCCTTTTCGAAGGACGAGGCTCAGATCTCGGTGCGCCAGATCGAGGACAAGCCCGGCGTCGCGGCCTCGATCTTCGGCCCGCTGGCGGATGCCAACATCAACGTCGACATGATCGTGCAGAATGTGTCCGAGGACGGCAAGACCACCGACCTCACCTTCACGGTGCCCGCCGCCGACTATACCCGCGCCAAGGATACGATTACCGCCGCCAAGGCCAAGATCGGCTATGCGCGGCTCGATACCGCCACCGACGTCGCCAAGATCTCGGTAATCGGCAGCGGCATGCGCAGCCATGCCGGCGTCGCCGCCCAGGCGTTCTCGGCCCTCGCCGGGCGGAACATCAACATCCGGGCCATTACAACCTCCGAGATCAAATTCTCGGTTCTGATCGATGCCGCTTATACCGAGCTGGCGGTGCGCACCCTGCATACGCTCTACGGCCTCGATCAGGCCTGAAGCGCGACCACCGTTGCGCTTCAGGTTGTTGTCAGAGCATGGTCTTTCCGGAAAACCGCCTCGCACTTTTCCGGACCATGCCTAGGCTAATTTTCTCTTAGCGGTCGCAGCAAACGGGAAGGTGTACACACCTTCGCGTTTGGCAGGCGTTTTGCTTGGCAAAACAAGCCTCAATTCGCTATACGGCGAACAGGGTGGGCTGCCGCAGACTGTGTCCCAGTTCAGGCGGCGCTGATTCGGTACAAGCGCTAAATCTCAGGTAGATTTGGGCTTGTGCCTGCGCCGGACAAACAATTTGGTTGTTTTTCTGGAATTTTGAGCCAGCCGCCGGCTGATACCGCCGGGCCCGGCAGACGGAGGAGATTGACGGTTCATGCGGAGCGCGTCGGGAGGTCCCCGCGTCTTGTTGAGACGGCTCCGCGAAACCATGGCGGAGCAGGTCTCGGCCCAGGAGCGGCTGGACAAGATCGTGGTGCTGATCGCCGCCAACATGGTGGCCGAGGTGTGTTCGGTCTATGTGCTGCGCATCGACAACACGCTCGAGCTCTACGCCACCGAAGGTCTCAACCGCGAGGCGGTGCACCATACCGTGCTCAGCGCCCATGAAGGCCTGGTCGGCCTGGTCGCCAGCGAGGCGACGCCGCTCAATCTGAGCGATGCGCAGAGCCACCCGGCCTTCTCGTTCCGCCCCGAGACCGGCGAAGAGATCTACCACTCCTTCCTCGGCGTGCCGATCCTGCGCGCCGGCAACACGCTCGGCGTGCTGGTGGTGCAGAACCGCGCCAAGCGCAACTATGTCGAGGAGGAGCTCGAGGCGCTCCAGACCACCGCGATGGTGCTGGCCGAGCTGATTGCCTCGGGCGAGCTGTCCGCGCTGGCCCAGCCGGGCCAGGAGCCGGCGGCGCGCCATTCCGCGCAGAAGGCCGGCGCGATCCTGTCCGAGGGTATCGCGCTCGGCCATGTCGTGCTGCACGAACCCCGCGTCGTCATCAAGGACTACATCGCCGAGGACCTGCCGAAGGAGATCAAGCGGCTGGACACCGCGCTCGCCAAGCTGCGCGCCGACCTCGACCGCATGCTGGAGCGCGGCGACGTCGCCGACGGCGGCGAGCATCGCGAGGTGCTGGAAGCCTACCGCATGTTCGCCAACGACCAGGGCTGGTCGCACAAGCTGCACGAGGCGGTCGCCACCGGCCTCACCGCGGAAGCCGCCGTCGAGCGCGTGCAATCCGACACCCGCGCGCGCATGCTGCGCTCGACCGATCCATACTTGCGCGACCGCCTGCACGACCTCGAGGACCTCGGCTACCGCCTGATGCGGCAGCTGGTCGGCCAGGATCACGCGCCTTCGCGCGAGCAATTGCCCGACAATGCCATCGTCATCGCCCGCGCGATGGGCCCGGCGGCGCTGCTCGACTACGACCGCAAGCGCCTGCGCGGCATCGTGCTGGAGGAAGGCACTGCCAATTCGCACGTCTCGATCGTGGCGCGCGCGCTCGGCATTCCCGCGGTCGGCGAAGTACCGAACGCGCCCGGCATCGCCGACCCCGGCGACGCCATCATCGTCGACGGCACCTCGGGCTCGATCTATGTGCGCCCGTCGCAGGAAATCGAGGCGGCCTTCGCCGAGCGCGTGCGCTTCCGCGCCCGCCGCCAGGCCCAGTATCTGGCGCTGCGCGACCGGCCCTGCGTCACCAAGGACGGCCAGAAGGTCGAGCTGATGATCAACGCAGGGCTCGCCATCGACCTGCCGCATATCGAGGACACCGGCAGCGCCGGCATCGGCCTGTTCCGCACCGAGCTGCAATTCATGGTCGGCCAGAGCCTGCCGCGCACCAGCGACCAGCTCGCGCTCTATCGCACCGTGCTGGATGCCGCCGGCAGCAAGCCCGTCACCTTCCGCACCCTCGACATCGGCGGCGACAAGGCGCTGCCCTATATGGAAGCCGTGATCGAGGAAAATCCCGCGCTCGGCTGGCGCGCGATCCGGCTCGGACTGGATCGTCCCGGCCTGCTGCGCGGCCAGATCCGCGCGCTGCTGCGCGCCGGCGGCGGCCGCGCGCTGCGCATCATGTTCCCGATGATCTCGGAGGTCGCCGAGTTCGATTCGGCCAAGGCGCTGGTCGAGCGCGAGCTGACATATCTGCGCCAGCACGGCCACACGCTGCCTGAAAGAATCGACATCGGCACCATGGTCGAGGTGCCGGCGCTGCTGTACCAGCTCGACGAGCTCCTGAAGAAGGTCGACTTCATCTCGGTCGGCTCCAACGATCTGTTTCAATTCCTGTTCGCGGTCGACCGCGGCAATGCCAAGGTCTCCGAGCGTTTCGACACCATGTCGGCGCCGATCCTGCGTGCGCTGCGCGACATCGCAAGCAAGGCGCACGCGGCGAAGAAATCGCTCTCGCTGTGCGGCGAGATGGCGTCGAAGCCGATCGGCGCGCTGGCGCTGATCGGGCTGGGCTACCGCTCGCTGTCGCTCTCGGCGACTGCGCTCGGCCCGGTCAAGGCGATGGTGCTCGACCTCGACGCCAAGAAGGCCGAGGCGGTGCTTGGCCCACTGCTGGACGCGCCGGCCGGCAGCGTCTCGATCCGGCAGAAGCTGACGGAATTTGCCGAGACCGAAGGCCTGGCCTTGTAGCGGGTCTGTCGCCGCGTCCCGCCGCCTCGCCCTTTGCCGCTATTGAGACTGAACCGATGTCGTCACTCCCCGAAGCCAAACTGGACGTCCTGCTCGCGCATCACGCCTCGCTCGAGGCCGAATCGCTCGGACAGCTCACCTCCGAGCGTTACGTGCAGATCACGCGCGAGCTCGCCGAGATCACCCCGCTGGTCGAGGCGGTGAAGGCCTATCGCTCCGCCGTCAAGGAGCTGGCGGACGCCGAGGCGCTGATCGCCGATCCCGCGACCGATGCCGAGATGCGCGGCATGGCGGAGGCCGAACGGGACGAGCTGACGCGACAAATCGAGGAGCTGGTTCAGAAGATCCGCGTCGCGCTGTTGCCGAAGGACGCCATGGACGACCGCAACGTGGTGCTGGAAATCCGCGCCGGCACCGGCGGCGACGAGGCCTCGCTGTTCGCCGGCGACCTGTTCCGAATGTACGAGCGCTTTGCCAGCCTTCAGGGCTGGAAGGTCGAGGTGATCTCGGCCAGCGAAGGTACCGTCGGCGGCTACAAGGAAATCATCGCCGAGGTGCAGGGCCGCGGCGCGTTCTCGAAGCTGAAGTTCGAATCCGGCGTGCACCGCGTGCAGCGCGTGCCCGACACCGAGACGCAGGGACGCATCCACACCTCCGCCGCGACGGTGGCCGTGCTACCGGAGGTCGAGGACGTCGACGTCGACATCAAGAACGACGACCTGCGGATCGAGACCATGCGCGCGCAAGGAGCGGGCGGCCAGCACGTCAACAAGACCGAATCGGCGATCCGCATCACCCACATCCCGACCGGCATCGTGGTGATGATGCAGGACAGCCGCTCGCAGCACAAGAACCGCGCCTCCGCCATGAACATCCTGCGCTCGCGCATCTACGACGCCGAGCGGCAACGCGTCGACGCCGCACGCTCCGCCGAGCGCAAGGAGAAGGTCGGCTCCGGGGACCGCTCCGAGCGCATCCGCACCTATAATTTTCCGCAAGGGCGCGTCACCGATCACCGCATCAACCTCACGCTCTACAAGCTGCCGCAGGTGATCGCGGGTGAAGCGCTGGGCGAATTGATCGACGCACTGACGACGGAGCACCAGGCCGCACAGCTCGCTGCGCAAGGCGCGGCGGCCTGAGGCGTGAGCAACCCCTTCACCGGACAATCCATCGAGGGTGCGCGGCGCACGCTCGCCGCGCTGTTGAGATCGGCACAACTCGACGAAGCCGAGCTCGACGCCCGCATCCTGATCGGTGCGGTGCTCGGCCTCGACCTCACCGGCCTGGTCACGCAGGCTGCCCGTCCCCTCACCGCGGCCGAAGCATCGCGGCTCATGCAGCATGCGCAGCGCCGCATCGCCGGCGAGCCGGTGGCGCGCATCCTCGGAACACGCGAATTCTGGGGCCTGCCATTTCGCTTGTCGGAAGCAACCCTGGTCCCGCGCCCCGATACAGAGACCGTGGTCGAGCTTGCACTCGAGATATTTCGCGAGCGGCAGGCGTCTTATCCGCCGCGTATCGCCGACATCGGCACCGGATCCGGCGCGATCCTGCTCGCGCTGCTGCACGAAATTCCGGATGCATTCGGCGTCGGCACCGATCTCAGCCAGAACGCGCTCAGAACCGCCAGGGACAATGCCGCCGCGCTCGGCCTCGCCGACCGCGCCGCCTTCGTCGCCTGCTCCTACGCCGCTGCGCTCCGCGGCCCGTTCGATCTCATCGTCTCGAACCCGCCCTATATTCCCTCGGCCGAGATTCCGAAACTGAGCATCGAGGTGCGCGGGCACGATCCGCATCTGGCGCTCGACGGGGGCAATGACGGATACGACGCCTACCGCGCGCTGATCCCCCAGGCGGCCGAACGGCTCGCGCCCGGCGGAGCGGTGATCGTCGAGGCCGGACAGGGTCAGGCCGAAAATATTGAAACCTTGATGAGGGGCGCTGCGTTATCGCTGGACCGGCCGCCCAAGGCCGACCTGGCGGGCATTCCGCGGGCCGTTTCGGCCCGAAAAATGCCCCCATAAAAGCCGGATTGGGCTGCAAAAACCTCTTGGAATATCGCCTGGGAACGACTACGTTCCGTCCAACACATCGGTGCCGGCCCCGTATACCTACGGGTGAAAGCCGGGCTCTCGGGCGAGAGCTTTACTGATTTAAAGGTTCCAAGCCGCAGGTCCTGTTGAGCGCGATGGCCAGTGGAGCTGCGCTGCTCTCCGACCGCAACGTGAACGAAAGCCTGATATTGCGCTTGAAGACTTACGCAAGAAAGCTGGGCTTGTTTCGGCAGGCGAAATGAATGGGTTCGCTGGCAATGAATGCTGGCGAGTGGGGAACGCGTCTTTGTTGAACGCGACGGTCGACGAACATTGGCAGGGCTCGATCCGGCTTGCGCGCGGTGCGTGCGAGAGATGTGAGCCGCTGTCACCAGGTCACTCCTAGCAATCAGTAATGCGTGCAACCTTTAGGGCTGGAATCGAAGGCAGGACATGAGAAACGGTCAGAACAAGCAGCGGATGCGCAACCGCAACAACAATAACAACAACCGGCGTGGCCAGAACCCGATGACCCGGGTCTACGAGTCCAACGGACCCGACATCAAGATTCGCGGCACCGCTTCGCACATCGCTGAAAAGTATCTCCAGCTTGCGCGTGATGCGCGCTCCTCCGGAGACCCCGTTGCAGCCGAGAACTACTACCAGCATGCCGAGCATTACTTCCGCCTGATCGCGGCGGCCCAGGAGCAGTTCCGCCAGAACCAGCAGCCGCGCGGCGATGAGCCCGTCAGCAGCAGCGACGACGGCGAGGATGACGGTGAGAATTTCTCGGCTTTCGGCCAGGAGCCGGGTTTCGTCCCGCAGCCCCCGCAGCAGCCCTTCATGCGCGACCGCGATGGCCAGCGCGATCACCACCAGCGTGATCATCAGCAGCGCGACGGCCAGCAGCCCTATCAGCGCGACAACCAGCAGCCGCGCGAGCACCGCGAACGCGATCATCGTGCTCAGCCGCAATATCAGCCGCAACCCGCCAACCAGCCGCAGCCCGTCATCGCCGATGCCGGCAGCGTCGACCGCCTGCCCTCCTTCATCACCGGCGCGCAGCCGCAAGTGAATGTCGCAGCGAATGGCGGCCAGGGCGGGTTCGAGGGCGCCGGTGGCGGCGAGCGCTATCCGCGGCGGCGGCGCCGGCCGCATGGCCCGCGCCCCGAGCGCGAGGCCGCCCCAGTCGCGTCCAGCGACGAGGTCGCCCCTGGCGAGTAGCGATTTCTGATCTGAAGTCCTGAACTGAAATCGTCCCGGCCTTGCGTCGGGACGATTTGTTTTTGACGGTGTGCGTCGGTTCAATCTGTGGGAGCCGCAAGCACGGACCACCTCTCCCATAGGGACCCATAGGGAGAGGTTAAGCTAGCCGCGCGTCGCCGTCGTCTGGGACGGCACCAGCACCGGCTTCGCGAGCGAGGGAATGAGCCGCGCGCGCTCGCGCTTGGCGGGGATCGCGCGGTAGACCTGCTTGGTCGCCTCCACGATATGGACGCCGGCAAAGGGCAGCGACAACGCTGCGCCGGCGCGCTCCCACATCTGCGCCGATTTCAGCACCCAGCCTCCGGCATAGGGCGGCATGAACAACGCCTCGCCCCAGGCGGTCGGCGTGAACCAGGTCTGGCGCAGCAGCTCGGTGATCTGCGAGCGCGAATAGGGCCGGCCGTGACCGAAGGGCGTGCTGTCGGTGCGGGTCCACACCCCGCGCCGGTTCGGGATCACGGCGATCACGCGCCCGGACGGCGACAGCACGCGCCACACCTCGCGCAGCAGCGCGGCCGGATCGTCCGACATCTCCAGCGCGTGGACCAGGAGGATGCGGTCGACCGCGGCGTCAGGAAGCGGCAGCGAGTATTCGTCGACCAGCGAGGCCAGCGCCGGTCGTCCCGTCGGCCATTTCAGGACACCCTGGGCCGCCGGCATGAAGGCGATGCAGCGCTCGGCGTCCTCGCGGAACAATCCCAGATAGGGCGTGGGATAGCCGATGCCGAGCACGCGCTGGCCCTCGGCGCTTGGCCAGCGCTCCCTGATGCCGCGATTGATCATTTGCCGCGCCACGATCCCGAGGCGGCGGGAATAGAACTCGCGGAGGTCGACGACGTCGATGGTCATGACGGCAATGTAACATGCGCCAGGCCGCCGCTGCGCGCGGAATATTGCATTGCCTGCGCAACGTTAACGCCATATTTGTCTGGCGGGGCTGAGCCCGATGGAGATGACATGGCCGCCGAAATTCGTACTTTCACCTGTTTAAACGACAATTTCGGTTATCTGATCCACGATGTGGAAACCAAGGCGACGGCATCGATCGACGCGCCCGAGGCTGGTCCCATCCTCCAGGCCCTGGAGCGCGAGGGCTGGCAGCTCACCGACATCCTGATCACCCATCATCACGGCGATCATGTCGGCGGGGTTGCCGAACTCAAGCAGAAATACAATTGCCGCGTCGTGGCGCCGCACGAAAAGACGACTGAGATCGCGAATGTCGACCTGCGTGTCGCCAACGCCGACGTGGTGAAGATCGGCAATTTGCTGGCGCGTGTCGTGGAGACGCCCGGCCACACGCTCGACCACATCTCCTACGTGTTCGACACCGAGAAGACGGTTTTCGCCGCCGACACGCTGTTCTCGATCGGCTGCGGCCGCGTTTTTGAGGGCACCTATCCGATGATGTGGGATTCGCTTCTGAAGCTGCGGGCGCTGCCCGACGACTTCAAGCTCTATTGCGGCCACGAATACACGGCGTCCAACGTCAAGTTCGCACTCACCATCGAGCCGGACAATGCGGCGCTCCAGGCGCGCGCCGCGGAAGTGGCGAAGCTGCGGGCCGAGAACAAGCCGACCATTCCCTCGCTGCTTGGTGAGGAGAAGCGCGCCAACGTCTTCCTGCGCGCCGATGAGCCGGCGGTCGCGGCGAAGCTGCACATGAAGGGCGCGGATGCCGCCGCGGTGTTCGGCGAACTGCGCGAGCGCAAGAACAAGTCCTGAAGCACAAGTCCTGAAGAACAAATCCTGACGGGGATCAATGCCGACCGCAGCCGAGATCATCGCGCGCCTTGAACTGCGGCCGCATCCCGAGGGCGGCCATTATCGCGAGACGTTTCGCGATCTGGCCACGGACGCCAACGGGCGTTCGCGCTCGACATTGATCTATTTCCTGCTCGCCCGCGGCGAGCGTTCGCACTGGCATCGCGTCGATGCGGTCGAGACGTGGCACTATTACGCCGGCAGTCCCTTGATGCTGCGCATCGCCCATGACGGCTGCTCCCAGCATGAGGTGCGGCTGGGCACCGACCTCGCCAATGGCGAGCGGCCGCAGGCGATCGTGCCAGCGCAGGCCTGGCAGATGGCGGAAACCACGGGCGAGTGGACGCTGGTCGGCTGCACCGTGGCGCCCGCATTCGAGTTCGCTAAGTTCGAGCTCGCGCCGAAGGGCTGGGAGCCGTAGCTCCACTGTCATTCCGGGGCGCCGCGCAGCGGCGAGCCCGGAATCCATTTCACCACCATTGACGCGGACAGATGGATTCCGGGCTCGCGCTTCGCGCGCCCCGGAATGACGATTACCTTTTCCTGAGCACCATGTCCTTCGCCGCGATCAGGCCGCCGCCGGCAATGAGGATCGCAGCAATCGCGATGTTGGTGCTGGCCTTGGCAAAACCGGCGGCGATGAGGAAGCCGGTCGAGAGCAGCGGCGTCGCGTAGGAGGCGGCGCCGAGCACGCGGATGTCGCCGCGCTTCATGCCGATGTCCCAGGCGTAGAAGGCAGCGCCGACGGGCCCGATGCCGAGCGCGATCACGGAAAGCCATTGTAGCGTGGTCTCCGGCCACACGGTGGTCTCCAGCGCGACATGCATCACTGCGGCGAGCACGGCGGTGGCGAGACAGAAGCCCGCGACCGCGTCGGTCGGCACCGCCTTCAAACGGCGCGACAGCACCGAATAGGTCGCCCAGACGAAAGCGGCGATGAAGGCCGCGATCAATCCCGGCACCGCCCCCGGCGCGAAGCCGGAGGTATTGCCGGCAAACAGCAGCACGGTGCCGACGAGGCCGAGGACCGCGCCGATGATGTGATGCGCGGCCAGCCGCTCGCCCGGCAGGAATGACGAGAACAGCACGATGAGCAGCGGCCACAGGTAATTCAGAAGGCCCGCTTCGGCCGGCGGCGCAAAGCGCAGCGCGAGAAAATACAGCGCATGATAGCCGAACAGGCCACCGACGCCGACGACCCAGACGGCGAGCGGCTGACGCAGGCTTTTCGCCGCCTCGCTCCGCCCGATCCAGGTGAGCAGCCCCACGACACCGCCGATCGCGAAGGTCATCGCGGCGAGCTGGAACGCCGGGATCTTTCCGGTCGCCACCGTCATCACTGACAGCAGCGACCACATCAGGATCGCGGTCAATCCGATCAGCGTTGCGGTGCGGGGAGTCATTCCAGGGCCTCGTCGTTCCGGGGCGGTTCGAAGAGCCGAACCCGGAACCTCGAAATTCTCAGGTGCGCAATGGCGCACCATAGTTCGCCGCTGGCGCGGCGCCCCGGAATGACAGGGCAGAATGCCCGGGACAAGCCCGGGCATGACTGGGTCACCAAATATGATCGCACGTGATGCGATCGCATCACACCATGTACTGGCCGCCGTTGATCGTCAGCGTCGAGCCGGTGATGAAGCCGGACTCGTCGGCCGCGAGGAACACGACCGCGCGCGCAATCTCTTCGGGCTCGCCAAGCCGGTTGGCCGGGATCTGCGGGATCACGTTCTTCTCCAGGACGTCCTTCGGCACCGCCTGCACCATTTCGGTGTTGATGTAGCCCGGGCAGATCGCATTGACGGTGATGCCGCCCTTGGCGTTCTCGAGCGCGAGCGCCTTGGTGAAGCCGACGTCGCCGGCCTTCGCCGCGGAATAGTTAACCTGACCGAACTGCCCCTTCTGGCCGTTGATCGACGAGATCGAGATGATGCGGCCGAACTTGCGCGCGCGCATGCCCTCGATGACCTGGCGCGTCATGTTGAACAGCGAGCCCAGATTGGTGTTGATGACGGCGGTCCACTGCTCGAGCGTCATCTTGTGGAAAGCGGTATCGCGGGTAATGCCGGCATTGTTGACGAGCACCTCGATCGGCCCGAGATCGGCTTCGACCTTCTTCACGCCCTCCGCACAGGCGTCGAAGCTGCTGACGTCCCATTTGTAGGTCGCGATGCCGGTCTCGGCCTTGAACTTCTCCGCCGCCGCATCGTTGCCGGCATAGTTCGCCGCGACCTTGTAGCCGGCCGCCTTCAGCGCCTTGCTGATTGCCCCTCCGATGCCCCGCGTACCACCCGTCACCAGTGCAACACGTGCCATATCGTATTCCTTCCCTTGGACTCTTCGGACGCTTCTGACGTGATCGTTTTTAGCTGCGGATTATGCGGGACGTTTGACGGACATCAAGAACAAAACGCCCGGCGTGAGCCGGGCGTTTTTCTTTAGTCGAGGCCTGCGTGGTTGCGAAGAATATTTGATTTGCAACCGCTGCCTTTTTAGTCGCGTGCGCCGCACGCGCTGACGTGTGCGGCGCACGCGTCAGCTCCGTGCAAGGTCCTCGTCAGTCGCGCGCCACACACATGGCGATGCCCATACCGCCGCCGATGCACAGCGTCGCCAGGCCCTTCTTCGAATCGCGCTTCTGCATTTCGTGCAGCAGCGTCACCAGCACGCGTGCGCCGGATGCGCCGACCGGATGGCCGATCGCGATCGCCCCGCCATTGACGTTGACCTTGGAGGTGTCCCAGCCGAGATCCTTGTTGACGGCGCAGGCCTGCGCCGCGAAGGCTTCGTTGGCCTCGATCAGGTCGAGATCGCCGACGCTCCAGCCGGCCTTCTTCAGCGCGGCGCGCGAAGCCGGGATCGGGCCCGAGCCCATGATCTTAGGATCGACGCCGGCCTGAGCCCAGGACACGATGCGCGCGATCGGCTTCTTGCCTTCCTTGGCCGCCTGCTTGGCGGTCATCAGCACCACCGCGGCGGCGCCGTCGTTGATCCCGGAGGCCGAGCCCGCAGTGACCGTGCCATCCTTCTCGAAGGCCGGCTTGAGCTTGGCCATCGCGTCGAGCGTGGCGCCATGACGCGGATATTCGTCGGCGCTTACGACCACGTCGCCCTTGCGGGTCTTGATGGTGACGGGGACGATCTCGTCGTTGAACCTGCCGGCCTTCTGCGCGGCCTCCGCCTTCTGCTGCGAAGCAACGGCGAACTCGTCCTGCTGGGCGCGGGTGATCTGCCACTGCCGTGCGACGTTCTCGGCGGTGTTACCCATGTGGTAGCCGTTGAAGGCATCCCACAGGCCGTCCTTGATCATGGTGTCGACGAACTCGACGGGGCCCATCTTGACGCCACCACGCAGGTACTGGGCGTGCGGGGCCATGCTCATGGATTCCTGGCCGCCCGCGACCACAATCTCGGAATCACCATTGAGCAGCGCCTGATAGCCGAGCGCAACCGTGCGCAGGCCCGAGCCGCAAAGCTGGTTCACGCCCCAGGCCGGGCTCTCCACCGGAATGCCGGCGGCGATCGAAGCCTGGCGGGCCGGGTTCTGGCCCTGGGCGGCGGTCAGGATCTGACCCATGATGACCTCGGAGACCCGGCCGGGCTCGATGCCACCGCGCTCCAGCGCGGCCTTGATGGCGATGGCGCCGAGATCATGGGCGGGAAGGGTCGCGAACGCTCCGTTGAAGCTACCGACCGGGGTGCGGGCGGCGCTGACGATGACGACATCGTCTGACATGGGCATCTCCTGGGTTTGAAGGGGGCAGGCGGGGCTGGGGAAAAGACGGCTCGCCAGTCTCGACCGGCATCCTGTTAACGTCGTTGAGGCATGTCAATCGGACGGTCTCCGAATTCATGCCGCAACGCATTCAAAATAGCGTTCTTGGCGCTTTCGCAAGCACGATTTTGCTCTGCAATTAACCGTGCCGCACAAAACGGTAGCGTGAGCCCTTTGAAAATGCTTATTTTGTTGCGTTGCGTACTCTTCCCGCCCTGCGGCATTGCCCGACAGGTTCCCGTTCTCCGCGTTTGCAAGTGAGAGCCCATGGCGAAATCAGACCAACCCACCACCATCAAGAAATACGCGAACCGCCGGCTCTATAACACCGGAACGAGTACCTACGTGACGCTGGAAGACCTCGCCGCGATGGTCAAGGACGGCGAAGATTTCCTGGTCTACGACGCCAAGACCGGCGACGACATCACCCGCTCCGTGCTCGCCCAGATCATCTTCGAGCAGGAGAACAAGGCCGGCCAGAACCTGTTGCCGACCACCTTCCTGCGCCAACTCATTCGCTTCTATGGCGACAGCATGCAGATGGTGGTGCCGAAATATCTGGAGCAGTCGATCGCGACGCTGACGCAGGAGCAGGAGAAGTTCCGCAAGCAGATCGCCAATACGCTGTCCGGCACTCCTTTCGCTCCGCTGGAGGAGCAGGTCCGCCGCAACATGGAGCTGTTCCAGCAGACCTTCTCGATGTTCAAGCCGTTTGCGGCGCCCCGTCCGACCGCCACTGCCGAGCCGGAGCCCGGTGCGAGTACCGAGGCGCCGAAGGACACCAATATCGACGATCTGCGCCAGCAGATGAAAGAGATGCAGGAACGCCTCGAGCGGATGTCGAAGAAGGACGAGTAGTCTTGGTTGGCGTCGGCGCGTCCGCATGCGGCGGGCGCGCGAATTCCCGATGGATTGCGGCATCGCCATTTGCGCGTTGCCGCCCCGGCTGGGGCCGGAGCCGCTATGCCTGACCGTACCACGCACTGGCAGAACGTCTACGCCACCAAGGGCGAGGCCGAGGTCAGCTGGTTTCAGGACAGCCCCACAATTTCGTTCGAGATGATCCGCGCGGCCAATCCGGATCATGGCGCAGCCATCATCGATATCGGCGGCGGCGCCTCGCGGCTGGTCGATGCGCTGCTGCAGGACGGATATCGCGACGTCGCCGTGCTGGACCTCTCCGCCAACGCGCTTGATGCGGCGAAGAAGCGAATGGGTGGAGCCGGTTCGATCGTCGACTGGATCGTTGCCGACGCCACGACGTGGCAGCCGGCGAAGACCTACGACGTCTGGCACGATCGCGCCGCGTTTCATTTCCTGACCGAGCCGCGCGACAGGGCGGCCTATGTCGAGCGCCTGCGGGCAGCGCTTACCCCCGGCGGACAAGTCATCATCGGCACGTTCGCGCCCGATGGTCCGGAGAAATGCAGCGGCCTGCCGGTTCAGCGACACGACAGCGCGAGCCTTGCGGCGGAGCTCGGGCCTGAGTTTGAGCTCGTCGAGACGCGCAGCGAGACGCATCACACGCCGTGGGATTCAACGCAGGCGTTTCAGTTCAGCCGGTTCCGGAGACGCGGCTCATAAGCGCGCGACAGCCGGCTCAAGCCGCCAGCTTCACCGCATGCGCGAAATCCCAATAGAGCTTTCGCGCACGCATATAGAACGGGCCCGGCTTCAGCTCGCGCTCGTCGATGCGGATCACGGGAGCGACCTTGGCGAAATTGCCGGATGAAAAGATCTCGTCGGCGGCAAGGAAATCGGCATAGCGCAGCGTCTTCTCGACCACGGTGACTCCGTCGGCACGAAGCAGGCTGATGACACGCTGGCGCGTGATGCCGTTCAGGAAAGTGCCGTTCGGCACCGGCGTAAAGACCACGCCGTCCTTCGCCATGAACACGTTCGAATTGCCGAACTCGGCGACGTTGCCGAGCATGTCGAGCATCAGCGCGTTGTTGAAGCCGCGCGCGGCGGCCTCGGCGAGCGCGCGCGAATTGTTCGGATAGAGGCAGGCCGCCTTGGCCTCGACCGGCGCGCATTCGGCCGTGGGCCTGCGGAACGGCGACAGCGTGATCGCGTTGCCGACGGGCTTTGGCATCGGCGCCACGTAGATGCACAGGCACCAATTGGTGGTCTCGGGGTCGAACAGCACGCCGCCGCCGCTCCCGTTCTGCGCCCAGTACATCGGACGGATATAGAGTTCGGCATCCGCTGCAAATCGCGCAATGCCTTCCTGCGCGAGCGTCAACCAGGCGCCGGTATCGAGCATCGGCTTCAGGCCAAAATGGATCGCCGATTGATTGACGCGGGCGACGTGCCGGTCGAGATCGGGCGCAACACCCTCGAACGCGCGCGCGCCGTCGAACACGATCGAGCCGAGCCAGGCCGCATGCGTGCGCGAGCCCATGATCGGCACATTGCCCTCGTGCCATTCGCCCTCGAAGAAGGTCCAGCTCGGCGAATAGTCGATGGGCTTCTTGATCTCGGCCATGACCGGCCTCCCCTTAGAAATATCCGGCACTATTGCCCCCAATTTCTAAAAGATTCCCTGCGGGGACTTGGTGAGCTACCCTCCCCTCGTGGGAGAAAGGAGAGATCCATGCCGCTCGATCCGCTCGCCAAGCGTCTGTTGACCATGATGGCTGCGGCTGCGCCGCAGGCGCGGAGCCGGCCCAGCGTGGAAGCGCGGCGGCAATCGCTGGCAAAGTTGATGCAGTTCGCGCGTGCCGAGGCGCCGGATGTGGCGACGTCCGACGGCGTGCTGACCGGCCGCGCCGGCGAATTGCCCTATCGCCTCTACACGCCGGCAAGCGCCGGGGAGCTCGCATCGGGCTTCGTGTTCTTTCACGGCGGCGGGCTCGTCGCCGGCAGCATTGCCACGCACGACCGCATCGCGGCCGCGCTGGCGCATGCCACCGGCTGCCGCCTCGTGTCGGTCGACTACCGGCTCGCGCCCGAGCACAGATTCCCCGCCGCCGTCGATGACGCGATCGCGGCCACCGAATGGGTGGCGCGCGAGGCGGCATCGCTCGGTATCGACGCGGACCGTCTGGTGATCGGTGGCGATTCCGCCGGCGCCACGCTCGCTGCGATCGTGTGCCAGGAGGCAGCGCAGACCGCCGGCCTCTCCATTGCCGCGCAATGTCTGATCTGCCCGGTGCTGGATTTCGAGGAGACCTCGCCCTCGCGCGAGGCCTTTGCCGAGGGCCACCTGATCGACCGTGTCACCATCGAAGCCGACCTTTCCGATTATCTGCCCGAGGGCATCGACGCCGCCGACCCCCGCGTCTCTCCGCTGCGTGCGACACGGCTGACGGGCCTGCCGACCGCGATCATCCATACCGCCGAGTACGACCCGATGCGCGACGAAGGCAATGCCTATGCTCGCAAGCTGCTCGCCGCGGGCGTCGCCGTCGAGCATGTCTGCCACGACGGCATGGTCCACAATTTCCACGCCATGGGCGCGATCCTGCCGCAGGCCCAGCTCGTGCTGTCGCAGATCGGCGAACAGGTGCGGAGGGCGGTGGAAAAGTGAGTAAGCGTGAGAATCACACGCGTGCGTCGAGAACGGCTCTGGCTGCCACGAGATATTCAGGCCAATGCGCGTCCGCATAGCGCTCCGCCTGCTGTGCGCAATTGACGTCGGGCGCATGCGCGGCAGCGATCATGCGCGCAAAGCGTTCTTCGGCAACCGTCACATCATCGACCACTGGCGCCGGTGCGGCCGCCACGGCGGTCGGAGCGAGGGCGAGCCCCGCCATTCCGGCGAGCAGGATGCGGCGTGACGTGTTCATGGCTGTCGTCCTCCGTTGTCCGGCCTGCACTCCGGCCGGCGAGAGTGTCGGTGCAGTCACGACAGGGTAGCCGCGCGCGTCGATACAGTCCATCGTTGCGGATAGCGCTTGACCACGGGAACGATCACGTTCCATCTAGCACGAGATTCCGCCACCAGAGCCCCACGCGCCGGATTGTCACGTGTCAAACCGCAGCCCATCGCATCGTCCGGCTTTGCGCGCTGTCGCGGTGGGACTGGCCTGCCTGGCGGTTTCAGCAAGCGCTGTCTTCGCCACCGAGGCGGAGGAGGACGCACCGGCACAGCCGACTGTCCCGAACATCTACCTCGACCTCCGCACCAGCTACGCGACGATCCCCGCAGGCACGCTCGGGCTCGGCTTCGGCACAACCTCGCTGTCGGCCGCGTTCCAGGCCCTGGCGGCGCGACGAGGCACAACGCTGCCGCACGGCTTGCCGGCGGCGAAGTCGATTGCCGTTGACCTGCCGCTGACCGTCGACGTCACCGACCGCGTCTCGCTCTATGGCGGCGTGTCCGGATCGACGACGGATATCGGCGGCGGCTGGTCGTCCTTCGACATCACCAGTTGGAACATCGGCGTGCAGGCCGACCTTTACCAGCAGAACGGCGGCAAGATCCCGACGATCACGCTGCAATCCACGCTGACGCAGTCGGTGCCGAACGAGCAGGGCATGGTGAATTCCTTCAACAACATCCTGGAATTCGACTACGCGCTCGACGAGGACGAGACGCGGGGCTGGTTGGCCGGCATGCAATACACCACCGCCACCATTGCCAGTGCGTTCGCCAGCATCCGGCCGAACACGGTCCTCTATGCCGGCGGCTATTATCAATGGCCGAGCAACTGGAAGTTCACCGGCCGCCTCGGCATGCAGTCCTTCGGTGGCGCACAGTTCGCGGGACGGACGCTCGCGGAGTCCTTCACCCAGCCGATCCTGCGGCTCGACCTCGACCGCATGGACGACAACGACAACCGCCTGTTCGGCATCACCGCGCTGATCGCGTGGACGCCGAAGCCGTCCTATCAGGTGACATTGCGAACGCCGCTCTACGCCGTGCGCAACTAGGCGCGATCCCGGAACACTGCAGCGGTCTTCCGAGAAGATCATGCTCATAAGAAACAAAGCCGTTGCTACTCCGGCACCGGCACGTCGAACGTATTGAGCGTGACCGAGACCATGCAGTAGACGCCGACCAGATAGGACAGTTCGGCCGCGCCGTGCTCGCCGAACTCCTTCACGGCCGCGCGATAGGTCAGCTCCGGCAGCACGCCACCGCAGACAAGTGCCGAGGCCATGTCATAGGCGACCGCCTCCTGCCTGGTGAGGTCCACAGGCCGCTGTCCGGCGACGATGGTCGCCAGCTTCTCGTCGGACAGACCGCGCTGCTCGGCGACCAGAACGTGGGCATAGAGTTCGTAACCGGACCGGAAATGCGAGCCGGTGACGAGGATCGCGACCTCGCGCACCGGCGCGGGCAGCAGCGGGTTCGACGCGACCGCCTTGACCAGCTCCCACACCGGCTTGCCGAAGCGCGGCTCGCGGATCCAGGGGTTCCAGGGCCCGAGCAGCGCGCCGTCGTCGCGCATGTTCACAAAACCCTTGAAATGGTCGGTGATGCCGGCTCGCATGTCGTCATAGAGCGGCTTCTGTTCGTCAGTCAGATCCTTGGGATCGAGAATGGGAAGGCGCACGGCAGGATCTCCTCGTTGAGACCGCAACCGTCACCTGCATGCGTGCGCAGGGCAAGTGAAGTTGGCGTGACGGTCGTGCCAATTTGAAAAACGGCAGGAAGGCGCTGCTATGACGCGGCGGGGCTTCGTGCGCCCTGCGGATTGAAGACGTCGTCGACATCGAGCCTCAGCGGCTCGCCTGTCGCGAGGAACGACGACAAGGCCGCCTCGTAAGGCGCCGGATCGAGGCCGCGCTCCTTCAACCATGCGGGCTCGTAACAGGTCTGCCGGTAGCGCTCGCCGGAATCGCAGATCAGCGTCACCAGCGACCCTGTCGCGTTCGCCTGACGCATCTCCGAGGCGAGCCGGCACAGCGCCAGGAAGTTGGTGCCGGTGGAGCCGCCGACCGCGCGGCGCAGCCGGCGCGACAGCACGTTCATCGCCGCGATCGTCGCAGCATCCGGGATCTTCATCATGCGATCGACCACACCCGGCACGAAGGACGGCTCGCAGCGCGGCCGGCCCACACCCTCGATCAGCGACGGGCGGTCGCAGACATGGGAGCGGTCCTGCGAGCGGAAGCAGTCGAAGAAGGCGGAATGTTCGACATCGGCGACGCATAGCCGCGTCGGATATTGCCGATAGCGCAGATAGCGCCCGATGGTGGCCGAGGTGCCGCCGGTGCCGGCACCCATCACGATCCAGTCCGGCAGCGGGCGCGGCTCGCCCTGCAATTGCGTGAAGATGGACTCGGCGATGTTGTTGTTGCCGCGCCAGTCGGTGGCACGCTCGGCGAAGGTGAACTGATCCATGTAGTGGCCGTTCAGACGGGCGGCGAGCGCCGCGGCGTCCGCATAGAGCGCGCGACCGTCGTCGATCAAATGGCAGTTGCCGCCATAATGCTCGATCGCGGCGATCTTCTCCGCCGAGGTCGTCCGCGGCATCACGGCATAGAAGGGCACGCCGATCATCTGCGCGAAATAGGCTTCCGACACCGCCGTCGATCCCGACGATGCCTCGACGACCGGCGTGCCTTCGCCAATGTGGCCGTTGCAGAGCGCATAGAGGAACAGCGAACGCGCGAGGCGATGCTTCAGGCTGCCGGTCGGATGCGTAGACTCGTCCTTGAGATAGATGTCGATGCCGGAGAGCGCCGGCACGATCAGCCGGATCAGATGCGTGTCGGCGGTGCGGCACTGGTCGGCCTCGATCGCAGCCACGGCCTCGTCGACCCAGCCGCGCCGATAGCTCGGCCCGGCCGGATTGAACTGGCGGAAGGGGAATGTCTGCATCGGTCGAACCTCTCATGATGCGGATCGCGCATCAAGTGCGCTGGATTCTGATTTGACGCGATTATGACGCGGACCGGCTTCCACTTCGCTGGAAAACGCTTTCGCTCAAAACTCCAGAGGCGCGTTGTCGACGACTTCCTTCATCACGAAGAAGGTTCGGGTCTGGCGCACGCCGGGCAGCGCGATGAGCTGCTCGCCATGGATGCGGTTGAAATCCTCCATGTCGCCGACGCGGATCTTGAGGAAGTAGTCGAAGTCGCCGGCGACCAGGTGGCAATCGAGCACGAACTTCAGCTTCGCGATGGCCTTTTCGAAGGTGGCAAAGCTCTCGGGCGTCGAGCGGTCGAGCACGACGCCGACCATCACCAGCGTGCCCTTCGCCACCTTCTTCGGCGCGACCATGGCGCGCACGGTGGCGATGAAGCCGTCCTCGAACAGTCGCTGGGTGCGGCGATGGCAGGTGGCGGGGCTGATGGCGACGGTCTCGGCCAGCTCGGCATTGCTGAGCCGGCCGTTATTTTGCAGCAATCTCAACATCTTGAGATCAATTCGATCGAGTCGCCCGGACATGAAAGTTTCTTCCGTATTAGCTGCACAAAGCGAAAGAAATAATAACTCGCTACGACATTGTCGCAAGATATAGCGCAATTTTGGCGCCATATTCGAGAGCACATTTTTCCGCGCAAATGCTAGCGACATCCCAGACCCACGCACCCACGGGATGACCTATGAAGCTCGACCAATTTGCACGCTATCCGCTGACCTTCGGCCCGACGCCGATCGAGAAGCTGGAGCGACTGTCAAAACACCTCGGCGGCAATGTCGAGATCTATGCCAAGCGCGAGGACTGCAATTCCGGCCTCGCCTATGGCGGCAACAAGCTGCGCAAGCTCGAATACATCATTCCCGATGCGATCGCCTCCAACGCCGATACGCTGGTCTCGATCGGCGGCGTGCAGTCGAACCACACCCGCATGATCGCCGCGGTCGCCGCGAAGATCGGCATGAAGTGCCGCCTCGTGCAGGAAGCCTGGGTGCCGCACGAGGACGCGGTCTATGACCGCGTCGGCAACATCATGCTCTCGCGCATCATGGGTGCCGACGTCCGCCTGGTCGACGAAGGCTTCGATATCGGCATCCGCAAGAGCTGGGAACAGGCGATCGAGGAGGTGAAGGCGGCGGGCGGCAAGCCCTACGCGATTCCCGCCGGCGCCTCTGTGCACAAGTTTGGCGGCCTCGGCTATGTCGGCTTCGCGGAGGAGGTGCGCAAGCAGGAAGCCGAGCTCGGCTTCAAGTTCGACTACATCATCGTCTGCACCGTCACCGGCTCCACCCATGCCGGTATGCTGGTCGGCTTCGCCGCCGATGGCCGCGCCCGCAAGGTGATCGGCATCGACGCCTCTTTCACGCCTGATCAGACCAAGGCGCAGGTGCTCGAGATCGCGCAGAACACCGCTGAGCTCGTCGAGCTCGGCAAGGACCTCGTCGCCGACGACGTCGTGCTGATCGAGGACTACGCCTATCCCGCCTATGGCGTGCCGTCGGAAGAGACCAAGGAGGCGATCCGCCTGACCGCGCGTCTCGAAGGCATGATCACCGACCCCGTCTACGAGGGCAAGTCGATGCAGGGCCTGATCGACCTCGCGAAGAAGGGCTATTTCGAGAAGGGTGCGAAGATCCTCTACGCCCATCTCGGTGGCGCCCCCGCGCTGAACGGATATGCGTATGCGTTCAGGAACGGGTGAGAGGCTCAGCTCTCGCCTCATACACAGCTGTCGTCCCGGACAAGCGTCAGCGCAGATCCGGGACCCATAGCCACAAGATCGCGTTTGGCGAAGATTCGTGGTTGACAGCTTGCCCCAACCACATCGGCCTGTGGTTATGGATCCCGGATCTGCGCGCGCTCGAGGCGCGCTTGTCCGGGATGACGTGTGGAGGGAGTTGAGCGCTCCAACAAGCTTGGCGCGCCCTACCGCGTCCTGATGATCTGCAGCAGCTCGTCGCCGTAGTGCTCGAGCTTCTTGTCGCCAATCCCCGGCACGTTGCGGAGTTCGTCCAGCGTCGTCGGCCAGGCCCGGACGATGCCGTCGATCGTTGCGTCGTGCAGCACCACGTAGGCCGGCACTCCACGTTCGCGCGCCACGTCGGAACGCCATGAGCGCAGGCGCGCGCGCAGTTCGGGATCGACATCGCCCTGCGGCGCGCTGGCCGTGGGCGCGAGGTCGCCGCGACGGGATTTGGCGCGGCTCGAACGCAGCCGGATGCCCGGCGCCTCCTCGCGGAGCCAGACCTCGGTCTCGCCGCGCAGCACCCCGCGCGAAGACTCCGTCAGCTTGAGCGCGCCGTAGGCTTCGCTGTCACTTCGCAAATGGCCCATCGCCACCAATTGCCGGAGCACGGTGCGCCATTGCTTCTCGTTGAGCTCGCGGCCAATGCCGAACACCGACAGCTTGTCGTGGCCGAACTGCGTCACCTTCTCGGTCAGGCGCCCCACCAGCACGTCGATCAGATGCATTGCGCCAAAGCGCTGGCCGGTGCGGTAGACGCAGGACAGCAGCTTCTGCGCCAGCACCTTGCCATCGCGCATCTTGGGCGGCGTCAGGCAATTGTCGCAATTGCCGCAGCTCTCGCCCATCGCGATCTCGCCGAAATAGGCGAGCAGACGCCGGCGCCGGCAATGCGGCGTCTCGGCAAGGCCGACCAGCGCATCGAGCTTGCCGATCGAAACCCGCTTGAAGTCGTCGGAGGCGTTGGACTCGTCGATCATGCGGCGCTGCTGCACGATGTCCGAGAGGCCATAGGCCATCCAGGCCGTCGACGGCTTGCCGTCGCGGCCGGCGCGCCCCGTCTCCTGATAATAAGCCTCGATGCTCTTGGGCAGATCGAGATGGGCGACGAAACGCACATCGGGCTTGTCGATGCCCATGCCGAACGCCACGGTCGCGACGATGACGATGCCGTCCTCGTTGAGAAAGCGGTCCTGGTTGCGCGAGCGCACGCCGCCGTCGAGACCGGCGTGGTAGGGCAACGCCGCAATGCCGGCGTCTTGAAGCGCGGCAGCGACCTCCTCGACCCGGTTGCGCGACAGGCAATAGACCACGCCCGCGTCGCCCATGTGGCGCTCGCGGATCAGTTCCTTCAATTGCGACACCGCGTTGAGCTTGTCGACGATCTCGTAGCGGATGTTGGGCCGGTCGAAGCTCGAGACGAATTGCGGCGCACCCGTGAGCTGAAGCCGATCGATGATCTCCTTGCGCGTCAGCTCGTCGGCCGTCGCGGTCAGCGCGATGCGCGGCACGTCGGGAAAACGCTCGGCGATGATGGAGAGGCCGACATACTCGGGTCGGAAGTCATGCCCCCATTGCGAGACGCAATGCGCCTCGTCGATCGCAAACAGCGCCACCTTCGCCTGCGCCAGCAGCGACAGGCAGCGCGGCGTGACCAGCCGTTCCGGCGCGACATAGAGCAGGTCGAGATCGCCCGCGAGAAGGCGTCGCTCGATGTCGGATGCCTCCTGCTGCGTCAACGACGAGTTCAGCGCGGCGGCATTGACTCCGGCCTCGATCAGCCCGGCGACCTGGTCGCGCATCAAGGCGATCAACGGCGACACCACGATGCCGCAGCCTTCGCGCAGCAGGGACGGAAGCTGATAGCACAGCGACTTGCCACCGCCGGTCGGCATCAGCACGAGGCAATTGCCGCCCTCGGTGACATGCCGGATGATCTCGCCCTGCGCTCCACGAAAACCCGGCAGGCCGAACACCGAATGCAGCACCGACAGCGCGTCGCGACCGTTGGCCGGCGCAGAGAGCGGAGCGGTGGAGGGAGCGGACATGGGCGGAACAGATCAGGCCGTGAGATTCGTCACAACGCCAGTCGCATGCCGGCGTGGGCGTGGCAAGACTGTTTGGAGGCGAGGCACGGCTGTTCCCCTCTCCCCTTGTGGAGGAGGGTGGCTCGCCGCGTGAGCGGCGAGACGGGTGAGGGGTTCTATCCGCGAATTCGATTTTGCGGAGACCTACCCCTCATCCGGCGCTTCGCGCCACCTTCTCCCGCAAGGGGAGAAGGGAAGAAGCAGCTACGCCCCGATCCGTCGCAGCGCCTCTGCAACGGTCACGATCGGCATGTTGCGCTTACCAGCGGCCTCCAGCGCATGACGCATCAGGCGCGGCGTGCAGCCATAGGGGCTTGGCGCATCGGCGACGTCGTGGCCGTAGAAGATCAGCCAGCCGCCGCTTGCGACCGCCTCGTCGAAATAGCGATCGATGCCTGCCGGATCGATCTCGCAATCCACAAGCGGCGAGGCGCGCAGGAACTGGAGATCGATGACGTCGCTGTTGACGCCGGGAAGAATGCCGCGCGCGGATCGGAAGGCTTTCGCGAGTTGCGGCTTGCGCCAGACCGAGGCGAGCCCATAGGGGTAGGCGAAGTTCTCCAGCGTGATCGAGGAATCGATACCGCGGAAATGACTGCGGTTCCGCTCGATCTCGCGAGCCATCGCGGTCTCATCGAGAGTGGCCGAACTCCGGTGCGAGAAGGTGTGGCAGGCAATCTCGTGACCGGTCCTGTGAAGCCGCACGATCGCATCGTTCGACAGACCGTGCCAATGGTCCGACGGCTGATCGATCAAGCTGCCGGCGAGATAGAATGTCCCCCGACCGCCATGCTGCTCCAGAAGCTCGGCACCCTCGCCTGCAGCGCTATCGGGTGCATCGTCGAAGGTGAAGCTCACCATCGGCGCATGCGCGGGCAATCGGTGCGGCGCGGCATGGAAATGCCGGGCCAGCCGATTGTTCACGCGTCCCTGGAGTGCCGACCACACGCTGCGCTTCCCGTGATACCCTATTCCTCTACTGAAACATTCGTGCGCAGGTTGAGGCAAGCCTAACGCCTGGGTAATCCTAACGTGAGGCCAATGCCGCTTGGACTAGCGCGCCGCTACCGATGCGTCGGCGTCCGCGCCGAGATAGCGCAACCAGTTTCGGAATAGCATTGCCGCCGCGTTGCCAGCGCCGATATCGGCGCGCAAGCTCAGCCCGGGCAGCTCGTTGGCGAGTGCCGGATGGCGCTGATGCGCCGCCTTCCTCTCGAAGCGAGCCAGTTTCTCTTCCGTCGCTGCGTCAAAATAGCTCACCGGCAGGCACGGGTAGATCTCGCGCTCCCGCGCGAGATAGCGGCCGATGTCGCGCAGATATTCGCGCTGGAGCGACAGCGCGTCATATTCCGGGTGGCCCTGGAAGAACACGAAGCGGCTGGCATATTGGCGGACGAAGACGTCGACGCCGGCTTGGGCCGAGCGTGTCAGCACCTGATAGCCGGCCTGCACGAGGTCGCTCTCGGCGATCTCGTTCAGACGTGAATGCGAGACCTTGAGCGGCGCAGGCGCAGCACGGGTCAACCCATCGCGCGTCACGACGTCGCAATCGAAAATGCCGTGACATTTGGCCGGCAGCCGCCGCCGTTCAATGCCGTCGAGGTGCAGCACCGCAGCATGCGCGGCAAGGCACGACCAGATCGTCGAGCGCGTGTTGGTCTTGGCCCAGTCGATGAGGTTCGTGAGGTCCTGCCAGTATGGCTCCTGGTCGAGCTCGGGCGCGATCGGTTCTGCGCCGGTCACGATCAGTCCGTCGAACTTGCCGCGCTCGAGATCGGAAAGGTCGGAATACTCGCTCTCGACATGCCACTTCGCTTCGGGCGACCGCTTCACGCTGGGAAGCGAGAAGCAGTGGAAGCGGATGCGGTGCGGGCCCGCGGCGGCCTGGAGCAGCTTCATGAACTGCCGCTCGGTCGCCTTCAGCGCCGGGTCCGGCATGTTGTTGATCAGCCCGATCGTGAGGTCGGCGCCGGCATGATCGCGCACGAGATCGCCCTCGCCCGGCACCAGGGCCGGGCTCGATACGACTTGATCCCTGTCGATCAGGATCGTCATGGGCGACGCCGCCTACTCCGCGGCCTCGAGCCGCGCCGACGGGCAGGCCTTTTCCAGCGCCTGGTCGATGTCCTCAATGATGTCTGAGGCATGCTCGATGCCGATCGACAGACGGATGGTCTCCGGCAGCACGCCGGCGACGCGCTGCTGCTCCGCCGACATCTGCCGATGGGTGGTCGAGGCCGGATGGCAGGCCAGCGACTTGGCATCGCCGATATTGACAAGCCGCGTGATCAGCTTCAGCGCATCATAGAAGGTCTTGCCGGCCTCCATGCCCCCCTTGATGCCGAAGGTGAAGAGTGAGGAGGCGTTACCATTCAGGTACTTCTGCACCAGCGGATAATAGGGACTGTCCGGAAAGCCGGTGTAATTGACCCAGGCGACGCGCGGATCGCCGCGGAGGAATTCGGCGACCTTGCGCGCATTCTCGACATGGCGCTCCATGCGCAGCGCGACGGTCTCGATGCCCTGGAGCAGCAGGAAGGCGTTGAACGGTGACAGCACCGAGCCCATGGTGCGCTGATAAACGCTGCGCGCCCGCTCGATGAAGGCGGTGCGGCCGAACCGCTCGGCATAGACCAGACCGTGATAGGAGGCATCCGGCTTGTTGTAGGCCGGGAAGCGCTCGGCGTGCTTGGCCCAGGGGAAATTTCCGGAATCGACGATGGCGCCGCCGAGCGTGGTGCCGTGACCGCCCAGGAACTTGGTGAGCGAATGCACCGCGATGTCCGCGCCATAGTCGAACGGCTTGAGCAGGATCGGCGTGGCCACGGTGTTGTCGACGATCAGCGGCACGCCATGCGCATGCGCGATTCTAGCCAACGCCTCGATGTCGCAGACATTGCCGGCGGGATTACCGATGGTCTCGGCGAAAACGGCGCGGGTGTTCTCGTCGATCAGCCTCGCGATCGCCTCGGGATGGTCGCTCTCGGCGAAGCGGCCGGTGATGCCCTGCCGCGGCAGGATGTGCGAGAGCAGCGTGTGCGTGGTGCCGTAAAGCTGCGGCACGGAAACGATGTTGCCGCCGTGATCGGCGACGTTGACGAAGGCGAAATGCAGCGCGGCCTGTCCGGTCGCGACCGCAAGCGCGCCGACGCCGCCTTCGAGCTGGGCGATGCGCTTCTCCAGCACCGCACTGGTCGGATTGGCGATACGGCTGTAGCGAAAGCCGTCGGTCTCGAGATTGAACAGGGCGGCACCGTGATCGGCGCTGTCGAAGGCGTAGGCCGCGGTCTGGTAGATCGGCACGGCAACCGCGTGCGTGGTCGCTTCGGGCTCGTAGCCGGCGTGAATAGCGATCGTCTCGTTGCGCATCGTGCCACCTCCGCGTGGGGCGGGCCGCACTTATTGGCCTAGAATGAGGCATGTGCGTTGTCCGCCGTCCTCGTGTTAGAGGCGGGTGGTAAAGCGGACAATAATTCGTATAGAGATCGAGGAAGTAACCCTAACCGCCGTTGGCAAATTGGCTAAAGTTCGAGTTAAATTGGATTAATCAATTAGCGGCGGCGATGTCGGCTACCGACGCCCTGTGGTGATCCCCAGCGAAAGCGTACTTCCGCCACTTCCCGGATGTGGGCGCGGGCCTTGTCCTTTTCCCGTTCGGACCGGACGATCCTCCATGGGATCAACGGAGCCTTACTCGGCAGCCATTGCCGCTTGCAATTCCGGCTTCTCGCGTGAAGCCTCATGCATATCATCTGCGGTCGGCTTGATCCGGAACCACGCTGCATAGAGCGCTGGGAGGAACAGCAGGATCAGCACCGTTCCGACCGCGGTGCCGCCGATCAACGTGTAGGCCATCGATCCCCAAAAGACGGAGTGCGTGAGCGGGATGAAGGCAAGCACCGCAGCAAGCGCCGTGAGGATCACGGGCCTGGTGCGTTGGACTGTGGCTTCGATGACAGCGTGATAGTCGTCAAGTCCGGCGGCGAGGTTCTCCTTGATCTGTTCGGTCAGAATCAGAGTGTTGCGCATTAGAATGCCCGCCAGTCCGATCAGGCCCAGGATCGCGTTGAACCCGAACGGCTGGTTGAAGAGGAGCAGTGCCGGCACGACGCCGACGAGGCCGAGCGGTCCGGTTAGCACGACCATCGCCATCGTCGAGAAGGACCTCACCTGTAGCATGACGACGATCAGCATCGCGGCAATCATGGCGGGGAAGATCGTCGCCAGCGCGTCGTTTGCCTTGGTAGCTTCCTCGATCGATCCGCCGAGCTCGATACGATAGCCGGCCGGAAGGGAGGCGATCAGCGGCTGCAGGGCCGTCTTGATCTCCTTGGAGACCTCCGGAGGTTGGTTCGCCTCATTGATATCAGAGCGAATGGTGACGACCGGCGTGCGATCGCGGCGCTTCATGATCGGCTCTTCGAGTCGGATTTCCGAATGACCGACCTGGTCGAGCGGAATCGAGCGGCCGTCCCTGCTCATCAATGAGAAATCCGCCAGACGCGATGGATCCAGCCGCTCGCCGCCGGCGCTGCGCGCCACGATGGGGACATTGCGGATGTCCTCGCGAACCTGGGTCACGGCAATGCCAGTGAGCAGGAATTGGAGCTGGCGGCCCACCTCGGCCGGCGAAAGGCCGATCAGGTTCAGCCGATCCTGATCTGGGATGAAGCGGAGCACTGGCGTGCGATCGCCCCAATCCCGATTTGCCTGCCGCGCGTCATGAACGTCACGCATGACTTCGAGAGCCTTCTGAGAGATGGCATACAATTGAGCGGGATCCGGCCCCATGATCCGGAACTCCACCGGGAAGGGCGTATAAGGTCCGAACACGAGTTGGGTGACGCGCACATTGGCCTCGGGTGCCAGGCCCTGTGACACGGTCTGCCGGAGCCGGTGCTTCAAAGCCTCCCGCGCCTCTGCGTCAGGCGTCAGGACGACGATCTTTGCGAAGGCCGGATCGGGCAGCTCCGGCGCCATCGCGAAGAAGAAGCGCGGCGCACCCTGACCGACATAGCTGGTAATGATTTTGGCCTCGGGTTGATCGTGCAGCCAACCCTCGAGCTTCTCGACGGTGGCCGTGGTCGTCTCGATGCTGGTGCCTTCCGGCAGACGGACCTCCACCAGCACTTCCGGGCGGTCGGATGTCGGGAAGAACTGCTGCTTGACTCCGCCCATGCCGACGACGGAAAGCGCGAAGGCGACGGCGACGATGCTGGAGGTCAGGAATTTGTGGCGCACGGCGAGGGTGATGAGGCTACGCAGGCGCTGATAGTTGGGCGTGCCGTAAATCGCGTGGTGACCGCCTTCGACCGGCTTGATCGCGGGCAGCATCTTGACGCCAAGATAGGGCGTGAAGATCACCGCGACGATCCAGGAGACGATGAGGGCGAAGCCCACGACCCAGAAGATGTTGCCGGCATATTCGCCGGCGGTCGAGCGGGCGAAGCCCACCGGCAGGAAGCCTGCGATCGTCACGAGCGTTCCGGACAGCATCGGCGCCGCGGTGTGGCTCCACGCGTAGGCTGCCGCGCTGATGCGGTCCATGCCCTCTTCCATCTTCACCACCATCACCTCGATGGCGATGATGGCGTCGTCGACGAGGAGACCGAGCGCCAGGATCAAAGCACCGAGCGTGATGCGGTCGAAGAACCGGCCGGTCTCCAGCATGATCAGGAACACGACGGCGAGCGTCAAAGGCACGGCAGCCGCCACGACGATGCCGACGCGCCAGCCGAGGCTGAGAAGGCTCACCAGCAACACCACGCCGAGCGCCATCGCGAACTTCATCATGAATTCGTCGACCGCCGAGGTGATGTTGACGGCCTGGTCGCTGACCTTGGCCAGGCTCATTCCGAGCGGCAGCGTCCCAGCGATCGCTGCGGACCTCTCCTCCAGCGCCTTGCCGAGCGCCAGACCATTCCAGCCCTCCTGCATCACCGCTGCGAGCATGATGGTGGGCTCGCCCTGGTGCCTGATGATGTAGGTGGGTGGATCCTCGTAGCCGCGGCGGACCTCGGCAATGTCGGACAGCTTCAGCGTCCGCCCGGCAGCGACGATCGGCGTGTCGGCGATCGCCTCGACGCTGTCATAGGCGCCGTCGACCCGGATGAAGACCTGCGGTCCCTTGGTGTCGATCGAGCCTGCCGGCGTGACGGTATTCTGCCGCTGCAAGGCGGCAACGATATCCGTTGCCGATACGCCGAGCGTTGCCAGCTTGGCATAGGAAAATTCGACGAAGATCTGTTCGGGACGCTCACCGAGGATGTTGATCTTCTTGACGCCGGGCACGTGCAAGAGGTCCTGACGGATGGTCTCGGCTTGCCTTGCGAGTTCGCGCATCGGCATGCCCTTGGCCTTGAGCGCATAAAGCGCGAAGCTCACGTCTGAATATTCGTCGTTGACGAAGGGGCCGAGCACGCCAGAGGGCAGCTTGCGCGCTTCGTCTCCGAGCTTCTTGCGGGCCTGATAGAACTCCTCCTGCACGCTCGACGGCGGCGTGCTGTCCTTCAGCGTCACGGTCATGTAGGCATAACCGGGCCGCGTCGTCGTCTCCACCCGGTCGTACCAGGTCAGCTCCTGAAGCCGCTTCTCCAGCGGTTCGGCGACCTGGTCCTGCATCTCGCGCGCGGTCGCGCCCGGCCAAACCGTCGTCACCGTCAGGGTCTTGATGGTGAAGGACGGATCCTCGGCCCGCCCAAGCATGAAGAAGGCGTAGGCGCCCGCAGCTGCCAGCAGGAGGATGAAGAACAGGGTGACGGCCCGTTCGCGAACGGCGAGGGCGGAGAGGTTGAAGCTCATCAGTTACTCCTGGTTTCCGACGCGGTCCTGACGCGAGCGCCCTCGTGCAGAAGATGAGCGCCCAGGGAGACAATCTGGTCACCGGACTTCGATCCGGAGATAACAGCCGTTTCGCTGGTCACGCGCAGAAGCTTGACGGGCTGCAAGCGCACGGTTGAGTTCGCGCTGTCGAAGACCCAAACGCCGGTCGTTCTGCCGTCATCGAGCACGGCTCCCAGCGGCACCTGGACTTCCGGCCGATGATCCTGGCTTGCAAGCCGAATGGTGACCGTCGCGCCAAGCGGCGCCGCCGCGGCGTCACCATCGAGCACGTATCGGGCCTCATAGGTGCGGGTCTGGGGATCGGCGGAATCCGACAACTGGCGCAGATGCGCGGTAAAGCGGCGCCCATCGCTCCCATACAGGCTCGCCTCGGCGAGCGATCCGATCGCCGGCCGGGTCGTTTCGGGAAGCGCCACCACAGCTTCGCGAGGACCGGACTGGGCCAGCCGAACCACCGCCTGGCCGGCGGCGACGACTTGGCCGGGCTCACCAAGCGTTTGGGTGACCGTTCCGTCAGCGTCCGCCACCAGCACGGAATAGGTCGCCTGGTTCTCGGCGACTCCTGCTTCGGCTTCGGCTGCCGCGAGCTGCGCCTTGGCGGTGTCCGATGCGGCCTTCGCCTGCTCGTAGCGTTGCTTTGACGTCCATCCGTCGTTCACCAGATTGGCGTAGCGCCGCTCGTCGGCGTCGGTCTGAACGACAACCGCACGCGCAGCGGCGACGGCGTTGCGCTTCGCTGTGACCGCCAGGCGTAGGTCGGTTTCGTCGATCCGCATCAGCGGCTGGCCGGATTTGACCTGCTCACCGACATTCACGAGTCGTTCGACGATCTTCCCGGCAACGCGGAAACCGAGATTGCTTTCCACGCGCGCGCCGACGGTCCCCGTGAAACCACGTTCAGATCCGCTGACAAGAGTGGGCGTCACCAGGCGGACCATAGGGGGCTCTTGCCTGGGGTCGATGACCGCGGAGGCTTCATGGCCGGGAATCGCAAGAGCAACGAAGGTAGCCACCCCCACCGGGATCAAAATACCGGCGAGCATCGCAACACCCCTTTTCATGACCGTCTCCTTTGAGATTTTAGGTTTCGATCTACCTCTATATGGAATTTAGAGGTCGATCGCAATCTAAAAATCAAGATGATCACGGGAGCGTGATCCCGAGAAGACGGGTTCTCGCCGCGCTGCGCTTAAGATCTACCCGCGCGGACTTATAGATTGCAGTTGAACTCTATATTGGCTATAGAGGTTGGACGAAATCCAAATGGAGATCCGCGATGCGAGTGAGTCGCACCCAGGCGGCCGAGAACCGCCAAACCGTGATCAATGTGGCCAGTCGCCTCTTCCGGGAGCGCGGCTTTGATGGCATCGGCCTCAAAGATCTAATGAAGGGGGCCGGGCTAACCCAAGGCGCCTTCTACAAGCAGTTCGCATCAAAAGAGGATCTGGCGGTGGAGGCGTCCAGGCGCGCATTGGAAAGCGCATCCGGGCGATGGTCAGACGCGGCCGCGACCCATCCCGACGATCCACTCGGCGCAGTGATTGGGTTCTACCTCAGCGGCGACCATCGCGGAGAGAGGATGGACGGCTGCCCGATCGTGGCGCTTGGCTCGGATGCCGCCCGACAGGGCCCCGAGGTGAAGGCGGAATTCGAAGCAGGAATCAAAGCGCATCTCGACGTGCTCGACCGCTTTCTCGCCGGAACTCGCGACGAGGCCTCCCGCAGCAAGGCCATGGCCATTCTCGCGACGATGGTTGGCGCGGTGACGCTATCGCGCGTAATCAATGACCCTGAGCTGGCTCAGGCCGTTCTGGATGCAGCGGCCGAACAGGTTCGCGCTGCCGCAGCCGCTTGAACGCCCCCCGAAGCACGGAGACAGTCCAATGCTCAGCATCGCCGAAGCCAAACCCAGTTTGTTGGAGATATCGGGCAAGTTAAGCGTACGTTTTCTAAAGACTGGCAGCGGGCCTCCTCTGCTCCTCTTGCATACGATCCGGACCCAGCTGGAATACTTTCGTGCTCTTGCTCCCATCCTCGCGAGATCGCACACAGTGTACGCCATTGACCTTCCCGGTCACGGACACTCGGCAATCGACCCAAGCGCAAGCTTCGATGAACCCTACTTCAGACGGGGCGTGATACGCTTCATCGAAGAGCTAAACCTCTCGGACGTGACGCTCGTTGGTGAATCGATTGGCGGAACACTGGCCCTTACGGTTGCGGCGTCGCTTCCGCAGCGGGTGAAGCGGGTCGTTGCGATCAATCCCTACGACTACGACACCCGTTACGGCGACGGCATTCGGCGCGGCAACTGGTTCGCGAATTTCATCATCGGAAGCTTGCAGATCCCGGTGCTCGGCGCCATCAATGCTTGGCTCGAAAACAAGCTCGTCCTCGGCAAGATCATGGGCGGCGGATATCACGACCCGCGCAAACTGCCGGCCGATCTGCTCGCCGAATTCGGTGAAGTCGCCCGCCGCCCCGGATACAAGCGAGCGGCGCGGAAGGTGCTGGCTGGTTGGCGCTCCTGGAGCAAGGCACGCGACTACTATCAGCAGATCTCGGCGCCCGCGACGCTCGTCTATGGCGACAGCGACTGGTCTCGGCACGATGAGCGCGAACGCACAAGGTCGCTGATTCCCACTTCGCGGATGGTGACGCTCAAGAAGACAGGCCACTTCTCGGCTGTCGAAAATCCGGCGGAACTGGCTCGCGTGATCTTGGGATAGAATACCCGTCCATCAGCGGTGAACGCCGTTAATCCGACACAAGCGACTGTCTCGATCTGGCTCTTCAGCGCCGCAGAGCTCCGGCTGCCGAGACGCTATCCGCGAGCCCCCTCTTCCGCAAGGGGATAGGGATAAGACTATCGCCCTACCCCATCCTCTCCCAGAGCTGGCGCGTCAGCACGCCGGCCCGCTTCTCGATCGCGGCCGCGGCATCGAGCGCGAGATCCTCGCGGTAACGCCCGGCGATGAGCTGCACGCCGATCGGCTTGCCGTCATGCAGCGCCACCGGCACCACCGCACCGGGCAGGCCCAGCACGTTGATGGCGGAGATGAAGCGGATCTCGCCCCAGAAGATCTCGCGCACGCGCTCGGAACTGACGGTGTCGTCGCGCGGGCCCGGCGTCGGCTTCACCGTGGTCGGCGCCAGCACGACCGGATACTCCTCGAAGAACAATTGCCAGGCGCGGATGTGGCCGCTGCGCGCGGCAGTCGCCTGCATCCAGGCCTTGAGATCGAGCACGTTGGCCTTGGCCTTCATGCCGCCCCAGGCCTTGTGGAAATCCTCGGACGTGACCTTCAGCATGCCGGCCTCCTGCATCACCACGGTCTCGTTGGTGATGATGTCGCACCAGGTCTGCCAGACACCGTTGATGTCGGGCACCTCGACCTCGCTGACGCGATAGCCGGAACGGTCAAGATGGTCGGCGGCCTGGCGCAGCGCCGCGGCGACGGAGGGATCGACGTCCATGTCCTCGGGGATCTTCGCCAGCGCGACCTTGATCGGCCCCTTCGGCTTGGGTCCGATCAGCGGTGCCGGCACCCACCAGGGATCGCGCGGATCGCGCTGGCTCATCGCCTCCAGCGCGAGGCGGACGTCGGCGACATGACGGGCGAGCGGCCCCTGCGCCGACATCAGATGCGCCAGCATCGGCCGCTCCGCCGTTGCGCTTCCGTTGAAGGCGGGGATGCGGCCCTGCGTCGGCTTGATGGTGGCGACGCCGTTGCAATGCGCCGGCCAGCGCAGCGAGCCGCCGATGTCGTTGCCATGGGCGATGGTGCCGATGCCTGCCGCGACCGCCGAACCCGCACCGCCCGAGGAGCCACCGCAGGTGATATCAGGATCCCAGGGGTTCAGCGTCAGCCCATGCAGGGGATTATCGGTGAAGCCGCGGAAGGAGAATTCCGGAGTGTTGGTAAGACCAAGGACGATGGCGCCGGCCTTCCTGAGGTTGCGGACAACAGGTGCATCCGATGGCGCGATGAGATCCTTGTTGGCGGGAACGCCGTTGAAGTTGGGCCGGCCTTCATAGTCGACATTCTCCTTGATGGTGATGGGCACACCGTGCAGGAGGCCGAGCTCACCGCCCTTGGCGCGCTGCTTGTCGGCGGCGTGCGCGGCCGCGAGCGCTTCTTCCGAGAGATCCACGACGACCGCATTGAGTCCCGGATTGACGGTGCGCATCCGCTCGAGATGCGTTTCCACGACCTCGACCGCGGAGATTGCGCCGGAGCGGATCGCGGCCGCGGTATCGACCGCGGACCATTGCCAGGCCGGTCCCCTGGGCCGGCGCGCGGTGGCTGATTTGCGCGCGGCGACCTTCTTGGCGGGCTTGATCGTTTTCGCAGCGACGCCCTTTCGCGCTGAGGTCTTCTTGCTCGATGCCTTCTTGCTCGTCTTCGTTGCCGCTTTCCTGGAAGCACTTTTCTTCTTGGTTGCCGTTTTCTTCGCCACGTCGCATCTCCTGAAATTGTGCGGCGGAGGTTACGGACGACGATGAGGCGTGTACAGCCGCGTTTCTGCATGGCGCATTGCGACGGTACACCGATGCGACGAATTGCCTGCGTCTCCTGGACTACACCGGCGGCGGATTCAGCCGGGCAAAACTCTGCTGGATGCGATAGGGATAATAGGGATAGGGCGGCATCACCGTGCTGGCCTCGTCGAGACGCTTGATCTGATCCGCGCTCAGCGGCCAGCCTACTGCGCCGAGATTGTCGCGCAGCTGCGCTTCGTCGCGGGCGCCGATGATGACGGAGGCGATCGTGGGGCGGCTCAGCAGCCAGGCGATCGCGACCTGTGGCACGGTGCGGCCGGTCTCCATCGCGATCGCGTCCAGCACGTCGACGACGGCGTAGAGCGTCTCCTCGCGCACCGGCGGACCGAACTGTGCGGTCGCGTGCAGGCGGCTGTTCGGCGGCAGCGACTGGCCGCGCCGGATCTTTCCGGTAAGGCGGCCCCAGCCGAGCGGACTCCAGACCAGCGCGCCCACCCCCTGGTCGCGCGCGAGCGGCATCAGCTCCCACTCGTAGTCGCGGCCGAGCAACGAGTAGTAGACCTGATGCGCGACATAGCGCGGCCAGCCATGCCGGTCCGCAATGGCGAGCGACTTCATCAACTGCCAGCCGGCGAAATTGGAGACGCCGACATAGCGCAGCTTGCCCGCGCGCACGAGCATGTCGAGCGTCGACAGCACCTCCTCGATCGGGGTGAAGGCGTCGAAAGCATGGAGCTGGAGCAGGTCGATGTGGTCAGTGCCAAGCCGGCGGAGCGCCGCGTCGACCGAGGTCAGGAGCCGCTGCCGCGACGAGCCTGCATCGTGCGGCCCCTCGCCCGTCGGCAGGCTCGTCTTGGTGGAGATCAGCACCTTGTCACGCCGGCCCCTGATCGCAGCGCCGAGAATCTCCTCGGACGCGCCGTTCGAATAGACGTCGGCGCTGTCGAACAGGTTGACGCCGGCATCGAGGCAGATGTCGATCAGCCTGCGCGCCTCGTCCGCATCGCTGCGGCCCCAGGCCGAGAACAGGGGGCCCTGCCCGCCGAACGTGCCGGTCCCGAAGCTGAGGACGGGTACCCTGAGTCCGGAGGCACCGAGATTGCGGTATTCCATGACGGGTTTCCTCCGCTATTCCGCCGGACACGCCGCGGCGGCGACCGACGCGCGATCGAGCCGAAGGCTCCAGAGCGCCAGCGCGAGGCCGATCGCTGTGATGCCGGCCGCGACCAGCGGCAGCGCGGGAAGCCCGAACCCGCGGTCGATAGTGACGCCGCCGGCCCAGGCGCCGAGCGCGTTGCCGAGATTGAACGCGGCGATGTTGAGGCTGGAGGCGAGCGTGCGGCCGCTGGGGCCGGCTGCCTCCAGCACACGAAGCTGGAGCGGGGCGACGGTTGCGAAGGCGGCGATGCCGAGCAGCAGGATCAGCGCGATGGAAAGGATCTTGATCGATAGCACGGCTGCCAGCCCAAGCAGCACGATCGCAAGCGCGGCAAGCGTGCCGGTCAAGGCCCGTGCCAGGCCGCGGTCCGCAAGCTTGCCGCCGGCAACGTTGCCGATCGCAAGCCCGACGCCGAACACCAGCAGGATCGGCGAGACGGCAGCCTCCGAGAAACCGGTGAAACGCGTCAGGATCGGCTGGATATAGGTGAAGACGACGAACAGGCCGGCGAAGCCGAACACGGTCATGGCGAGGCCGAGCAGCACCTGCGGACGACCGAGCACTGCCACTTCTTCGGCAAGCGAGATCGGCTTGTCGCCATTGCCGACATGGCCAGGCACGAGCGCGGCGACCACCGCAAACGCGATCACGCCGATGACCGTCACGGCCCAGAACGCGGCGCGCCAGCCGAGCATCAGACCGAACCATGCGCCGAAGGGCACGCCCAGGAGCGTGGCGACCGTCAGGCCGATGAACATGGTGGCGATCGCGGAGGCGCGCTTGTCCTCCGCGACGAGGCTGGTGGCCACGACCGAGCCGACACCGAAGAACGTGCCGTGGGCGAGCGAGGTCAACACGCGCGCAGCCATCAGCAGTTCGTAATTCGGGGCCAGCGCGCAAGCCGCATTGCCCAGCGTGAAGATCGCCATCAGCGCGAGCAGCACTGTTTTCCGTGGCATCCGCCGCGTCGCCAGCGTCAACACCGGTGCGCCGACGAACACACCGAGCGCATAGCCCGATATCAGCAGGCCGGCGACCGGCACGGAAACATGCATGTCGGCGGCGACCTGGAGCAAGAGGCCCATGATGATGAATTCGGTGGTGCCGATGCCGAAGGCACCGGCGGTGAGCGCGAGGACGGCGGGAGGCATGCATGGCTCCGATGGATGAGACGAAGTCCCGCAGATAGCCGCATGGCCGCAAAACCATTAGAATGTCAGCAATCCAATCATTTGTGACGTGAATTCAACATGGCCCGTTTCGACACCAACCGCTCCGCCGAGATGGAGGTTTTCGTCCGCGTGGTCGATCTCGGCGGCTTCACCCAGGCCGCGCGAAAGCTGCGCCTGACGCCGTCGGGCGTCAGCAAACTGATGTCGCGGCTGGAGGCGCGGCTCGGCGCGCGACTCGTCAACCGCACCACGCGCAAGCTGACGCTGACCGAGGAGGGCCGGGCCTTCTACCAGCGCTCGTTGCGCATCCTCGCCGAAATGGAGGAGGCCGAGCGCGAGGCCGCCTCAGGCGCGGCGCCGCGCGGCCGCCTCACGGTCAATTGCAACATTCCCTTCGGCATGCTGCATGTGGTGCCGTTGGTCCCGCGCTTCCTGGAACGGCATCCCGACGTCACGCTCGATCTCGTGCTGACCGACACGCTGATCGACCTGATGCAGGAGCGCGCCGACGTCGCCATCCGCGTCGGCCCGCTGCGGGCCTCGCGTCTCGTCGCGCGAAAGCTCGGCAGCAGCCGCATGGTCGTGGTCGGCGCGCCGGACTACCTCACCCGTTGCGGCACGCCGAAAACGCCGGCTGACCTTGCCGACCACCGTGGCATCGGCTGGACCTTTCCGCGCAGCATCCGCGGTTGGCCGTTCAGGCGCGGGGATCACACCGAGGAGGCGGTGCCCACGCCGGTCGCGCGCGCCAGCGACGGCGAAGCCGCCCGCCGCCTTGCGCTGGGCGGCGTCGGGCTTGCCCGCCTCGCCCTCTTCCACATCGGCCCCGACATCGAATCCGGCCGCCTCGTCCCCGTGCTACAAGGCTACAATCCCGGTGACCGCGAAGACATCCACGCCGTCTATGTCGGCCACACCGCGCCACTGCCCACGCGCGTGCGCGCGTTCATCGATTTCCTGGCCGAGCACGTGCGGGTGAGCGACCCCGCGCTGAAGCGGGCGGGTGACGGAAGGTGGAGAGTCGTGGGGTGAGGCGCGATGGCGGAGAGAGCGTCAGCCAATCCGGATTGAAATGTCAGGATTTCTCAGCGAAAGTCCTAGCGAGAACTCGTCAGGGGAATTCCACACCAATGCAGTTTGATGACGTCATCCTCGGTCGCCGGAGCATCCGCGGCTACAAGCCCGATCCGGTCCCCAAGGAGCTGATTGCGGAAATCATTGGTTTGGCGATGCGCGCGCCGTCGTCGATGAACACCCAGCCCTGGAATTTCTATGTCATCACCGGCGAACCGCTGGATCGGATCCGCGCCGGCAACACCGAACGGATGCTGGCCGGCATCCCGCAGTCGCGCGAGTTCCGCACGGGCCAGGCCTTTGCAGGCAAGCACCGCGACAGGCAGGTCGGCGTCGCCAAGCAATTATTCTCCGCAATGGGAATCGAGCGCGACAACATGGAAAAGCGTCAGGATTGGGTCCTGCGCGGCTTTCGCCAGTTCGACGCGCCCGTCTGCGTGATCATCACCTATGACCGCGTGCTCGACGGTAGCGACGATACGCCCTTCGACTGCGGCGCCGTGGCGACCGCCCTGGTCAATGCCGCGTGGTCCCGCGGGCTCGGTGCCGTGATCAACAGCCAGGGCATCATGCAATCCCCTGTGGTGCGCGAGCACGCAGGGATCACCGACGATCAGGTCATCATGAAAAGCATCGCGCTGGGCTGGCCGGATGAAACTTTTCCGGCGAATGCCGTGGTGTCGGAACGGAAGTCCGTCGAGGAAGCGACGGTGTTCGTCGGGTTCGAGACGTAGCGCCGCGCGGTCGGAAGGGCTGGAGGCACAGCAGTGATCCGCGCCATGGTCCGACGTGTCCTTGTGCTAGCGGCGGCTTTTGCCGCTGCCTTGACGCCAGTCATGTGTCTTGGCGAAAGCAGCAAACCGTTGCCCGCGAAGGCGACGAGGGAACTACCTGATGAGCTGCTCGCGCTGCTCGAGCAGAAGAAGATGCCGAAATACTCACCTATCCTCGTGCGTCTTTTCAAGGAGGAGGCCGAGCTCGAGGTCTGGAAACAGGACGCGAGCGGCCGTTTCCAGATCCTCAAGACCTATCCGATCTGTCGGTGGTCGGGCGATCTCGGGCCGAAATTGTACGAGGGCGACCGACAGGCTCCGGAAGGGTTCTATACGATTACACCTGAGTTGATGAACCCCAACTCCAACTTCTATCTTTCGATCAACCTCGGCTTCCCCAACACGTTCGACAAGGCGCACAAGCGCAACGGCAGCTTCCTCATGATCCACGGCGACTGCTGGTCGAGCGGTTGCTATGCCATGACCGACGAACAGATCAGGGAAATCTATTCGCTGGCGCGCGACACATTCCTGGGCGGCCGCCTGTCGTTCCAGGTCCAAGCCTATCCGTTCCGCCTGACGCCGGCAAATCTGGCGCGGCATCGAAATAGTCCCAACCTGGCCTTCTGGAAAATGCTCAAGATCGGCAACGATCATTTCGAGACGACGCGACTCGAACCGAAGGTGGATGTATGCGACCGCCGGTATGTCTTCGACGCGCAACCACCCCCGAATTCGGCGAGCCCTCTTGCGTTCAGCCCTGCCGAAAAATGTCCCCCCTTTGTCGTCAATCCGGAAATCGCGCGACGGGCTCTGAAGAAGAGGCGCGCCGACGAGCTCGAATACGCGCGATTGCTTGAAGACAATCTGCCGGCCGCCCCGATCTACAGCGGACTGGACGGCGGAATGAACGAGGTGTTCCTCACACGGTTTCCGGGCAGAGTGACGCTTGCGAAAGTCATGCCGTATGCGTCCTACCTGCCGCAATTGCCACCGATCCCCTGGATCGACAGGGACGGCTCGTTGACGAGCAGATGGTTTGGCAGCTTGTTGGACATGCCGCTGGAGTGTCATCAGACGCGCACCGGCTTCCCGTCAGGTCGGTGCTGAACGCTAGTGCGGCGTCCGCGATGGATCATCAGCAGAAGATGGCTGGCATCGACATTCCGTCCCGGCGAATGCGGTGGCGTCGGAGCCGAGGTCTATCGAGAAAGCTACGGCGTTTGTCGGATCAGGGTTGGATGGGCCTCCCGTAGCACGATGGGGTCATGGGGATGACGACGAAACGGCCCTTTGACGGCTTCGATTTCGAAGGTTTCTGGAACGACTGTCCGTATTCCCTGGAGAACTATGTCGAGCCTCCGCCGACCGACGAGCTGATCGCCTCCATTGAGCATGAGATCGGTGGGTATCGGCTGCCGGCGGCCTATGTCGACCTCGCACGGCGCCACAATGGCGGAATGGTCAACCGCAACTGCCACCGCATGAGGGAGCGTACAGGCTGGGCGCAGGACCACGTGGCTATCGAGGGGCTCTTCGTTATTGGCCGCACGTCCACATATTCACTCGCCGGGAAGTTCGGCGCCAAGTTCATGATCGAGGAATGGGGCTACCCGCCGATTGGCGTCGGAATCGCCGACACGCCGGCCGGGGGCCACGAACTGATCATGCCGGACTACCGGACCTGCGGAAAGCGGGGCGAGCCCTAGGTCGTGTACGTCGACCAGGAGGATGACTACAGCATCGTCGTCATTGCGCCGGACTTCGAGACCTTCATTCGAGGCTTGGTCGAGGAATCCGAGTACGACACTGCCGAGGAGGATCGGGCTGCTGCGATCGCGACCGTCGAGCGGGGAACGTTATCGCCAACCGTGGTGCGAGCCTTGGCTGCCGTCGGCGACCGTCCACCGCACGGCGAACGAATGTTGCGCACCTTGGCCCGGCAGATCGTGGACGAGAAAGGTTTCTTTGCCCTGCACGACGACGAGCGCTCGCACCTGATGTATGGACTGACGTTCTGGCTTTATTCGAGCCTCTGTACGGCCAGATCCTTCGAAGCTTTCTTGGGCCGTCCCGAGACCGGCACCTCCTACGACTCGCCCTGCTTCGAGCTGATGATCGCTCTCGACTCGCCAGCGAAACCTTACGGCTTCAAGACGCGCGGGTACGCCGAGGGCTTTGTGAGGGACTGGTGGGACGCGTGCGTCGCCCGCGGCGACATCGTCGAGATGGCGGAAGGCTATTGTCTGACTTCCAAGGCCGAGGCAGCCCTCGTCGTTCGCTTGGCGACGATTGCTGGCCCCGAAGGCAAATAAGCCGGCGCTATTGATTTGAGCGGGTGGCGGAGAGAGTGGGATTCGAACCCACGGTACGGTTTCCCGCACACACGCTTTCCAAGCGTGCGCCTTAAGCCACTCGGCCATCTCTCCGGAGCGCCCTCTCTTGAAGGGGCGCCGATGATTTTGCAAGCGATCGCGGGGGCATCCGGCGATTTTTCCGCAACTTATTGTATTTAAAGGATAATATCTGGCCTCATGCGTGCCTTGACCCACCTGCCTGCTGAACCGCGGGCGGGTTTGGCGCGACGATTCACGGCAAGCCGCCAAACACGACCGGGGACGCCATGACCATCTGCAAGACCATCGCCGCCTTGAGCCTGATTTCGGCCCTCGGCTCCGCCGCCCCAGCCCTGGCCCAGGTCTGCACCCGGCAAGGCGTCGACGTCAGCTGTGACGATGGTCGGCGCGGGGTGCTTTCGGGCGATGCCATCCTCTGGCCGGACGGAACGCGATCGAGCTCGACGCCGCATCAGAGCGTCGTCATTGGCAACAAGAGCTCGGTCCATGTCGGGCCGGGCGTGTTCGTCGGCCAGGGCAAGGGCGTGGTGCCGCTGGACGATCCCAACGCGCGGAACAAGCGGCAATGCGCGATTCTGGACGGCGTGTCGTATTGCTATTGAGGCTGTCGTTCTCACCTCGCCCGCAAGAACGGGGAAAGGGAGAAGAACTAGATCAACCGCACGCCTGATATCGCCGACTTCAGCCAGCGCAGTGCCTGCGGCGGCTGGGCTGCGAGCGGCGCGACCGCCGCCTTCTCCGTCCGGCACTTCTCGAGTTCGGCGACGAAGTCGGCGGACCATTGCTGGATGGTGTGGCCGCGCAGCTTCTTCATCATCGCGTCCCAGCGCATCTTGCGCTCGGTGAGCGGCATGGAGGCCGCGACCGCGATCGCACGCGCCATACCGTCGACGTCGTGCGGATTGACCAGCAGTGCGGTGTCCAGCTCGTTGGCGGCACCCGCAAATTTCGACAGCACCAGCACGCCGGGATCGGCCGGGTTTTGCGCGGCGACATATTCCTTGGCGACGAGGTTCATGCCGTCGTGCAGCGGCGTCACCACGCCGATCTGCGCCGTGCGGTAGAGGCCGGCGAGCACAGCCTGGCTGAAGCCCTTGTTCAAATAGCGGATCGGCGTCCAGTCGACCTCGCCATGACGGCCGTTGACGTCGGTCACGAGGCGCGCGACGTCGTTCTGGAGAGTGCCATAAGCCTCGATGCCGCCGCGCGAGGGGTTCGCGATCTGGAGCAGCGAGATGCTGCGCGCAAACTGCGGCTGCTCGGTCCAGAGCCGGTCGAACGCGCTGATGCGGTTGACGAGGCCCTTCGAATAGTCGAGCCGGTCGACGCCGATCGCCAGACGCTCGCCGTTGAGGCTGCGCCGCAACCGCGACACATCGGGGTGCGAGGCCGATTTCGCAGCGTACTGCGCAAACTTCTCCGCATCGATTCCGATCGGAAACACTTCACAGCGCGTACGCCCATGTTGCGAGATCGCAACGCCGCCTTCGATGGCGAGGCCGAGCTCACCGCCGACATAACCGAGAAAGTTCTGGCGATCCTCCTCGGTCTGGAAGCCGAGCAGATCGTAGGCCAGCATCGCCGTGATCAGCTCGCGATGGTTGGGCACGCCTTGCACCACCGCGGCGACAGGCCACGGCGTATGCAGGAAGAAGCCGATGGGATCATCGACGCCGAGGTCGCGGAGCTCGGCGCCGAGCGCGAGGAAATGATAGTCCTGCACCCAGAACGCGGTCTTGGCTTTTCGGAAGCGCAGCAGCGCGCGCGCCATGAAGGCGTTGACCTCGCGATAGCTGACATAATCCTCTCGCGAGACGCGGATCAGATCGCTGCGCGAATGCAGCGCCGGCCACAGTGCCGAATTGGCAAAGCCTTCGTAGTAGCCGCCATAATGAGCCGCCGGCAGGTCCAGCGTCGCAATCGCGCCCGTCCCAAGCGCCTCTATCTCGGCGAAGGGTTCCTTCTGATGGCCATCACGCACCCGGCCGGAGGAACCGACCCAGATCGCACCAGAATGTTCCACCACGGGAAGCAGTGCCGCCGCAAGGCCGCCCGTCATGGGCTCATTGGGTTTGCCGCGCGCGACGCGATTTGAAACGACAACTAAGTTCACAGGTCGTCCCCTCCTGTTCATTCCACCTCGTTTAACTGCCGTTCATCAATATGGTTCCTGATCATCGTTTCAACCAATTGAAACCAAAATCAGGCGCGCGCGTTGGAACTGGTTTCGCTTGCGGAACCCTGGGATTTCGCTGCAAAGACGGCTTTTCCGGTCGTGGTGCGCAGCATGTATCGCGGCGCGCAGCGGCGCTGCACTCTGCGCTTTGTGTCTGCGAGGTGGCGCTGCCTTCGTTTCACCTCGGATCGAGCAGGCGCGCAAGGAACGCGCGCACATCCGCCGGCGCATCGAAGTGGCCATTCACGCCCATGGCGCGGCGGCCGACCGAGAAGGCGAGCCCGTCCACGTCGGGCATGATCGCGAATACCGTCTCGTCGGTGACGTCATCGCCGATGAACATCGGGCGCCGCCCCCTGAATGGCTCGTGCGTCATCAGTTCACGCACGCCGGTCGCCTTGGTGAAGCCGGAATGCTTGATCTCGCAGACGAACTTTCCGGGCAACACCTCGATGGGTGCATTGGGCAGGTCGGCGCGGATCAACGAGACGGATTCGTAGATCGCCTTCTCCGCATGCGGCGCCAGGCGGTAATGCAGCGCGAGCGAGTAGCCCTTGTCCTCGAGCAGAATGCCGGGGCTGAGCTTGGCGATGGCCGCCAGGCGCCGCTTCAGCTCCTTGTCGAGCGGGGGCGCATGCACAGCATCCACTTCGTTGTCCACCGACAGCCGCATCTCCGCGCCGTGGCCGGCGACGGCGCGGAACACGTCCGGCGCGAAGATCAGGTCGATGTCGTTGAGCGAGCGGCCGCTGACCAGCGCCAGCGCCCCGGACGTGCGCTCGGTCAGGTGCTTCAGTGTTTCCGACAGGCCCGGCGGCACCCACACCTCGCGCGGTGTCGGCATCAGGTCGAGCAAGGTGCCGTCGATGTCGAGCAAGATCGCGATCTCATCGAGATGCGGCACAAGCGCATGCGGCACCGGCACCGCTTCGGGCGCATCGTCATCCAGCATGGTGCGGTTCTGGTCCAATGCAATCTCCGCAAGTTCAGATTTCATCAGTCTACTCCATAAACGCGAGCGGCCGCGCGATTTGTTCGAGCGATTTGCGCTCCGCGGAGACGGCGTAGCGCCACGCCACGATCGCAGCCGCGATCATCAGGACCGCCCCCAGCAAATAGCCGGCGAACACGCTGTTGCGTGATCCCGTGTCGATCAGCGCGCCGAACAGCGCCGGCCCGATCACGCCGCCGATGCCGGTACCGACGGCGTAGAACACCGCGATCGCCAGCGCGCGAACCTCCAGGGGAAACGTCTCGCTGACGGTAAGATAGGCCGCGCTGGCCGCCGGTGAGGCAAAGAAGAAGATCACCATCCAGGCCACGGTCTGCCCTTGCGCGCTCAGCACGCCGATCGAGAACAAATAGCCCGATAGCGCCAGTAGCACGCCCGATGCGCCATAGGTGAACATGATCATGGCGCGGCGGCCGAGCGTATCGAACAAACGGCCGAGCAGCAGGGGCCCGAGGAAATTGCCGGCGGCAAAGGGCAACAGGTACCAGCCGACGTGATCGGCCCTGATGCCGTAGAAATCGGTCAGCACCAGCGCGAAGGTGAAGAAGATGGCGTTGTAGAAGAACGCCTGGGCGCTCATCAGGACGAGGCCGACCACCGCACGCTTGCGATAGGCCGAGAACAGCGTGTGAACGACCTCGGCGAGCGGCGTGTGATCGCGCATCCTCAGGCGGATCTTCGTGAAGCGCCCGTCCGTCAGATCCTGATCATGCCCGATCACCGAGCGCTCGATCCCGTCGACGATGGCATGGGCCTCGTCGGGACGGCCATGGATCATCAGCCAGCGCGGACTTTCCGGGATCCACATTCGCATCAACAGCACGACGAGGCCGAGGGTCGCGCCTATGAGAAAAGCCAGGCGCCAGCCGAGCTCGGGATCGATCACGGCAGGATCGAGCAGCACGATGGCCGCCACCGCACCCATCGCGGCGCCGATCCAGAAACTGCCGTTGATGACGAGATCGGTCCAGCCGCGATAGCGCGCCGGCACCAGCTCCTGGATGGTCGAATTGATCGCGGTGTACTCGCCGCCTATGCCGGCGCCGGTGAGGAAGCGAAACAGCGCGTAGCTCGCGACATCCCATGACAGCGCGGTCGCCGCCGTTGCCGAGAGATAGAGCGCAAGCGTGATGAAGAACAGCTTCTTGCGGCCGATGCGATCGGTCAGCCAGCCGAAGCCGAGCGCGCCGAGCACGGCGCCCGCCAGATAGGCGGAGTTGGCGATGCCGAGATCGAGATTGGAGAACTGCAGCGAGGGACTCTGCTTCAGCGCCCCCGAGAGCGCACCGGCCAGCGTCACCTCGAGCCCGTCGAGGATCCAGGTGATGCCCAGCGCGAGCACGACACGGGTGTGGAAGCCGCTCCACGGCAGCGCGTCCAGCCGCGAGGGAATGCTGGTCTCGACGATACGGTCGGTCGCGGTCGCCGCCGGGACTACGGGTGCATAGTTCAGCGCTGGGCTTTGCTGCAATTCCATCGGGCTGTTGCGTCTGATCAATGGAAAGGACCCCTCTCACGTGACGTGGACGGGTCGATCCGATCATCGGGGTGCGGCAATTCGCCTGCCACCTGCGACAACGCCTGCGGCGAGGCCAGGTTCCCATGGGAACGCCCGTTGGCACCGCTCGTTTCCAATGGAGCCGCAAGGAGTTGACGCATGGCTCACGTCAGAAAGACGACACATTCAAGGAAGACAGGCGCGCGCAACACCGCGCGTGGCAAGGCGAGCACGACGCGCAAGAGGTCAAATCGCCGAGCAACACCGAAGCGCTGGTCGCAACGGGTGACGCGGGAGAGCGACGCGCTCGATCTCGAGCACGGAGTGTTCAAGCTCAGGGATCCCCGGAAGATCGCAGCCTCCCTGAAGCGCTCGGCGGAGCACAGCTCGCGTCGCAAGACCGGCGCCTATCGCTCGGCGCTGTCGATGCTGACCTTCTACATCAACCGCGCCGGCAAGACGCTGCCGAAGACACAGCGAACGCGACTGGAGCGCGCGAAGGTGGAGCTGAAGCGGGCGTTCGGGAGGGAATAAGACTCACACGCTGCTTCCTCCGCCGTCGTCCCGGACAAGCGCGCCCAAAGCGCGCGCCGATCCGGGATCCATAGCCACAGGGAGTGGTTTGGCGAAGACTCGGAGTTGCCACCGTCCGTCCCAACGACGCCCAGGGAGTATGGGTCCCGGATCTACGCGCGCCTGAGGGGCGCGCTTGTCCGGAACGACGGCGGAGGGCGGTGCGACAGCAGCGCACCTACGCCGCGCGGATATTCCCCATGAAGCGGTCGAGCTCGGCGCGCAGGCGGGTGCTCTCGCTCGACAGGGTCTTGGCCGAATTCAGCACCTCTTCCGA
>NZ_SMBR01000015.1:0-202902 GCF_004346455.1 Bradyrhizobium sp. R2.2-H
GAGGACGTTACCGCTGACGCCGAAGCCGGTCGGGATCGCCGGGGCGTTGGCCGAGCCCGGGACCGGCGCGTTCTTGAAGGTGATGACCTTACCGTTGACATTCAGCGTCGAACCGTCCGTGATCAGAGCGCCCAGCGAGGTCGAGCTGGTCGTGCGGGTCGCCGTCGCCGTGGCGTTGCCGCCACCCGTCGCGGTGGTCAGGCCAAACGCCTTGAGCAGGTCGGCCTTGCCGGTCACGGACACGTCCGCACCCGCCGAACTCTTCAGCGTCACGATGCCTGCGGCAATCGACGATGGCGTCGCAGCGGAGGCAGCGCCGATGGTCGCAGCACCGTTGGTGATCGTCGAGGTCTGCACGCCGCTGGCGAGGTCGATCGCCGTCAGCACGTCGTTGACGGTCGCGGCCGGGGTGGCGGCGGTGCCGAGATAGACGGTGGTGTTGCCGCTGCCGTCGGTCACGAGATTGCCGCTGACGCCCGAGCCGGTCGGGACCGCGGCCGCGAGCGGAGCCGAGCCGGAACGGAAGGTGATGGTCTTGCCGTTGACGGTCAGCGTGTCGCCGTCGGCGGGAGCCGTGCCGATCTTGGTGGCGGCGGTGGTGCCGATCAGGGTCATCGTGCCGGTCACAGCGGTGGTGCCGTCGGCGGCGTTCGCGGCCACCGTGTTCGAGAACGTGCCCTGGGTCGCGCCGAGAGTCGTCGTGCCCGTCGCAGCGGTCGTGCCGCCGGGAGCGCCGCTGTACAGCACGCTGCTGAGCGCCGTGTTGCTGGCATACGAGGTCGTGCCGCGCAGGTCCGCCGCAGTCGCGCCCGCGACCGTGGTCGAGACGTTGGATTTGGTGGAATAGCCGACGGTGGTCTGCAGCGCCTGGTTGGCGATCGACTTGGCGCTGTCGATCAGCTTCTGCAGCGAGGTGATGCCGGTGTTGGCAGCCTGCAGCACCTGCACGCCGTTGGCGATGCCGTCGAGCAGGTTGTTGATGTCGCTGGCGCGGTTGTCGAGCGACTGGGCGGTGAAGAAGTTGGTGGGATTGTCCAGCGCCGAGTTGACGCTCTTGCCGGTCGACAGACGATTCTGCGTGGTGGCGAGGAGGTCAGCGGTGGACTGGAGGGAGAGCAGGTTCTGACGAACCGATGCAGAGAGAACGATACCGGACATGACTCTGTTACCTTTCTGGTAAACGACGCTACTGTTACGCGTCTGCTTGGATCGAGATTGACCCAGCGACCGGCGGACCGTGGCGCCGAGACTTCTAACGAAGCATGAAATGAAACCCGCGCTTTTGCTGGGTCACGCGTGATTCGGGGCGCCGAAGCCGTGCACATCGCCACACCGCCGGACAGACATGGCGTTGGGAAGATTGAGCTTTTTCTCGCGAATGCCGGAGATTTAGAACTCGTTAACTAATTCCGGGCGAGAATCAGGCCTTGATGAGCCGCAACGAACGCTCGGTTACGAAAGCGTTGATGGAGAACAGGCATGGCCCTCAAGGTCGAGCTCAGACCGCACGAACGCATCATCGTCGGTAACTGCGTGATTACCAACACGGACCAGCGCGCCCGTCTCCTGATCGACGGCGACAACGTGCCGATCCTGCGCGAGCGCGACATCCTCACGCCGGAGACCGCCAATACGCCCGCCAAGCTCGTCTATCTTGCGGTCCAGCTCATGTACATCTCACCGGATCCGCAGACCCAGCACGGCACCTATTTCAACCTGGTGCGCGACATCGTCACTGCGGTGCCGAGCTCCTGGCCGATCATCGAAGGCATCAACAACAACATCCTGAATGGCGACCTCTACCGGGCGCTGAAGGACGCCCGCAAGCTGATTGCCTATGAAGAGAAGCTGCGGGATCAGTACGCGGCCGCGCATCCCAAGACCGAAGCGGACAAGGCCGACGTGAGCTCTGCCGCCTGACCACATGCTTTCGCGCGCCCAGGCCGCGCAAACGACGACGGCCCCGGATCGCCTCCGGGGCCGTCGTCGTTTCAGGCACGCATCGATGCTACTGCGCCGCGAGCGGCGGCGCCTCGACCTCGATCAGTCCGCCACGGCTCCGCCGTTCGCCGAACTCCAGCACGGCCGCGAGCAGCGCATCGACGTCCGCTTCCTCGGTGCGGTGATTGACGATCGCGGCGCGGATCGCGAGCCTGCCGTCCAGCGTCGTGCTCGACGGCGCTGCGACGCCGGACTCCTGGACGTCGGCGACGATCTCGCGATTGACCGCATCATCGGCACGGTAGCGGAAGCAGACGATGTTGAGATTGACCGGCGCCAGCAATTCCAGCCGAGGTTCGGCCAACACGCGCGCCTCCAGATATTTCGCCAGCGCACAGCTTCGCGCGATCGCCGCACCAAGCCGATCGGTGCCGAAGGTCTTCAGCGTGAACCACGTCTTCAGCGCACGGAAGCCCCGCGACAGATCGGGGCCGAGATCGCAGGGCCAGACCGCGCCCGCCGCAAGCCCCCTCGCCTCGCGGCGCAAATAGGCCGCCGGCTGCGCAAAGGGCTGCCGATGCCGCTCGCCGTCGCGCACCAGCAGGAAACCGGCATCGTACGGCACCTGTCCCCATTTGTGGAAGTCGAGCGCGATCGAATCCGCGAGCTCGATGCCGCCGAGCAGCGGCGCAAGCTCGGGCGACAGGATGGCGAGCGCACCGAAGGCGCCGTCGACGTGAAACCAGATTCCTTCCTCGCGGCACAGCTCCGCGATCGCCCCGAGGTCGTCGATCGCGCCGATATCGACCGTGCCGGCGGACGCGACCACCAGGAAAGGCTTGAAGCCGACCTCGCGATCAACGGCAATCTGCGCGCGCAGCGCGGCGACGTCGATGCGATGATCGGCATCGACATCGATCTTGCGCAGCGCATCGGTGCCGAGCCCGGCAATATCCATCGCCCTGGAGACGCAGCCATGCGCCGCCCGCGAGGTGTAGGCCGTGAGCAGCGCACCGTCATTGCCGATGCCGTGCTGCCGCGCCAGCGTGCCGAGCGCACTCGTGCGCGCCACTAGCACCGCCATCAGATTGGCCATCGACGTGCCCGTAACGAAGATGCCGCTCGCGCTGTCGGGGAAGGCGAACAGGCGGCGCATCCAGTCGACGATCTGGCGCTCGACCTCGATCGGCATGTGGTCGCGCCCGCCGAGATTGGCGTTGAGGCCTGCCGCAAGCATTTCCGCGAGCATGCCGACCGCGGTGCCGCCGCCATGCACCCAGCCCATGAAGCCGGGATGGACGTTGCCGGTCGCATAGGGCGCGACATGCTCGGCGAATTCGCGATAGACGTCGGCGAGGTCGCTCGCCTCGCGCGGCAGGTCGGCCCTGAATGCCGCACGGACGTCTTCGGGGATCGGCTGCCAGACTGGCCGCGCCCGAACGTTGGCGATGCCGTCGATCGTCTCGTCCAGCATGCGATGGGCGAGCGCGCGAAACTCGCTCCAGTCCTGCGGATCGAGCGAGGTGCTCGTGACGGCGCTTTGCGTGTTGCGGATGATCTCGTTCATGCTGCGCTCCCTTCGCCCGTCCTTGCGTGCCGCGACAGCATCGCCGTGAACGCGGCAAAGATCTTGCGCATCTGCGGCGGCTTGTAAGGAAACACGGCTGGCGAATCCATGTTGTGCACGACGGCGGTGTTGTCGGCCTCGAACACCAGAAGCTCACGCCTCTCGTTCTCGGCGCAATCGACGATGAAATAATCGAGGCCGACGCGCCGGCTCATCTCGTCGAGCGCGCTCCTGTGGCGCTCGGCGAAGTCGCTGTCGAAGTCGCGCATGAAAACGGCTTCCTCGGCGCGCTTCTCCTCGCTGAATGCCATGTAGGCGTTGAGATACCAGATGTCCCAGCGGTCGGCGATCGCCATGTGGCAGGCGTAGGGTTTGCCGTCGATCATGGCGAGGCGATATTTGCGGTAGAGCCCGTCGGGGCTCACATAGTCGACGAAGCGCGCGACGAAGAAGTCCTGCTCCTTGCGCTCGGCGAGGTAGGCCGCGAGCGCCGCCGCATCGTCGAGCTTCGCGAGCCCGACGCCGGCATGCGAGCCGCGCGGCCGCGCGATGATCGGAAAGTGCAATTCGCCCGCGATGTCCTCGCAGGCGATCCGGTCCTGGGCGAGATCGGACAATTGCGCGCGCGTCGCGTGGATGGTCGCGGGAATGTCCAGACCCGGCACACCAGCCAGCAGCCGATACAGCTTGTCGCGATCGAGATTGCCGATGCGATCGGGCCGATTGAGCAGCGGCCGCGGCCAGTGCGGCGCGGCCTTTTCGATCAGCGCGAGCGCCTCGCGGCATTCCTCGGAATCGGACGCGACCACGATGGCGACGTCGTGCTCGGGCAAGGTTTCCGGCAGACCGACGCCCTTGACCACATAGAGTGTCAGCAGCTCGATGTCGGAGCCTTCGAGCAGGAAATCGATCGGCGTGTTGCCACCCATGTCGATGTCGGCCGCAAGCGCGAGCACGCGCAAGCCGGGCTGCGGAGCCGCGCTGGGCGTACGGAAGAGTTGATGGAAGGTCAGCACTTCGGACTGGATCGCAAGCCCCTGATCCTTGTCGCCCAGAAGCTGAGTGATCAAGGAGAGATCCAGCCCTTCGCCCGCCAGCGCGATCCCCGCCGCGATCCGCGCCACGAGCTGGTCGCGCAACGGATGCAGATCGACGCCTTCGAAGGCCTGGCGCGTCAGCTGCGCAAAGCCGATGCGGTCGGCATAGCTCGCCGCAGTCAAGCCGATCGGCGCAGAAACTGGATGCTGCATTTCACACCTCGAATGCGGACTTGACCGGCACGGTCGCCGCTGCACCACGGTCGAGCAGCAGCTCGATCTTCACCAGGACATGGGCGATGCGGTCGAGAACGTGCTGCACATTGCGTCGCGCCTTCGCCATGTCCGGCGACCAGGCTTCGGTCACGAGCCGTGCGCCGACGCAGAGGCGCAGCACGGCCTGCGGCGTCTCATCCTCCCGCTCCAGCCGGACCGGCTGGCCGACCAGGCAGCGCTGCGCGGCGATCTCTCGGTCCGCCGTGCTGCCGCTGATCTCTTCGCTCATGTCACGCGCCAGCGCACGGTGAATGGCCCAGGTCTCGGCGATCGAGACCGGCTTGCCGTCGCGCAGCAGCGTGAACGGAAAGATCGTGGCTTGCGCGAATTCCTCGTCGTCCGCGTCGGCCGTGGTGATCGCGGTTGGAGTTGGGACAGAGCGAAGCGACGGCGACAAGGCGAGCATGCCGTCGATGCCGGCGCCGAGCTCGGCGAGCATCTCGGCGCGGGAAACCGCGGGCACGGCGTAATAGCTGCCGATCTCGGCCAGCGCAGCCTCCCAGCGCAGCCATTGACCGAAATTCGGACGGCGCTCGTAGCGCGAACGCAGCGCCGTCCAGGCCACCGGCCAATCGCAACGGCCGGCGTAGTCGAAGATGGCAGGCGCGATCCCCTCACCCCGGTCGAGCGAGCGCGAAAGGCCCTTCGGCACCAGCAGCGCGCCGCTGAAGGCAGGCCCGCCGAAGAATTTCGAGCCGGTGATCAGCACCATATAGCCGCGGTCGAGATAAGAGCGCAGCCGGCGGCGGCCGAGCCGGGCCTGGCAGGCATCGACGACGATTTGAACCTGGCGCGGCCAGCGCCGCGCGATCTCGTCGAGGCAGGCCGCGTTCGGCGCACGCCATCCGAGCTTCGAGGAATCCATGATCTGGAGCAGCACGGGCGCGCCTTGCGCAATTGCAGCCTCGATCGCATGCAGCACCGCGGCATCGGTGTCTGCGCGCATCGCGATCCCGGGTGCGGCCTCGCGCAGTGGCAACGCAAGGCTGGCGCCGGCGAGCCCGGCAACCGCTCCGTCCTTGCGAACCGCAACACCGCTCGCCGTCATGGAGCTGAAATGGTGTCCGCGGGCAGTATGGATCGTCCCGCTTCCCGTCTGGTCGGCGCCGACCACGATCGTCAACGGCCGCGCGCCGAGAATCGTCCGTGCCAGGAACAGGGCATGGAGCTGGGAGTCCGTGCCGGACGGCGAGAACACCACGTCGACACGCGGCGAGAGCTGGAGATGGCGGCGCAGCTCGTCGCGCATGTCCTCGCAACGCGCGTCGAAAGCGACCTCGACCTCGTCGAACAGGCACTTGTGCATCAGCTCTTCACGCGCCTGCGCGGCGCGGTCATAGGCGCCTTGCGAGATCGTCGATGCGGTCGAGGAGGCGAAATTCCAGATCTCCGGCTCCGGCGAAGCCGCGCATCCATAGGCGTTGACGCGATCCTCGGGATCGAGCGCGAGCCGCGGATCTCCGCCGGAGACGAGCAGCGTGTCGAGCGGCGTGAAGAGATCACGCAGGCGATAGCGCGAACCGCCGTCGGACGCGTGTTCCGGTTCTGACCAACGGGATGCGCCGCCGCTCATCCCGGCAGCCTCACGCTGCGGCATCGGCCGCCGCCGCGGGCACGGCTGCGAATTGCGAGGCGATATCGCCGCGGAACACCGACGGCCCGACGTGGTCGAGCGAGCTCTGAATGTCGGCCCAGATCTCGCCGCCGATGTCGGTCCAGCGCTTGCAGAAGGCGAAATCCTCGGAAAGATACGTGCCGGTCGCCGGGTCGATCATGCATTCGAACAGCGCGAACCGGTTCTGACTCGCCGTCAGCGTATCGTGCGAATGTTCGCGGAAGAATTGCAGGTTCGCATAGGCCGGATGGCGGCACATCGCCTCCAGCACGTGGCGCCGGATCATCAGGAAGCCGGTGCCGGCGTAGCGCACGCGGGTGAAGCCGTTGACCACGACGATACGGTCGGGATCTTCGATCTCGAGCACGTAGTCCAGCGAGGCGGCCGGCACGTCGGCCCGACCGGACTGGATCGCACGCGCGGCCTTGTCCCAGTTGACCCGCTTGATCGGATAGCAGCCGGCGACGACGTCCGCGCCGCATTCGATCAGCCGGAACACCTGCTCCGGCCTGAACCCGATATCGGCATCGATGAACAGGAAATGCGTCGCCCTGGGGTCGTCCAGAAACATCGCGACCAAATTGGCCCGCGCGCGGGTGATCAGCGCGTCGCCGTCGCGCAGGTGCACCTTGAGCTCGAGATTGGACATGCCGTGCACGGCGCGCTGCAGCGCGAAGATCGAACTCGCATAGATGCTCGACACCTGCCCGCCGAAGCACGGCGTTGCCACCACCAGCTGCATCCTGTCCGACATCGACTGCCCCGCCCCGCTCCGATCCTCACCAAGAGGTAAACAGGCATGGTTAACGGCGCCTTAACGTCCCCTTACAGGAACTTGACGAGCGACAGCTGCGCGAGGTTCGAGGTCACCTGGTAGGATGCCTGGAGGGCGTTCTGGAGTGCCAGGAGCTCGCTCGCGACCTGGTCCGGCGAGGCCGATTCCGCCTGGTCTATGATGCCCTGCAGCTGCGCCTTGGCCTGGGTCTGGCGCGTGGTCGCGTCCTTCATCGTGTTCTGGGCCATCGCGATGTCGGTCTGGATGTCCTCGATGCGCTGCTGGCCGGGCTGCTGCGTCAGCGCCTGCGTCACCCGCAGGCTCAGCGCCGACACCTGCCCGCCCGAGTACTGTCCGGTCGGCGAGGTCGAGAAGGTCCCGAACACCGCGATCGCCTGCAACTGCCGGCGGATCGCATCCTCGTTCGCCTGGGCGCCATACTGCACCGTCACGGCATCGTCGACCCGCGCCATCGCGGTCGAGCGCGGCGAGCCGGGCCCATCGTTGCCCAGATACCATTTCACCGTATTGGCCGAGCCGTTCACCAGCGTGGTGGCCGAGCTCGCGGGCGAGGAGCCGACACGCAGCGGCGGCTGCGTGGCGGTCACCGGCGTTGCGCTGAACCCGAGCGCGCTGAGCGCGCCGGTGTTCGACGTCGTGATGTTGAGGCTCGCCGCATCGTCGGTGTTGATCGTGATCGAGCCGCCATGGACCGTCGAGGGCTTCGACGTCCCGGTGATCGCGTCGATCTTGCTCAGCAGGGTCTGAACGCTGTCGCCGACGTTGAGCTGGTTGCCGGTCGCGCCCGAGGCCACGAAGGTCAGCGTGGTGCCGTTGACGGTGATGGTATCGCCCGCCACGAAGCCCGGCGAGATCGAGTCCGAGGGGCTCGCGCCTGATAGCGCCGTCGCGCCGCTGATCGGCGCCGGCGTCGCGGCCTGGTTGTTCACGGGCGTGCCGATAGCGGAGCTCGCGGTGTTGAAGAGATTGTCGCCCGCGACGATCGCCGACGCCGCCACCAGCGAGGTGTTGGCGAGCTTCTGGATCGCGGTGTTCAGCGCCGTGTTGAGGTTCGCGGCGGTGTTGTCGGGGTTGACCGGGGTGCTCGCATCGATCGCGAAGCTGCCGAGCGGCGTCGGCGTCGCCGAGGACGCCGTCAAGTCGATCTGCTCGGTGGTGCCGTCCGGCAGGGTGAACTGAATGCTGAGCTTGTCGCCGTCGTTCGGGTTGACACCGTTGAGATCGACCGAGAACGACACCGGCGAGCCGCTCGGGCCGGTAACGGTCGCGCCCGTCAGCGTCGAGGACACCGCCTTGATCTTGAGCCCAAACGGCGACCCGGCAACGTCTTCCGAGACCTGCACGGAGCTCGGCGTCGGCTGCGTCTGCACCAGCCGCCCCATGCCGTTGGCCCCTAAGTCGGCGGCCTGGCGCTCCGCCATGACGGTCTTGAAGCCGGCCTGCGTCGTGGTGCCGTTGATGATGTCGCCGGCATCCGCAACCGACTGCGTGTTGACGGCCGTCCCGGAGAACAGATAGCGGCTGCCGGTCTGGATGTTGAGGACGCCGACCATCGAGCCGAATTGCGCCGCGGCAGTGTTCTGCGCGATCGTCTGGCCGTTGACGTTGAGGTCCTGCGCAGTGTTGGCCGAGCCCGTCTGCACCGTGTTGCGGATCTTCGTCAGCGACTGCAGCGCGGTATTGGCGAGGTTGATGCTGACGTTGACGTTGGTGATCGTGTCGGTATAGCCGGCGATGTTGGAGAGCTGCGCGCGCCCGGCGATCGCAAAGCCCTCGTTGGTGCCCATGCCGGAATAGTTCTGCGACAGCTTGCCGGTCGAAAGCTGGGTCGACAGGTCGGTGAGCTGCTGATTGATGTTGCGGATCTGTGCGCCGAGAATCGACGAAGAGTAGTTGATGCTGCTGATCGACATCTTTCAGAGCCCTGTTACTTGTTACACTTGAGCCTGGAGCAACGTGTTCATCATGCTCTGCACCACCGACATGACGTGGGCGTTGGCGGCGTAGGCATTCTGCAGCTGGATCAGGTTCGACATCTCCGAGTCCAGGTTGACGCTGGAGGTCGAGTTGAACTTGGCCTGGAGCGTCGAGACCACGACGCTCTGGCCCTGCTGGAGCTGGGTCGCCTGGGTGGCGGCGTTGGCCTGGACGCTCAGGAACTGCTGGAGGTAGTTCGAGACGCTGCCGGTGAAGGGCTGGTTCGCCGAGCCGAGGCCGGTCTGCGGCGAATAGGAGAACACCGCATTGGTGAGCTGCGAATAGAGATAATCCGAGCGCGTGGTGTCGCCCGCGGGCGTCACCGGCGAGGTGTTGTAGACCGACAGCCGGCTCGGATCGGAAACCAGCTGCGTGTTCACGGCGATGCGCCCCGCAAAGCCGGTCATCTGCGAGCCGGACGCCGTGATCGCGCCGGTGTAGAGCGCCTGGCCGCCGTCGGTGAACAGCGGCAGCTGCGGATTGCCCGAGGTCAGCGACGTGATCGTCTTCGTGGTCGACGCCGAGTTCACTTTGGTGAGGCCGGTGTTGTCGTCGGTCACCCGCAGCGTCGTGGCGGTCGCCGGCGCAGGGGCGGCGGAGAACGACAGATGCGTGCCCGACAGCGCGGTGTTGAGCGCGGAGGCGATTGCTCCCATGCCGCCGGAGAAGTTGACGCCGATCCGCATCGGATTGGCGTTCGTTGCGTTCTGAAGCGGTAGCGCGGCCGGATCGGTCACGTTGACCAGCGTGATCTGGCGCTGGGTGTTGGTGGCCGTGTCCGTGTAGGTGATGTTGACGGTGTTGCCCGGCGCCGCGCCGGCAAGGTCGAGATCGAACCCGGCCGGCGGGCCGGTGACCGTGCTTCCGGCCGTGGTCTTGTCGGACAGCGCGCTCGCCATCGTGGCGGCGAGCTGGTCGATCTGGTCCTGCGCCTGCACCAGGGTCTGGTCGCGCAGCTTCAGGTCGGCCGCGATCTGGCCGGACGACACCACGTTGTTGGCGACGACGTCCACTTGCGAACCGTTCGGCAGCTTGATGTTGAACGCGCCGACGCCGGACTTGGCCGGGTCGATGTTGTAAAGCGAGGTCGCCGACAGCGCGCCGGCGGAGGCAAAGGAGAATTCCGAGGCCAGCCCGGCGCCGACGAGCTGAATACCGGTCGTGGTGTAGATGTTGGTCTGGTTCGAACCGTCGGTGGTGACACGGACGTCGACATATTTCGACAGCGTGTTGATGGCCTGGTCGCGCTGGTCCATCAGCGTGGCGGCCGAGGGATCGTTGACCGACAGGCCCTGGAGCCTGGTGTTGATGTCGGCGATCTGCTGCATCGCCGCGTTGGCGGCTCGCGCCGAGTTGCCGAGATCCTGCTCGACGTTGGAGCGCAGCGACTGGATGCCCGTGGTGGTGACGTTGAGCTGCTGCGCCAGGGCCTGCGCTGCGCCGAGCGCGACGGTCTGCGCCGACGACGCCCCCGAACTGGTCGAAAGCGCCTGAAGCGCCGTGGTGAACTTGTTCAGCGCGTCTTCGAGTGTGCCGCTGTTGCCGGGCGTGCCATAGACATTCTGAAGCTGCTTCAGGATGTTGGCCATCTGGTCGGCGTAACCGCTGCCGCCGGTCTCGGTCCGCAGCTGGTTCAGCACGTAGCTGTCGAGCGCGCGGCTGACGCCGGTGGTCATCACCGTCGAGCCGAAGTCGCCGGTGGTGACCTCGATCTGGTTCGGCGTCTGGACGACGTAACCCGGCGTCTGCGAATTCGCGACGTTCGAGGAGACGATCGAGAGCGCGGCCTGGTTGGCACGCAGGCCGCTCATCGCGCTGGCGAGGGCTGAACTCAAACCCATATCACTGGCCCGCCTTTGGTTGCCTCACGCGCCGATCAGCGCAACACGTTCAGGAGATCCTGCACCATCGAATTCGCGGTCGTGATCACCTTGGTGTTGGCCGAATAGGCCTGCTGGGTCACGATCAGCTTGGTGAATTCGTCGGCGATGTCGGTGTTGGATCCCTCCAGCGACGAGCCGCTGATGGTGCCCGAGGCGCCGTCGATGGCGTCTCCCGACTGTTCAGTCGCAGCATAGGCACCGCCATCGAGCGCCTTCAGATAGTTGGTGCCGTTGAAATGCGACAGCTGCACCTGAGCGAGGTTGAGGTTCTGGCCGTTCGAGAAGGTGCCGACCACGACGCCGTTGTTGTTGACGGCAACCGAGCGGAGCTGACCGGCGGCATAGCCGTTCTGCGTGATGGTGTTGATGGTCACCGCGCCGCTCGTGCTGGCATATTGCGTCAGCCCGCCCGAGGAGATGTTGAAGGCGACCGAGCCGAGCGACTGACCGCTGACGGTGACGTTGTTGATGGTGATGCCCGAGCCGCTCGGCGAGGTCAGCGAGCCGTCGGCGGCAAAGGTGAAGGTCTGGCCGGTGTTGACCCAGCCGACCGTGGTGCCGGTCGCGTTCGGGTCGGTCTGGTAGAACAGGTTCCAGCTATCCGAATGGCCCGCGCCCAGCGAGGCACTGTCGGTCTTGGCCCAGCGCAATTGCAGGTTCACCGGCGTGCCGGCGGCGTTGTAGGCAGTCACCGCGCCGCCGCTGATCGATTCCTTGGTGAAGGTGGCGATGTCGTTGCCGATCACGCCGCCGGTGCCGGCGGTGCCGCCACCGTCGCGATTCTTGGTGATGGTCGAGGTGAAGCCGAGCGCGGAGAAGGCAGCGCTGTTGGAGCTCGACACCGAGAGGTTGGAGACGGTGCCGGTGTTGAGGGTAATCACGCCGCCGCTGCTGACCGAAGACCCCGAGGCGCCGGAGAGCGCGTCGATCTTGCCCAGCAGGGTCGTCACGTTGTCGGTGATGTTGATCTGGTTCGGTCCCGAGGCGCCCGAGTTCATGAAGGTCAGCGTCTGACCGTTGACGGTGATGGTATCGCCTGCGGAGAAGCCGGATGTGAGCACCTGGGCGCCGCCGGCGGTCGCAGTGCCGCTCAGCACGGTCGCGCCCGAGATCGCGGGCGAGGACAGCACGTTGCCGCCGCGCGTCACGCTGCTGATGCCGAGCGCGGTGGCGGCAGTGCCGCTGCCGATCGCGACGTCAGTGCCGGTGCCGGTCGAGATCTGGATATTGCCGCTGACCGAGAGCGAAGCGGTGACGCCGGCGCCGCCGGCAGTCTGAATTGCATTCAGGATATCGGCCACGGTCGCCGTCGTGCCCGCACCGAGACCAATCGTCGTATTGCTACCGACGGTCGAGACCGTGGTGCCGCCGTCGAACGTGACGGTGTTGCCGTTGATGGTCAGCGTCTGGCCGCTCAACGCGGTCAGAATGCTGGAGGCGAGATGCGTGCCGGCGGCGTTGTCGAGCGACGTGGTCGTCGAGGCGACCGCCGACGAATTGTTCTGGAGCGCAACCGTGCCCGTCGCCGTCGTCGACGAATAGGCCGAACGGATGTTGCCGGTTGCTGCCGCGCCTGACACGGTCGCATTGGCATAGGGCGCCGGCGGCGTGCCGACCGGCAGCGGGTTGGCGGCAAAATCGGACGGATTGAGACCGCCGGCTGCGAGCAGGGTGCCAGTCGACGCAGTGGTTTTCGCCACCGTGTTCGGCTGCGTCGGAAGGTTGGCCGCGTACTGGATCGAGGTGGTCGCCTGCGCCGGAATGAAGTTGTTCTGGAATTGCAGGACGTTCGCCACGCTGCCGGTCGGGTTGCCGGTCTTCGGGTCGACCGTGACGCCCATCAGGTAATAGCCGGCGCCGTTGACCAGATTGCCGTTGGCATTGAGCTGGAAGTCGCCACGCCTCGTGTAGTAGGTGACCCCCGTGAACACCGGTACGTTGTCGACGACGCCGCTGGCCTTCTGGATCGAGAAGAAGCCGTCGCCGGTGATCGCCATGTTGGTGGCGACGGTGGAGGATGAGATCGTGCCCTGCGTGGTGATGGTGGCCTTCGCATTGGCCTGCACGCCGCCTGCGACCTGCTTGCTCGGAACGGATGAGTCGGGAATGAGGTCGACGAAGCTGGTGCCGATGCCCTTGTAACCGGTGGTGGATGAGTTCGCGATGTTGCCGGAAATGTTCTGCAGCGCGAACGATTGCGCCTGCAGGCCACCCACCGAGGTATTCATTGCATCGAAGATACCCATAACTTTGTCTCCAAATCCGATCCCGGCGGCCGGTCGACCATGGCCGCAGTCGGGGGAGACAGTCGCAAGGCCTATGCCAATGCGGGGATCTTCAGGAAATCAATGACTTAAACAAAAAGGCCCCGGTCGGACGACCGGGGCACAATTGCCGGGCCGGCAACAATTGCCGGGGCCTTCGGTCATTCCGGAGCGGTCCGCAGGACCGAATCCGGAATCTCGAGATTCCGGATTCGATGCTCGCGCATCGCTCCGGAATGACTCCCGCGAAACCTACGTCGCGGACGCCGCCGCGGGGTGGAACACCAGCCCGAAACCGTCGATGCAATAGCGCAATCCGGTCGGCTTCGGACCGTCGTCGAAGACGTGGCCGAGGTGGCCGCCGCAGCGGCGGCAATGCACCTCGGTGCGGACCATGCCGTAGGTGCGGTCCTCGGTCTTGCCGACATTGCCCTCGATCGGCTGGTAGAAGCTCGGCCATCCGGTGCCGCTCTCGAACTTGGTCTCGGACGCAAACAGCGGCAGGTCGCAGCCGGCGCAGGCGAAGATGCCCTTGCGGTGCTCCTTCAGCAGCGGGCTGGAGCCGGGCCGCTCGGTGCCGTGGTTGCGCAGGATCTCATATTGCTGCGGCGTGAGCTGGGCACGCCATTCGGCCTCCGTCTTCACGATCTCGAATTTTTCCGCGGCCTTCTCGCCGGCCTCGGCGGGGGATGCTCTCAGCCAGCGGAAGGCCGAAAGGCCAAACAGGCCGGCGACAGTCGTCAACAGGATGCGGCGGTCAACCATCTCATTCTCCGTGCGCGGGGAGTCCACGCCCTGAGATACGGGCTCTAACGGCCGACGTTACACTTCCAGGCGGGATTTTTCTTGGGCCTTATCGCGAGATGCCGGCGTCGTGAGAGGCCGGTTCCCTGCCCTGTTCGACCTGTTCTTCCTCTATGTCTTGGGCCGCAGGTCTCGGCGGGACCGGCCGCGGCCGAACGCCGGGCGGGGGACGGCGCGGGCCGGTGCCGGCGGCCCGGTTGGCTTTGGCGAGGCGGGCCTCGCGTTCCCTGTCCTTGACCCTGGCACGTTCGCGATAGCGGGCGAGCGAGCCTGCCACGGCGGAACTCGCCCTGCTCCAGATCCCGACCAGCTGGCCGGCGACGCGCCCCGTGGCGCCGCCCGCCCAGACCAGCTCGAACGGCGAGAACAGCCGCCAGCGCTCATCGCCCCGCAGAATGCTGCGCGCGATCATCTGGCCAGCCATGGCGGAGGTGTTCATGCCCTGGCGGCCGAACCCGCTCGCCACCCAGAGGCCTTTGCGCAACTGGCCGATCTGCGGCATGCCGTGCACGGTCTGGCCTGTGACGCCGCCGAACATGTCGGCGATCTCGACATTGCCGAGCTCGGGAAAAATCGTGCGGATCCGACGCCTCACGGCGCCCGCGAAGCGCTGCGGACGCGCCGCCCAGGTGGTCTCCGGGCTCTCCCACATCAGCCGGTCGCCGTCGACGATCCGGAAATGGTCGACGCCGTCGGAATCCATCACCGATCCCTTGAAGGCGATGATCTCGTGCAGGCGCTCGCCGAGCGGCGCGGTGATGCCGGCATAGCGCCAGACCGGCAGCAGCGTCTCCGAAAGGCGCTTCAGCGGCGCGCCGAGATGAATGTTGCCGGCGAGCACGATGTGGGTTGCCCGCAGCCGTGCCGAGGGCGTGACGATGCGCTTGCGGATGCCGGAATGATCGATGCTGACGACCGGCGTGTCCTCGAAGATGCGGGCGCCTGCCCGCCGCGCCAGCGCCGCGAGGCCGTGCACATATTTCCGTCCGCCGACCTGAAACGCCCTGGGATAATACACGCCGTGGAAGTAGCGGTCGGTCTTGAGCAGCCCGCGGACGTGATCGGCCTGCCAGCCCTCGACCTCGGTATCGAAATCCTCGTTCAGCATCTGCAACCGGCTGATCAGCCGGTCGCCGGCATCGACGTTGGAGACCTCCAGCACGCCGTCGCTGAGGCCGATTCCCGGCATGTTCTCTTCCGTGGCGTTGGCCCGGACGAACTCGGCGCCTTCCTTCGACAGGGCCCACAACTCGCGCGCGTCCTCGAAGCCGATGCGCTCGATCAGGTCCACGAGCGGCAGCGCGAAGCCAGGCATCACGGTGCCGAGCTGGTTGCCGGAGGCGTTCCAACCGACATGACGGCCCTCGAGCACCGCGACGCTGGCCCCGAGCCGGGCCGCCTCCAGCGCGATGGAAAGGCCGGCAAGCCCCGCGCCGATGACGCAGATGTCGGCGTCGAGATCGAATGTCAGCCGCACGCGGTCGTGAACGCCGGCTTCTTCCTGGGACACGCTTGTGAAAGTCTCGCTCATGTCGTTTTCTTAAAGGACCGATCGGGCGCTTGTCACCTTATCCCCAACCCGCGCCCGTAGATTATCCTGGACACACAACGATTCGAGAATGCCATGCGCCGTTTGATGCTGCTGCGTCACGCCAAGACCGAGACCGACGCGCCGAGCGGCCGTGACCAGGACCGCCGGCTCGACGAGCGCGGCCACAAGGATGCTGCGCGGATGGGCGACTGGATCGCCGCCCATCCCCCCTTCCCCGATACCGTGCTGGTGTCGCATGCCGTGCGGGCCCGGCAGACCTGGGACATCGCCTGGGAGGCGATGAAGGACCGCGTCCCCGTGCCGCAGGTCGAGGTCCTGCCGGAACTCTACGGCGCCGATTCCGCGGAGATCCTGGAAGCCATTCGCACCGCAACCGCCCCGGCCGACCCAAAGCAGTTGCTACTGATCGGCCACAACCCCGGCATGCACGAGGTCGCCCTGATGTTGATAGGCGGCGGCGACCCTGACGGCGCCAAGGCGCTCGGCCACAACCTGCCCACCGCGGGGCTTGCGATCTTCGACTTTGACGTCAAGGATTGGGGTGACGTGGCCTACCGCCGCGGCAAGCTGGTGCTGTTCGTCAGTCCCAGGCTGCTTCGATCGGGATGATCGCGCGACCTGCCGGCAAGACGTACTGACCGAAAGATTTGGAGGCGCAGATGTTCAAGTCCATCCTCGTGCCCATCGACCTCGCCGACACCGATCTCGCCAAGCCGGCGATCGCGACCGCGGCGACGTTGTCGCAGACCTGGAGCGGCACGGTGCGCCTGCTCAACGTGCTGCCGATGACGCCGGTGATGCTGGCTGAATACGTACCGGCCGATTTCGACGAACAGCAGCGCCAGACCTCGGAGGAGGCGCTCGCCATCGTCGCCCGCGAATCCGGCATCGAGCCGAGCCGCATCTCCAGCGTGGTGCGCCAGGGCGGCATCTACCACGAAATCCTGGAGGAAGCCGCGAATATGAAGGCCGACCTGATCGTGATGACCTCGCACCGGCCGGCGATGCGCACCTATTTCCTCGGCTCCAACGCCGGGCACGTCGTGCGCTATGCGAAGTGCTCGGTGCTGGTGGTGAGGCACTAGGCACCGACCGATCCTCGTCATTGACGCAGTGTGCGACGAAACCACGGTCTCGTGCCCCGGACGCGGCGCAGCGTCTCTTCGAAGATGCGCTGCAGAGCCGGGGCCCATGCATCAGCGAGTGCGGTCCGCTGGGTCCCGGCTCTGCGCAGCAATGCTACGCATTGCGGCGCGTCCGGGACAAAAGAGAGTCAGAGATACCGCGTCAGCTCGGCCTTGAACTGCCCGTACACCGCATCCTCGATCTGGCTGCGCGTGATGCCGATGTCGCGCAAGGCGCGGTCGTCGAGCTCGCTCAGCGTCTTGACGGCGGAGCGACGCTCGAGGCGGTCGAGCAGCGCGGTGACGCCATGAGCGAGCGCACCGAAAAATCCGCCCGACGAGGATGGGCGTAAACTCCGCCCTGCAGTTTGCGAAATCGTGGTCATTTATCTTCTCCGGCCTGTCGTTCCGCGGCGAAGCCGACGCCGTTGGCGCGGACGCTGTCAGCGCCTGCACCTCGTTTGCCGTTGGATTGCTCTCGCTCCCCTCGGCTCAATCGCGGACCTTGATGGAACTTAAATGCTCCGGTACATTTCTCGGAGCAAGCAAAACATTGCTCTCGGTGCAATAATGTCAAAGTTCGAGTACGTGAAGCTTGCCGATGCCATTGCGGCCGATATCACTAACGGCACGTTAAGGCCCGGCGACCGGCTGCCGCCGCAGCGCAATTTTGCCTATGACCGTGGCATCGCGGTCTCGACCGCGAGCCGGGTTTATACGGAATTGCTCCGCCGCGGCCTCGTGGTCGGCGAGGTCGGCCGCGGCACCTTCATCTCCGGCGACATCAGGCGCCAGGTCGAGACGACGCGCGAGCCGGCCGAGGCGCGCATCAATTTCGAGGTCAATTACCCGCTGCTGCCCCAGCAATGGGCGATGATCGCCAAGAGCCTCGCGGGGCTCGAGCGGATCGACGCGCTCGAATCCGCGCTGCGCGTTTCGACCAGCACCGGCACCAAGAGTGCGCGCGTTGCCGCCGCTGCTTATCTCGCGCGCAAGGATTTTGCGCCTCAGCCCGAGCAGATCTTCTTCACCGCCAACGGCAAGCAGTCGCTCGCGGCCGCGCTTGCCGCGCTGGTGCCGACCGGCGGCCGCTGCGGCGTCGAGGCGCTGACCTATCCTTACGTCAAGAGCATCGCCGCGCGGCTGGGTTTGACGCTGGTCCCGATCGCCATGGACGAATTCGGCGCGCGCCCCGACGCCATCCAGAAGGCGCACCGCGAGGCGCATTTGTCGGCGCTGTATCTGCAGCCCATCATCCAGAATCCGCTCGGCGTCACCATGAACGCGACGCGGCGCGCCGACATCATGCGCGTCGCCGAAAAGCTCGATCTTCCCATCATCGAGGACACCGTCTACGGCTTCCTCGCCGACGATACGCCGCTGGCCGCGCTCGGGCCGGACCGCTGCATCGTGATCGACAGCCTGTCCAAGAAGGTCGCGCCCGGTCTTGCGCTCGGCATCCTGGTCGCGCCGCCTCACTTGCGCGAAAGCGTGATGAGCGCGGTCCGCACCGGGGGGTGGATCGCCTCCGGCCACGCGCTGGCGGCCGGGCAGCGGCTGATGGCCGACGGCACCGTCGCCGAGCTGACGCGCCTGAAGCGCATCGACGCGGCGCGCCGCCAGCAGACCGCCGCGAGGCTCCTGGCCGGCTACCAGCTCGCCGCCGACGCACGGTCCTATCACCTCTGGCTGACACTGCCGCCGCACTGGCGTTCGCAGACCTTCGTCGCCGCAGCGGCAAGGCGCGGCATCGCGCTGACGCCGTCCTCGACCTTCGCGATCGCACATGGTCATGCACCAAACGCGGTGCGGCTCGCCCTCGCCCCGCCGTCGCCCGAGCAGCTCGATTCCGGCCTGCGCACGATCGCCTCGCTGCTCGGCACCAAGGAAGAGGATTTCGACTCGACGGAGTAGCGATCCGCCCAGAGCGTTTTCAAGCGAAGTGGCTACCGGTTCGCGTGAAGAAAACGCGTCAAAACAAGAATCCAGAGCCCCGTTCCGATTCCATCGGAACGGGAAAGGCTCTCTAAGGCAGCACGGACCGTGGTAACTGATCGAAACTGTAGCTCCGCGGCTTGTTGCGCCACACGAAGCCGCCGACCTGCCAGGCGAACAGCGCCCCGAATCCGAGGATGAACAGCGCGCCGGCGAACTCGCCGATCAGAAGCGCGCGGATCAACAGCCCCGCCATCGCCACCGTCAGCACCGCCAGGAAAACCAGCGCCGCCGCATAGGTCTTGCGGCCCAGGCCGGCGGTCAATTCGGCCCGGCTGCCGGCCTGCGCCATCCGCGCATGCAGCGCGAGAATGAAATCGCGGAAGCCACTGTCCTGCGGCGCCATCAGCGCCGCGGTCTGCCAGCTCGTCGAGAGGATCGCGATGCGCCCGCCGCCGGTGCGGCTGACATCGGCACGGAAGCGGTGCCGTTGCATCGAAACCGGGCGGAACGACAGCCGGATCGCCGAGATCTCGTCGTAGCGCCACAGGCCGGAGCGTCCGGCGATGTGCCAGGACAAACCCTCCTCCGTCAGCTCGAAGCGATGCGCCGACCCGATCAGCGAGGCCTTGTAGGCGTAGCTCGTGGCCGCATCGGCTTCGGCTCCCGGCATATCGATCACAGGTCCCATTCGCGATCCGCTTGCGCGATCGCCCCCGCCCATCCTACAAGCGAGGCATGGCTGAGACGACGTTTTTTCCGCGCCGCCTGATTCTCGGCGCCGCTATGATCTCCGGCGTGCTGCTCGCGCTCGCGGTCCACATGCTGGGCGCGCGCTATGGCCTCGATCTCGGCGGCCTCTGGCGCTCCGACACGCATGAGTTCATGCCGACGGGCGCGGCGATCGCCTGGTGGCTGATCGCGACCGTCGGCTTCTCCGGCGGCTATTTCACGGCGAGCCTGATGCAGAGCGCCGTCTCCGGACAGATCCCGCAGCGGATGCGGCAATTCCTGATCGCGGTCGGCGTGCTCTTGCTTGCGGGAGCGGGCCAGGCGGCCTCGGCGCCGAGCCCGATCCCGACCGTCTCGGGCGTGCTGGCCGGGCTCGCTGCGCTCTGCCTCGGTGCCGTGATGGCGTTTTGCGGTGCGCATTTCGCGCTGCGCCGCGGCTGACCCCTTACGCCGATGCGCGCAGTCGCGCGCGATCGAGCATCATCGCCACGTCGGACGCCGGCCGCGGCCTGCTGAACAGATAACCCTGCGCCTGATTGCAGCCTTCGCGCCGGAGCAGCTCGAGCTGCACGTCGTTCTCGACGCCTTCCGCCGTAGTGACGATGCCAAGGCTGCGGCCGAGGCCGGTCACCGCACGGATGATCGCCATGGAATCTTCGCGCGTCGCCAGCTCCGAGACGAAGGAGCGGTCGATCTTGATCTTGTCGAACGGGAAGCTCCGCAGATAGCTCAGCGACGAATAGCCGGTACCGAAATCGTCGAGCGAGATCCGCACGCCCATGGCGCGCAGCTCGTGGAGGGTCGCGAGCGTCGCCTCGCTGTTCTGGAGCAGCACCGATTCGGTGATCTCGAGCTCGATACGGCGCGCATCAATTCCTGAGGCGGCCAATGCGTCGGTCACGGACGCGATCAGGTTCGGGCTCTTGAACTGCACCGGCGACAAATTGACGGCGACATCGACGTCGTCGGGCCAAGTGACTGCGTCGGTGCAGGCGGAGCGCAGCACGAACTCACCGAGCTGAACGATGAGGCCGGTCTCCTCGGCGAGCGGAATGAAGTTGATGGGCGCGATCAGCCCGCGCTGCGGATGGTTCCAGCGCAACAGCGCCTCGAAGGCAACGACGCGACCGCTGGCGACGTCACGGATCGGCTGATAATAGACCTGAAACTCGTCGCGTTGCAGCGCCGCGCGCAGATCCATTTCCAAGAGGCGCCGCGCTTGAGCGCGCGCATCCATGCCGGTCTCGAAGAAGCGATAGGTGCCGCGGCCATCCGCCTTGGCGCGGTAGAGCGCAAGATCGGCGTTCTTCAGCAGCTCGTCCGGATTGCTGCCGTCCTGCGGCGACAGCGAGATGCCGATCGAGACGCCGATCACGATCTGATGGTCGTCGATCTCGTAGGGCGCCGCGATCACCTCGACGAGGCGCCCGGCAAGGGACCTCGCAGCGGTCTCCTCGGACCGCCCGATCTGGACCACCGCGAACTCGTCGCCACCGAGCCGCGCCACGGTGTCGTGCTCGCCGACGGTGGCCTTCAGCCTGCGGCCGACCTCCTTGAGCAGCGCATCGCCGATGGGATGGCCGAGCGAGTCGTTGATGTCCTTGAAGTGATCGAGATCGAGACAAAGCACGGCGAGCTGGTCGCCCGACTTGGTCCGACGCAGTCCCTGCTCGAGCTCTTCGTGAAACAGCACCCGGTTCGGCAGGCTCGTCAGCGCATCATGGCGGGCCATGTGCGAGATCTTGGCCTGTGCCTCCAGCCATTCGGTGATGTCCTCGAAGGTCGCAACCCAGCCGCCGCCCTGCATCGGCTGGTTGACGACCCGGATGGAGCGGCCGAACCGGCTGACGACGTCGGTCGTGGTGCGGCCCTCGCGTGCGTCGGCGATGAGGCGCGCGAAGAATTCATCGGCGTCGCCCTGCCACTGGCCCTTGGCCTGCTCTTCCCTGAGCACGTCGACCAGTAGCCGGCCGGTGAGCAGGATGTCGGTACGACGGAGCATCGCGGCGTAGCGCTCGTTGAACAGGATGATCTTGCCGTCGGCGTCGAACATGCACAGCCCCTGCGACATGTTCTCGAGAGCACTGTCCAACACGATCTGCTGGCGGCCCAATTCACCCTTGGCGCGGCGGTCGAGCAGCGCGGCCACGAGCGCAATGGCGATGATCGCGACCGCAGCGCCGGCGGTGAGGAAGGACAGCGAGGCCGGTGGAATGGAGAGCCCGCTGATCGCGAGCGTCGGGTCCGGCGTCAGCAGCACTGCGCCCATTGCGGTGAAGTGATGCGCGACGATGGCGACCGTGAGCAAGGCAGTCGCGCTCAGGGCATGACGAATGTCGTCGCCTCGGGCTGCCACGAACAGCGCGAGCGCTGCGAAGATGATGCCGAACAGCACCGAGGCGGCAACCGTGCTTCTGATCCAATCCACCCGTGCCGGCATCTCCAGCGCCGCCATGCCGGTGTAATGCATCGCCGCGACACCCGTGCCGACGATGGCGCCGCCGAGAACGATCCACACCGGGCGCGAGGACGCTACGGCGATGCTCAGCCCCACGAAGGTCACGGAGATCGCAAGCATCAACGAGAGAATTGTCACGGGGATGTTGTAGGCGCCGGCGCCGCCCGGCCCGTAGGCAAGCATCGCGATGAAATGCGTCGCCCAGATGCCACATCCGCCGACGACCGCATCCAGGGCGATCCAGGCCAGACGACCAGGGCCGTACGTGGCGCGTGCGCGCTGAAACAGGCTGATCGCCGCCGCGCTGGCGAGCAGACACACTGCGCCGCCAAGCGCGACGAGTCGCCAATCATGCTCGTCGGTTAGACAGTAGAGAACTTGATCCATTACCGGCCCCTATCGACTCGCACTTGAGCCGACAGTGGTGGACGATCGGTAACCGGCTACAAGCCTGTTCGAGGATTGGTGAATGGAAGATGTCTGTGATCGCTCACATTGTTGATCCTCGCGCCGGCGCACCGAGGCCGATCATCCCGGCTGGATGCCCCGCTTTCGCGGGGCATGACAGCGGATGAAGCGAGAAACAACGCGCCGCGCGGGCCACCGTGCGGCGCTTGTCAGCTGGACGTCCTCAACTCGCCGCGCGCAGATTCACCTTGCTCTCGGCGAGCGTCGTCAGCTTCTTGTCGGTCGCCTTCTCCTCCTCCAGCGTCTTGGCGAGGACGCTGGCGCAGTCGTTGCGGCCGAGCTGCTTGGCCCAGGCGATCAGACTGCCATAGCGCACGATCTCGTAGTGTTCGGCGGCCTGCGCCGCGTTGATCAGCGCCGCGTCGAGCACCGCCTTGTCGGCGACTTCGCCGGCGGTCTCGTCGGCTTCCTCGATGATGCCGTCGATGGCCGGGCAGTCGACCGCCTTCACGGCGACGCCGTGCATCTTGAACACTTCCTCAAGTCGAGCGACGTGCTGCTTGGTTTCCTCGAGGTGCGTCAAAAAGCCCTGTTTCAGCTGCGGATCGGTGGCCTTGCTTGCCATCTTCGGCAGCGCCTTGGTGAGCTGCTGTTCGGCGTAATAGATGTCCTGAAGCTGATGCACGAACAGGTCGTTCATGGTTTTGATGTCTTTTGTGAACAGTCCCATCGTTCCGATCCTCTCGGGTTTTCGGGAACACGGAGGCGCCGGCTTACACGAAAAGCCGCATATTCCGCCATGTTCGATTGCTGATGATGCCTAACGAGCACGCGGCATCGACGTTCCAAAAGCGCCGAAGCCGCTTGCGCTGGAACAATGCGGACGGCGCCAGGACTTGAAATCGTGTCGGCGCACCAAACGCGCGAGCGGAGCCGGTTTCACGACTCATATGCTTAACGCGCATCCGATGTGAACCGCGTATGACAAAAGTGGCCGTCCAACGCAGAACCTATTGTTGTCAAGGGCTGCACAAGCCGCTGATTTTGCCTTAAATGAGCTTGATCATGCCTAGCGATCGATGCCTGCCTTTGGCCATGATCGCGTCCGACCGGCCAATGCCTGGCCCGGCCGGTCTTTGCCCCCCGCCGGGAGGATGAATGCACGGACTGCTGCCCGCGCTGAAACGCGGCTTCAAGAGATGGATCGGCTGGCGACGGCTCGGAATTGCCGCGAGCATCTTCATCATCGCCTTCGCGATCACCACGCTGGTGCGGACCCTCAAGGGCATCGATACCGGCGTCATCCTGACTGCGTTGACCGAGATTCCCCGCGGCAGTATCGGCCTGGCGGCGATCTGCGTCTTCTTCGCGTTCTGCACGCTGACCTTCTACGACTTTTTTGCGCTGCGAACGATCGGCAAGAAGCACGTGCCCTATCGCATCGCGGCGCTCTCCAGCTTCACGTCCTATTCGATCGGACATAACATCGGCGCGACGGTATTCACCGGCGGCGCGATCCGTTTCCGGATCTATTCGGACTACGGGCTCAACGCGATCGACGTCGCGAAAATCTGCTTCCTGTCGGGCCTGACCTTCTGGCTCGGTAACATCTTCGTGCTCTCGATCGGCTTGGCCATCCACCCGGATGCGGCGTCCTCGATGGATCAGCTTCCCCCATCGATCAACCGGCTGATCGCGCTCGGCGGCCTTGCCTCGATCGGGGCCTATCTCATCTGGCTCTGCATGGGCGAGAAGCGGCGCGAGCTCGGCCAGAAGGGCTGGAAAGTGGTGCTGCCCTCGGCCCCGCTCACGCTGGTGCAGATCCTGATCGGTGTGGTCGATCTCGGCTTCTGCGCCATGGCCATGTACCTGCTGATGCCGGCCAATCCGCCGATCGACTTCATGTCGCTGGCCGTGGTGTTCATCCTGGCGACCCTGATCGGCTTTGCCAGCCATGCGCCCGGCTCGATCGGCGTGTTCGATGCCGCCATGCTGGTGGCGCTGCCTCAATTCGGCCGCGAGGAGCTTCTGGCGACGCTGCTGGTGTTCCGCATCCTCTATTTCGTGATCCCGTTCGGCCTCGCCATCTCCATCATGGGCACGCGCGAGCTCTGGATGAACGTGGTCGAGCCCTGGCAGGAGCGGCGGCGGCTGGCGGAGGCCTGTGCGCAGGCCAATTTACCCAAAGAGGTGACGCCAATGCAGCGCGAGCGGTTGCTGCGGCAGGCCAATAAGCGCTAAGGCAGCGGGTGCAGACAAAGGTTGCGGGCCGCGGAGCAATGCTCTCTTATTTCCGCCTCAACTTTGCCGTTGAAGACCCGGGCCATGATCCCTTTATCCCTTCGTACTTTCGCCGCGGGCACTCTGCTGCTTTCCGGGCTTTTGACTGCCTTGCCGTCCGAGCGCGCCGCCGCACAGGATGCCGGCGCCATGCAGATCGATTGGGAGGTGCGTAACCGCTTCCGGCTGTTTCGCGAGGAGCGCGACTTCCTGCTCCACGTCGAGAACGCGCGCAACCGCAGCATCCTCGCCGCCGAGCAATCGCTGGAGCTGCAGAGCGAAGGCCGCGGCTGGGCGCGCAACATGGTCAACCGGCTCTGCATCGACCTCCAGGGCCGGGTCAACCAGCCCTGTACCCGCGACAACGTCAAAGAGAACTACATCACCCCGATCGACCATCCGGTGACGGTGCGTCTGACCGGCGCGGTGCCGGTCGGCGCCACCTGCGCCTGGTCGTTCGACGACGGCGACGGTCTGCAACAATCGACCTTCGACTGCGCCGAGCCGATCAATCTGCGCGTCCGCTACGGCAGGCAGACGGTCGCGACCGTCGATGTCTCCGCCGGTCCCGATCCGACCCAGCGCCTCCAGACCGAGATTCGTGTCCGCGACATTTTCGTCGCCGGCCTCGGGGACAGCATCGCCTCCGGCGAGGGCAATCCGGACCGGCCGCTGGCACTCTCGGACGAAGGATTTTGCTTCCGCTCCTATCTCGGTACCGCAGGCGCACAGTACTACCGGCCGAGCCGCCACGGCTTCAAGGGCGGCCGCGCCTGCGAGGCGCCGGATACGCTCGCCAACTGGCAGCGCTACAGCGCGCTCTGGTTCAACGCACCCTGCCACCGCTCGCTCTATAGTTACCAAGCCCGCACCGCGCTGGCGCTCGCGGTGCGCTACACCCACATCGCCGTGACCTTCCTGCCGCTCGCCTGCACCGGCGCCAGCATTGCCGACGGGCTGCTTGGCTCGCAGCGCGCCCGCGAATGCCCGCCCGGCAAGTCCGGCGTCTGCAACACCAGCGTGAACGCGCAGGTCGCCGAGCTGCGCGAAGCGCTCACCGCGGCAAAGAAGCGCCAGCCCGATCGGACGCTAGATCTCGTGCTGCTTTCGGTCGGCGCCAACGACGTCTACTTCTCCGGCCTCGTCGCCGACGTCATCGTCGATACCGCGACCGAGCGGACGCTATTCCGCCGCTCCGGCGTGATGGCGAGTGTCGATGATTCCCGCGATGCGCTGACGCGTGAGCTGCCGCAAAGCTTCGTCAAGCTGCGCGAGGCGTTGAAGCCGCTCGTCGGCGGCGACCTCTCACGCGTCGTCTACGTCTCCTATGCCAATCCTGCGCTCGCCGACGGCGGCGTTCCCTGCCGCGGCGGCCGCGCCGGCTTCGACATCCATCCGTCCTTCAACGCCGATCCGCAGCGCCTCGCCCGCGTCTCCACCTTCGTCGACACGGAATTCCTGCCGCAACTGAAGGGGCTCGCAACCTGCACCCGCGGGGCGCTGTGCCGCGATCCCGAAGCCGACCGCATGACCTTCGTCGATGCGCACCAGGCCACGTTCGCCGACCACGGCTTCTGCGCCCATTCGGGCAATGACCCCGAATTCGACCGAGCCTGCTTTGCCGAGAACGGCCAGAGCTTCAATCCCGATATCGTCAGCGCAGCGAGCCAGCCGATGCTGTGCGGCCGCGGCGCCTCGGAATATCGCGCCTACCTGCCCCGCGCACGCTGGATCCGCGACGCCAATGACAGCTATTTCGCAGCGATGACCTATCCGCAGGGCTTGCCGGCGGCGAGCCAGCCGACCGACATTCACGATGCGACCTGGGGCGTGCTCTCCGCCGTCTACGGCGGCGCCGTGCATCCGAGCGCCGAAGGCCACGCTGCGATGGCGGATGCGGCGCTGCCGGCTGCGAGCGCGGTGCTCGGGCTCGATGCCGTGCCGCCGAACGTGACGCGCGGGTTTCTGCCGCAGCTGTTGCCGGGCGCGCAACAGTAGGGGTGCACTGTCTCTACGACCTCTGTGTCATCGCCCGACTTGATCGGGCGATCCAGTACTCCGTAACGGTCGTGATGAATCGAAACGCCGCGGCGTGCTGGATTGCCCGCCGGAGCCTGTCATCGGGCTCGCCGAGGGCGAGACCCGGTGGCGTGGAATGACAGCGGTGTGCGTGGTGGGCACGTTTGCCGACACCCCGGTCGTTCCCCTCACCCGCCGTTCCATCGATCCAAAGACGGCATCGATCGATACTCCCTTGAACTTGGACACTTTGCCGCGCGCGCCTCTAGGACTCGCCTCGAGGAAATGTTCGAGTTCTAAGGAGGCGCATGATGAGCGCAGTGGTGTCCGCCGCGGACGTGAGGAGGTCTCGCGTCAGGCTGTTCATCGTGACCATGTTGTTCCTGGTCACCACGGTCAACTATGCTGACCGCGCCACTCTCTCGATCGCAGGCCCTGCGCTCTCCAGGGAGCTGCATCTCGATCCCGTCGCCATGGGCTGGATCTTCTCGGCCTTCGGCTGGTCCTATGTGATCGCGCAGGTGCCGGGCGGCTGGCTGCTCGACCGCTACGGTTCGCGCCTCGTCTATGCCTTCAGCATCATCGTGTGGTCGCTGTTCACGTTGATGCAGGGCTGGGTCGGCTTCCTCGGCGCCGGCGCGGCCGTCGTCATGCTGTTCGCGCTGCGCCTCCTCGTCGGCGTCGCGGAAGCACCGTCGTTTCCCGCCAATGCCCGCATCGTCGCGGCGTGGTTTCCCGGCAACGAGCGCGGCACCGCGTCGGCCTTCTTCAATTCGGGACAATACTTCGCGACCGTGATCTTCGCGCCGCTGATGGGCTGGATCGCGCACGCCTATGGCTGGCGCTTCGTGTTCTTCGTGATGGGTGCGCTCGGCATCGTCATGGGTCTCGCCTGGATCAAGACTATCCATGGCCCGAAGGAGCATCCTTCGATCAACGAGGCCGAGTTCGACTACATCAGGAACGGCGGTGCGCTGGTCGATCTCGATGCGCCCAGGGACGATCCGAAGCAGGAGCGCGCAGCGCAATCCGGCTCCGGGTGGGACCACATCCGCCAGCTGCTCTCCAACCGCATGATGCTCGGCGTCTATCTCGGCCAGTACTGCATCAACACGCTGACCTATTTCTTCCTAACCTGGTTCCCGGTCTACCTCGTCAAGGAACGCGGGCTGTCGATCCTGCAAGCCGGTTTCGTCGCGACGCTTCCTGCGCTGTGCGGCTTCATCGGCGGCGTGCTCGGCGGCATCATCTCCGATGCGATCCTGCGCGGGACCGGCTCGCTGACCATGGCGCGAAAGATCCCGATCGTCGGCGGCATGCTGCTGTCGATGTCGATCATCGCCTGCAACTATGTCGACGGACAGGCGCTCGTGGTCGGCTTCATGGCGCTTGCCTTCTTCGGCAAGGGCATCGGCGCGCTCGGCTGGGCCGTCGTCTCCGACACGTCGCCGAAGGAGGCCGGCGGCGTCTCCGGCGGCCTGTTCAACACCTTCGGCAATCTCTCCTCGATCACCACTCCGATCGTGATCGGCTACATCCTGGCCGCGACCGGCTCGTTCAACGGCGCGCTGGTGTTCGTCGGCCTCAACGCGCTGGTGGCGGCGTTCGCCTATCTCGTCATCGTCGGCAAGATCGAGCGGGTGGTGCTCAAAGGTTCCCCCTGAGGGCTCTCACGGGAGCTTGACCAGGCAACTTGCGGCGGCTCACCAGCCGCCGTCTTTGTATTGGGGGTGATCGATGCTAGAAGTGCCGGGGAAACGCCTTATCCATCTAAGGCATGTATCGATGTTCGACCTCAACCAACTCCGCTGCTTCGTCACCGTGGCGGAGGAGCTGCATTTCGGCCGCGCCGCCGCGCGACTGAACATGACGCAGCCGCCGCTGTCCCGGCAGATCCAGGTGCTCGAACACATCATCGATGCGTCGCTGCTCGAACGCACCAGCCGCTCGGTGCGCCTCACCCCTGCCGGGCGCAGCTTCCTGCCGGAGGCGCGGCGCATCCTCAAGCTTGCGGAAAGCGCCTCGCAAGTCGCCCGCCGCATCGCGCTCGGCAAGATCGGCTCGCTCAAGATCGGCTTCACCGCGGCCGCTGCCTACGGCTTCCTGCCGGACCTCGTCGCCGCCTGCCGCGCCAAGCTGCCCGAAGTCGATTTCTCGCTGAAGGAGATGGTGTCCGGCGACCAGTTCGAGGCACTGACCTCCGGCCAGATCGATGCCGGCCTGCTGAGGCCGCCGATCGCGCGTCCCGAACTCGCCAGCCGCCGCGTCGTCGCAGAGCCGCTGCTCGCGGCGATCCCGAGGAAGCATCCGCTGGCGAACGCCGACAGCATCGCCATCAAGGATTTCGACGACCAGCCCTTCGTGATGTACTCGCCCTATGAGAGCCGCTACTTCCACGACCTCCTGGTGGCGCAGTTCACCCGCGCCGACGTGCTGCCGCGCTACGTCCAGCATCTCAGCCAGATCCACTCGATCCTCGCGATGGTGCGCGCCGGCCTCGGCCTTGCCATCGTGCCGGCCGCAGCCGCGAACCTGAAGATCTCCGACGTGCGGCTGCGGCCGCTGAAGCTGCGCAACCGCGTGCCCGTCGAGCTGTTCATGGTCTGGCGGCGCGAGGACGAGAATCCGCTGCTGGCGGCGCTGGTCAAAACCGCCGGCGAATTGTCCTCCGCGGAGCTGCCGGAAGATTGATGCTCAATCCGCATCGGTCGATATAGGATTTGGCTTGGACGCGCATCGAACGGTCTCCTAAACCTCGGCGCATGGACGCGCAGGCTTTGCGTCCTCCGCAACACGCACAAAGGGAGCAGCGCCCGTGAGCAAGATGACCCCGCAGGAGATGGCCCGAAAGATCGGATCCGGCCTCCTGTCCTTCCCCGTCACGCCGTTCGGGGCTGACTATTCCTTCGACGAGGCGACCTACCGCGCCAACATGGACTGGCTGTGCGGCTATGACGTTGCCGGCCTGTTCGCCGCCGGCGGCACCGGCGAGTTCTTCTCGCTGACCCCGGCAGAGGTTCCGCAGATCGTCAGGATCGCCGTCGAGGAGACCAAGGGCCGCGTGCCCGTGCTTGCCGGCACCGGCTACGGCACCGCAATCGCGCGCGAGATCGCCGTCGGCGCCGAGAAGGCCGGCGCCGACGGCCTGCTGCTGCTGCCGCCTTATCTCACCCATTCCGAGCAGGACGGCCTCGCCGCCCATGTCGAAGCGGTCTGTGCCGCCGTGAAGATCGGCGTCATCGTCTACAACCGCGACAACGCCATCCTCCAGCCCGACACGCTGGCGCGCCTCGCCGAGCGCTGCCCGAACCTGGTCGGCTACAAGGACGGCATCGGCGACATCGAGCTGATGACGCGCGTCTACACCAGGCTCGGCGATCGCCTCACCTATATCGGCGGCCTGCCGACTGCGGAGACCTTCGCGCTGCCCTATCTCGACATGGGCGTGACGACCTATTCCTCGGCCGTGTTCAACTTCGTGCCGGAGTTCGCCACCAGCTTCTACGCCGCGGTGCGCAAGCGCGACCATGAGACCATTCATGCCGGCCTGAAGAACTTCATCCTGCCGCTGATCGCGATCCGCAACCGCAGGAAGGGCTATGCGGTCTCGATCATCAAGGCCGGCATGAAGGTGATCGGCCGCGACTCCGGCCCGGTCCGGCCGCCGCTGACCGACCTCACCGAGCAGGAGATGGCGGAGCTGACAGCGCTGGTGAAGAATGTGCCCGCCATCCGATCGACACAACAGGCGGCAGAATAACCAAGACAACGGGGAGGAGCGCGCGATGGCCCGGATCGATATCTCTGGCGCACCTGTCGTCACCGCGATGCAGGTGATCCCGGTCGCGGGCCGCGACAGCATGCTCCTCAACCTCAGCGGCGCGCATGCGCCGTTCTTCACCCGCAACATCGTCATCCTCACCGACAATTCCGGTCACACCGGCGTCGGCGAGGTGCCGGGCGGACAGAAGATATGGCAGACGCTCCAGGACGCCCGCGATCTCGTCATCGGCAAGACCGTCGGCGCGATGAACAACATCCTCGCCGACGTCCGCACCGCCTTCGCCGACCGCGACGCCGGTGGCCGCGGCAAGCAGACCTTCGACCTGCGCGTGATGATCCACGCGGTCACCGCGATCGAATCCGCACTGCTTGATCTGCTGGGCCAGCATCTCGGCCTGCCCGTCGCAGCCCTGCTCGGCGAAGGCCAGCAGCGCAAGAGCGTCGAGACGCTCGGCTATCTCTTCTTCATCGGCGATCGGCGCAAGTCGAAACTCGACTATGTCGCAGGCGAGAGCGGCAAGGCGGAATGGTTCAACCTCCGCCATCAGGAAGCGATGACGCCCGAGACCGTGGTGCGGCTCGCGGAGGCGACCCACGAGCATTACGGCTTCGCCGATTTCAAGCTCAAGGGCGGCGTGCTCCGCGGCGAGCAGGAGATCGAGGCCGTCACCGCGATCGCAAAACGCTTCCCGAACGCGCGCGTCACGCTGGACCCGAACGGCGCCTGGTCGCTGGACGAGGCCGTCAGGCTCTGCAAGGGCATGCACGGCATCCTCGCCTATGCCGAGGATCCCTGCGGCGCCGAGGCCGGCTTCTCCGGCCGCGAGATCATGGCCGAGTTCCGCCGCGCCACGGGGCTGCCGACGGCGACCAACATGATCGCCACCGATTGGCGGCAGCTTTCCCATGCGCTCCGCCTGGGCGCGGTGGACATCCCCCTCGCCGATCCCCATTTCTGGACCATGCAAGGCTCTGTGCGCGTGGCCCAGACCTGCCGCGACAACGGCCTGACCTGGGGCTCGCACTCCAACAATCACTTTGACATCTCGCTCGCCATGTTCACGCATGTCGGCGCCGCCGCTCCCGGCAAGGTCACCGCGATCGATACCCACTGGATCTGGCAGGACGGCCAGGCGCTGACGAAAGAGCCGCTCCAGATCAGGGGCGGCAAGATTGCAGTGCCCGATCGTCCCGGCCTCTGCATCGAAATCGACCGTGCCGCCATCGAGGCTGCGCATGAGCTCTACAAGAAGCATGGACTCGGCGCCCGGGATGACGCTATGGCCATGCAGGATCTGATCCCGGGCTGGACCTTCGACGACAAGCGTCCGTGCCTCGTGCGATAAGAAACGTCAGGCATGATCCCGGGAAAGTGGACACCGGTTTTCCGATAGGATCATGTCCCTTGAACATGGAGGAAAAGATGACAGCGATCCTGAAGAACTTCATCGGCGGCGAATGGGTCGACGGCTCCGGCGTCACCAGGAACATCAACCCCTCCAACACCAACGACCTCGTCGGCGAATACGCCAAGGCCGACAAGGCGCAGACCGAGAAGGCGATCGCCGCCGCGAAGGCCGCCTTCCCGGCCTGGGCGCGCTCGACCCCGCAGGAGCGCTATGACGCGCTGAACAAGATTTCGCTCGAAATTCTATCCCGCAAGGAAGAGCTCGGCCGCCTGCTCGCCCGCGAGGAAGGCAAGACCTTGCCGGAAGGCATCGGCGAGGTCGCGCGCGCCGGCCAGATCTTCGCGTTCTTCGCCGGTGAAGCGCTGCGGCTGATCGGCGAGAAGGGCGCCTCCGTGCGTCCCGGCCTCGACGTCGAGCTCACGCGCGAGCCGGTCGGCGTCGTCGGCATGATCACGCCCTGGAATTTTCCGATCGCGATTCCCGCCTGGAAGATCGCGCCGGCGCTCTGCTACGGCAACACCGTCGTGTTCAAGCCTGCCGAGCTGGTGCCTGGCTCTGGACATGCGCTCGCCGAGATCATCACCCGTTCCGGGATTCCGGCCGGCGTGTTCAACCTCGTGGTCGGCTCCGGCTCCGTGGTCGGCCAGACGCTGCTCGAGCATCCCGACGTCGCCGCGATCTCCTTCACCGGCTCGGTACAAACGGGGCGCAAGATCGCGCAGGCCTGCGTGCTGTCGAACCCCATGAAGAAATTCCAGCTCGAGATGGGTGGCAAGAATCCGCTGGTCGTGCTCGACGACGCGGACCTCAAGACCGCCGTCGAGGTTGCCGTCAACGGCGCCTATTTCTCCACCGGCCAGCGCTGCACCGCCTCCTCCCGCCTGATCGTCACCGAAGGCATCCACGACCGCTTCGTCGCGGCGATGGCCGAGCGGCTGAAGGGCCTGTCGGTGGACGACGCGCTCAAGGCCGGCGTGCATATCGGCCCCGTCGTCGACCAGAGCCAGCTCGACCAGGACCTGCGCTACATCAAGATCGGCCAGGACGAGGGCGCCAAGCTCGCCTTCGGCGGCGAGTTGCTCAAGCGCGAGAACCCCGGTCACTATCTGCAGCCGGCGCTGTTCACCGAAGCCAGCAACAACATGCGCATCGCGCGTGAGGAGATTTTCGGCCCCGTCGCCGCCGTCATCCGCGCCAAGAACTACGAGGAGGCGCTCGCGATCTCCAACGACACCGAGTTCGGCCTCGCCTCCGGCATCTGCACCACCAGCCTGAAATACGCCTCGCACTACAAGCGCAACAGCGAGTCCGGCATGGTGATGGTCAATCTGCCGACCGCCGGCGTCGACTATCACGTGCCGTTCGGCGGCCGCAAGGGCTCGAGCTACGGCGCCCGCGAGCAGGGTTCCTATGCGCGCGAGTTCTACACGACGGTGAAGACGGCCTATACCAATCCGGGTTGACGAGCGATGTTCGTGCCGCGGCGCAGGTGCCCACCTCTCCCTTTGGGAGAGGTCGGATCGCACAGCGATCCGGGTGAGGGGTTACGCCCTCTCTTGGAAGCTGCGGCCCCTCACCCGGCGCTACGCGCCGACCTCTCCCCTCCGGGGAGAGGTGAACGAAAACACGATTTCTTCCGTTCTTGAGACAAGCGCAGATGGACCAGGACGTCGCAGCGAAAGAGCAGCCCCGCTACATCAAGCTCAACGAGCGCGACAATGTCGCGATCGTGGTCAATGATTTCGGGCTTCCCGCCGGCTCCCGCTTCGCCAGCGGACTGACGCTGCGCGCCTTCGTGCCACAGGGCCACAAGACCGCCCTGGTCGACATCGCACGAGACCAGCCGATTATCCGCTATGGCGAGATCATCGGCTACGCGCTGTCGCCGATCAAGGCCGGCGAATGGGTGGATGAAGCGCGCATCCGCATGCCGGAGGCGCCCGCCCTCGACAAGCTCGAGATCTCGACCGCCGTCCCCGCGCCGCTGCCGCCGCTCGAGGGGTTCACCTTCGAGGGTTATCGTAATCCGGACGGCTCGGTCGGCACCAAGAACATCCTCGGCATCTCCTCCTCCGTGCAATGCGTCAAGGGCACGATGGAATATGCGGTCAAGCGCATCCGCGCCGAGCTGCTGCCGAAATATCCTGATGTCGACGACGTCGTGCCGTTGACCCATGCCTATGGCTGCGGCGTCGCCATCAATGCGCCCGACGCGGTGGTGCCGATCCGCACCCTGCAGAACCTCGCGCTCAATCCGAATTTCGGCGGCGAGATTCTGGTCGTCAGCCTCGGCTGCGAAAAGCTCGCGCCCGAGCGGCTGGTGCCGGAGGGCGTGGGCGATGCCATTGTGCGCATGCAGGACGAAGCCTTCGACGGCTTCGGCGCCATCGTCGATGCGATCATGACCCAGGCCGAGGCCCGGCTGAAAGTGCTCAACGCCCGCAAGCGCGAGACCTGCCCGGCCTCCGATCTCGTCATCGGCCTGCAATGCGGCGGCAGCGACGCCTTCTCCGGCGTCACTGCAAATCCCGCCGTCGGCTTCGCCGCCGACCTCCTGGTGCGCGCCGGCGCCACCGTAATGTTCTCGGAAGTTACCGAGGTGCGCGACGCGATCCAGCTGCTCACCCGGCGCGCGATCAACGAGGATGTCGGCCGCGCGCTTGTGAGCGAGATGGCCTGGTACGATTCTTACCTCGCCCGCGGCGGCGCCGATCGCAGCGCCAACACCACGCCGGGCAACAAGAAGGGTGGCCTTGCCAACATCGTCGAGAAGTCGCTCGGCTCCATCGTCAAGTCCGGCTCGACCGCCATCACCGGCGTGCTCTCGCCCGGCGAGAAGGCGGCGCAGAAGGGCATGCTGTTCGCGGCAACGCCCGCCTCGGACTTCATCTGCGGCACGCTCCAGCTCGCCTCCGGCATGACCTTGCAGGTGTTCACCACCGGCCGCGGCACGCCCTATGGCCTTGCGGCAGCACCGGTGATCAAGGTCGCGACGCGCAGCGAGCTCGCACGGCGCTGGAAGGACCTCATCGATTTCGACGCCGGCAGCATTGCTACCGGCGAGAAGACCATTGAGGAATGCGGCTGGGACCTGTTCCGCCTGATCCTCGACGTCGCCTCCGGCCGCACCAAGCCGTGGTCGGACCGCTGGGGCATTCACAACGATCTGACGCTGTTCAATCCGGCGCCGGTGACCTGAGGGGTCACGGACCGTCGATCAGGTGCATGTCGCCCAGAGTGACGGGCAGGCTGCGCGTGATGAGATCCGCGATCGCTGCGCGCAACCGTTCTCCTGAAGCCGGACCGCCAAACGTCTCGTCGACCGGTCCGCTCGGGCCGGCAATCCGCACGGTCCCGGTATTGTCGAGCGGCGCAGCCGCCCGCTTCTCGATCACGTCGAACGTCTTGCCGTCGATGACGCGAACTTCGTACAGCGCGTGGATCAGGCCGTAATCGGCCAGCAGCGTCCGGTATTCGGCGAGCCCGACGCCCTCGACGTTGCGGCCGTTTCCAAGCTTCGATCTCGCCCGAGTGATGACGATGTACGCATCCAGTCCCTGCGGCGTGACATCGCTGCGAACGAGTTCCTTGAACGGATCGCTGCGCAGCAGATTGACGGGCGCAACCGCCGAATCCCTGATCGCAGCGAAGGCTGCGCGCCTGTAGTTCACCGGCTGCACGCGAAAACGTCCATTGAGCAGCTTCGTCGCCTGCTGGACGATCAGCTCGTCTAGCCCCCATGCGCTGATCGAGACACGTTGCCCGGCGTTGCCGAGCGCGGTCAGGCCGGCTTGTGTCAGGCTCATCTCCTCGCCGATCGCCGAGACGATGCCGACGGTCTTGATCGCCTGGAGCTTCGTCGCACGCGTCTCGAACGCCGCGGCGGCGCCAAGGGCGATACACGCGGCCGCGAGGCCAACCCATAGAAAAGCAATGCGGCGCATGACGGCCTATCGGATTCTGAAATCGAACGAATAAGACGCTCCGAGGCCAACGGTGGTCTGGTTCGACGATCCCCGCAGCTTCACCAGCGGACTGTCCGCGGCGTCGCCGAGCAACTTCTCGTATTCGACATAGGCGTGGACCTCCCACTGCGGATTGATGCGATAGGAGATCTGGCTGCCGAAGCCGACAGAATGCGCGCCACCTCCGGCATCGTAGACCGGCAATCCCGATGCCAGCGCCTGCGTGGCGTCGACGCCGAAATAGGGTCCGGTCGCGTTGGTGCTCTTCCAGGTAAAGCGGGGACCGGCCGAGATCGTGAGCCTTTGAATCAGCGGCACGATGACGTCGGCGGAAACATCGGCGACAGTGCCGGTATGGCCGCCGAAGCCTTGGCGCAGCTCGCTGCGCAGGCGCAGCCAGTCGACCGGATAATATTCGACGAAACCGCCGAGCTCGTAGGCGGCGTCGACATTGCCGAGGCCGGTCAGCTCGGAATATTTGTCGCTCTTGCGCGAGGAGACGTATTTGAACGCAGGCCCGGCGCGAAAATTGCCGACGTCGAGTAGCGCAATGCTGGCGCTGTCGCGCGGACCGCGAAACTGGTCGATCGATCCGGCGCGGCGGATGGTGAAGATCGGGATCGGAAGAAACTTGCTGTTTTTCGATCCGACGAAGTCAGGCATGTATTCGCCGCCGATGCCGACCATGACGGTCCAGTTTCCGGATGGTGAAGGCAGCATCGGCAGTTCGAACGGTGGTGCTGGCAGCGTGAACGCGCTCTGCGCCGATACAGATTGCGCACTCGTCAAGATCGCACCGAGCGCGGCGAGACAGGCAGTCGTCCGCCGCGCGGTCGCCGTAAGGCGGAGAGCGGCTTCTTCGAAAAACATCATTGCGGGGCCCCCGGACCGGCCTTGCGGGCCTGATCGACTCGTGTGGTTCAGAGCCACAGCATGTGGTCCGGCAAAATTGCCCCAAGATTGCAAGGCGAGAGCCGTCGTCGAGACGTCGCGCGCCAGGCGCCGCCGGATCAACATTGCCCGAACATTGCCGCGCCGCAGCCGCGCCCTCAAATCTTGACGGGCGGTGCCCGCGAACTCTCCCGTTCCTGCCTTTTATTCGCCAAGCTCGCTACCCTAATGGAACCCTAGCGCACGAGCCGAAACGCCAGGCGTCGGCCAGGGAGCGTCACGGTCAGGGTTTTGTTGCCCCAGCAGAGTCAAGGACGACCCGCGTGCGTTCCCTCGTGATCGAAGACGAACCGCAGATCGGCGCCTATATCAGCCGGCTGCTCGGGCAACTGCACGGTATCGTCGACATCGTCGGCTCGATTGCGGAGGCCAGCCAGGCGCTGGAGAACTTCAAATATGACCTCGCGATCGTCGACCGGATGCTGCCCGACGGAGATGCACTCCAGGTGGTCACGGCACTGAGCCGGTTGGCTGAACGGCCCGCGATCATCATGCTGACGTCCAAGGACACGAAGGAGGACGTCGTCGACGGCCTCAACGGCGGCGCCGACGACTACCTCGGCAAGCCGTTCGAGCCTCAGGAGCTGATTGCGCGCGTGCGCGCCGTGCTGCGACGGCCCCGGCTACTCGCGCCCTCCGTGCTCTCGCTCGGCAATGTCGAGCTGCATCTCGGCAGCAACGAAGTCGTGGTCGCCGACAGGAAGATCCTGCTGCGGCGGCGCGAGGCACTGATCCTCGCCGCCCTCCTGATGCGCCGCGACCGCGTCATCACCCGCGCCGCGCTGATCGAGGAGATCTACGGTTTCGACGACGAGATCGAGTCCAACACGCTCGAAGCGCAGGTCTCGCGCCTGAGGAAGAAGCTGGCCGCATTCGGCGGCGACGTCGAGATCCGCAGCATGCGGGGCATCGGGTACATCCTGCGGCTGGCGACACCGCGATGAGATCGATCGCCCGGACGTTTGCATTCTCGCTCGGAATCGCGGCGACGACGATCTTCCTGATCATGCTCGGTATCTTCATCTGGCGGTATCCGACCGAGGAACGCGAGTTTAGGTCCTGTCAGGTCGTGGCTGCCGTTCTCGATCGCGCCACGGTCATCGAAGGGCAAAAACTGACGGTACGTTCGACTCCTGCCCTCGAAGAATTGAAGGCGGACAGCCCAAATCTCTGGTACGTCGTGTCCGCGGGCGACCTGCTCAGCGAATTCGGCAGCGAACATCGGCCCACCCTCCCCTTCGTCTTCCCCTACCGCGGGCCCGTCGGTTCGTCCGTCTTCAGCACGCTCGACCAGAACAGCACTTTCTGTCTCTCCGCCGTACAACGGGGCTCGTTGCGGCTCGCGATGATGGTCGGCGAGCCTCAGGTCCGCTTTGGCCGGATTGCAAGGACGTTTCTCCTCCGCAGGATCTTTTCGATCGCCCTTGTGGCGCTGGCGTTTGCCGCGACCGTCGCCATCGGTTCAGCACTTGCTGCACGTTTCGTCTCCCGCGGCATCGAGCGGGTCGCGCGCCGCGCGCTCGCGATCGATCCCTCGGCCCCGCAAGGTTTGATATCGCTGTCCGAAGTCCCTTCCGAGTTGAAGCCCCTGGTCGAGGCGCTGAACCGCGCCTTCGGCGAGATCGACGCCTATATCCGGATGCAGCGCCGCTTTCTCGGCAATGCAGCCCATCAGCTCCGCACGCCACTGACGCTGCTGCGCGCCAAGATCGACGACGTGCCCGATCCGGCCCTGAAGGCCGAGCTGGTGCGCGACGTCCGCCGCCTGACCTCGCTGGTCTCGGCCATGCTTGACCTCGCGCGCCTGCAAAATCACGCGATCGCGAAGCGGCCGATCGATCTTGCCCGGATCACGCTGGATGTGCTGGCCGATTTCAGCCCCTCGGCGCTCGACGCCGGCATCGAGCTTGCGCTGGAGCAGGACGGGAAAGGTCCATTTATGGTGCAGGGCGTGGACGCTGCGGTCCGCAGCGCGCTTGCCAATCTCGTCGGCAACGCGCTCATCCATGCCCATGGCGCGCGGCGCATCGTCGCCACGCTCGGCCGCGACCGTATCTCGATTCACGATGACGGCGCAGGCCTGCCCGATGGCGCCCAACACGGGCTGACCGAGCCATTTCAGACCGGCAGCGCCGCGAGTGATGGCGCGGGGCTTGGCCTGTCGATCGTCCGTGAGATCATGGCTGCCCATGGCGGCGAGTTGATCATCTCTTCCGCGCCCGGCCGCGGCACGACGATGAGCCTGCGCTTTCCTGCATCCACCGCTCCGGTCAAATCTCCGCAGCTTGACCTGCAAGAACGTTGAGCCGGTTATCGTCGTTCCGGGACACACGACGTGCGAACTCTGGTGCGCGCGCACCTGCGAATCTCGCGCAACGACCTCCGGATTCCGGGTTCGACGCTGCCGCGCCGCCCCCGGAACGACATCGAAGATCGATGGCGGCTACGTCATGCTGCCCGGCATGAAGCAGCGCACGCGTGGATGACCATCGATATAGTGCTTCCAGACCATGGTGCGGCCGAACTTGTTCGGCACGGTGATCACGGCACCGTCGGGCACCACGACCCATTCGTCGTCGATCCGCACGCGGTAGCGGCCGCGATCCGACTCCCAATCGACGTCGGCAATGACGTAGCCGTCGGCATCCGAGCAGCACTGCCCGAATTCGCTGTGCAGACTCTCGAACCAGGGCTTTAGTGGCGAGTTGGCGTAGCGGCCGTCGTCGCGCGCCAGCGCCGGAGCCGCAAGCAGCGTCGTCAACCCCAGCAGCGTGGCCGCACCTGATATGGCAGGTCTCATGTCGTCTCCGCGGTCGAAGTGATCGCCGCGAGGCAAACGCTGCCGTCCACCCTCCGCGTGGTGCGCGACGGGCGTGGAGACGGCGACTCGCTCCCCAGCAGCTTTGCCGACAGCTATGCAAATCCGGCGCCAGCGTGCATTCCGGGGAACTACTGGAGCGGAGCCGGCACAAGGTCGCCATTCGGCGAACGTGGCCGCACGGGCCGTTCAGGGATGAGGGGGAGCGATACCGTACTGGCTTCCCCGCTGGAGCCTGTCATCGGGCTCGCCGAAGGCGGGAGCAAGCGGGGAACGACCATGCGCCGACGCTACGGCAGTCGAGGCGGCACGGTGTGCGCAGTACGCCTTTACTGCTTCGGCGGCGCCATCATCGCACCGCCCTTCTTCGCCGCTGGCGCCGTCGGCTTTGCAACGGCGGCCTGCGCGGGGAGATATTTTGCCACGATGGCAGGATCGACCTGCGCGATGTTGGCATCCGGCAGGCGTGTCCAGGTCTCGTCCTTGCCGAGCAGCGCGATGCCGAGATAGCCGCGCAGCGTCAGGGTCTGGCCGTCGGGACTGATCCGCATGTTGGCCTTCCAGATCTGGCCGTCGCGCGGATTGAGCACGTTGCCGCCTTCGTACTTCAATCCTTCACGCTTCATGTTGCGGACGAAGGAGATGCCGAGCACCCGGGCGTTCTTGCGATCGTCGGTGCATTTGCTGCAGACCTCGTTCGGGTCGTCGGTCGGCCGCGGAAAGGTCTTGGCGATCACGCCTTCGAAGACGCCGTTGTGGTCGATGAAGAGGAACCATCCGACCGTCCTGCCGTCTTCCACCTTCTGCCAGAGGCCCGCCGCCGTGGGCTCGGTGGTCTGCGCCGCACACGGGCTCACCGTCGCGAGCGGCAATGCGAGCGCGAGGAAGGAGAGCAGCCGAAAGCTGGAAAAAATCCGCATGAGATCACCTTGCTATTCCACAACCGGAATGGCCGCAGACTACGGCGATTTCGCGAACGGTTCCAGCACCAGAAACATGGGGCACCGCCTCCCCACTGCGTTCCCTCAGTTGACACCGAGCTTCTTTTGCAGGCTGGAGGACGAAGTCGTGTACTGGAACACGAGCCGCTTCTCCGGATAGACATAGCGATGGGCTTTTTGCGACATCAGCGCGCCCTCATGGAAGCCGCACAGGATCAACTTGAGCTTGCCGGGATAGGTGTTGATGTCGCCGATGGCAAAGATCCCGGGGACGTTGGTCTCGAACGCGGAGGTCTCGACCGGCACCAGATTGTTCTCCAGCGCAATGCCCCAGTTCGCGACCGGGCCGAGCTTCATGGTCAGCCCGAAGAACGGCAGCATGGTATCGCAGGCGATTTCGCTCACGCTGTTGTCATTGCCCTTGATGGTCGCGCCGGTGAGCTGGCCGTCGGCGCCGGAGAGCGCGGTGACCTGGCCGAGCCGCAGATCCATCTTGCCGCCGGCAACCAGCGCGCGCATCTGCTCGACGCTGTGGGGTGCGGCGCGAAATTCGTCGCGTCGGTGCAACAGCGTGATGCGCCTGGCCAAGGGATGCAGGTTGAGCGTCCAGTCGAGCGCTGAATCGCCCCCGCCGACGATCAGCACGTTCTTGTCGCGGAACGTCTCCATCTTGCGCACGGCGTAATGGACTGAAGTGCCTTCATAGGCATCGATACCCGGCACCGGCGGACGCTTGGGCTGGAACGAGCCTCCGCCGGCCGCGATCACCACCACCTTGCATTCGAAGACCTTGCCAGCATCGGTGGTGCAGCGGAAGGCGGGATCGCCGATCTTCTCCACGGTCTCGACCATCTCGCCGAGATGGAAGGTCGGGTGAAACGGCTTGATCTGCTCCATCAGCGCGTCGGTGAGTCCCTGCCCGGAGACATGCGGAATGCCGGGAATGTCGTAGATCGGCTTTTCCGGATAGAGCTCGGCACACTGGCCGCCGACCTTGTCGAGGATGTCGACAAAATGCGTCTTCATGTCGAGAAGGCCGAGCTCGAAGGCGGCGAACAGACCGCAAGGGCCGGCGCCAATAATCAGCACATCGGTTTTGATCACGTCGCTCATGTCGTCTCTTTTTTGGTCGTTATCGGTTGGACGGCGCCCGTCGGGCAGAGGTGACCCTGCCTGTCTAGCCAACGGGGATGGAACAGGGAAGGCATAAAAGCGGGAGCGCCCCGCAGCCGCGCCCACTTGCCGGGCCAAAATAACTGGGTTGTAACGAGGTTGGATATGACGGAGATCAATCGGTGAACGCACCAGCCCGCCTCGACATGACGCCGCGCCTTGAGGACTTTCCCTTTCGCCTCAGCGACAACGTCCGCTTCGGCGACCTTGACCCGAACCAGCACGTCAACAATGCGGTCTACGCCACCTATTTCGAAACCGGCCGTGTCACGCTGATGAAGCTTCCCGAATACGGGCTGACCCCGCCGGGCCTCGCCTGGATCATGGTGCGGCTCGACATGCATTTTCGCGCCGAGCTGCACTGGCCGAATACGATCGAGCTTGGCCTTGGGGTGGTGAAGCTTGGACGGACGTCCGTGACCTTCGAACAGGTCGTGTTCTCGAACGGTACGTGCATTGCGTCAGCGACGTCGGTCGGCGTCCTGCTCGACGAGGCCACGCGGCGACCCGCGCCACTGACCGCAGAGGTGATCGAGAAGCTCAGACCCTGGCACAAGCGCGGCATCGAGGTCGCGCCGCCGCGCAGTTGATATGGCGAGGGACGATCAGGCCTGACGTTCCGGCGTCGCCACCACGAGACCGTCGAGCTCATCGGAAACCTTGATCTGGCAAGACAGGCGCGAATTCGGGCGCACGTCGAAGCCGAAGTCGAGCATGTCCTCTTCCATCGGCGTCGGGCTGCCGACCTTCTCGCGCCAGGCTTCGTCGACATAGACATGGCAGGTCGCGCAGGCGCAGGCGCCGCCGCATTCGGCCTCGATACCGGGAATGCTGTTGCGGATCGCGGCTTCCATCACGGTTGCGCCGTTCTCGATTTCTACCGTGCGGGTTTCGCCCTTGTGGTCGACAAAGTGAATCTTGGCCATGTGTGCTCGTACTGCCGCGGTGCTGGGAATGAAGGAGGTCCGGGCTGTCCTATAACGGGTCGGTTAGCCCGGCGCCATAGCGTTTTGATGCGAAGAATGAATCCCGCTTTGCGGGAAGAAAACGCATCAAAACAAAAGACTAGGGGCCCGTCTCCGACCGTATCGGCTTACGGCTTCAGGATCGCCTCGATGGCGGCGCGGGCCTCGGTCACCGCCTCTTTCAGAGCGGCGAAGGCATGGGACCGGCCATGGCCGGTCCGGATCGCACACTCGAGGCTGGCTGCGGCATCGGCCACCGCAAAGGCGCCTATCCCGCGCGCCGAACCTTTGAGCTTGTGCGCGAGCGCGCCGGCATCGGCCGGACTCGCAGCCATCGCCGCGAGCAGGCGCCCCGCCTGCTCGGTGAACATCGCCAGCACTTCTCGCTCCAGCTCAATGTCGCCGAGCGTCATCCGGGAGAGGTGATCGAGGTCGAGCGGGCTGTCGATCGGTGCAAGCGGGGGCGAAGGCATCCAGTCCATCCGTTGCAGTTCAGGCGTCATGGCGCAGGGCCCCGGCATCGCGCGGCGGCCGCCGGTCCGGCGGTCAGGTTCCCCTCAGCCAAGCACGAAAATGGTTAACGAAATGCTCGAGCCGTTTGACGCAAATCCGCCCGCTTGTTGACGGAAAGTTGCCGCAATCTGCCGAGTTCGGTGGAGAATTGCATTTATTGCTAAGGCGTTAGGGCGCGATCCTGTTAACGATGATTAAGATTGTCTTAATCGCAGGCATTTCATTCGCGACGCTCTGCCAATAGGATGTTGCGGAAATTGGCGGACAAGCCGTCCGGGTGGGGACGGCTCGGAGATCCGCGCAAGCGGCATGATCCGGTCTGTGGGCTTGCGCCGAGCGCAGGGCTCGCGGGGGACGCGTACAAGTAACGAGGGCTCGGACTGAACATGGCGAACACTCCGAAAAAGGTCAAAGACCCCACAGAAGTTGCGCTTTCTGCGATCCAGGAAGCCCTGAACATCAGTGACACGGCTGCCGATACCAGCCGCAACGCCACCGCGCGCAACGAAGCGGCGCCCCCGGTGCCGCCCGCGCCCCCGATCTTCGATGAGCCGAGCTTCGAGCCGCGACCGGCCGCCAATGAGCGGTCGACCGTGTTCGATACGGTCGAGGAGCCGCTCTCATCGCGCCGCGCCGCGAATGACGACCGCGAGACCATAGGCCAGTTGCTCCAGGCGCTTCAGAAGGGCCGCCCTGCCCGCAGCGTCTACACCTTCGCCACCATCTTCGCCGGCGTCTGGCTCGCCGCCTGCGCCGCGCTGACCGTCGGCTTCCTGCCCTCGATCCAGGCCGCCATGGGCCAGAGCGGCGGCGTCCTCGTCATCGCCGGCCTGATCGCGATGGTCTTCGCGCCGATCATGCTGTTCTACTTCCTCGCCAGCCTCGTCTGGCGCGGCCAGGAAATGCGCATGATCGCGCAGGCGATGGCGCAGGTCGCGATCCGCTTCTCCGAGCCCGAAGGCTCGGCCTCCGATTCCATGGTCACGGTCGGACAGGCCATCCGCCGCGAGGTCGCGGCGATGGGCGACGGCATCGAGCGCGCGATTGCGCGCGCCGGCGAGCTCGAGACGCTGGTCGCCAACGAGGTCGCCGCGCTGGAGCGCGCCTACAGCGACAACGAGGTGCGCATCCGCGCCCTGCTCCAGGACATCGCGCATCAGCGCGACAATCTGGTCGGCCAGGCCGAGCAGGTCCGCAGCGCCATCTCCGGCGTGCAGATCGACCTGCGCCACGACATCGCGCTGATCTCGGACGCGATCGCCTCCCGCGTCGACGAGGTTGCGAAGTCCATCACCGGCGCGCTCGAAGAGCGCGGTGCCCACATCACCAGTGCCTTGAGCAATGCCGGCGACAACATGATCCTGGCGCTCGGCGAGCGCGGCGGCGACCTGCTCGACCGCCTCGAGGAAGCCAGCAACGAGACCACACGCGCGGTGCTCGACGCCAGCGAGCGGCTGACCACCAGCCTCAACTTCAAGACCGGCCACGTCCACGACGAGTTCGTCGACCTCGCCGACCGCGTCCACGAGATGCTGAACGAGCGCATCGACCGCATCACCGGCGAATTCGAGCAGCGTTCCGCCGCGATCGTCGACGGCATCTCCGAGCGCACCGAGCAGGTGCACGATTCCCTGAAGAACTCGTCGGACTCGCTGCTGCTCGAGCTTGAGCTGCGCTCCAACGACATCTCCGCCAAGATCGACGACGCCGGCAACCGCCTCGCCGGCCAGATCATGACGAGCGGCGACAAGGCGAGCGAGGCGCTCGACGCCACCGTCAACACGCTGGTCGCCAAGGTCGTCAGCCAGACCGAGACCGCGCACGATTCGCTGTCGCTGCAGATGAGCGCCTTCGACGAGCTGGTGAGGAACCAGGGCACCGAGCTGGTCGAGAAGTTCGCCCGCGACTCCGGCACGCTGGGCGCGCTGATCACGCGCCACATCTCCGAGTTCGACCGCACCGTGAAGACCTTCGGCGGCGAGATCGTCGAGCGCATGGGCCAGCGCACGCAGGACATCGCCGAGACGCTGAAGACCTATGTCGACAATTTCGATACCCGCTTCACGGCGAACGGCGGCGAGATCACGGCAGTGCTCGACCAGCGCCTCGTGCAATTCGAGACCACGGTCGGCGAACGCGTCAGCAATCTCGACGCCTCGCTGAACGGCAAGATCGCCAGCCTCGACGGCACGATCGAAGGCCACATCAGGACCTTCGACGACCAGCTCGTGGGCCGGGTCGCAGCGCTCGAACAGTCGTTCGACAGCCGCGCGAAGTCCATGACCGAAACCATCGACGGACGCATCAACACGCTGGCGACGTCGCTGACCGACGGTGCCGCACAGGCGATCCAGTCGATCGACAGCCGCCTCACCTACCTCACGACCTCGCTGACCGACGGCGCATCCCAGACCATCCAGTCGATCGACACGCGGCTGACGCATCTCACGACGACGCTCACCGGCGGCGCGACGCAGGCGCTCGAATCCATCGATTCCCGCCTCACCTACCTGACCACCGCCGTGACCAACGGCGCCTCGCAGGCGGTGCAGTCGATCGACACGCGCCTGACGCTGCTGAGCTCGACGCTCACGGACGGCACCGCGCAGGCGATCGAGGCGGTCGACCGCCGCATCACCGGCGTCACCGAGATCATCGACGGACGCAGCACGCATCTGACCGACACGGTCACGGCGCGCTTCCAGGAGATCCATCAGGCCATCGAGACCAAGGTCGGCTCGGTCGCCAGCGACATCGACGTGCGCGTGGCGCAGTTCGAGGACCTGCTCGGCTCACGTGTCGAGGCCGTCGCCGGCCGCATCGAGAGCAGCGGACGCCAGGCCAGCGAGGACATGATGTCCCGCGCCGAGATGATCTCGACCGCGATCCGCTCGCATGTCGAGGACGCCGAGCGCTCGCTCACCAACCTCGTCGTCAACACCAGCGAGACGATCCAGACCGGCGCGCGCACCGCTCAGCAGTCGCTGCTGACGGTCTCCTCCGACGTCAACGCCCAGCTCAGGATGACGTCGGCCGAGGTCGAGCAGGCGCTGACCGCGGTCGGCACCGGTGCGGCGAACTCGATCCTGACCAGCGCCCGCGAAGCGCAGTCGACGCTGGTCGCGGCATCGGGCGATGCCTCCAACCAGATCAAGGGCCTCGCGACCGACGTCGAACGCACGCTGTCGGCAGCAGGCGCTGCCACCGCAGCCTCGATCCTGGCCGGTGCCCGCGAGGTGCAGACCACCCTCGTCACCGCTTCCTCGGATGCGGCGAGCCAGGTCAAGACGCTCACCGCCGACGTGCAGCGCTCGCTCACCATGGCCGGCACCGCCACGGCGGAATCGATCACCGCCGGCGCCCGCGATGCGCAGAGCACGCTGATCGCGGCTTCGACCGAGACCGCCAACCAGATCAAGGCGCTGTCCTCGGACGTGCAGCGCTCGCTGACGATGGCGGGCACCTCGACCGCCGAGACCATCATGAGCGGCGCCCGCGAGGCCCAGAGCACGCTGGTCACGGCGTCCTCGGATGCGGCAAGCCAGGTCAAGTCGCTCGCGGCCGAAATGCATCGCTCGCTCTCGCAGGTCGGCCAGTCGACCGCCGAGACGATCACCACCAGCGCCCGCGACGCCCAGAGCACTCTTCTTGCCGTCTCCGCAGAACAGACCAGCCAGGTCCGTTCGCTCGCGGCCGAGATGCAGCGCGCGCTGGCGACCGCCGGCGGCGCCACCATCGAGGCGCTCACCAGCGGCGTTCGCGAGGCCCAGGGCTCGCTGATCTCCGCGTCCACCGACGCGGCCAGCCAGATCAAGTCGCTGACGACGGACATCGAGCGCACGCTGACCGCGGTCGGCGCCGACACCGCCTCGACCATCCTCAGCAGCGCGCGTGAGGCGCAGATCTCGCTGACCTCGACCTCGGCCGACGCCGCGAGCCAGATCCGCACGATCTCGACCGAGATCGAGCGCACGCTGAGCGCGGCGGCCGCCAACGCGACCAACGACATCCAGACCAGCGCGCTCAACGCCCAGAACGCGCTGATCTCGGCCTCCAACGAGGCGAGCTCGCGGGTCAAGTCGAGCTCCGCCGACATCGAGCGCTCCGTGCTCGCCGCCAGCAGCAGTTTCGGCCAGGCCATGACCGGCAAGACCGACGAGATCGTCACCTATGTGCAGCAGCAGGCCGACCGCCTATCGAACATGATCGACGCCAAGCGCGGCGCGCTGGTCGACGCGATCGGCTCCAAGACCAGCCAGCTCACGCTCGACATCGACCGCGTCACCTCCGATGCGCTGAAGTCGATCGAGACGCGCGGCCAGGCCTTCTCGCAGACCATGATGGGCAACGGCTCGGAAGTCGCCCGCACCATCAACGTGGCGAGCGAGATCGCCACCGGCGCGGTCAGCAAGTCGCTCAAGGAGCTCGAGCAGGCCTCGCGTTCCGCGATCGACCAGTCACGCCAGGTCTCGATCGCGGCCGTCACCGAGATGCAGGAGACCAGCAAGATCCTGCGCACCGACACGGTGGCCCTGTTCGAGCGTCTGCGCGAAGGCAACATCCTGCTCCAGGAGGTGCTGACCGGTGCGCACGACAACCTCAACTCGCTCGAGCGGGCGCTGGTGACGCGCGTCGCCGACTTCGTCTCGGCGATGAACGACGTCACCTCGCGCAACGGCGATGCGACGCAGAACCTGGAAGAGCAGCTCAACGTCTTCAACAGCAAGACCACGAAGGCGCTCCAGGATCTCGGCGAGCTGTCGATCCAGTTCGACAAGCACGGCCAGGCACTGGTCGAGGCCGCGCAGGTGGTCGAGCAGAGCAACAAGAACACCACCGCCTCGCTCGCCGAACGCAAGCAGGCGCTGGAATCGCTCGTCACCACCATCGACCTGCGCACCGCCGATCTCGACCAGCGGCTGTCGCGCTTCACCGGACTGCTCGATGAATCCCTTGCGGCCGCCGAAGAGCGCGCCCGCGACATCGCCCGCGTCGTCGCCGAGACCGCCGGCGCAGGCTCGGCCGCGATCACCCGCCAGTTCGAGGCGGTGCGCGCGGCGTCCGAGGAGGAGCACCGGCAGACGATCGAGGCGATGCACGACATCTACCGCCAGACCACGGACGAGGCGGATGCGATGTTCAAGCAGTCGACCGAGAAGTTCACCAACCTCGTCTCCAGCATGAAGCAGATGGCCTTCGAGATGCACAACGAGCTCGAAGCCACCCGCAACGAGCTGCGCCGCGGCGTGCTCGAGATGCCACAGGAGGCTGCCGAGAGCACCGCGCAGATGCGCAAGGTGATCGTCGACCAGATCGAGGCCCTCGCCGAGCTCAACCGCATCGTGGCCCAGCATGGCCGCGGCCTCGACGTCACCACGGCTGGCCGCGCTTCTGTCGCCGTCCAGCGTCAGGAAGAGCCGATGATGGCGGCCGTCGGCGGCCGAGCGACCGAGACGCGCATGCGCGACACCGGCAGCGCCTCGACGCTGCCGCCGCCGGACCTCGGCATGCCGGCTCCCTCGCGCCGCACCGAAGCGCCGCCGGTTGCACCTTCCAGCAACGACCAGGGCCGCGACGGCTGGCTGTCGGACCTGCTGAGCCGCACGGACGCCAACCAGGGCGCTCCGACCGGACGTGAGGCGCCGCGCGGCCGCCCTGCTCCCGCTCTGCAGCCGCCGGCGCCGCAGGCTAGCGCCAATCCGCTGGAATCGCTGTCGCTCGACATCGGCCGGCTGATGGATCGCAACCTCGCCGCCGAGATGTGGGACCGCTACCAGCGCGGCGAGAACAAGGCCTTCACCAAGCGCCTCTACACGCCCGCCGGCCAGAAGGCGTTCGACGAGGTCGCCCGCAAGTACCGCGCCGACCGCAACTTCAAGGGCACGGTCGACCGCTACGTCGCCGAGTTCGAGCGCCTGCTCGACGAAGTCGCCCGCGACGGCCGCGGCCCGCAGGAGCTGCGCGGCCACCTGACCTCGGAGACGGGGCTGGTGTACACGCTGCTCGCGCACGCGGCAGGCCGGCTGGGGTGAGCGGAAGCTCGCGAATCGCGAATAGCGAATGAAAACGGAGGCCGTGAGGCCTCCGTTTTTGGTTTGGGACACTCTCACGCGGAGCGCGAGCACACTCTCTCCAAACCGTCATTGCGAGGAGCTCTTGCGACGAAGCAATCCAGTCTGCCTCTGCGGAGACAACCTGGATTGCTTCGCTTCGCTCGCAATGACGGTGGAGAGAGCGTGCGCCTCTCCTCTCGTCCGATCTCACTCGTCTCTTACCGCCTCGGCACCGGCTTCGGCGGCTCGGGTGGCGGGGCGGGCTGCGATGAGTTGCTGGCGCCGAACAGCACGCGGGTCGGGTTGCGGTCGAAATTGTTCACGGCGCGGCTGATGTCGCCGAGGGTGCGGCGGCCGTCGGCCATCAACGCGCCGGAGCGCTTGTCGAAATCGTCGGCGAGCTCGCGGATCGACTTCACCGCCTGGAACAACTCGCCGCCGTCCTTGCCGCCTGCCAGCGTGTTGAGGCCGAGCATGAGACTGTCGGCCTTGAGCATGACGCCGTCGACCTTGGCCATCACGGCGTCGATTTTCTCGGAATTGCGCGCCAGCGAGTTGGTGAAGGTCTCGAGGTTCTTGAGCGAGTTCTTCACCGATTCCTGATTGTCGGCGACGATCTTGTTGATGTTCTGCAGCGTGCCGCGGATTGCCTCGGTGACGTCCTGGAGCTTGTTGGGATCGGCGGTGAGCGTGGGGATACCGTCCTGGTCGAGCGGCGGTGGGGCCGCGGCCTCGTCGCCGCCCTTGAGCGAGATGGCGGCGACGCCCGTGAGGCCCTGGAATTCGAGGCCGACGAGGGTGTCCTTGCGGATCGGGGCGTTGTTCTCGATCATGGCGAGTGCGACAACCCGCCGCGGGTTGTCCAGCTTCACCGAGACCACCTCGCCCACCCTGATACCGTTGAAGTTGACGCTGCCGCCGTTGCGCAGGCCCGCCGCAGGCCCCTCGAACACGACGCGAAGAGGGCTGCGCTGCTTGGTGGTGTGCAGCGACTGGAACCACAGCACGAAGCCGATCGCCGCGGCGATCACCGCCAGCGTGAACGAGCCGATCAATACGTAATTCGCCCGCGTTTCCATCAGGTGCTCCGGCTACTCAACCCAGCTATTCAACCCAGCTACTCATCCCATGACCGCGCGGGCGCGCTTGCCATGAAAATACTGCCTCAGCCAGGGATGCTGCGAGGCCTGCATGTCGGCGATCGACCCTGCCGCAATGATCTTACCGTTCCCTAAAACGGCGATGCGGTCGCATGCTGTGTAAAGGCTGTCGAGATCGTGGGTTACCATGAAAACGGTCAGCCCCAAAGTGCGCTGGAGGGTCCGGACCAGCTCGTCGAAGTCGCCAGCGCCGATCGGATCGAGGCCCGAGGTCGGCTCGTCCAGGAAGACGAGGTCCGGATCGAGCGACAGCGCGCGCGCGAGCGCCACGCGCTTGATCATGCCGCCGGAGAGCTCGGACGGGAAACGCTCGGCGACTTCGGGCTTGAGCCCGACCATGGTGAGCTTGGCCATGGTGATCTCGTCCATCAGCCGCTGCGAGACGCGCAAATATTCGCGCATCGGAAACTGGATGTTCTGCCCGACGGTGAGCGAGGAGAACAGCGCGCCCTGCTGGAACAGCACGCCCCAGCGCCGCTCGACGTTACGCCGCTGCGACGTGCTGGAGGAATCGAGGTCGACGCCGAACACCTCGATCGAGCCGGCAATTTTCGGCACCAGACCGATGATCGTGCGCGTCAACACGGATTTGCCCGCACCCGATGGGCCGACAAATCCCAAAATCTCGCCGCGCTTGACGTCGAGATTGAGCCCGTCGAGCACGCGCGTCGTGCCGAACTGCACGGTGATGTCGCGGACGCGGATGATGGGATCCTGAATCTCGCTTTGAGCTTCCGTTGCCATCGTCACATCCCGATCGAGGCGAAGAAGATGGCGAACACGCCGTCCATGACGATAACGAAGAAGATGCCCTTCACCACCGATGCCGTGGTGTGCTGACCGAGCGATTCCGCGCTGCCCTGCACGGCGAGTCCTTCGACGCAGGCGACGATGCCGATCACGGCGGCCATGACGGGCGCCTTCACCATGCCGACGATGAAATGATCGATCGAGATGGCGTCGCGCAGGCGCAGCAGGAAGGCCTCCGGCTCGACGCCGCCATAGAGCCAGGCAACCAGACCGCCGCCATAGAGCGCGGCCATCGCGCCGAGGAAAGCGAGGATCGGCAGCGCCAGCACCAGCGCCAGCATGCGCGGCAGCACCAGGACCTCGATCGGATCGAAGCCCATGGTGCGCAACGCGTCGATCTCCTCGCGCATCTTCATCGAGCCGAGCTCGGCGGTGTAGGCGCTGCCGGAGCGGCCCGCGACCATGATCGCGACCAGCAGCACGCCGATCTCGCGCAGCACCAGGACGCCCAGCATGTCGACCACGAAGATGTCGGCGCCGAAGCGGCGGAAATGGAAGATGCCTTGTTGCGCGATGATGCAGCCGATCAGGAACGTGATCAGCACGATGATCGGCACCGCGCGCCAGCAGACCTGCTCCATGTGGTGCACGGTCGACGTCAGGCGGAACGAGCGCGGGTGGATCAAGACGCGAATCCCCGCCGCGAGCACCGCGCCGAGCATGTCGACGAGGCCTGTCACGGTCCCGGCCACACCGGCCACGGTCCGGCCGATCTGCTCCAGCATGCCGGAGATGGTGATCGTGCTGCTGTCGACCACTTGGGTCGCCCGCACCCGCCGCACCTCGTCCACGAGGCTGGAATAATCGGCGGAGAGGCCCGCGATCTGCGCCTCGACAGCGCCCTGGGTCAGGCTGCGGCGCAGCCGCTCGATCAGCCAGGCGCCGAAAGTGTCGAGCTTGGCGACCTCGGAGACGTCGATGAAGATGCTTTGCGGGGTGCCTGCGAGCTTCTCGGCGTCAGCCACCATCCGCTCCAGGACCGGCGCGAAGCTCGCGGTCCAGGTCCCGGTAGCGCAAAGTGCCAGCGCGTTGCCCTTGGCAATCCGTTCGAGCTTCGGATCGCTGCTCAAGTTGTCCGCTCCCGTACCGGGGCGGAGAAAATCAGATTGTTGCGCACGCGCCCTTACCCAGAGAAGGTATCCCCAAGTGGTTAATGTTAGTTCCTACAGGTAACTAGCAGGTTCAGATTTCGCCAGAGTTCAAAATGACTTCCATGAAATTTGCAACCTTGGCGGCGCGAATCGAGCGCTTCCCGATCGCAGGCAGCTTCACCATCAGCCGGGGGGCCAAGACCGAGGCCGTCACGGTCGTGGCGGAGGTAAGCCGGGACGGCCTGACCGGCCGCGGCGAATGCGTGCCCTATCCCCGCTACGGCGAGACGCCCGAGGCGACGCTGGCCGCCATCCAGGCCATGCAGCAGGCCCTCGCGGGCGGGCTCACCCGGCAGGCCCTCCAGGCCGCCATGCCCCCCGGTGCGGCCCGCAACGCCCTGGATTGCGCCCTGATCGATATCGAGGCCAAGGCGGCAGGCCTGCGGGCCTGGAACCTGCTGAACCGCCCGACGCCCGGAGAGCGCACCACCGCCTACACGATCTCGTTAGCGGCCCCCGAAGCCATGGCCGCGGCGACCGCCAAGGCGGCGCACCGGCCGCTGCTCAAGATCAAGCTCGGCGGCGACGGCGATCCGGAGCGGATCGCAGCGGTGCGCAAGGCCGCCCCCGAATCGGAGCTGATCGTCGACGCCAACGAGGCCTGGACCGAGGCCAATCTGGAAGCGAACCTCGCCGCCTGCGCCGCGGCCGGCGTCACCCTGGTGGAGCAGCCGCTGCCGTCGGGCAAGGACGAGGCGCTGGCGCGGATCAGGCGGCCGCTCGCCGTCTGCGCCGACGAGAGCGTGCATGACCGCTCCTCGCTCGCGCCCCTGCGCGAGCGCTACGATGCCGTGAACATCAAGCTCGACAAGACCGGCGGCCTCACCGAGGCGCTCGCCATGGCCGATGCCGCGCAGGCGCTCGGCTTCGAGATCATGATCGGCTGCATGGTCGCGACCTCGCTGTCGATGGCGCCCGCCATGCTGATCACCCCGCAGGCGCGCTTCGTCGATCTCGACGGACCGCTGCTGCTCGCGCGCGACCGCGATCATGGGCTGCGTTATTACGGCAGCCTGGTCTATCCGCCGGATTCTTCGCTGTGGGGATGAGCCGTGAGGCGGTGCCGCGCCGACCAGATCAGGATGGCACCGGCGGCGGCCATCGCGGCCATGACGTAATAGACACCATCACCGATGCGGGCATAGATCGCGCCTGACGCAATCGAGGTCGCCGCGCCCAACAGGCCGTTGCAGGCGGCGTAATAGCCCTGCCCGCGCGCGATCTGATGCGACGGCACGCGCTGCACCAGGAGGTTCATGGTGCCGAGGATGGTCAGGCCGAAGCTGAAGCCGTGGCCGAGTTGCGCGATCGCGAGCAGCACGAGCGGCGGCTCGCTCGCGGTGACGATCCAGCGCAGCACGGCGATCAGGCCGCCGATCGCCATCAGCGTGGACGGCGGCAGCGAGAAGCGCGGCGACAGCGCGAACACGACGATCTCTGCCATGATGCCCAGCGTCCACAGCACCGCAATGGTCAACCCGCTGAGGCCCTGGAGCTGCCAGTCGATGGCCGAGAAGGTGTAGAAGGCGATGTGACTGCTCTGGATCAGCGCCGCCGATGCGATCACGGCCCAGAAGGCTGCATCGCGCAGCAGCGGCTTGCCGGCGTGCCGCTCCGGCGTCCTCCGCCCGAGATCGTCGAGCGGCTGCAGCAGCAGGCTGGCGAGAACCGCGACGACGGCCCAGGCCACGATCACCCAGATCAGGTCGCGCGGAGCGATGACGTCGACGAGAAAGCCGCAGGCGAGCGAGCCGGCGGCAAACGCGGCCGACCCCCACAGCCGCAGGGGTCCGTAGTCGAGCGCGTACCGGGCGACGCCGCGCAGCGCATAGGCATCGGTCAGCGGCATCGTCGGCGTCCACGTCATGCAGGTCAGCGCGTAGACCAGGAACAGCGCCAGCGGCTGCTGCTGCAGGCCGACCGCCGCAAATCCGATCGCGGTGGCCAGCGCCGACACCATGATGGCCGCGCGAATGGCCCGTCGCTTTTCGGCAAAGGCGGTCACTTGCGGCAGCGTGGTGAAGCGCGTGATCGCCGGCAGCGCGGCGATGATGCCGATCCAGGCCGCGTCGATGCCGATCGCCTTCAGCCAGACCGGGAAGAACGGCACATGCGTGCCCAGAACCGCAAAGAAGGCCGAATAGAACACGGCGAGGCTCACGGCGAATCGCCGCTTCGTCGCTGCCGCGATGGGGATTTGTGATTCGGACTGCATCAAACCAATTGCGATTCGGTCGATATCGTGGTGATCGTTACAGTAACGCGCACTGATTTGCGCGACGAGATTGTCATGGCCAACGAAGCATTCGCCCTCTCGCCCATGTCTGCCCGCGCGGCCGAGCCGAACGAGCAGGATTACGACGCGATCCGCGAAGCCTTCATGGAGACTGCGCGCGGCCGCTGGTTCCTCGGCGAATACGCCAGGCGCAACCGCAACGCCGACACGAGCATGGTGCTCGACGCGGTCGCAAGGATCGAAGAAACCCTTGCAGCACAGCGACAACCCGTCGTCGAGGACCGCCTGCCCGAAGCGCTGGTGGAGATCCGCCGCGCCATCCGCGAGGCCGAGACGATCGCGATCGCGGCGTTCGATCCCGCGGCGATCGAGTCCAGCCTCGCGCCGATCCCGCGCGGGGTGCGCATCATCAAGGAGATCTCCTGGCGCTGGCGCGAGATCGGCGCCGACGGGCGAATCTGCGACCTCATTGATTCGCAGCTCGCCTCGATCGAGGCCGCCTGCGGACAGATGTCGACCATCGACCCCGGCGTCGAGCTCAAAGCCGCCTTCGATCTGCTGAGGGATCGTGTCGAGCAGCTTGACGGCGGCGCAACGCCGCAGGCCGCGCCGTCCGCCGACGCTGCGCCTGCGCAGGCCGCGCCGTCCGCCGAGACGCCCAGTGCAGCCCCCGTGGCTTTTACGGACACGCCGCAGGACATCAAGGCAACTCCCGAGCGAGAAGCAACCGCAGAGGAAGCTGGCACCACCGAGCCGCTCGCCATGGCCGAGCAGGCTGTCGACGCTGCCGCCGTTCCGGCGAAGGTTGCCGAAAGCGACATCGCGTCCGACCAGGTCGCAATTGAAGACGTCGCTCTCGAGGAGCAGGAGCCAATCGCTGAACCAGCCGCCTTCGCGGAGGCCGCCGACGCTTTCTCGCCCGATGCGGCCGCGGAAGCCGAGGACGAAGCCATCCTCGACGCCATCGCGCTGGAGATGGCCGCGCCCGATCCGGAGTTCGACGAGATCATCGAGCCGACCGAACTTGCTGCGCCGACGCCGGAACCGATGGCCTCGGACGTCGCAGCGCCCGTTGCCGCCGAGATTCCGGAGCCGATCGCTCCCGAGCCTGTCGTCGCGGAAGAGCCCGCCGCAGACGCACCGATCGCGATGGATTCACTCGCCCGCCTCACCGACGCGATTGCCGAAGCCGCCGCCGAGGTGATGGAGCAGCAGGCCCCGGCCATGGCAGCCACGGCAACGTTCGCCGCAGCGTCGACCGCGACGCTGCCGATGCCTTCGCCCCTGTCCACGTCTTCACCCGAGCCCTCGCTCGGCGCCACCATCCTCGCCAGCGGCATCCTGCAAAAGCCCCGCGCGCCGGCCAACGACCCGCTCGCGCCGATCCGCCGCATGACCCAGGCCGAGAAGATCGCGTTCTTTTCGTAAGCGACGCGCGCTCCCCACCTATCAATTCCGTCATCCTGAGGCGCGAAGCTTGCGATGCGCACGCATCGTAGGCAGAGCCTCGAAGGATGAACGGCCGAGATGCAGCCGGACCGTCGCCCTTCGAGGCTCGCTCAGCGGCGCGATGCGCCGCAGAGCGCGCACCTCAGGCTGACGGTGATAGAGCGAAGGAACGGATCGGTATATGTAGGTACCCACTAGAACCCGCTCACCACAGCCATGTCCCCCACCGAAGACACCCTCACCCTCTGGCGGCCCGTCGGTCCAAAGGAGCTGGAGTTGATCCAGCAATCCGGCATGTGCGCGTTCCCGCCGCGCCTGCCTGACCAGCCGATCTTCTATCCGGTGCTAACCGAGGACTACGCCATCAAGATCGCGCGGGACTGGAATGTCCCGGCGAGCGGATCGGGCTTCGTGACCCGTTTCGCAGTCAAGCGCAGCTTCATCGAGAAATACGACGTGCAGGAAGCGGGCGGACGATCGCATGTGGAATACTGGATTCCGGCCGAAGACCTCGATGCGTTCAATGCCGCAATCGTCGGCTTGATCGAGGTCGTCCGCAGCTTTCCCTAACGCCGCGCGATCAGCCGCTTACCCGCAATTCCAGATCGGACCGATCGGCGTGCGCGTCCAGCACGGACCGAAACTGCCGCCATTGTAGCGGCCGCCGTTGAAGCCGGGGCGGCCGAAATAGTGCCACTCGCCATCCCAACGGTAATATTGAGGAACCGGGTCGATGTACCAATGGCGCCGGTCGTTGCGCGCAAGGCGCCGCATCGCGTCCTTCTGCTTGTAGAGCGGAATGGCGTTGCTCAGCGGCTGCCGATAGCCGGGCAGGAAGCCGTAGCCCTTCCAGACCGGCTTGGGACGCTTTTGCGCGGCCTCAGCGGGCGCGACGGCCGGCAGCAGCGACAGGATGACAGCAACGAAGAGACACAGAAGGCGAGACATGAATCGACGATAGACAGGCGGATGCGAGAAAGCCACTCAAATTCGAGTGCGAGGCGTTTCGTCCCACCAAACGCCAGCAAGACGACTAGCCGATCTTGTCGCACACATGCGCTTCAACGCGGTCCAGCACATGATCGAGCGAACTCTGGGCCGTATCGAGCACCAGGTGCTCCCGATCCCACGGCTCGTAAGTCAGGCTCACGACGTCATCCCAGGTTGGAACCTTGTGACCGTCAATGTCGGGCAACCGGCTTTCCACTCGCTGCCGGTGTAACGCCCGTTCGCTGCAAATCACTTCAATCTCGACGATGCATGCGCCGGTCCGCAAGGCAGTCTGCCGCCATCCGGCGCGGCTTGCCAGCACGGGATTGACGCAGTCCGCGATGACGATGCGTCCGAGCTTGAGGTTTTCGGCGGCGAGCGTGTTGGCAACGGCATAGCCGGCTGCGCCGACGATGAAACCTGCGTCCCGCAACGGCTGCTCGATCGCATCGATCCGCAGATACGTCGCCGCCAGCCTGACCGTGAGTTCGCGGGCGATCGTCGTCTTACCGCTACCCGGAAGGCCGCCGAACACGATGAGTGAGGATGAATGCTTCATGATATTCCTAACCGATCACGCCCTTGCGGATCAGGAAGCAGCCATAGCCCCTGCCGTCACCGACCTGCACGACGCCAAAGCCCGCCGCTGCCGCGCGATAGAAATCCGGACGCGACAGCTTGCCGGGCGTGACCGGCCGACCGGCGGCACGTGCGATCTCCGCGACCACCGCGCGCTGCACCTCGGGCACCCTATCGGGGTCGTCTACCGGCATCATCACGCGGACCGGATCGGGATCGAAATCGTCGAGCGGATAGACCGACATGATGGCGCGGATGGCGACCTCCATGCTCATGCCCGGCAGGTGGATCAGGCGCTGTGACGAGGTGCTCTGCGCAATGCGGGCGGCGGGGTGATTGGCATCGACGAATACGAGGTCGTCGCCATGGCCCATGGAGGCGAGCAGCCAGAGAAGGTCGGGCGTCAGGATCGGATCGATCGATTTCAGCATGTGGCGGACTATCCTCCCAATCGATCGCTAACCATAGCAGGTTCCAAGCGTGATTCAGATCACGTACGCGGCCCTGATGATAGGAATCACGGACCGCAGGCTCGAACTCGGCCAAGCTTGCACGCAACCAATCTCACATCGAGATGAGTGCCAAAGGAGCACGCCATGTTCCGCTTAAAGCCTTTCCTGATGACGGCCAGCCTGCTGGGAAGCTTGTTCGGCTTCGCCTGCGGGCCCGTTTCCGCGCAGGTCGCACCGGTTGCACCCGCCCCCACCGCCCTGCAAGGCCCCGAGCAGCGGGTGGCGCTGGTGATCGGCAATGCGAACTACCAGAACGCGCCGCAACTTGCGAACCCCGACGATGACGCGCAATCGATGGCGCAGTTCCTGAACTCCGCCGGATTCGAAGTGGTGGCCGCGACCGACTTGACCCAGAACGACATGCTCCGCGTCGTCCAGGACTTTTCCGCCAAGGTCGCCTCGCGCGGTCCCAACACCGTGGCGATGGTCTATTACGCCGGTCACGGCGTGCAGCTCGCCGGCGAGAACTATCTCGTTCCCGTCGACGCCAAGGTCTCCAGCCCGACCGAGCTCGTCAACAATTCGGTGCGCCTCGTCGACGTGATGTCGACGCTGGAGACGATCCCGAGCCGCATGCGCATCGTCATTCTCGATGCCTGCCGCAACAACCCGTTCCCCGAGGTCAACGATGCCGGCCGCGGCCTTGCCATCGTCGATGCGCCGAATGGATCGATCGTCGGCTACTCGACGGCGCCGGGTGCCGAGGCGCTCGACGGGACGGGCGGTCACAGCCCCTATACGCAGGCGTTCCTGAACGTCGCGCGCGAGCCCAACGTGCCGATCGAGCAGCTGTTCAAGCGCGTGCGCCTGCAGGTCAACCAGACCACGAGCGGCGCGCAGATCCCGTGGGAGAGCTCCTCGCTGACGAGTGACTTCACCTTCTTCGGCGACACCGCGGTTGCCGCCAACCGCGCGCCGGTGAAGGCCCCTGTCGTGCAGATGGCCTCCAGCCTGCCGAGCCGTTCGACACGCCAGGCCTATGACTACGTCGTGTCCGAGGGCCGTCCGGAATACTATCAGGAGTTCATCCGGACGTACCCGCACGATCCGCTGTGCGACCACGTCCGCTGGCTGCTCAAGAACCTCCTGATCTCGCAGGCCTGGCACAAGGCTGTGCTCGCGAACTCGCCGCTCGCCTACAAGAGCTTCTACGACAGCTACGGCAACAGCCCCTATGCGCAGATCGCGCTGAAGCTGCAGGCGCAGCCGAAGCAGATCCCCCTGATGCAGGCGACCAAGTTCCTGGTGCCGCAGAACATTGCGCCGACGATCAAGATCGGCAATCTCGGCCAGCCAAAATATATGCCGCTGATGCAGCAGGGTCATGGTGCGTCGCAGATGGGCGGCAATCTGCCGGTCGCGCAGAAGCCGGTTGACGGCAACGGCAATGTCCTCGGCAAGCTCGGCAATGGCGGCAAGATCGTCACCCTGCCTGCGCCGAGCAACACGAGCAAGAGCAATGGCGGCATCGGCAAGATCGTGACGCTGCCCGCGACCAATACCAAGCCGGACGCCGGCAACCGCATCCCCGGCAAGATCGTGAGCATGCCGGTGAATGTCGGCAAGGCCGGATCGAAGATCGACGCGAAGCCGATCAATGTTCAGACGAAGAACCGTCCGATCCGCAACACCAACGGCAACACCGGTATCGTGAAGCCCAACGGCAGCCCGGTGAACAAGGTGCAGGTGCTGAACAATCGTCCGCAGTTCAATGCGATGCCGAACCGCATGGTCAACAGCAACGACAACTTCCGGCAATCGATGAACCAGGCGCCGAACATGAACGGCGGCGGCAACCGTCGCGGCGGCTTCATGCGCTGATCGCACGGAAGGCAGACGCGACAAAGGGGCAGAGCCGCAATGCTCTGCCCCTTCTTCATGTCAGCTCTTGAGCATCGTCATTCCGGGATGCGCCGCAAGGCGCAGGCCCGGAATCCATCGGGCGGCAGAGTCGGCGGAGAAATAGATTCTCAGATGCGCAATTGCGCATCGTAGCTCTCGCTTCGCGTGCCCCGGAATGACGGCTAGGCCACCAGCTCGGCGAACAGATCGGCGTCGACGTTCCCGCCGGAGAGCACGATGACGACGTTCTTCCCGGCGACATCGAGGCGTCCCGCGAGCAGCGCGGCAAGACCCACCGCGCCGCCGGGCTCCACCACGAGCTTGAGTTCGCGATAGGCAAACGCGACGGCCGCGCCGACTTCCTTGTCCGATGCCGTGACGCCGCGCGCGAGCAGCTTGCTGTTGATCGCAAAGGTCATCTCGCCGGGCATCAAGGCCATCAGCGCATCGCAAATGGTGCGGCCCGCCGGTGGATGCGGCTCGCGGTGGCCGGCGGTCAGCGAAATACCGTGATCGTCGAATGCCTCCGGCTCGGCCACCACGATCTCGGCCAGCGGATAGCGCGCCTTCACCGCCGTCGCGACGCCCGCGATCAGGCCGCCGCCTGAGGCCGGCGCCACCACGATGTCAGGGGCGAGACCGAGGCTCGCCATGTCCTCGGCGATCTCGCGACCCGCGGTGCCCTGCCCTGCGATCACGAAGGGATCGTCATAGGGCTTCACCAGCGTCGCACCGCGCTTCTCGGCGATGCCGCGCGAGATCGCCTCGCGATCGTCCTTGTCGCGATCGTATAGCACGACCTCGGCGCCGTAGGATCTGGTGCGCTCGCGCTTCGACAGCGGCGCATCCGCCGGCATCACGATGGTGGCTTGCATGTCGAGGATCTTTGCCGCGGCTGCCACGCCCTGGGCATGGTTGCCCGAGGAGAACGCAACCACGCCGCCGGCGCGCTTGTCCTGCGGGATCGAGAACACCTTGTTGAAGGCGCCGCGGAACTTGAACGAGCCGGTGCGCTGGAGCATCTCCGGCTTCAAGAACACTTTCGCGCCGACGCGCTCGTTGAGCACAGGGAAGGACAACAGCGGGGTGCGGATGGCGTAAGGCGCGATCACGCGCGCTGCGGCATCGATGTCGGCAGGGCCGACCGGGAGGAGCTGTTCGGTCATGGCGGAATGGTATCGCGGCCGACGAGGCCCCGGCAAGACACCTCCGCGCGAGGATTCCCAAAACGTTCTCGAGCGATCGAGGTGGCTCTAGGCGACGAAGCGCGGCTGTTCCGTCCCGTTCCCGCCGGGCAGCACCGCGCCAACCGCCCTAATGCTGTCGATGAAGACCCGCGCCGAGGCTTCCCAGGTGTAGTTGGCGGCGAATGCGACGCAGTCCTGCCGACAGACGTCCAGCGCGGCGAAGCAGGCACTGCCCAGGTCGTGATCGAGCGCGCCCACCGGCGCATCGCCGATCACGTCGCGGGGGCCTTTCACCGGAAAGGCCGCCACCGGCAGCCCGCTGGCGAGCGCTTCCAGCAGGACTAGGCCGAACGTGTCGGTCTTGCTGGGGAACACGAATACGTCGGCAGCCGCGTAGATGTCTGCCAGCGCCTCGCCCTGCTTCTCGCCGAGGAAGATCGCATCGGGATAGGCCTCCTCCAGCGAGGCCCGCGCCGGGCCGTCGCCGACGATGACCTTGGTGCCGGGCAGATCGAGGTCGAGGAAGGCCTCGAGATTCTTCTCCACCGCGACCCGGCCCACCGAAAGGAACACCGGTGCCGGCAGGCAGAGATCGATGGCACGGGGATGGAACAGGGCGGTATCGACCCCGCGCGGCCACAGCACGACATTGTCGAAGCCGCGGTCGGTCAGCTCGCTGGCCAGCGCCGGGGTTGCCGCCATCACGGCGCGGCTGGGCGCATGGAAACGGCGCAGCGCGTGCCAGATCAGCGAACCCGGCACCGGCACGCGGGCGCGGACATATTCGGGGAAGCGGGTGTGGAAGCTGGTCGTGAACGGCAGCTTGCGCTGGCGGCAATAGCGGCGGACCATCAGTCCGATCGGCCCTTCCGTCGCGATGTGGATGCTGTCCGGACGCGCTTCCTGGATCAGCCTCGCGATCCGGGCCGGACGCGGCATGGCCAGCCGCACGTCGCGATAGCTCGGCATCGCGAAGGTGCGGAACGATTGCGGCGTCAGGAACGCGAATTCGACGTCGAGATCCCTGGCCGCGTCGGCAAGCTTGGTCAGCGTCCGAACCACACCGTTGACTTGCGGGTGCCAGGCGTCGGTCGCGACCAGGATGCGCATCAGGCGGCCCTTGTCATGCAGCTCTTGCCGCGACCTGCGGGACCGCCGCCGGCTTTTGCAGATGATCCGCCCAGGTGATGATCTCGAAATGGCCGTCGTCGTGCTCGACCAGGGCGGTGCAGCTCTCGACCCAGTCGCCGCAATTCATGTAGCGGATGCCGGCCTCGTCGCGGATCACGGCGTAGTGGATGTGGCCGCAGATCACGCCGTCCGCTTCGTGGCGCCGCGCCTCGGCGGCGAGCGCCTGCTCGAACGCGCCGATATAGTTGACGGCGTTCTTGACCTTCTGCTTGGCCCATTGCGACAGCGACCAATAGGGCACGCCGAACAGGCGGCGGAAGAAGTTGACGAGGCGATTCATCTGGATCGCGAAATCGTAGGCCTTGTCGCCGAGATGGGCGAGCCAGCGCGCGTTCTGCACCACAAGATCGAAGATGTCGCCGTGGATGACGAGATAGCGCTTGCCGTCGGCGCCGGCGTGAACCGTGTTCTCGACGACGTCGATGCCGCCGAAATGCGTGCCGTAATAGTTGCGCAGGAACTCGTCGTGATTGCCGGGGATGTAGATGATCTTGGCGCCCTTGCGCGCCTTGCGCAACAGCTTCTGGACGAGGTCGTTGTGCGATTGCGGCCAGTGCCAGCTCGATTTCAGCGCCCAGCCGTCGACGATGTCGCCGACGAGATAGATCGTGTCGGCATCGTGGTAGCGCAGGAAGTCGAGCAGGAGATCGGCTTGAGAACCGCGGGCTCCGAGATGGACGTCGGAGATGAACAAGGTGCGAAAGCGCCGCTCCGGGCTCTCGTCACTCACAGCGTAACTTCCCATGCGCCAGCCTGTAACAATGTCCCGTGACAGGGGGATGACCGATTGAACCTTGAGGCACCTCAGCTACGAATCAAACTTCGCCTCGCCCTCCCCGCGAATATCAGTCGCATGCGACAATCAGGCGACACGGCGCCACAGAAGGTGATCGTCATGCCCGGGCTTGTCCCGGGCATCCACGTTCTTCGTGCTTGCGTGGCAAGGCGTGGATGGCCGGGACAGGCCCGGCCATGACGATGTGGGGGCTAGCGTGCCCCCAAAGTGCACCGCGGCGGCGCTGCCGCGGGCGGCCCGCGTCAGTAGAACCTGTGGAAATGATGGATCGGCCCATGGCCGTGGCCGACGCTGAAGCGGTCGGCGGTGGCGATCGCGGCGCTGATCCAGGCCTTGGCATTGCGCACGGCGTTTTCCAGGTTCTCGCCCCTGGCCAGCCCCGCCGCGATCGCGGAGGACAGCGAGCAGCCGGTGCCATGGGTGTTGCGGGTGGCGATGCGCGGCGCGGCGAGCGCGATCGTGCTGTCCGCACCGACCAGATAGTCGATGCTCTCCGCGCCCTCACCATGCCCGCCCTTGACCAGGACTGCGCGGCAGCCGAGCGCCAGCAGGCGGCGCCCCTGGCTTTCGATCTCGGCCTCGCTTGCCGCGACCGGCTCGTCGAGCAGAGCCGCGGCCTCCGGCAGGTTGGGCGTGATCACGGCGGCGAGCGGTATCAGCCTGGTGCGCAGGGCGTCGACGGCTTCCGCAGCCAGCAGGCGGTCGCCGGAGGTCGCGACCATGACGGGATCGAGCACGACGTGCCGCGGCGCCCAGCGCGACAGCGCGGCGGCGATGGCATCGATGCTGGCGACCTGGGCCACCATGCCGATCTTCACCGCGCCGATTTCGAGATCGGAGAACACCGCGTCGATCTGTCCGGTGACGAACGCGGCCGGCACCGCGTGGATGCCCGTGACGCCACGCGTGTTCTGCGCCGTCAGCGCCGTGATCACGGAGGCGCCGTAAACGCCGAGCGCGGCAAAGGTCTTCAGGTCCGCCTGGATGCCGGCGCCGCCGCTCGAATCGGAGCCGGCGATGGTGAGTGCGACCGGGGTCGTCATGACGATTTTCCGCGTTTTCGAGCCATGTGCCGTCTTAGCAAGCTCGCGCCGAACCCAGCAAGTTCGCTTGCTAAATCCGGCCGGTTTTGGCCTATTAGCCGGAAGAATACGCTCTCGGAGTGCCTGCGATGGTTCCCTTTTTCGTCCAGATCAAATGCAAGCTCGGCCAGTCCTATGTGGTCGCCAACGCGCTCGCCGAAGCCGAGATCGCCTCCGAGATCTACTCCACGGCCGGCCAATACGACCTGCTGGTGAAGTTCTACGTCGACAAGGACACCGACATCGGCCATTTCGTGAACGAGAAGGTGCAGGTGCTGCCGGGCATCCAGGACACCCTCACCATCATTACCTTCAAGGCGTTCGGCACCGGCTAGCTCGAGCTAGCTGTCCAGCTTGCGTTTCGGCGGCGTCGGCCCGTCCACCGGCGGCAGCGATTTGAGGTACTCCGCCATCGCGGCGAGATCCGCGTCCGGCAATTGCGAGACGTTCTTGATCACGCGCGTCATCGCGCCGCCGGCGCTGTCGCCATCCGGCAATTCACCGGTCTTGAGGAAATAGGCGAGATCCTTCGTGCTCCACTCGCCAAGGCGCTTCTGCGTGATGTTGGGCACCCATCCCTCGCCTTCCGGATTCGGACCGCCGGCAAAGCGCTGGCCAGCAATGATGCCGCCGAGCGCGTTGCGCGGGCTGTGGCACTCGGCGCAATGGCCGAAGCTGTTGACGAGGTAGGCGCCGCGATTCCACTGCGGCGACTTGCTGGCGTCGGCGACGAAGGGCTTGCCGTCCATGAACAGGAACTTCCAGATCCCGATGTTGCGCCGGATGTCGAAGGGAAAGCTCACCTCGTGATCACGCACCTTGCCTGCAACCGGCGGCAGCGTTTTCAAATAGGCAAAGAGATCGAGCGCGTCCTCCCGCCTCGCGTGCTGGTAGGAGGTGTAGGGAAAGGCCGGAAAATAGTGCTGGCCCGATGGCGAGACCCCGTGCATCACCGCGTTGACGAAATCGGCGTCCGTCCATTTGCCGATGCCGTCGTTCGGATCGGGTGAGATGTTCGGTGCGTAGAACGTTCCGAACGGCGACTTGATCGCGACGCCGCCACCAAGCCTGAGGCGATCGGGCTGATTGGGAACGGCATGGCAGGACGCGCAGCCGCCGGCGTTGAACATCACCTCGCCATTGGCGAGATCGGGCGCGCGGGCCGGGATGGCGCTCGCAGCCGCCACCACCGGCGCACTGAGCCACCAATAAAGGCCGGCCGCGGCGACCGCGACGAGCAGCGCCACCAGAATTGTTCGTTGCAACATGCGCACCTATTCACTCGTTGCGGCGAACTTACGACCGATGTCGTCGCGGCTCCAGCCACGAAGAATTTAGCCCGCCCTAGCCGGAGGCCGGAATAAACTGAAATGCCGGCTGTTGGAAGTTTGGCAGCCCCTTCGGGTTCAACAGGGAGAATCTCATGAACAAGTCCGTCATTGCCGTGTTCGCGCTCGGTGCCGTCGCCTTTGCAGGGTCCGCGAACGCCGAAAAGCTGAAAGCAACGCTCGACGGCAAGGCCGAGGTGCCCGCAACGACCAGCAGCGCCACCGGAACGGCCGATCTGAACTATGATGCCGCCAGCAAGAAACTGTCCTGGACCGTCACCTATTCCGGCCTCTCCGGGCCCGCCACTGCGGCGCACTTCCACGGGCCTGCCGAGGCCGGCAAGAACGCAGGCGTTGCTGTCCCGATCCCGAACGCGGCCTCGAGCCCGGTCAAGGGCGAAGCGACCCTGACCGACGCGCAGGCCGCCGATCTGCTCGGCGGCAAGTACTACATCAACATCCACACCGCGGCGAACCCGGGCGGCGAGATCCGGGGACAGGTGACGAAGTAAGCCTCGAGGCTGCTTCATCGGCGAAGGCCGGGCGCTGGAGGGGGCGTCCGGCCTTTTCGATTCCTGGGGGCGTCAAGCCGCGTTCAGCGCCTGCGCGAGATCGGCGATCAGGTCCGACGGGTTCTCGATGCCGATCGACAGCCGGATCGTGGAATCGAGGACGCCGATCTTGCGGCGGATGTCGGCGGGGACGCCGGAATGGGTCATGGTTGCGGGCAGGCTCGCAAGCGATTCCGTTCCGCCAAGGCTCACCGCCAGCTTGAGGATCTGCAGCGCGTTGAGGAACTTGACCGCCGCCTCCTTGCCGCCTTCGATATCGAAGGAGAAGGTGGATCCGGCGCCGAGACACTGCCTCGCGAACGCGCGCCCGGCCGGCGAGTCCGCCTCGTGATGACCGAGGTAATGGACCTTGGCGACCTTCGGATGATCGCGCAGGAAGTCCGCCACGAGGCGCGCATTGTCGTTGGCCTTCTCCATCCGCAAGCTGAGCGTCTCCAGCGAGCGATTGATCATCCAGCAGGAATGCGGATCGAGCTGGGTCCCGATGGCGCCGCGCAAGGCCTTGATGCCCTTCATGATCGCCTTCGATCCGAGCGCGGCGCCCGCGATCAGGTCGGAATGACCGCCGACATATTTGGTCAGCGAATACAGCGAGAGGTCCGCACCATGCTCGATTGGCCGCTGAAACACCGGTCCGAGCAGCGTATTGTCGCAGGCGATGACCGGTGTGTGGCCCTGTGCCTTTCCGATCGCGTCGGCAACACGGCGGATCATTGCGATGTCGACCAGGCCGTTGGTCGGATTGGCCGGCGTCTCGATCAGGATCATCGAGACCCGCCCCTTGCCCATGGCCTCCTCCGCAGCCTGCTTGACCGCCGTCTCGTCGATGCCGTCGGCAAAGCCGACGGCTCCGATCGACAGGCGCGCAAGCGTGTTCGTCAGCAGGGTTTCCGTCCCGCCATAGAGCGGCTGCGAGTGCAGGATGACGTCGCCGGGGCGAACGAAGGCCAGGATCGTGGTTGAGATGGCCGCCATGCCGGATGAGAACAGCGCACAACTCTCCGTGCGCTCGTAGATCGCGAGCCTGTCCTCGACGATTTCGCTGTTGGGATGATTGAAGCGCGAATAGACGAGGCCCGCGCCCATGCCTTCCGGCGGCTCGCGCCGGCCGGCGACGTAGTCGAAGAAGTCCTGCCCGTCCTCGGCCGTCTTGAACACGAAGGTGGAGGTCAGAAACACCGGCGGCTTGATGGCGCCTTCGGACAGTTGCGGATCATAGCCATAGGTCAGCATCAAGGTTTCCGGATGCAGCATATGGTTGCCGATATGGGTCTTGGACGGAAACGGTTTTGCCATGGCCTGTCTCGCTGTTGATACAATTCCGCGCCGGGCGTTGGAACTCATGATGTCATGAGGCAGTCAGGCGCGAGAGGCGCCGGCTCCAACAGCTCACATCGATGCTGCGGCGGCTGGTGCTGAAGATAACCGCTCTCGCGGCGATCCGTCAGGCCTTGCGAATAGAATTCCTGTTGCTGAACGGCAATGCAAAAGAGGGCGAGTGCTTTCGCGACCGCCCTCTTTTGGTCCTGTAGCCAGATGCAGCGAAGCGCGATCGGGACTGGCTCTATGCCCAGCTATTTCAACTTCACCCGATAGGTCTCGTGGCATTCGTTGCAGCGATCGTTGATCGTATTATAGGCCGTCTTCAAGCTTGCAACGTCGGTGATCTTGCCTTTGAAATCGGCGATCGCCTTCTGCACTGGTGGAATCTTGGAGTCGAAATCGGCCTTGTTCTGCCAGATCTTTTGCGAGCTGCCGTACGTCGCGTTCACCACGTCCTGCTTGGGATTGACTTCGAAGGTCTTGGCGATCTTGGCAACATCGGCCTCGATGCTGGCGATGGCCTGATCGGCAGCTCTCTTGTCGAAGGGGATATCTCCCTTGCTCATCTTCTGCAGGACGCCGTACTGGTTCTTGGCGATCGATTTCATAAGATTGTCCTGCTGGACGGCAATCTCCTGTTGCGCCATGACGGCGCCCGCGCCCAATACGAGGGCGCCCGCGACAATCATCGTCCGTTTCATTGGTCCGTTTCTCCGGCTCTCGAGACGTTCAGGGAATGAGGCTTCGCCGGCTTCGCGTGAAGCCGGAGCCCATCAGGTGTAGAACCCCGCGCGACGCGTTTATTCCCGTGCGCGCGCGGAGATCGGGCTCACAGGCTGTGGCGGCGATGGTACTCGTTGATTGCGATCCACACCCGCTCCGGCGTTGCCGGCATGTCGATGTGGTCGATCTTGTATTCGCGCCAGAGCGCGTCGACGATGGCGTTGACGATCGCCGGGCAGGAGCCGATCGCGCCGGCCTCGCCCGCCCCTTTCACCCCCATCGGATTGGTCTTGCAGGGGATATTGTTGGTCTCGAACACGAAGGCCGGCCCGTCCGCCGCACGCGGCAGCGCGTAGTCCATGAAGGTCGCGGTGATGAGCTGGCCATCGGTGGCGCCATACACCACCTGTTCCATCAGCGCCTGGCCGATGCCCTGCATCGCGCCGCCATGCACCTGTCCCGCCAGCAGCAGCGGATTGAGCGTCTTGCCGAAATCATCGACGATCACGTAGTTGACGATCTTGATGATGCCGGTGGCCGGATCGATCTCGACCTCCGCGACATGGGTGCCGTTCGGATAGGTGCCGTCGGCGCTGGCAAAGGTCGCGCTGCCGTTCAGCTTCGATGGATCGACGCCGGGCCGCTTGGCGAGATCGGCGAACGAGATCGAGCGGTCGGTGCCGGCGATGCGCACCACGCCCTCGAAGATCTCGAGGTCGCCCGCGCTGGCTTCCAGCGCCTGCGCCGCGATCTCCTTCAGCTTTGAGCCGAGCTCGCGCGTGGCGCGCTCGACGCTGACGCCGCCCGAGGGGATCGAGGCCGAGCCGCCGGTGCCGAGGCCGGTCGCGATCTCGTCGGTATCGCCCTGGTGGATGTGGACGCGCTCGGGCGCGACGCCGAACTGCTCGGCGACGATCTGCGCATAGGCGGTCTGGTGTCCCTGCCCGCTCGATTGCGTTCCGATCAGGACGGTGACGTCGCCATTAGGATCGAGCCGCACATTGGCGGTCTCCTCGCCCATGGTGCCGCACACCTCGACATAGCTCGCAAGGCCGATGCCGCGGATCAGGCCATGCTTCTTGGCGAGCTTCGCGCGCTTGGGAAACTCCTTCCACTCGGCGATCTCCATCGCACGCTTCAGATGCGCGGCGAAGTCGCCGGAATCGTAGACCTTGCCGGTGGCGGTCTTGTAGGGCAGCGCCTTCGGCGGGATGAAATTCTTGCGACGGACCGCGTCCGGCGTCATGTCGAGCTTTCGCGCGCAGGCATCGACCAGACGCTCGATGACATAGGCCGCCTCGGGCCGTCCCGCGCCGCGATAGGCATCGACCGGCACGCTGTTGGTGAAGATGGTGCGCACCCGGCAGTGGAAGGCCTGGATATCATAGAGGCCCGGCAGCATGCCGGCGCCGCCATGCGGGATGTAGGGGCCGAAAGTGGACAGATACGCGCCCATGTCTCCCATCAGGTCGCAATCCATCGCCAGGAACTTGCCGTCCTCGGCCAGCGCCATCTTCGCGGTGGTGACGTTGTCGCGGCCCTGCGCGTCGCCCATGAAATGCTCGGTGCGGTCGGCCGCCCATTTCACCGTCTTCTTCAGTTTCTTGGCCGCGACCGCCATCAGGGCGTATTCGCGGTACGGGAACAGCTTCGTGCCGAAGCCGCCGCCGACATCGGGACAGATCACCCGCATCTTGTCGGTGGGAATGTTGAGCACGTTCTGACACAGGATGTCGCGCAGCCGGTGGCTCCCCTGGCTGCCGATGGTGAGCGTCAGATGGTCGCGCTTGGCGTCATATTCGCAGACGGCCGCGCGCGTCTCCATGAAGCTCGCGACCACGCGCGGATTGACGATCGAGATTTCGGCCACCGCATGCGCCTTGGCGAAGGCGGCTTCCGTCGCAGCCTTGTCGCCGATCGAGACATCGAACAGCAAATTGCCGGGCTTGTCCGGCCAGACCTGGGCTGCGCCCTTCTTCACGGCGTTGACGACGCCGGTCACGGCAGGCAGCGGCGACCATTTGACGTCGATCGCCTCGATCGCATCCCGGGCCTGATCGATGGTTTCAGCGACCACGAAGGCGACGGCATCGCCGACATGACGGACCTCGTCCTTGGCCAAGATCGGGTAAGGCGGGCCCGTGAAGGGATCGGTCTCGAGATTGAACAGGCAGGGCAGATTGCCGAGATCCGCAACGTCGTCGGCGGTCAGGATCAGCGCGACGCCGGGCAGCCCGCGGGCCCGGCTCGCATCGATGGTGTATTTGGCGTGCGCATGCGGCGAGCGCAGCATCAGGCAGCGAAGCGCAGCCTGCGGCGCGTAATCGTCGGTATAGCGGCCCTTGCCGCGGATGAGCGCGTCATCCTCCTTGCGCAGCACGCTTTGGCCAACGCCGAACTTGATGGGAGCCGCCATTGTCTTTTCCCGTTCTCATGGTTGTTTTGCCGGGCATATTGCCGTGGAAAAACTGGCAAGGCAAACGGGAATGGCGAGTGCCCCGCGGGGACCCACCCGGTGCCTGGCAGGCAGTCGCATATGGAAACAACCTTCCTAGGGCTTTCCGTCGAGACGCCGCCGCTGAGCGCGGTCCGATGACAGGCTCAGCGGTCGTCTCGAAGGAGACGCGTCACATCCCACCACGGCCCCACAGAGTCCTGGCATGGTCTCTCACCCTATCGATGGCACTCTCAGGTGCGATGCAGTCGAGCTCGCCGCGCGTCAGGCCGATGTCCATCAGCTCCCTGTCGCTGAGGTCATGCAAGGTGACCCGTACGCGGGACCGCCGCGCCTGAAATGCAAGCCAGTATCGCTTGAGCAGGCTCAAGACGATGGTGAGGTCGAGGCCGCGCCTTGCGGCGTCGACCCCAATTTCGGGTGTGATGTCCGTCTGTTGTGGTGGCATCGGATGCTCCTGCTGTTGTGCCGGCAGGGAGCGTGGCCAATGAAAAGGCCCCGTCCGATGCCGGCGGGGCCTGATGGAAAAGATGTCGTCGTCGAATTCTTAGCGCGCGACTCCTCCCACCGCCCAGCCGAAGCGGGTGATGTGATTGCGGTTGAGTTTGCGCGACGATTTGATCATAGGCGACGGATAGCACGGGAATCGCGCAAAATCAAGAGATGTACGAATTCTGGTTGCAGCCTGAAGGCGAGCACCACTTTGGCGCATAGGAACAGTTGGCGGGGCCGTGCCTTCAGCGTCCTTTTAGTTCATCTCAGACCCTGAGGCGGCCAAATTTGGAGAACACGCGGAAACAACGGATATGATCGGCTGCCATGTCCAATGTGAAGTCGGCCCGTGACCCCATTGATTCGAATGTTGTGCCAAGCGTTCAAACTGAGCACGCACTCTGACCAGAGACGTTCGATTTCTCCGGCCCTGCGCGATGCGAGTGCTTTGCTATAGCGTGCGACGAGATCGGGGCGCTCCCTTGCGACTCCTTGAAGTGCGTCGTTCAACTCGTTGATGACAATCGGCTCGTAACCGGCGTCTCGAAGACACGCAAGCACTATGCCCATGAAGTTTGTCATCGAACTCTAAGAGTGTGCAAAGGACTTGCTGGAAATATTGCCTACGCCGCCGCTGGCTGCAAGTTCCACAAATTGGCCGTTAGCCAAGCGCGCGCTCCTTTACCGTAGGCTCGCCTTCGCAGGCACAGCGGATATACAATCCTATTGATGCGCGCCTAACCGCGCACTAGGGAGACCAGCCAACTGCGGCCGAACAGGATGAGAATCGCGAGCGCATAGACGATGGTGCCGCCGGCAGCCAGCAGGACCAGGGTCAACTCATCGCGGAAGTGCATCGAGGCGAGGAGTGGAGCGCTAAACCGCGCGATCAGCCAGAACGTGGCGGCGAGGATCAGTCCGGTGACGAGGAATTTGGCGAGCGACATCAGCCAGGCGCGGTCCAGCACGAGGAAGCCTCGCCGCACGGCGAAGAACAGCACGAGCAGAAGGTTGGTCCAGACGCCGACGGCGGTTGCGAGCGCGAGGCCGATCTGGGCCAGCGATCCCATCAGGGCGACCTTCAGTGCGACGTTGACGGCGATGCCGGTCAGCGACGCCCGAACCGGCGTCGCCGTATCCTTGCGCGCATAGAAGGTCGCGACCGCACTGCGGATCAGCACGAAGGGGATCAGGCCGATGGCGTAGGCCGCGAGCGTGCCGCCTGCGGCAACCGCATCGGCCTTCGAGAAGGCGCCGCGGGCGAACAGCGCACGCATGATCTCGTCGGGCACAGTGAGGAAGGCCGCCACGAACGGTATCGAGAACAGCAGCGTGAAGTCGAAGGCACGGCGCTGCGCCTTCAGGGCGCCGTCCGGGTCGTTGGCCGTGATCCGCCTCGACATCTCCGGCAACAGCACCGTGCCGATAGCAATGCCGATGACCCCGATCGGCAGCTGGTTGAGACGGTCGGCATAATAGAGCGCCGACAGCGCGCCTGCGGGCAGGAAGGTCGCGATGATGGTGTCGGCGAACAGCGCCACCTGCGTACCCATCGAGCCCAACGTTGCAGGTCCGAGCGCCTTGAAGAAGCCGCGGACGTCTTCGTCGAGCTTGAGCGGTGCAAAGCGCGGCAGGCCGCCATGACGGGCCAGATCGCCCGCCAGCAGGAAATATTGCAGGAAGCCCGAGATGAGCACGCCCCAGGCCGCGGCGTGGCCTGCGGTCGGAAACCAGGCGGCAAGCGCCAGCGTCATCATCATCGCGACGTTGAGGAAGATCGACGCCGCCGCGGCGCTGGCAAAGCGCTGCATCACGTTGAGCATGCCGCCATAGAGCGTCACCAGCGTGATCAGCAGCAGGTAGGGGAAGGTGATCCGGGTCAGCTCGATCGCGAGCTTGCGCTGCTCGGCATCCTCACTGAAGCCCGGTGCGAGGATGCTCATGGCCTGCGGCATGAACAGCCAGGCGGCGACCAGCAGCACCACCTGCGAGGCCAGCAGCAACGTGAAGATGCGGTCCGCGAACAGGTGGGCCGCCGCCTCGCCCTTCTCTCCATGGACGTGGGCATAGGCGGGCACCCAGGCCGCGTTGAAAGCGCCCTCGGCGAAGATCGCGCGGAAATGGTTGGGCAGCCGCAGCGCCACGAAAAAGGCGTCGGCGACGGGGCCGGCGCCGAGGATCGCCGCGAGCATGATGTCGCGGGCAAATCCCGTCACTCGCGAGAGCAGCGTATATCCACCAACCGTGAAGATGCGTCCGAGCATGCGGACTCTTCTAGAGGCTTATCGGGCCGCCGATAAGGCTTTGAAAGACCATGAGATCAAAAAAGCGGCTTGCTCGGTGTCCACCTCTCCCCGACGGGGAGAGGTCGGATTGCGCAGCAATCCGGGTGAGGGGCCGCAGCATTCAGTGAGTTTGTAGCCCCTCACCCGGATCGCATCTTCGATGCGATCCGACCTCTCCCTTCGGGAGAGGTGAGAGGCAAATCAGCCCGCGAGCGCGCCGCGGACGGCAGCGATCACCCGCTCCTGGTCGGCTTCGGTCACATAGGCATGCATCGGCAGGCTGATCACGTCCCGCGACAGGCTCTCGCAACCCGGCAGCCCGCCTTCCGCGACCGGATATTGCTTGTAGGCGGTCTGCTGATGCATCGACTTGCCGTAGTAGATCGCGGTCGGTACGCCCTGGGCCTTCAGCGCAGCGGCAAAGCCGTCGCGGTCGGTCCCCTCGGGCAGACGGATGGTGTACTGCGCCCAGACCGAGGTATTGCCGGGGCTGAGGCGCGGCACGGTGACCACATTGGACAGACCGCGCTCATAGCGCTCCGCGATCTTGTTGCGGGCGGCGATCTCGTCGTCGAAGATCTTCAGTTTCTCGATCAGGACCGCGGCCTGCATGGTGTCGATCCGGCCGGTCAGGCCGAGACGGACATTGTCGTATTTGTCCACGCCCTGCCCGTGCACGCGGATGCTGCGCAGCGTGGCCGCGAGTTCGTCGTCATCGGTGAAGATCGCGCCGCCGTCGCCGAAGCAGCCGAGCGGTTTTGCCGGGAAGAAGCTGGTCGCCGTGGCATGCGCGAGCGTGCCGAGCTTGCGGCCCTTGTAGCTCGCGCCAAACGCTTGCGCGGCGTCGTCGAGCACGAACAGGCCCTCGGCCTTGGCGATCTCGGCGATGGAGTCGTGATCGGCCGGCTGGCCGAACAGGTCGACCGGAATCACCGCGACGGGCTTGAGGCCGGCCTTGCGAGCGGTCGCGATGCCGCGCTTCAGCGATTCCGGGCTCATGTTGAAGGTCGCCTCGTCCACGTCGACATAGACAGGCGTCGCGCCGGTCCGCGCCACCGGCGAGGCGGTCGCGATGAAGGTGAAGGATGGACACAGCACGGCATCGCCGGGCCCGACATTCTTCGCCATCATCACCATCAGGATCGCGTCGGTGCCGCTGGCGCAGCCGATCACGTGCTTGGCGCCGGTATAGGCCGCGAGCTGCTTCTCGAGCTCGAAGACCTCGGGTCCGTTCACGAACTGGCAATGGTCGAGCACGCGCTTGACGGCGGCATCGAGCGAGGCCCCGAGCCGGCGCCGCTGCGCGCCGACGTCGATGAAGGGAATGGGATCGGAACGCAGATGCTGGTTCATAGTCTGGTTCTTGGCGCCTTGTGACGTTTGAGCGGTCGACATGGAAAAGGATCAGCCGGCGACGCGGCGCGGAGCCTTGCGGACGGGCGCCGTCGCCGCAGGCCGCGACGGCGTTTCGAGACATTGCGTGGCGATCTCGAGGCTGGCGACGCCTTCATCGCCCGTTACCGCCGGCGTATCGCCGTGGCGCACCGCCTTGAGGAATGCGATCAGCTCGGCGCGCAGCGGCTCATCGTGGCCGACCGGCAGATGCCGCATCGAGTAGCTGCCGTCGGGCTTGAAGCCGAAGCACTCGGTGACCTGGCGCGTGAGCAGATCGCCCATCACGTATTTGCCGCGCGTGGCGACCGTGACGCTGCGCGCCTTGAACGGCGTCAGCCAGTTGGTGTTGATGTGGGCGAGCACGCCGTTGGCGGTGCGGAACTGCAGGAGCGCGATGTCCTCGCGCTCGGCGACCGCGCTCGACAATTGCGGTTGCACCTCGACGATGTCGGATTCGGTGAACCAGCGGATCAGATCGATGTCGTGCACGGCAAGGTCGATGACGACGCCGACATTGGACATGCGCGGCGGAAACGGGCCGACGCGCGTGATGGCGATGGAGAGAATGTCCTCGCCCGCGATGGCCTGCTTGACCGCGGCGACCGCCGGATTGAAGCGCTCGACATGGCCGACCATCAGCGTCACGCCGGCCTTCTGCGCCGCGGCGACGATCTCGCGGCCCTCTTCCACGGTGGAGGCGATCGGCTTCTCGACCAGCACGTGGATGTTCTTGGCGATGCAGGCGAGCGCGACCTCGTGATGCAGATGGGTGGGCGCGGCGATGGTCACGGCGTCGACGCCTTCGGCGAAGAGCTGGTCGAGCGTCTCGAAGCTTTCGCAACCGGCGAGCTCCGTTGCCCGCTCACGATGTGCCGCCGAGGGATCGACAACGCCGACGAGGCTGACGCCGGGTAGACCCGCAAGCACGCGCGCGTGGTTGCTGCCCATCACGCCGGCACCAATCACGCCGACGCGCAAGCCGGCCTTCGCCGGTGCCGATCCTTTGGAACTCATCTGAGCAAACCCCGATTCAACCCAAATCCCCGGCGCCTCTCCTAGCACGACCGCCACATTTGTGGCGAATGCGGAGCTGGGAGCCCGGACACGATTTGATTCAAAAAGTTACACGTTCCCCGGGCCTTAAGCCGCAAAACATACCGTCTTCCCGGCCCGGGTCACATGATTCGGAGTTTGCTGGTTACGACCTTTGATAGTCGTCTTCAATCCGGATGATGTCGTCTTCCCCCAGATAAGAGCCGGTCTGGACCTCGATCAGCTCCAGCTGGATCTTGCCGGGGTTCTCCATCCGGTGCACGGCGCCCATCGGGATGTAGATCGACTCGTTCTCATGCACCGTCTTCACGGTCTCGTTGACGGTGACCTGGGCCGTGCCCCGCACCACGATCCAGTGCTCGGCGCGATGATGGTGCTTCTGCAGCGAGAGGCGCCCGCCCGGCTTCACCACGATGCGCTTGACCTGGTGACGCTCGCCATTGTCGACGGACTGATAGCTGCCCCAGGGCCGGTGCACCTTGAGATGCTCCTCGGTGACCTTCGGCGCGACCGCCTTCAGCTTGGTCACCAGGCGCTTCAGGCCGTTGGCATCCTTCTGGCGCGAGACCAGGATCGCGTCCGCGGTGGCGACCACGACGAGATCGTCGACGCCTTCGAGCGCGACCAGCGCGGAATCGGTGGTGACGTTGCAGTTGCGGGAGTCCTCGAACACGGCGGTGCCATGCGCCGCATTGCCCTGCGCGTCCTTCTCCGACAGCTCCCACACCGCGAGCCAGGAGCCGACGTCGGACCAGCCGCACGACACCGGCACCACGGCCGCGCGCGCGGTCTTCTCCATCACCGCATAGTCGATCGAGATCGCCTTCGCCGCGCCGAACGCCTCGGGCTCCAGCGTGACGAAGCCGAGATCGCGGCCGGCATTGTTGACGGCGCTGGTGACGGCCTCGACGCTTCCCGCATCGACCTTGCGATATTCGTCGAGCAGTACGGCGGCCGGGAACATGAAGTTGCCGCTGTTCCAGAGATATCCCGAATTGACGTAGTCGGACGCCTTCACCGCATCCGGCTTCTCGACGAAGCGCGCAACCGCATGCACTTCGCCGGAAATCACCTCGCCCGGATTGATGTAGCCGTATTCGGTCGCCGGCCGCTCCGGCTTGACGCCGAAGGTGACGATGCGCCCGGCGCGCGCGGCGGTGAGGCCCTCGCGGCAGGCGGCAACGAAGGCGGCATTGTCCTGCACCACGTGGTCGGCGGCGAGCGCGAGCACGATCGCTTCGCTGTCGCGGTTCTGCGCGAACACCGCGCCCGCCGCGATCGCAGGGCCGGAATCGCGTCGCATCGGCTCGAGGATCACGTCGGCCTCGATGCCGATCTCGGCGAGCTGCTCCAGCACCATGAAGCGATAGGCCGCATTGGTGATGACGATCGGCCGGTCGAACAGCGAGGGATCGGACACGCGCAGCAGCGTGTCCTGGAAGGTCGAGCGCGTGCCGAACAGCGGCAGGAACTGCTTGGGGCGAACCTCGCGCGAAGCGGGCCACAGCCGCGTGCCGGCACCGCCGCACATGATCAGGGGGATTATGCGTTTGTCCATCGTGATCTCAAACCTTGAAGTAGTCGCGATACCAGGTGACGAAATTATGGACCCCATGCTCGATCGGCGTTGACGGTGCAAAGCCGGTGTCGCGCATCAGATCCTCGACATCCGCGAACGTTTCCCGCACATCTCCCGGCTGCATCGGCAGCAATTCTTTGATCGCCGTCCGGCCCAGCTCCCGCTCCAGAAGACCGACGACGTGCATCAGCTCCTCCGGATGGTGGTTGCCGACATTGTAGAGCTTAAACGGCGCATTTGCGGCAGCCGGATCGTCCGCGGGCACAAGATCGATCAGCTTCGATACGACGCGGGTCACATCATCAATATAGGTGAAGTCGCGCCGCATCTCGCCATGGTTAAAGAGCCGGATCGGCTTGCCCGCCATGATGGCGTTCGCGAACAGAAATACGGCCATGTCGGGCCGGCCCCACGGGCCGTAAATGGTAAAGAAGCGCAGCCCCGTGACCGGCAGGCGGTAGAGATGGCTGTAGGACTGCGCCATCACCTCGTTCGCCTTCTTGGTCGCGGCATAGAAGCTGACGGGATGATCGGTGCGGTCTGCAACCGCAAATGGCAGTTTTGTGTTGGCGCCGTAAACGGAGGATGACGAGGCGTAGACGAGATGACGACAGCCGTTGTTGCGGCAGCCCTCAAGCACGTTGAGAAAGCCCAGGAGATTGGAATCGGCATAGGCGTGCGGCTGCTCGATCGAGTAGCGCACGCCGGCCTGCGCCGCCATATGCACGACTTTGGCAAAACGATGTTGCGCAAACAACGCCGCCATCGCCTCGCGGTCGGCGAGGTCGGCCTCGACGAAGGAGAAGCGGGAATCGTCCCCGAGCAGCGCCAGGCGCGCTTTCTTCAGCGCCGGATCGTAATAGCTGTTGAGATTGTCGAGCCCGACGACGGGACGGCCTTCGCCCAGGAGCTGCCGGGCGACGTGAAAGCCGATGAATCCGGCGGCACCCGTGACCAAAATCGCCTGATCCGTCATCCTGTTCCCTGGGGATCCCTCGCCCGGTCCTGTTTAGCCGCCAGCTCGATCGGGTCGCAATAGGGCTCGCCGCTGCCCTCACAACACCCCAACGACGGCTATTGCAAGATCGGCGCCAAGACCATACCAAAGCGGCCGAATTCGGCGCCTCGCGTCGGGTTGCCTCAAATCTTCGCAAACCCTGTCCATGCGGGCGAGATGCGCCGAATCCTGTTGTCGACGGCCAAGATCATGATTTCCGCGGCGCTGCTCTATCTGGCGCTGCGCAAGGTGGACCTGTCCGAATTGTTGTCGCGCTTCACCGTCACCAGCCTGTTCTGGATCGGCGTCGCGATCGCGGTTGCGTTCCTGCAGATCTTCGTCGGCGTGCTGCGCTGGCGCCAGATCAGCGCCGTCTGCGGCGCACCGCTCGAGCTCAGCCGCGCCATGCGCTACAACGTGATCGGCTCGTTCTTCAACCAGACCCTGCCGTCGGCGATCGGCGGCGATGCGGTCCGGCTGTGGCTGGTCGCGCGCGCCGGCGCCGGCTGGCGTGCGGCGACCTACTCGATCTTCGTCGACCGCGCGATCGGCCTGATCGCGCTCGCGGTTCTCATCGTCGCCAGCCTGCCCTGGAGCTACACCCTCATCACCGATCCGCACGGGCGCTCGGCGCTGCTGCTCATCGACCTTGTGGCGCTCGCCGGCGGCCTCGGCTTCCTGATTTTCGGCGCCCTGAAGTGGCCCTGGCTGAAGACCTGGTGGGGCACGCATCACATTCACGCCTGCGCGGTGATCGCCAATCGCGTGATCTTCAGCCGTACCTGCGGGCCGATCGTCGCAATCCTGTCGGTCCTCGTTCACGTGCTGGCCGTCGTCATCGCCTGGTGCGTCGTGCGGTCGATTGCGGCCCCGGTTCGCTTCAGCGACGTCTTTCTGCTGGTGCCGCCGGTGATGCTGATCACGATGATGCCGATCTCGATCGCCGGCTGGGGCGTGCGTGAAGCCACGATGAGCCTTGCATTCGGCTTCGCGGGACTTGCCGCCAACGAGGGCGTCAACGTCTCGCTGCTGTTCGGCGCCGTGTACTTCATCGTCGGCGCGGTCGGCGGCCTGGTCTGGATCCTCAGCGCGGAGAAGGCCGCGCAAGGCTCGGCCCCGATCGGAGTGCCGGAGTGAGCTCGACCACCGAAGCGCTCGCCGGCGCGCCCGTGCTGCTTGCCGTTGCGATCGCCGCGCTGATCTCGGCGCTCGTCACCTGGACCAGCCGTCCCCTGCTCCAGCGCTACGCACTGGCGCGACCGAACGCGCGGTCCTCACATCGCATCCCGACCCCGCAGGGCGCGGGTATCGCGGTGATCGCCGCGACCCTGATCGTCGCCTCGCTCTGGGCCGTCTGGGCGAACGTCGCTATCCCGCCGGTGCTGATCGGCGCGACGGTGCTGATCGCGCTGGTCGGGTTTGCCGACGACATAAAGTCGCTGCCCGTGCTCGTGCGGCTGGTGCTGCAGGCGGCCTGCGTCGGCGCAGTGGTGTTCACCGCGCCGGAGACCGCGCGCATCGTGCCGGCGCTGCCGCTTGCGCTCGAGCGCGGCCTCATCGTCCTTGCCGGCGTCTGGTTCGTGAACCTCGTCAACTTCATGGACGGGCTCGACCTGATGACGGTGGCGGAAGTCGTGCCGGTCACCGCGGCGCTGCTGCTGCTGGGAATGCTCGGGGATCTCTCATGGCCGGCCGTGCCGATCGCCGCCGCGCTGTGCGGCGCCATGCTCGGCTTTGCGCCGTTCAACCGCCCGGTCGCAAGGGTCTTCCTGGGCGATGTCGGCAGCCTGCCGATCGGCCTCTTGCTCGGCTGGTGCCTGCTGGAGCTCGCCTTCCGGGGGCAGACGGCCGCAGCGCTGCTGTTGCCCGCCTACTATCTTGCGGATTCCACCATCACGCTGTTCCGGCGCGTCATCAGGCGCGAACCGTTCTGGTCGGCACACCGCACGCACTTTTATCAGCGTGCAACCGACAACGGGTTCACGGTGAAGCGGGTGGTCGGCGAAGCATTCGCGCTCAATCTCGTGCTGGCATTGCTCGCCATCGCCACCGTTCGCGCCGGTTCGACGACGATCACGATCGTCTGCCTGTTCGCGGGCGCGGCCGCGGTCGGAGTCGTGCTGCGCCGTTTCTCCCGGCCTCAGGGCTCCTGATCCGAGACCGCCAGGCGCAAGCCCTCCTCGAGGGTGACCTGCGGCTGCCAACCGGTTGCGATCGCCTTCGAAATGTCGAGCTCGAGCGAGCCGATCAGGCCGTCATGCATATCCTGCCGGCCCATCATGCGGAGGACCGCACCGAGCAGCTCTGGCGGCATGCGGAACAGCCGGCTGCTCTTGCCGGAGGCTCGCGCCAGACATGCGATGAACTCAGGCGTCGAGACCCGCTCCCGGTCGGCCAACAGGAAGATCTCGAAATTGCTCCCCGGGTCGGGATGGCCGAGCCGGTACAGGATGAACGACGACAGGTTCTGCACGGAGAGAAAGTTGCGGCGATTGCGGATTGCCGCGAACGGCAACGGCAGTCCCAGCCTCACCGCCCGTGCCAGCAGCGGGAAATTGCCCTTGGCGCCCGCGCCATAGATGAGCGGCGGCCTGATCACCGAGATCTTCATTCCGCTGTCGCGCGCCAGCGCGCTCAAGCCCGCCTCGGCCTCCGCCTTGGACGTGCCATAGAGGCCACGCGGCGTCGGAACGTCGCTCTCGCGGAACGGTGCACGGCCTTCATTGGTCCGGCCGTGAACGAGGACGGTGCTGATGAAGATGAACTGGCGCACGCCGGCCGTCGCCGCGGAGCGCGCCAGATGCAGTGTGCCGTCGACATTGACGTCGCGGTAGAGCTGGACCGCGTGTTCATCGTTCTTGTAGTGCACGCGCGCGGCGAGATGGACGACGGCATCGACGCCTTCAAGCGCGGCCTGCCAGTCGGTTTCGGGGCCGATCGATCCGATCAGAACCTCGCCGTCGGCCCCATCCGCGCGGCGCACCGCGCGGCGGACCGACCACCCCGCCCGCGTCAGCGCAGGCACGATATGGCGGCCGAGGAAGCCGCTCGCCCCCGTCACCAGCGCGAGCGGCTTGGTCTCGCTCATCGTTGCTCCACCAGAACCGCGTTGCGCGACAATCCGCAGGCCGGAGCGGCACAGGCGACGATCCTGCCTCGACGCTGCATGGTCAGGCCGCCGTCGACCCGAATTCGGGCACCGCATCCTTCAGGATGGTCCTGATGGTGGCGCGATCGTCGCGGGCGATCGCCTGCTCCAGCGCAGCAATCCATTTGCGCAGCGTCTGCATCGGCGGCTCGTTCGGCTGCGCGGCCATGATGCCGGGAACACCGATCTCGCGGGTCGGCTCCTCGGAGGCGAACAGGATCTCGTGCAGCCGCTCGCCCGGCCGCATGCCGGTGAACACGATATCGATGTCGTAGCCCGGCTGCAGTCCGGAAAGACGGATCATGCGCTCGGCGAGATCGACGATCTTTACCGGCTGGCCCATGTTGAGCACGTAGACCGAGACGTCAGGGCGCTGCGTCCCGAGCGCATGCGTGGCCGCGGTGATGACGAGATCGCAGGCCTCGCGGATGGTCATGAAGTAGCGGACCATGTCGGGATGCGTCACCGTCACCGGGCCGCCGGCCTCGATCTGCGCCTTGAACTTCGGCACCACCGAGCCGTTCGAGGCCAGCACGTTGCCGAACCGGACCGAGATCAGCCGCATCGGCGGCTTGGCGCCGCCGCTGCCTGCGGCGAGCTCGTGATCGAGCGCTTGGCAGTACATCTCCGCAAAGCGCTTGGTCAGGCCGAGCATCGACACCGGCTCGATCGCCTTGTCGGTCGAGATCATCACCATCGCCCCGGCGCCGGCCGCCACGGCGGCATCGGCAACATTGATCGAGCCGAAGATGTTGGTCTTGACGCCTTCGCTCCAGTCGCGTTCGAGGATCGGAACGTGCTTGAGCGCAGCGGCATGGAACACGATGTCCGGCCTGAACGCCGCCATCAGCCGCATGATGCGCTCGCGGTCGCGAATGTCGGCGATCCGCCCTTCGATCTCGGCTGCCGCCCCCCGCGCGGCGAGCGCTTCCGTGATCGCATAGAGCGCCGGCTCGGAGTTTTCCACGATCAGGAGCCGCGCGGCGCCGAAGGCGACGACGCGCTCGCAGATTTCTGCACCGATCGAGCCGCCGCCGCCGGTGACGATGACGGCCTTGCCCCTGATCAGCGCTTCCAGGCGCCCATAGTCGATCGTCTCGCTCGGCCGCAGCAGGAGGTCCTCGACTGCGACCGCGGTGAGCCGCGGCGTGTCGCCGCTCTCCAGCGAGGGCATGCGGTTGACGATCACTCCCAGCTTGCGCGCCCGCATCAGGATCGATTCCGGGTGTGCTTCCGGCTCGAATGCCGACGGTGTCATGATGAGGCGCGCGATCGCCTTGTTGCGCTTGGCGAAGTCCGCGATGACGTCCTCGACGTCGTCGATGCCGCCCAGCACCGGCAGGTTACGGATGAACTGGCCGCGATCCGCCATCGAGGGCGACAATACGCCGACGGGCCAGATGTGCTTGATGGCCCCGCTCTCGATGCCGCGCAGCAGCACCTCCGCATCCGCGGCTCGGCCGATCAGCAGCGTCGGGGCGGCATCGTTGCCCTTCGCGTGACGCCGCACCCGCGTATAGCGGAAGTAGCGATAGGCCATGCGCAGCGCGCTGAGGAACGCGATCTCCAGGAACCAGTAGAGAACGATCGTCACCTTGCCGAGGAAAAAGGCGCCGCGGACGTTGGGAGCGACGAAGATGTAGTCGAGCACGAGCAGGGCGACGGTGAGCACGGTCGCCGCGCGGATGATGTTCAGCGCATCCGGCAGCGAGATGAAGCGCCACTTCGTCGTGGTCAGGTTCAAGACGAAGAACACGACCACGCTGAAGGCAAGAAAATAGGGCAGGATCTGGAACAGCAGCGGCAGGCGCTCGAAGAAGTCTTCGCCACCCTCGAATCGCAGATAGAAGGCGGCAAAAAGCGCGGCAGTGGTCGCCAGCAGGTCGTGGAGCGCGATCAGGAAATTGCGCGAGGTAAGATGCGAAAGACGCGTCATCCGCCGACCGATAAAAACCCAGTTAGATGCAACCTGACCGCGCTGATAACCCATCTGGACAAGACTTGCCAGCCGCGCGACCGCTCAGGAACCGGCTTCCCTCATCTTCGCCTCGGCCTGTTGTGCCCGGATCACCATGCCGCCGGCAACGCCGACGCCGATGACGTACATCCAACCCTCGTGGAAGTCGAACAGATGCGAGTTGAACAGCGAGGTGAAGACGTTCTGCACCACGACCAGGAACCCGATCCAATTGGCAAGCCCGTCGCCGCGAAACAACAGCAGATGCAGGATCCAGATCGTGTAGAGAACGGCGACGCCGATCAGACCCCATTGCACGGCAACATTCAACGTCTGATTGTGGGGGTTGCCGATCACTTCGGCTGACGCCTTGTGCTGACCGGCGGGCGTCGCGACGCGCTCGAACAACCCGCGGGTCGAACCGGTGCCGTGCCCCAGGATCGGCGCCTCCGCGAAGAAACCGAGCGACTTTCGCCAGAATTCGAGCCGCAGGCCCAGCGAGGTCGCCTCGCCCCTCTCCATATAGCGCGTGTATTCGTCCGTAAACCTCTCGGCAGTATGGCGCAAATGCGGCGAGACCTGCCAGGCGAGAATGGCGCCGGCGATCAGCGCGGCGGCGACGATCGCAATGCTGCGCCACCTGAGGTGAAGCAACGCGAACACGCCGAACATGATCGGAATGGTGACGAGCGCGGTGCGCGACACCACCACGAAGGCCATGTTGACGAAGAAGCTGAGCGCAAGCGCCGTGAGCAGGGCGGCGAACCAATAGCGCTTCTCCCGCAGCAGCATCACGATCGGATAGGCGAGCGCGACCGCGCAGAGCGTGAATTCCTGGCTCTGGTCGATGTAGTTCTTGACGAAGATGCCGCGCTCGGGCGGATCGGTCTTGAGCGCAAGATCGGGATAGAATGCGACCAGCCAAGACATCACCGACAACAGGGCGCAGGATACCAGGAAGGCGACGAAGACCCACCGGCCGCGCGGCGAGCGCTCGAAATGATAGAGCAGGACCGGCAGCACGAGCAGCTTGACGGTCGGATTGACTGCATAGAAGCGCGCGCCCCAGGCCGCATCCGACCACAGCGTCCCCACCAGCGCGAGCAGCACCAGCGCGATCGGCGCCACACAGATCGGACGCTTGAGCGATTGCAGGAAGGCGCGGACGTCGAGGAACGGCACCATGCAGAGCAGCATCAGCGCGTTGAAGATCCCCGCGAGCGACGTCGACCAGGGCAGCGACGCCGCGGTCAGGATCGCGAACAGGTCGACTGTCTCGCGCCAGGCCGCCGGACTGCGCAGGCGCCGCCGCAACATCTGGCCGGGAGTCTCCCCTGCAAGCGCCGTCAATTGCCGCCTCCCCGGGCGCGATGAACCAGCGCCGTCGTGCTGAAGCCCTGGAGGATGTCGACCAGCACGACCGTTCCGCCCGCGGCCTCGACCACCTCATGGCCGACGACCTGCTCGCGGGTGTAGTCGCCGCCCTTCACCAGCACGCCGGGCTTGATCCTGGTGATCAGGTCGATCGGCGTGTCCTCCGCGAAGATGACGACGAGATCGACGGCCTCCAGCGCGGCGAGCACCTCGGCACGCGCGCGCTCGTCCTGCACCGGACGATCGGCGCCCTTCAGCCGCCGCACCGAGGCGTCGCTGTTGAGCCCCACGATCAGGCGGTCACAGGCGGCGCGCGCCGCGGTCAGCACCTTGACGTGACCGGGATGGAGGATGTCGAAACAGCCATTGGTGAAGCCGACGCGCTGGCCCTGCCTCTTCCATTCGGCGAGCTGGGCATCGAGCGCAGCCGGATCGAGCACGATCTTCTCCTCGGCCGCGAGGGTGGCATGCGGCAGGATCTTTCGGCGCAGCTCGGCCGCGCTCACGCTGGCGGTGCCCTGCTTGCCGACGGCGACGGCGGCGGCGGCATTGGCCACGCGCAGCGCCGTATCCCAGTCCGCGCCGGCCGCAAGCGATACCGCGAGCGCGGCGGCGACGGTGTCACCGGCGCCGGAGACGTCGCGCACCTTCACCGGGAAGGCCGGAACGTGCACGGCCGCGCCGTTGCGCGGCACCAGCGTCATGCCGTGCTCGCCCTGCGTGACCAGGATCGCCTCGCAATCGGCGAGCCGCATCACGTCCTCGCTGGCCTCGACGATGCTCTGCACCGTCTCGGCACGGCTGCGGGTCGCCTCCGAGAATTCCCTGCGATTGGGCGTGAGCAGCGTGGCACCGCGATAGATCGCCCAGTTCAGGCTCTTGGGATCGACCACCACGGGCTTGCCGAGCTTTCGCGCAGCGTCGATGGTGTGGCGGATCACGCGCGCGGTCAGCACGCCCTTGGCGTAGTCGGACAGCAGCACGATGTCGGCGCGCGCGATCTGCGGCAGGATCGCGTCGATCAGTTTGGTTTCGATGTCATCGGAAGCAGGCGCCGCCTGCTCCCAATCCGCGCGCAGCATGTGCGTGGAAAAATGCTCGGAGACGAAGCGGGCTTTTCGCGTGGTCGGCCGCGAGGGATCGCACACCAGCACGCTCTCGATACCGGCTTGCTCACCCAGCGCCGATGCCAGCCGCCTGCCCGCATCGTCCTCGCCGACGAGGCCGACGAAGATGCAGCGTGCGCCGAGCGACGCGACATTGCGCGCGACGTTGCCGGCGCCGCCGATGTGAATCTCGCTGCGCTGGGCGGTGATGACAGGCGTCGGCGCTTCCGGCGAGATCCGCGACACCTCGCCATAGACGAACTCGTCCAGCATGATGTCGCCGATGCAAAGCACCGTGCGGCCTGAGATCGTTTGCGCGAGGGCGTCGAAATCGAGAATGGGGGTCGCCATGATCAAAGGCCTCAGCGGAAGCGGTCGGGCCGGTCGAGATAGTCCCCGACATAGGCCTTGACCGCGTCCTCGAGCGTCGTGAATCCGCCGTTATAGCCGGCGCGGCAGAGGCGATCGACCTCGCTCTGGGTGAAGTACTGATAGCTGTTGCGGATGCTCTCGGGCATGTCGATGTATTCGATGTTGGGCCTGGTGCCGAGCGCAGCGTAGGCAGCCAGCATCAGATCCCTGAAGCTCCGCGCCTTGCCGGTGCCGACGTTGAACAGGCCGGACACCGACGGCGTCGCCAGCAGCCACATGACCACGCGCACGACGTCGTCGACATAGATGAAGTCGCGGCGCTGGTCGCCGTCTTCGATGCCCTCGCGATGCGACTTGAACAGCTGCACGACGCGGCCCGCCTTGACGTCGTCGAAGCGCCGCGCCAGCACGCTCATCATCGAGCCCTTGTGGTATTCGTTGGGGCCGAACACGTTGAAGAATTTCAGCCCGGCCCATTGCGGCGGCAGCGGATCGCCGTTCGCCACGCGCGCGGCGACCGCGAGATCGAACATGTGCTTGCTCCAGCCGTAGAGATTCATCGGCCGCAATTTTTTCAGTGCCGGTAGCGACGCGTCATCGCCGAAGCCGGCCTCGCCGTCGCCATAGGTCGCCGCCGAGGATGCATAGATGAACGGCACCGCGTTCATCGTGCACCAGTCCAGCAGGCGCATCGACAGGCGGAAATTGGTCTCGAACACGAGGTCGCCGTCGGTCGCGGTGGTCGCGGAGATCGCCCCGAGATGGATCATGGCCTCCAACTTGCGGCCCTTAAGCCAGTCGGGCAGTTCGGCCGGGGGAACGATATCCACAAGCTGCCGCTTGGCGAGGTTGCGCCACTTGCCCTCGGTGCCGAGCAGGTCGCAGACCACGACGTCGCTGCGGCCGGCCTGGTTCAGCGCGGCCACGACATTCGATCCGATAAAACCGGCCCCGCCGGTCACCAGCAACATTCCAACTACCTGCCCGCTTTTCTTGGTGCCCGGCCCTGCCGTAGCGCATGATCCGCCAAAGTGTAAGCGGTTTTGGGATCGCCGCTTCTGCCGGCTTTACCTGCCGGCCGGGAGCGGCTACCGAACCGCCAACATCAGCACGTCGTCGGTCCTAATTAACGAATGAATATTGATTCGCAATTTGTTGGAGATGCAGACCGGAGCGACACCCGCCCGATCCTGATCATTCCCTACATGTGGATCGGCGATTTCGTGCGGAATCATACCGTCGTGCGGGTCCTGAAGGAGCGCTGGCCGAACCGGCCGGTCGATCTCCTGACCACGTCGCTGTGCGCCCCGCTGATCGATTACATGCCCGGCGTGCGCGCCGGCATCGTCTGGGACCTGCCGCGCAGCCAGCTCGCAATTGGCCGCCAGTTCGGCCTGGCAGAGCTCCTTCGGAAACGGAATTACGGTACCGCCCTGGTGCTGCCCCGGACCTGGAAGGCGGCGATCGCGCCGGCGCTGGCTGGTATCCCCGAACGGGTCGGCTTCGTCGGCGAGTTTCGGTTCGGCCTGATCAACCGCTGGCGCTGGGGCGAGAAGAGACTGCCCCGCTTCATCGACAAGAACGCCGCCCTGGCCCAGCCCGACGGCGCACCCCTGCCTCCGGAATGGCCGGTGCCGCAACTGCGGGTCCCAGCCGAGGAGATCGTCCGCTGGCGGGAGGCCAATCGCCTCGGCGCCGGAGCCGCCGTGGCGCTCGCCCCGGGCTCGGTCGGGGTCTCAAAACGCTGGACCTACTATCCCGAGGCTGCCCGCCTCCTGGTCGAGCGTGGCCTGGAGGTCTGGGTGGTCGGCGGCCCCGCCGAAAAGGGCTTGGCCCAGGAGATCGTCGCCGCGGGCGGCAAGGGGACCGCTGGCGGCCCCGGGGTCCGGGACCTCACCGGCACCGATCTGCGCAACGGCGTCCTCGCCATGGCCGCGGCCGGCGTCGCCATCTCCAACGATTCCGGCCTGATGCACATCGCCGCCGCCCTGGACACGCCCACCATGGGCATCTTCGGCCCCACCAGCCCCTACCTCTGGGCCCCCCTCAACAGCCTTGCGGCAACGGTGGTGCAGGACAAGGAAATGCTGCCCTGCCAGCCCTGCCAGAGCACGATCTGCAAGATGAACGACCACCGCTGCATGCGGGATCTCGCGGCATCAGAAGTGGTGGGAATTGCGGAGAGGGTGCTGGGTGAGGCCGGGGCGCACAAGCGCCAAAGTTAACCCCTTAAATCCGCCGCTTGCTTGCTTGTGACGTTGACACAACCTTGCGAAACCATGGCGGCAGAGCCGCAGGCATCACTTCGTGCGCGTACGAAATTCCCGCTGATAGCAGACACGCAAACGGGCGTTTTTGGAATCCTGGCAGAGTGCGGACGAGTACGGGTTCGTATCCTCGGCTGGATAGTGCCCGAGCATCACGTTCAGCGACTGCACCATTTCCTGCTGCCCTTTGGCGCTATGGGCGATCCGCTTGAACATGTCGGGCAGCAGCGGCTTCAGGGCCTGATAGGTGTCTGAGGGCAGCTTGTCGGTCTCTATCGATGCGGCAAAGGCGTGCTGCTTCAGCGCCAACCGGATCAGCTCGATATCGTCCTGATTGAGTTGTCCGTTCTTGAGCCTTGCACTGAGGAAACTTGCGACGAGTTTCGACTGAGTCGTTGGAATCAATCCAGCTCCGTAGTCCTGTCTCAGGATGGCATTCACTGTGGCCCGGTCATTCTCCGACGTGGGCGCGGAAGACAGACGGGCCGGCTTGGATCCCGGCACCACCGGGAAGCCATAACGGCGATTAATCATCTCGAACGGATCCGCGCGGCTGTTTGCAAAAGGTTCGGTCGCCGCGGCGAGGCACAGATTGGGAATTTCACCTCCGCCACATCGTCTCGTCGTGAAATAGAACGGAACGCGCGCATTGCTCGCGTGCAGCGCCGTCCTGATCTCGGCCGGGACCAGGTTGCCGTCATGCTGCTCGGCAATCGTGATGGTGATCGGGGCGGATTCAATGTTGGCGAACGCGATATTCAGATCGGGACGAAACTGGCCATCGGCGCCCTGTACATCGAGAGGTTTGGACAATGACACGAGGACATCGGCTTCGCGCTGATCGACGGTGTCTTCGATCAAGCATCGGCCGCCGACGACCTCATGAACGAATTCAGCCGAGATGAGGCTCAGCGTCTCGGGACAGCTCTCGCGATGTTCGAGGTGAAATCTCCTCCAACGCGGCAGCCATGTGACTTCGACCATTCGCTGCATCGAGCCGTCAGGCCCTCTCTTTTGCGTCTCGGTGCTGATCATCCGGGCGCCACGCGCGTTATGGTCCCGGATAATGACGTGGTCGATATGCCCCTTGAACAGCAACTGCTGGCAAAGATCCGCGCAGGGCGGCGGAGGGGTCGGATCGTGGCTTTCGGGGTGCCGCCAATTCGTCCAGTAATTGTCCTGCTCGGGATACGGAAGATCAAAGGCGCGCGGCTGGAACGACGATGGCACCGGACCCGTGATATCTGTCGCGAGCAGTTTCTCGAGCTGGCTTTGGCTGCGGTAATGAGGCAGCAACGCAGCCGCGGCGAGCACCGCCGCCACAACCGTGGCGCCAAGCAGGTTGCTTCCAAGGAATCGCGCCAGCAGATATCCGGGGAGTGCAGCGAGAGAGTAATAAAGCAACGTGGGAGCTGCGATCAGTATCTGCCCCGGGAGGATGAACAGCAACAGGCCGAGCGTGATCATCCCTGGGATGAGCGCGATCAATGTCAGTCCAATCAGGGCAAGGAAGGAAATGCCAACGAAGGGTGGCACCAAGGACAGCGCATTGAAGCGATCGGAAGGAGACATGCGGTCTGGCATTTGGCTTCGCTCGCGCAACGGCATCCATCTTCGCGGTCGCGGCGCGCAATTAGGTAGCATCCGCAGATGCCGTCAACCTCTAATGCGCCCGATGCCCAATTTTGCGTGAAACCGTACAATTTGCTCGCATGCGCGTAGCTGAACTCTAACGTTGACCGCGTCAACGGCGACGAGCTCGAAGTCACGTTCCTGCGTCAGAACGCCAAAAAGAAACAGCGCGGCGAGACGCCGATTCGATCAGATGGTGAATGGTCCATTCGCCACGGCGCGCGGACTGCCGGTCCGCAGCTACGGGTAATCGGGCATTCTGGGACGATACCTGTCTAGCACTGTTTTGCCCGACGGGTCAAATCGACTTCGCAAAATCCGCAAGAGACCGCACCGACCGCCAAGCCATTGATTCTCCTAACCCCGGCTACTGTGCATGGGGTTGTTTTCGCAGTTTTTGTTTGCGACCGGCGAAACCGCGTCAGAGCAGCGGCCGATAGACCTCGCCGATCCGCGCCGCTTCGGCATCGAGGCTGAACTTCTCGAGCACGCGCCGGCGTCCCCGCTCGCCCATCGCTGCCGCAGCGGCCACATCGCGCATCAGCGGCTCCAGCGCCGCAGCGAGCGCGTCGGCATCACCCGGCGGGACCAGCACGCCGGTGACGCCATCCTCCACCACGAGCTCGGCCGCGCCGGCGCGTGACGCGACGAGCGCGCTGCCCGCCGCCATCGCCTCGATCAGCGTCAGCCCAAAGCCTTCGTTGCGCGAGGTGAAGGCGTAGATCGTCAGCCGCTGATACCAGCGCTGCACCGCCTCGATCGGCAACTCGCCGGTGATGACGATGCGCGATTGCAGGTTAGCTGCTTCGATGCGCTTCTTCAGGTCGTTGGCAAAGGGCGTCTGCTCCGCCGTGACCTGGCCGACGATGACGGCGGTGAAATCGGGATAGCGCGGCAACAGGCGGCACATCGCATCGACGAACAGGTCGGTGCCCTTCTGCGCGCGCACACGGCCGAAGCAGCCGATGGCGTAGCGGCCCGGCAGCGCGGCTTCCGCGAACGCCGCAGCGCGATCGGTCGGCGGCGCATAGACGTCGGTGTCGACGCCGTGCGGAATCACCGTCGCCTTCACCTTCAGGAACGAGGCCGAGATGTCGCTCGTTGCGATGATCGCGTCCATGCGCCGGATCAGCCAGCGCGTGATCCAGCTGTGATGCCGCTGCGCCGCCGAGGTGAACACGAGTTTCAGCGGCCAGCCGAGCGCGCGCAACGCGAGGCCTGCGATCATCTCGTTGTTGCGGCGCGCATGCCAGATCACGGGCCGCTTGCGGCGCCACAGTTTCAGAAAATCGGCAACGCTCAGCCGCGCGATCCCCTCCGGCGCGTCCGATCCGAACCAGGCCGCGCGATACAGTTTCGCCAGCCGCGGCGCCACCATCCGGTTGGTCGCGGTGACCCCGGAATAGCGCCTGTGCAGATTTGGCACGATCAATTCGAGATCGCCGGGGAAACTCGCCACGTCACACTCCATTTCGCAAAGTCCCTATACGCAACATTAAGCATAGTGACCAGTTCAGCCGCGCCGATACCCCCTCTTCACCACGCGAGCGCTAGTTTGTGCGTTGATCGAAGACGGGTGAGATCATGACTGTGCTAGTCACCGGCGGCGCCGGCTACATCGGAAGTCACACAGTCCTGGCGCTGGCGGAAGCCGGCGAGGACGTCGTCGTGATCGACGATCTCTCCACCGGTTTCTCCGCTTACCTGCCCGAAGGCGTGCCGCTGTTCATCGGCGATGCCGGCGATGAAAACCTGCTCGAAGGCGTGATCGCCCAGCACGACGTCGAGAGCATCATCCATTTCGCAGGCTCGGTCGTCGTGCCGGATTCGATGCGCGATCCGCTCGGCTACTACCGCAACAATTTCACGACTGCGCGCAACCTGCTCAACGTCGCGGTCAAGCGCGGCATCGGTCGCTTCATCTTCTCCTCGACCGCCGCCGTCTACGGCAATCCGGACCAGGTGCCGGTGCCCGAGCACGCGCCGACGCGGCCGCTGTCGCCCTACGGCTCGTCGAAGCTGATGACCGAGATCATGCTGCACGACGTCGCCGCCGCCTACGGCATGCAATACGTGACGTTGCGTTACTTCAACGTCGCCGGCGCCGACCCGCAGGCGCGCATCGGGCTCGCCACCGTCGGCGCCACGCACCTGCTCAAGATCGCGGTGGAAGCCGCCACCGGCCAGCGCGCCAAGATCGACGTCTTCGGCACCGACTATCCGACCCCGGACGGCAGCTGCATCCGCGACTTCATCCACGTCACGGACCTCTCGCAGGCCCACCGGTCGGCGCTCACCTACCTGCGCAGCGGCGGCGCCTCGACGACGCTGAATTGCGGCTACGGCCGCGGCTATTCGGTGCTGGAGACCATCGACGCCGTGCGGCGGGTTTCGGGCCGCAGCTTCGCCGTGCAGTACGCCCCGCGCCGGCCCGGCGACATCATGACCATGGTCGCAGACACCAGCCGCATCCGCAGCCTGCTCGACTGGCGGCCGCAATATGACGACCTCGAGACTATTGCGGCGCACGCCCTGGCCTGGGAGGACAGGCTGTTCCGCGAACGCCATGGCGAACTCCGCCACGCCGTCTCGGCCTAGAATCATCCCAAGCGCAAGCCCTTAATTGGGCTTGAAAAACCGCAGCTGAGCGGGCACAGAGGCCCATCGATCCCTGACGCGCAGGCAGGTTTTGTCCCGCGCCGTCAATGGACACCGGATGGCCCAGTTTCCAAAGAAAATCACCGACGATCCCTACGCGGCAGCGGTCCTGATTCGCCGCCTGGTCACGGAACAGGGCATCGTCTACTGGCGGCGCTACCTCGTCGCCTTCGCGCTGATGGCGCTCGCCGCCGGCGCGACCGCAGCCGCGACCTATGTGCTCGGCCAGGTCATCAACCAGGCCTATGTCGACAAGAACATCCCGGGCATCGCGATGTTCTCAGGGCTGACGGTCGCTTTGCTCTTCATCAAGGGCGTGGCGACCTACGGCCACATGGTGATCCTGACCAAGATCAGCAACGCGATTCTTGCCGCCAACCAGCGCCAGCTGTTCGCCAAGCTGATGCGCGAGGCCGTCGGCTTCTTCTCCGAGCGGCATTCGTCCGAGTTCCTGGCCCGGCTGACGGCGGGCGCCAAATCCATCACCGACGTGCTCAACATGCTGGTCAACGCCATCGGGCGCGACCTCCTGATGCTGCTCGCCATGATCGGCGTGATGGTATGGCAGGATCCGCTGATGTCGTTCATCGGCCTCGTCGCCGTGCCGCCGGCAATGCTGGTGCTGCGCAAGCTGGTCAAGCGCATCAAGGGCCTCGCCTTCAACCAGTTCACCGGCACCGCCGACATCATGGAGACGATGCAGGAATCGCTGCAGGGCATCCGCACCGTCAAGGCGTTCACGCTCGAAGAGACCATGCAGAAGCGCATCGACGAGAACATCGCGGTCGTCGAGCGCAACGCCAACAAGATGGCCCGCGTCGCCAACCGCTCCAACCCGCTGATGGAAATGCTCGGCGGCTTCGCGGTCGCCGGCTGCCTGATGTACGGCGGCTATGCCGTGGTCGCGCTCAACGCCACGCCCGGCGCGTTCTTCTCCTTCATGACCGCGTTCCTGATGGCGACCGAGCCGGCCAAGCGGCTGGCGCGGCTCAACATCGACCTCAACAGCCAGCTGGTCGGCGCGCGCATGCTGCTCGAAGTCGTCGACAGCCCGGCGAGTGAGCAGTCCGACGACGACAAGCCGTCGCTGAAGCTCTCGGATGCCCGCATCGAGCTGCGTGACGTCAGCTTCTCCTATCGCGACGGCGAGACCGTGCTCAACCGCATGAGCTTCACGGCCGAGCCCGGCAAGGTCACCGCGCTGGTCGGTCCCTCCGGCGGCGGCAAGTCGACCGTGCTGGCGCTGCTCTTGCGCTTCTACGAGGTGACGCAAGGCGACATCGTGATCGACGGCCAGTCGATCGGCGCGGTCTCGCGCAAATCGCTGCGGGCACAGACCGCCTATGTCGGCCAGGACGTCTATCTGTTCCGCGACACCATCCGCAGCAACATCGCCTTCGGCCGGCCGGGCGCGAGCGAGGACGAGATCGTCGACGCCGCGAAGGCCGCCTGCGCGCATGACTTCATCATGGGCTTCCCGCTCGGCTACGACACGCCGGTCGGCGAGCACGGCACGCAGCTCTCCGGCGGCCAGCGCCAGCGCATCGCGGTGGCCCGCGCGCTGATCAAGAACGCGCCGATCATCCTGTTGGACGAAGCCACCGCCGCGCTCGATTCCGAATCCGAGCGGCAGGTGCAGGAGGCGATCGAGCATCTCTGCCGGAACCGCACCACCATCGTGATCGCACACCGCCTGCACACCATCATGCACGCCGACGCCATCCTGGTGGTCGAGGGCGGCGAGATCGTCGAGCAGGGCCGGCATGACGAGCTGCTCCGGCGCGGCGGGCGCTATGCCTCGTTCTTCCGGTTGCAGCATCGGGACAGCAGCCCCTTGGAGCTGGCGCCGATCAGCGCAACCGCCTAGAATTCTCTTCACCTCAAGAGCCGCGAGACCTTACATGAACGCCGCCTCCTACGTCATCCCGCTTCCGCCCCAGGCTTCGCTTCCCGTCGTCGGCGAGAGCGGCCGTTATCCGGTGCGCCGCATCTGGTGCGTCGGCCGCAATTATCTCGAGCACATCCGCGAGATGGGCAATGACGAGCGCGCCCCGCCGTTCTTCTTCGCCAAGCACGCCGACATGCTGGTGCCCGATGGCGCCACTATTCCCTATCCGCCGCTGACCAAGGACCTGCATCACGAGGTCGAACTGATCGTCGCGATGAAGAGCGGCGGCCTCAACATCCCCGCCGACAAGGCGCTGGACCACGTCTACGGCTACGCCGTCGGCATCGATCTCACCCGCCGCGACCTCCAGATCGCCTCGCGCAAGAAGGAGCGTCCCTGGGAGATCGGCAAGTCGTTCGACTATTCGGCGCCCTGCTCCGCGATTCAGCCGGCCTCGAAAATCGGCCATCCTTCCAAGGGCAAGATCTGGCTGACGGTCAACGGCAAGGAAGCGCAGAAGGGCGACCTCACCGAGCTGATCTGGAACGTGCCCGAAATCATCTGGCAACTCTCGCAGCAGGTGAAGCTCGCCGCCGGCGACATCATCATGACCGGCACGCCCGCCGGCGTGTCGCAGCTCCAACCCGGCGACAAGCTTGAATGCGGCGTCGACGGCGTCGGCACGCTGAAGGTGAGCATCGGCCAGCCGGAGTAGCAGCGGCGAACATCCCAAAGCAAAAGCCCCGGAGCACGCTCCGGGGCTTTCCATTTCGCGAAGGCGCATCGCCGCCCGATCAACGCAGCGCGGACCACACGATGAGGCCGAGGATCAGCGCCGTCAGCGAGTATTTCAGCGTGTAGTAGACGTTGCGGTTCCACTCCTTGACCTTGCGGCTGGCGAGATGGATCTCGTAGAGCTTGCCGAACATCTTGTTGAGCACGCCGACATTCTCGCCATCGACGTTCTGAGTCGCCGACGCCTTGACGATGTGATGGCTGACCCAGCGGTTGATCGCGGTCATGAAGCCGTACTTCATCGGACGCTCGACATCGCAGAACAGGATGATGCGGTTGACGTCGGTCGCATTCTCGGCGCTGTGGATGAAGGTCTCGTCGAACATGAAGGCCTCACCGTCGCGCCAGACGCATTCGACGCCGTCGACGAGAATCCGGCACTTGTTCGAGTTCGGGGTGACGAGGCCAAGATGATAGCGCAGCGAGCCCGCGAAGGGATCGCGGTGGGCACCGAGCTTGCCGCCCGGGGGCAGCATCGCGAACATCGCGCCGTGCACGCTCGGGATCGCGTTCAGGAGCTCCACCGTCTTCGGGCACAGCGTGCGTGCCGAGGGCAGGAAGTCGTCGTACCATTTCAGGTAAAACCGCTTCCAACCGCTCTTGAAGAACGAGTAGAAGCCCCAATCGTTGTTCCTCGCCGCGGCGCGAATGAAGCCTTCGTCGAACAGGCGCACCGCCTCGTCTCGGATGGTCTCCCAATTCTCGCTGAGGGGCTTCAGCTCCGGAAACTGCTCGACCGGGATCACCGGCTTGTTCGGCACGGCCGAGCCGGCGTACATCAGCACGTTGTAGGGCGCGAGATAGGTCGAGTGATCGCCGAGTTGGCGCGCGAAGCGCAGCCGCTGCTTGCCGCGGTAGTGAACGTAAATCGTCGAGGCCGCCAGCACATAAAGAATGACAAGTTGCGGCGCAAAAAGCTGTTTCAGCATTTCCCCAGTTCCCAAGTGAACCCAGCCGGGGACGTCATCTACTCCGGCCGGGCCCGAGCGACAAGATATTCACCGGAGGGTTGCAATCACGCTGGGGAGAGCGTTCGGCCGGGAACTCGGGGTTGAAAGGGCCGGAACCGTCCGAATCAAGCCCGCGACAGCGCCTGCAGCCCCTTGAAGGTCAGGCGCTTGGGATCGGTGACGCCGGCCAGGTAGAGGCGGCGGATGAAGGCGATGACGGCCTCGCGGTCGCAATCGGTCAGCGCGACGACGGCGTCGACCGCGATCTTCTGGGCTTCCATTGGGCTCACCTCGGCTTTGCGAGTAACCCCGGCCGAGACAGGCTAGGACTCATCCGTTAAATCGGCGTTAACCGTTTTGGAACCCTCGCCGATTCAGCCGGGCCGCCGTATACGCAAAACAACGCATTGCGGGGGCGCGAAGCGGCTCAGCGCGCCTTGATGCTCTTCTTCAGGAGCGCAAACTGCTTCTTCAGCCGGGGCACCGCGAAGTCGGTGAAGGCCCGCACCTTCGGCACCGAGAGCCGGCCCTTCGGGCAGATCAAATGCGCGGGCATCTCCGGGTCCTCGTCGCCGGCCAGGACGATCTCGAGCTCGCCGCGCGCGACCTGTTCGGCGACCTGGTACGAATACATCCGCGCCACGCCCCGCCCGGCGACGGCGGAGGCCACTGCCGCATAGGTGCTGTTGACGACGAGCCGCGGGGTGAACTGCACCGAGCGCGGCACCGATGAAGCCGCCTGTGGCGCGAAGGTCCAGGAATTGGGCAGATGCGCCATGGCGACGATCTGGTGCTTGGCGAGATCGCCGGGCTCGGCGATGCGCGGATGCTGCTTCAGATAGCGTGGCGCTGCCACCACGACGCGGCTGATCTCTCCGACCCGCATGCCAATCATCGCCGAATCCGCCAAGGGACCGATGCGAAGCGCGACGTCGATCCCCTCCTCGATCAGATTGACCGCGCGATCGAACAGCAGGAGCTTTGCCGACACGGTGGGATAGGCATCGAGAAACGCATCCAGAATCGGCCGCAAGACCATCTCCCCCGAGACCACGGGAGCCGTGATCGTGAGCAGGCCGCGCGGCGCCGTACGCGGTCCGGCCGCGATGTCGTCGGCTTCCTCCAGCTCGGCGAGCACACGGCGGCAGATCGCGGCATAGCGCTCCCCCTCCTCGCTCAGCTTGATCGAGCGCGTGGTCCGGTGCAGCAATTCGGCGCCCACGCGTTCTTCCAGAAAGGCGATGGCCCGGCTCACCGCGGCCGGCGAGCGGCCGAGTTTGCGTCCTGCGGCGGCCAAGCTGCCTTCGTCCACGGCCAGGACGAACACATTCATCGCATCCAGACGATCCATTCCCTTCCCGTCTTGCTCTGAGCTTCCGCTCGCAGGCTAGGCGTTCGCCGCAACCTCGACAACTACCGCCGGGCGCCGGCCCCGCATTCGTTCGCGCGGCGAAAGACTGTGTGCCGGACAGCGGCTATTCGCGACCGGGCCGCCGCGGCGTACCTCAGCACGCAAGCCAGCCGCCGCTGGCGCAGATCTCAAAGCCAACAACAGGAGCCCATCATGGGTATCGAGCAGAAGGTCGCCATCGTCACCGGTGCATCGCAGGGTATCGGCGCCGCCCTGGTCCAGGGTTTTCGCGATCGCAACTACCGCATCGTCGCCACGGCGCGCTCCATCAAGCCGTCTGGTGACGATGATGTCCTCGCCGTTCCCGGCGACATCGCCGACCGCTCCACTGCCGAGCGCGTCGTCTCGCAGGCGATCGCCCGCTTCGGCCGGGTCGACACGCTGGTCAACAACGCCGGCATCTTCGTCGCAAAGCCGTTCACGCAATACACGGCCGAGGACTATGCGGCGGTGATGGGAACGAACGTCGCGGGCTTCTTCAACATCACGCAGCTCGCCATCGCCGAGATGGAGAAGCAGGGATCCGGCCACGTGGTGCAGATCACGACCACGCTGGCGGATCAAGCCAATTCCAACGTGCCATCCGTGCTGGCCTCGCTGAGCAAGGGCGGGCTGAACGCTGCGACCAGATCGCTCGCGATCGAGTACGCCAAGCGCGGCATCCGCGTGAACGCGGTCTCACCCGGCATCATCAAGTCGCCGATGCATCCGGTCGCGACGCATGCGCAGCTCGGTGCGCTGCACCCGGTCGGCCACATGGGCGAGATGTCCGACATCGTCGATGCGGTGCTCTATCTCGAGGGGGCCTCCTTCGTCACCGGCGAAATCCTGCATGTCGACGGCGGCCAGAGCGCCGGCCATTGAGACGAGGAGAAGCACGATGCCCATCGTCACCATTCAAGTCACCCGCGAGGGAACGACGCCGGAAGCGGCGTCGCTCACTGCGGAGGAGAAGGCCGCGCTGATCAAGGGCTCGAGCCAGCTCCTGCTCGACGTGCTCGGCAAGCCGTTCGATTCCACCTTTGTGGTGATCGAGGAAGTGGACACCGACAATTGGGGCTGGGGCGGCCTGCCGGTGCGGGAATTCAGGCGCAGCCGCGCCGCCCGGACAGGATGATCCGCGCCCCCTCGCGCAGGAGGATGACATGACCAACGCAGACACGAAGCGACACCTCGAGACCCACCCGCAACCGCGGCCGGACTCGGCCTCACGAACAACCTGGCGGTATGCCGTGGCGGGTTTGTCCGCATCGCTGGTCGGGCTTGGCCTCGCCCGCTTCTCCTACACGCCGCTGATCCCGGCTTTGATCGCCGCAAAATGGTTCAGCGCATCCGACGTCGTCTATCTCGGCGCTGCGAACCTCGCCGGCTATCTCGCCGGCGCGCTCGCAGCACGAGCGCTTGCCACCCGCATCGGCGCGGTCCGCGCGTTACGGGCGATGATGCTGCTCGCCACCCTCTCCTTCCTCGCCAGTTCGGCCCCGCTGTCGTTCAGCTGGTTTTTCGCGTGGCGCTTCCTCGCCGGCCTCACCGGCGGCATCATCATGGTGCTGGCGGCGTCCGTCATTCTGCCACATACATCGGCCGCACGGCGCGGCATCGTCGGCGGTGTGATCTTCGCAGGCGTCGGCCTCGGCGTCGCGGCATCGGGCACGCTGGTGCCATTGTTGCTGCAACAGGGTTTACAGCAGAGCTGGTATGGCCTCGGCATGCTGTCCGCCCTGCTCACGCTCGCAAGTTGGTGGAACTGGCCTGCTGAGATCAAGGCCGATGCTGCGCCTTCGCATCCAGCCAAACCTCATCGCGTCTCGCCGGCCGCCCGCGCGCTGCTGGTTCAGTACGGCCTCAACGCCGTGGCGCTGGTGCCGCACATGGTCTTTATCGTCGACTTCGTGGCGCGCGGCCTTGGCCAGGGCATTGCCGCGGGATCGCGCTATTGGGTGCTGTACGGTCTCGCCGCGATCGTCGGCCCGTTGATCACTGGTCATGTCGGTGACCGCTCGGGTTTCGGCCCGGCCCTGCGCGCGGCCTTCCTGATCGAGGCGGCAGCCGTGCTGCTGCCAACCGTCAGCACCGCGCCGGTTTCATTGATCGTGTCGAGCGTCGTGGTCGGCGGCTTCACGCCAGGCATCGTACCGCTGGTGCTGGGTCGCATCCATGAGCTCGTGCCTCACTCCAGCCTACAGCAACGCGCGATATGGAGCCATGCCACCACCAGCTTTGCGCTGTTCCAGGCGACCGCCGCTTACGGCTTCTCCTGGATCTACGCCCAGACGGGCGGCGACTACCTGTTGCTGTTCGGCCTCGGCGGCGGCGCAGCGGTGCTGGCGCTCGCGATCGATCTTGGGTTCGCGCTCACGACACGCAAGGCATAGAGGCGATCGGCGGCGCGATCAGGAATATTGCATCACACCGTCGTCGATCCGGCCGAAGCGCAGGGAGACGATGTCGAGCGCGTAGTTCTGGTGCAGCCGCCACGGCCGCTTGGAACCCTGCTTCGGCAGTTTTGCCACCGAGCGCTGCACGTAGCCCGAGGTGAAATCGAGCGAGGGCTGCGCGGTGATCTCGGGGTCGTCATTGTGCGGCATGCACTGGCGGAAATTATACCGGTCCATGTAGTTGATGAGCCGGCAGACATATTCGCAGGTGAGATCGCATTTCAGCGTCCAGGATGCATTGGTGTAGCCGAACGCCGAAGCCATGTTGGGCACGTCGGCATACATCATGCCCTTGTAGGTCAGCGTATTGGCGAAATCGACGGTGCGGCCGTCGACACTGACATCGAGACCGCCGACGACCTGGAGCACCAGCCCGGTCGCCGTCACGATGATGTCGGCCGCAAGCTCGCTTCCGTCCTTCAGACGGATGCCGTCGCGGGTAAACGTGTCGATCTCGCTGGTGACGACGGAGGCGCGCTGCTCGCGGATCGCCTTGAACAGATCGCCGTCGGGAACAAGGCATAGCCGCTGGTCCCAGGGATTGTAGCGGGGCGTGAAATGTGTGGCGACGTCATAGCCGGGGCCAAGCGCCATCTGCACGCCTTTGAGGATGAGGTCCTTCACCTTCGCGGGCCGGCGCCGGCTGAGCTGGAAGAAGAACATCCCCCACATCACGTTGCGCCAGCGGATCAGATGATAGGCGAGCTGCGCCGGCAGATTGCGGCGCAATTTGTTGGCGAGGGGATCCTGAGCAGGGCGCGACACCACATAGGTCGGCGAACGCTGAAGCATGGTGACCTGCGCCGCTTTCTTGGCGAGTTCCGGCACGAGGGTCACCGCTGTGGCGCCCGAGCCGATCACGACGACACGCTTGCCCGCGTAGTCGATGTCCTCGGTCCACTTCTGCGGATGCACGATGCGGCCGGCGAAATCCGCCGTGCCCTTGAACTCCGGCGTGTAGCCCGCTTCGTATTTGTAATAGCCCGAGCACAGAAATAAGAAATTGCAGGTGAACCGCACGAGCTCGGTCGCGCCCTCGCCCGAGATGCGCTCGGCCTCGACGGTCCAGCGTGCATCAGGCGTCGACCACGACGCGCGCTTGACGCGATGATGATAGCGGATGTGCCTGTCGATGCCGTTCTCGGCCGCGGTCTCGCGCACATAGTTCAGGATCTGCGGCCCGTCGGCGATCGCCTTCGGATCCGTCCACGGCTTGAACGAGTATCCGAGCGTGAACATGTCGCTGTCGGAGCGGATGCCGGGATAGCGGAACAGGTCCCAGGTGCCGCCGATGCAGTCGCGCCCCTCGAGGATGACGTAGCTCTTGGTCGGACACCTGGTCTGCAAATGATATCCCGCGCCGATGCCGGACAGGCCGGCACCGACGATGAGGACGTCGACATGTTCTGGTTGCATGGTTTCCTCCGCCGCCGGCGAGTGTCTGCCCGCCGCTGCTGGCCGTCAATTGGCAATCAGCCGTGCAGCAACTAAAAGGCGAGCCGAATTCCATGCGCCGAAAACAACGAAGCCCCGGACCGCTCCGGGGCTTCGCGTCGAGATCGATCGAACCAGCAGATCAGTACCGGTAGTGATCCGACTTGTACGGACCTTCCTGCTTCACGCCGATATAGTCGGCCTGGTCCTTGCGCAGCTCGGTGAGCTTCACGCCGATCTTGGCGAGGTGCAGACGGGCGACCTTCTCGTCGAGCGTCTTCGGCAGCACGTAGACCTTCTTCTCGTACTTGCCGTCCTTGTTGTTGGCGAACAGCTCGATCTGCGCCAGCGTCTGGTTGGTGAAGGATGCCGACATCACGAAGGACGGATGGCCCATGGCGTTGCCGAGGTTCACGAGGCGGCCTTCCGACAGCATGATGATGCGATGCTTGTCGGGGAATTCGATCTCGTCGACCTGCGGCTTGATGTTGGTCCACTTCAGATTGCGGAGCGCCGCGATCTGGATCTCGTTGTCGAAGTGACCGATGTTGCAGACGATGGCGCGATCCTTCATCGCGCGCATGTGCTCGATGGTGATGATGTCCTTGTTGCCGGTGGCGGTGACGAAGATGTCGGCGCGGGGCGCGGCGTCTTCCATGGTCACGACCTCGTAGCCCTCCATCGCGGCCTGCAGGGCGCAGATCGGATCGACTTCCGACACCATGACGCGGCAGCCGGCCTGGCGCAGCGAGGCGGCCGAGCCCTTGCCGACGTCGCCGAAGCCGGCGACCATCGCCACCTTGCCCGACAACATCACATCGGTGCCGCGGCGGATGCCGTCGACCAGCGATTCCCGGCAGCCATAGAGGTTGTCGAACTTCGACTTGGTGACGCTGTCGTTGACGTTGATGGCCGGCCACAGCAGCGTGCCCGCCTTCTGCATGTCATAGAGACGATGCACGCCCGTGGTGGTCTCCTCGGACACGCCCTTGATGCTCTTGGCGATGGCGGCGAAGTAACCCTTCGGCTTCTCCTTGAGCTGCTTCTTCAAAAGCGCGAAGAAGACTTCCTCTTCCTCGGAGCCGGGCTTGTCGAGGAAGGCGGCGTCGCCGTTCTCGGCGCGCAGACCGAGATGGACGTACATGGTGGCGTCACCGCCGTCGTCGAGGATCATGTTCGGGTGACCGCCGCCGTGCCAGTCGAACAGCTTCGCGGTATAGTCCCAGTACTCGGTCAGCGTCTCGCCCTTGACGGCAAAGACGGGAATGCCGGCGGCCGCGATCGCGGCGGCAGCGTGATCCTGCGTCGAATAGATGTTGCAGGAGACCCAGCGGATGTCGGCGCCGAGCGCGGCCAACGTCTCGATCAGCACGCCGGTCTGGATCGTCATGTGCAGCGAGCCGGCGATCCGCGCGCCCTTCAGCGGCTGCTTCGGGCCGTACTCCTCGCGGGTGGCCATCAGGCCGGGCATCTCGGTCTCGGCCAGCGAGAGCTCCTTGCGGCCGAAATCGGCGAGCGAAATGTCCTTGACGATGTAATCGGTGAAGCCGGGCTTCGCGTTCATAGGGGGTTCCTGTTTGTTGGCTGGTCATTCCGGGACGCTCGTGAAACGAGCGAACCCGGATGACGCAAGAGAACTAGAACTAGAGTGCGCGCTTGAGCGGCTCGACGAGATCGGTCTTCTCCCAGGAGAAGCCGCCCTCGTTGTCGGGCGTCCGGCCGAAATGGCCGTAGGCAGACGTCCGCGCGTAGATCGGGCGGTTGAGGTCGAGATGGCTGCGGATGCCGCGCGGCGTCAGATCCATCGCCTGCGCCGCCGCCTTCTCGAGCTGATCCTCCGACACCTTGCCGGTGCCGTGGGTGTCGATGTAGATCGACAGCGGACGCGCGACACCAATGGCGTAGGCGAGCTGGAGCGTGCAGCGGTCGGCAAGACCGGCCGCGACGATGTTCTTGGCGACGTAGCGCGCAGCGTAGGCCGCCGAGCGGTCGACCTTGGTCGGATCCTTGCCGGAGAACGCGCCGCCGCCGTGCGGGGCCGCGCCGCCATAGGTGTCGACGATGATCTTGCGGCCGGTCAGGCCGGTGTCGCCGTCGGGACCGCCGATGAAGAACTTGCCGGTCGGATTGATGTGCCAGATCGTCTTCGGCGTGATCCAGTCCCTCGGCAGCGCCTCACGCACATAGGGCTCGACGATGTCGCGGATTTGCTTGGAGGTGAGGTCCTCGACCAGATGCTGGTGCGAGACCACGATCTCGCGCACGGCGACCGGCTTGCCGTTCTCGTACTGCACGGTGACCTGGCTCTTGGAATCCGGGCCCAGCACCTTCTCCTTGCCGGAGTGACGGGCTTCGGAGATCAGGCGCAGGATCTTGTGGGCGTAGAAGATCGGCGCCGGCATCAGGTCGGGCGTCTCGTTGGTGGCGTAACCGAACATGATGCCCTGGTCGCCCGCGCCTTCTTCCTTGACCTCGCCCGGCTGAAGCGCATCGACGCCCTGGGCGATGTCGGCCGACTGCGGATGCAGGAGGATCTCGATGTCGCAGGTCTTCCAGTGGAAGCCCTCCTGCTCGTAGCCGATGTCCTTGATCGCGCCCCGGACGACGCTCTCGATCTGCTCGTTGGTCACCGACTCCGGACCGCGAGTCTCGCCGGCGATCACCACCTTGTTGGTGGTTGCGAGCGTCTCGCAGGCGGCGCGGATGGCCCACGGATCGATGCCCGCCTTCGGCCCTTCGCGATAGAACAGGTCGACGATCTCGTCGGAGATCCGGTCACAGACCTTGTCCGGATGGCCCTCGGACACGGACTCGCTGGTGAAGAGATAGGACGCGCGCATCAGTAACCCCTTGTTCCGCCGCTAGCCGGCGGGCGTTTGCGATGTTTACCTTTAATGATGTCAATCACGCCGGCGCGAGATGACGTAGGATTCGTCGAGAAACCAGAGCCCATTGTACTTTCGCAGCACGTCCCTGGCGGCGTCCAGGGTGCGGCTGTTTTGAGTCATTTCCGTCAACCGGTCGTCCTCAATCTGAGCGACATACACTGCCGCATTCCACGCTGCAAAGGCCGTCGAGGTTCCGATAGTGCCCGTGACCTCGTTGGGCAGAGCTTCCATATCATACCTGAAGATCGAACGGTTGTCCGCGTAGGCATTAAAATTTAAGTCGCGGCCCACCGATCCAAGTTCATACTTAACTGCGCGCAATAGCTCATGACGGCTCACTGAGAAAGGGTTTTCTCCCGGCCAGATCGCCTGGATCATTTCCATGCCCGGATCCTGGCCGTGGGAGTGGATTCCGATCAGCCGCCCCCCCGGTCGAAGCGCCCGCGCCAGGGGGGCAATGATGCGCTTGGCCCGGAAATTGACCGAGGACAGGGCCCGGTAGGGCTGGGAAGCGATGACGAGGTCGAAATTGGCCTCGGCCTGGCCCGGCCGCGGAATGGTCGCATCCAGAAGAAACCTGTGGTCCTCGCGATAGAGCACGAGGACGACGGGCCGCTCGTAGAGCGGCATGGCGGTGCGGGGGCTGATCGCGGCGCGCCAGTTCTGCTCCAGGAATGGCCTCAGCTCCGCGATCTGCTGCTCGAACTCGCCCGACGAAGCGCCGCGGAGCGGCACCTCGTGCCAGACGGTAGCGGCCGCCGCAGCCGGCGATGCCGGCGTGAGCCAGGGCGCCTCCGCGTAAAACATGTTGGTGAAGACGAATACCGATGCCGGATGCTCGAAAATGCGATCCGGCACCTTTTCCAGGGTCAGGCGCAGGTCCTCCAGACTGAGCTCCTTGCCGGCGACATAGAACGGCATGTGCGGAAAGCGCTGATGCGTTGCGCGCAGCACCCGCGCCAGCACCGTGCCGTCGCCGACGCCGGCATCGAACAGGCGCAAGGCCGGCGGGCGCGGATGGATGGAGGCCAGTTCCAGCGCGACCCTGTCTGCGATCACTCGCTTTTCGCTGCAGGTGTGGACGAACAGCAGGTATTTCTGGCGGTTCTCGAAGAACCGGAAATTGCCGCGTGGATCGCGCTTTTCGGGCGGGACCTGAAGTCCCCGCGGCGGCGGCATGCCGCCGGCGATCGATGCGGCCATATAGGCCTGGATCCGCTCCAGGGTGTCGATGGTGATGCGTTTCCCCTCGCGCAGGCGATGCACCAGCTTCCCATCATTCACCGCGCGCCGGCCGAACGTCGATTCCGCCATGTCCGCCTTGCGGCAGAACTCCGTGATCTGGCTCAGGATTTCGTCGTTCTTCATCGGGTGGGACACAGTGGGCAGAAAGATTGGGCTCCATGTCCTAGCAAATTCTGCCCACTCAGGGAATAGCGTATACGTCCGGCGCCCCGTTCCGTCCGCGGCGAGCCGCCGCTGATGGGCTACGCGACCGCGCCAGGAGAGGTTCCACCCGACGGCGAAGGCGCGAGCTCGCGGTGCTCCGCCGCTCTCGCGCCAACTCGGCACGCCGGGCGTGGAGGCGCAGAAGATGTTGAGGCGGGTGCAGGCTGAGGTTGGTGTCGGCCACGAAGAACAATCAGGTGCCGTGGTCGAACTCGCCGCTGCTGGGGGAGGTCGATCGGGCGGAGCGGTGAGATGCTCTCGTGCCCCGGACGCAGCGCAGCGCCTCTTCAGCGGTGCGCTGCAGAGCCGGGGCCCATATCTCCGAAGAGCAAGTCGAGCAGCATGGATCCCGGCTCTGCGCAGCAACGCAAGAGCGTTGCAGCGCGTCCGGGACACGAGTGAGCCTTAGCTGCGGAGACTTACTGGCCCCACACTTCCTTCGCGATCTCGACGGCAAGGCTGAGCTTGGCCCATTGCTCCTCCTCGGAGAGGACGTTGCCCTCTTCCGTCGAGGCAAAGCCGCATTGCGGCGAGAGTGCGAGTTGCTCCAGCGGGGCGAACTTGGCGGCCTCTTCCAGGCGGCGCTTGATGTCGTCCTTCTTCTCGAGCTCACCGAACTTCGAGGTGATGACGCCGACCACGACGACCTTGTTGCCCTTGGGCAGGAAGCGCAGCGGCTCGAAGCCGCCGGCGCGGTCGCTGTCGTATTCGAGGAAGTAACCGTCGTAATTGGTGCCGGCGAGCATGGTCTCGGCCACCGGCTCGTAGCCGCCCGAGGAGATCCAGGTGGAGCGGAAATTACCGCGGCAGACATGCGTCGTCACCACCATGTCGGCTGGCTTCTCGGCCAGCGCGTAGTTGATGATGCGCGCATAGATCTGCTGGAGACCTTCGGGATCGTCGCCGCGCTCACGCGCCTTCTGCAATTCGTCCTGCGAGCAGAGATAGGCCCAGACGGTATCGTCGAACTGGAGATAGCGGCAGCCGGCGTCATAGAAGGCCTTCACCGCCTTGCGATAGGTCTTGCCGAGATCCTCGTAGAACGCATCGAGATCGGGATAGACGTCCTTGGAGATCGACTTGCGGCCGCCGCGGAAGTGGAGCACCGCCGGCGACGGGATCGTCATCTTGGCCGTGACGTGGGCCTGGTCGGCGTATTTCTTCAGGAAGCGGAAGTGGTCCAGCATCGGGTGGTTGTCGGGGAAGTCGAGCTTGCCGATGACGCGGACCGCATCGTGGCGGGTCTGCACGCCCGCGAACTGGATGCCGGTGTCGGGGTGGAACAGCTCGCAGCCGGTGAGCTTGGCCAGGAAGTCGAAATGCCACCAGGAGCGGCGGAATTCACCGTCGGTCGCGAGCTTCAGGCCAATCGAGGCCTGCTTGTGCACGACCTTCTCGATCTCCAAATCCTCGATCTTGCGCAGATCGTCGGCCGAGATCTCGCCCTTCTCGAGCCTGGCGCGCGCCTCCTTGATCTTGGCCGGACGCAGGAGACTGCCGACCTCGTCGGCGCGGAAGGGGGCTCTGGTTCGCTGCATTTTCTGTTTCTCCCGAAATTTCAGTCGGCGCTCGTTGTACTCCTTCTCCTCGCAAGCGGGGAGAGGCGAAGAAATCAGTGGACCGCTGCCCCTGCGACGCCGAGGTGGCGTTCCAGGACCGAGGGATCGGCCTTCAGCGCGTCACTCGGGGCGTCGTGGACGATCGTTCCGCGCTCCAATATCACAACGCGGTCGGCGAGCCCCAGAATCTTTTGGGCATTCTGCTCGACGATGATCGAGCAGATGCCGCCCGCCCGGGTGATGGTCCCGATCGCCTTGAGCAGCTCCTCGACGATGATGGGGGCGAGGCCCTCGGTCGGCTCGTCCAGCAGCAGGACCTTCGGATTGAGGGTCAGCGCGCGGCCGATCGCCAGCATCTGCTGCTCGCCGCCGGAGAGCTGGTTGCCAAAGTTGCTGCGCCGTTCCTTCAGCCGCGGGAACATCTCGTAGACCTTCTCGACGGTCCAGGGGCCGGGCTGCGCCACCGCCGTCATGTTCTCTTCCACCGTCAGCGAGCGGAAGATGTTGCGCTCCTGCGGCACCCAGCCGATGCCGGCACGGGCCCGCTGGTCGGGACGCAGCGTCGTGACGTCGGCGCCGGCGAGCGCGATCGAGCCGGAGAAGCGGCGGGTGACGCCGACGATGGAGTTGATCAGCGTGGTCTTGCCAGTGCCGTTGCGGCCGAGCAGCGCCAGCACCTGGCCCTCGGCGAGGCGCAGGGACATGTTGGGCAGGACCACCGCCTCGCCATAGCCGGCGCGCAAGGAATCGATCGCGAGCAGGTCAGACATTGACCGCCTCCTCGCCGAGATAGACAGCCTTCACCTGCGGATCGCGCGCGACCTGTTCGGGCGGCCCCTCGGTGAGCAGCGCGCCCGAGACCAGCACCGAGATGCGGTCGGCGAAGGAGAACACGAGATCCATGTCGTGTTCGATCAGGAGCACGGTAACGTCGCGCGGCAGGCTGCCTACGACGGCGAGAATGTCATGGCGCTCGCTCTCGGGCACGCCGGCGGCGGGCTCGTCGAGCAGCAGCACGCGCGGCTTGGCGGCGATGGCGACCGCAATCTCGAGCAGGCGCTGCTTGCCGTAGGGCAGCGTCACCGTCTGTTCGTTCATGACGTCGAGCAGGTGGAAGCGCGCCAGCAGTTCGGCAATCTCGTCATTGACGTCATTGCGCGTGCCCATCCGTCGCCACCAGTCGCCGCCATGGCCGAGACGCTCGGAAACGGCAAGGCCGATGGTCTCGAGCGGGGTCAGGTCGGGATAGAGCTGGTTGATCTGGAAGGTGCGCGACAGGCCGCGCAGCACGCGCCTGTGCACCGGCAGATCGGTGATGTCCTGGCCTTCGAGCAGGATGCGGCCCGAGTTCGGCTTGAGCACCCCGGTGAGCTGGTTGATCACCGTGGTCTTGCCCGCGCCGTTCGGGCCGATCAGCGCGTGGCGGGCGCCCTGCTCGATCCTCAAGGACAAATCGCGGGTGACGCGCAGGCCGCCGAACTGCTTTTCGAGATTCTTCGTTTCGAGCGCGATGGTCATGCGTCGCTCTCCGGCACGGCAACGACGGCCTTGCGCCCGGAGAGCTGCTTGATCACCAGATTCGGCACATACAGTACCCAGCGATGCAGCCGCTGGCGGCCGACCAGAACGATCACGACCAGCACGAGCCCGATCCAGAACTGCCAGTATTGCGGCGTGATGGTCGAGAACAATTCCTGGAGCATGCGGAACACCACCGCGCCGATCAGCCCGCCATAGAGATAGCCGGTGCCACCGATCACGAGCACCAGCATCAAGTCGGCGGATCGCTCGAAAGCGAACACATCGAGCGAGGCGATCGCAGTGGTCTGGGTGAACAGCGCGCCCGCGATGCCGGCATAGAACGCAGCCAGCGTGTAGATCGCGATCAGGCGGCGGTTGACCGGAATGCCGATGGCGGCGGCCCGGAGCGGATTGTTCTTGATCGCGCGCAGCGACAGGCCGAACGGCGAATGCACGACACGGCGGGCGAACAGGAACAGCAGGAACAGGACAGCCAGCGAATAGAAGAAGCCGGCCTTGCCGAACATGTCGAAGGGGATCACGCCGAAGATCGGCTGCATCTCGATGCCCTGCAGGCCGTCGGTGCCGCCGGTGATGTTGGAGAAGCGCTCGGCGAGCGCCTCAAGCAGCAACGCGATGCCGAGCGTGACCATCAGCCGGGTCAGGTCGACGCCACGGATCACCAGGAAGCTGGTGGCAAAGCCGAGCACCATCGCGGCCAGGCCGGCGACGATCAGCGCCAGCACGGGCTCGTTGACGATGCCCTGGAGCGCAAGAAGTCCCGCGGCATAGGCGCCAACGCCGAAGAACGCGGCGTGGCCGAGCGAGACGATGCCGGCGTAGCCGAGGATGAGATCGAGCGACATCGTGAACAGCGCCAGCCGCAGGATGTCGGTCATGATCAGGTAGCGCGAGGGAAAGGCGAAGCCGCAGGCCAGCACGATCAGCCAGAAGGCGATTTCGCCATAGTGCCAGCGCGCTTGGCGCTGGGCGTGATAACCGACGTCGGAAGCAGCGCTCATGGGCGAACTCAACGCGCGGCCGTGCGGCCGAACAGGCCGTTCGGACGCCAGATCAGGATCACGATCATCATGGTGTAGATCACGAACGGCCCCATCTTCGGCACGTAATATTTGCCGGCGACGTCGCCGATGCCGAGCAGGAGCGAGGCCAGGAACGGGCCGGTGATCGAAGAGGAGCCGCCCACGGTGACCACGATCAGGAAGTAGATCATGAACTTCAGCGGAAAATACGGGTCGAGGCCGAGGATCTCGGCGCTGAGTGCGCCGCCGAGGCCGGCGAGCCCGCATCCGAATGCGAACGTGAAGGCGAACACCTGCGGCACGTTGATGCCGAGGCCGCTGGCGGCGCGCGGGTCATCGACCGCGGCGCGCAGGCGGCTGCCGAAGCGCGTCTTGGCCAGCACTATCTGAAGCGCGATGGTGAGCAGGCCGCAGATCACGATGATCATCAGCCGGTAGCGGCCGATGCCGACGCCGAACAGGTCGAACTGGCCCTGGAGCGCGGCCGGCAAATTGATGAAGACGCGCGAGGAGCCCTGGATGTAGTCCACGGCCGCCACCGACATGAAGGTCAGGCCGATCGTGAACAGAACCTGGTCGAGATGGCTGCGCGCATAGAGGTGGCGGTACAGCGTGCGTTCGAGCACAATACCGATTGCAGCCGAAGAAACGAAAGCGAGCGGCAGGGCGGCGAAGAACGGCCAGCCCATCCGGTTGACCAGCACCATGCAGACATAGCCGCCGGCCATGGCGAAGGCGCCGTGGGCGAGATTGACGAAGTTCATCAGGCCGAGCGTGACCGCGAGCCCGCAGGCGAGCACGAACAGCAGCATGCCGTAGGCAACGCCGTCGAACAGGTTGGTGAGGATTGCGGTCATCGGGGGCCGGGAATTATTTCAGGTTTAGCCAAGTGCCTTACTGCGCTCCCTCCCCCGCTTGCGGGGGAGGGTTGGGGAGAGGGTGCTTCAACGACGAAGACTCCCCCAGAGAAGACAACCCTCACCCGGCACTTTGCGCCGACCTCTCCCGCAAGCGGGAGAGGTAAGAGGCGCGCCCCCGGGATGACGCGCTTTCGCGCGTCACTTCTTGGTCTTGCCGAGGTCCTTGACGGCTTCGAAGGTCGCGAACTCGACGTTGTAGAGCTCGCCGTCGACCTTCTCGACCTTGCGGATGTAGATGTTCTGCACGATGTCACGGGTCTCGGGATCGATCGAGATCGGGCCGCGCGGGCTTTCCCACTTCATCCCCTTCATGGCCTCGACAAGCTTGGTGCCGTCCGTGTCGCCGCCGGTCTTCTTCAGCGCCTCGTAGATCAGATGGATGCCGTCATAACCGCCCACGGCCATGAAGCCCGGACGGTTGCCGAAGGCCTTCTTGTAGGCTGCGACGAAATCCTTGTTCATCTGCGAGGGATGCGCGGCAGAATAGAGGTGCGCGGTGACGGTGCCGAGCACGGCATCGCCCATGTTGTTGAGAAGGTCGTCGTCGGTGACGTCGCCGGGCCCGATCACCTTGATGCCGGCCTTGTCGAGGCCGCGCTCGGCATACTGTTTCATGAAGTTGCCGCCCTGGCCCGCCGGCACGAATACGAAGATCGCGTCGGGCTTGGCGTCCTTCATGCGCTGCAGGAACGGCGCGAAGTCAGGATTTTGCAAGGGCACCTTGACCTCTTCGACCACCTCGCCACCGCCGGCGGTGAAATGCTGCTTGAAGAAGTTGAGCGCGTCATTGCCCGGCGCGTAGTCCGAAGTCAGGGTCGCGACCTTCTTGATGCCGTTCTTCACCGCCCAGTCGCCGATGATGGTCGATGACTGCGCCAGCGTGAAGCTGGTGCGCACGATATAGGGCGAGCGCTCGGTGATGATGGAAGTGCCGGCTGCCATCACGACCTCCGGAATCTTGGCCTGCGTGGCGAGCGGCGCGGCAGCGAGCGCGGCCGGAGTCACGCCGAAGCCGGCGATAAAGTTGACCTTGTCGTTAACGATCAGCTCCTGCGCGGCGGTCTTGGTCTTGTCCGGGATCGCAGCATCGTCCTTGACGATGATCTCGATCTTCTTGCCGGCGACGGTGTCGCCCTTCTGCTGCATGTAGAGCTTGATCGCGTTCTCGATCTGCTTGCCGGTCGAAGCCTGGCCGCCGGTCATCGGCAGGATCAGACCGATCTTGACGCTGTCCTGGGCCTTCGCAGGCGCGAGGCCGGCAAGGCCTGCAATGGCCGCAACCGCGGCGGCCCAAGTCGCCTTATGCGACAGTTGTTTGCGTTCGAACATCAGATGTCCCTCCCCTTCATTCCTGACTCTTGTGCCCTGGACCGAGTGCCCGGCCCTTGCCTTCACCTTAGCTGCCGCAAGTGCTCGGCGGCGCCACATGGGCGTCTTTCGCGCCCTGCTTGTCAATCGGACGTTCGGCGGCCCTTCGGCACAGCCCGAGTGTCCAGAAGACCGATCGACTGGACACGGTGCCACCGCATCGGAGTAGCTCGAGCACCGCCTTCATTTGTACGAATGTACAAACAAAATGGACTTGTCAACGAAAACCCCTGCCCGCGGACCAAGCCATGTTGTCGCGAGCCTCGCACCAAGTCCAGAAATGCGAAGGATCGCGCGCATGGAGGATTTCGCCTTTCTTTTGCAGAATCTGTACATTCACGCCCCTCACTCGGGCGCAACTCGGTAACAAATTACCTACCTCGAATAAGTCTATTTTACCTTGTTGAAGGCTACGCTTCTTCCTGCCGAACTGGCGTCTAATCACCGAACGCGTACACCATGCCCAAGACTCTTCGTTCCGCCCTCGTCCTCGTTGCGCTCGCCGCGGGGTTGTCCGGCTGCGGGACGGTTAACGAAAAACTCTCCGCCGGCGTGGGCGACTACGTCCCGCAATGGGCCGGCGGCCTGCCCGCTGATGCTCCGCCACGACCGGGCACGCCGCAATACGACGCATACATGAAGGAACGCGAACGCAAGCGCCTGCTGCCGGCCGCGGATCGCGAGAAGGAAGAGCAGGCCCAGAAGGGCACAACGGGGACGGCGTCGGCTGGCGCGGGGCGGTAGGAGAGCGAATGGCGAATAGGGAGTAGCGAATAGGGCGCCCTCCCGCTTCCACTCGCTATTCGCCACTCCCTATTCGCTAATCCACGAACACCACCGTCTTGCGACCGTTGAGGATGACACGATCGTCGAGATGGTAGCGGATGGCCCGTGCCAGCACGCGGCGCTCGATATCACGGCCTTTGCGAACCAGATCTTCCGGCGTATCGCGATGGCTGATGCGCTCGACGTCCTGATCGATGATCGGGCCCTCGTCGAGGTCGCGCGTGACGTAATGCGCGGTGGCGCCGATCAGCTTGACGCCGCGCTCATGGGCCTGGTGATAGGGCTTGGCGCCCTTGAAGCCCGGCAGGAACGAGTGGTGGATGTTGATGCAGCGACCCGACAGCTTTGCCGACAGATCGTCCGACAGAATCTGCATGTAGCGGGCGAGCACCACCAGATCGGTCTTCGTCTTGCCGACGAGGTCCATGACCTGCGCTTCCTGCTCGCGCTTGGTCTCCTTGGTCACAGGCAGATGGTGGAACGGGATGCCGCCGAAATCGAGCCCGGCATAGACTTCGCGCGGATGGTTGGAGACGATCGCGGTCGGAATCATCGGCAATTCGCCGGTGCGCCAGCGATAGAGGATGTCGACCAGGCAGTGGTCGGATTTCGACACCAGCAGCATCACCTTGCGATGCGCGGCGCGGTCGCGCATCTGCCACTCCATGCCGAAACGCTCGGCGATCGCGGCAAAGCCGGTCTGCAGCGCCGACAGTTCCACGGCAAGATCGGCCGCGGTGAACACCACCCGCATAAAGAACTTCTCGGTCTCGACGTCGTCGAACTGCTGGGCGTCGAGGATGTTCTGTCCGTTGTGGGCAAGGAACGTCGACACCGCCGAGACGATGCCGGGGCGATCCGGACAGGACAGGGTCAGGACATATTGATGGTCGGGCATGTTGATGAACGGGCTTGGTTCTTGATGAGGGTTTGTGCAGCGGAACGATCCAGCGATCTGCGCCCTGCTCTAGCACCGACCTCGCCCTTGCGCCAATCCCAAGACTTGCTTCAACATAAAGCGCAGAGTCAGGATGAGCGGACGATTGCAATCCATGATCGGAGCACACCCATGGCCGACCGCTTGAACGGCTACCGCATCTTAATTCTGGAAACGCGGGAGGAGGCGCAGTTTTCGAAGCTTCTGGCCGAGCAAGGCGCCGAGGTCGTGCAGTGCCCGATGTTCACCATCCGTGATGCGCCGGACCCGGCTCCGGTGGAGGCCTGGATCCGCCGTGCCATCGACCAGCCCTTCGACGATCTCGTGCTGATGACGGGCGAAGGCCTGCGTCGGATCATGAAGCTTGCCGGCGCCCGCGGGCTCGACACGTCGCTTGTCGCGGCACTCGCCAAAGCGCGAAAATTCACCCGGGGCCCGAAACCCGGCAAGGCGCTGCGCGAGATCGGTCTCGAGGCACAGCAGACCACGGAGAAGCCGACCACCGAGGGCGTGATCGAGATGCTGGCCAGGCTCGATCTGAAGGGGCGGCGCCTCGGTCTCCAGCTCTATCCCGACAAGGATCACAGCGCGCTGACCGGCGCGCTGGCCGCGCAAGGCGCCGCCGTCGATACCGTGCTGCCCTATGTCTACGATTCCAAGGCGGCGGATTCGAACATCGTCGCCGCCATCGACGACATGTCCGAGGGGCGGATCGATTCCATCGCGCTGACCAATCTCGGCCAGGTCCGCCGCCTGATCGAGGCCGCGAAAGCGCATGGCGCCGAAGCGAAACTGCGCACGGGCCTCGAACGGACGTTGATCGCCTCGGTGGGGCCGGCGGTCTCCGGTGAACTCGCCGCGCACGGTCTGCGCACGGACGTCTCGCCGGCGGATGAAGCCTATTTCATGCGTCCGCTGATCTCGGCGATGGCCGCGGCGCTGGCGGAGCGGAAGCCGAGAGCCGCGGCGAGCTAGGAGCCGAACGCGGGGGCGGCCTGCGGCGACTGCGATTGACACGAGCATCGCCAGCGCTAGCTTGCGCGCCCGCAAGAAGAAACAACAGGGGCAAGGGAATCGCCGTGATACGCGTCATCGCGTCGTGAGCGCCACCGCACGACCTTCGGCGCTCGCGCCATTCCGCATCCGCAACTATCGTTTCCAGTGGCCGTCCGACCTGCTCACCTCCTGGGCCTTCGAGGTCGAGACGCTGGTGCTCGGCTGGTACATCATTGTCGAAACCGGCTCGGTGTTGCTGCTCACCGTGCTCGCTTCACTCCAGTTCGTCGGAACCCTGGTTGCGCCCGTGTTCGGCATGATCGGCGACCGCATGGGTCATCGCGATCTCCTGGTCGTGATGCGTCTTGCCTATACGGCGCTGTCGTCGACCATCATGGTCCTGGCGCTGACCGGTCACCTGTCGCCGCTGAGCGTCATGATCATCGTCGCGATCATGGGGCTGATCCGCCCTTCGGATCTCGGCGTCCGGGGCGCACTGCTTGCCGAGATCATGCCGGCCGAGCAATTGGTCGGCGCCATCAGCGTTGCGCGCACGACCCAGGACAGTGCGCGCATCGCGGGAGCATTGACGGGCGCCGGGCTGTTCGCCGTCCTTGGCATTGGGCTCGTGTATCTGGCGGTTGCCGGGCTCTACCTCGTGGCTGCGCTTCTGATGCTCTGCCTGACACGGCCGGAAAGGTCAGTCACCACGGGCAATCTCCCGGCGAACGGCCACGCGGTTTCGAGGTTGCTGGACGACCTGAAGGAAGGCATCGTCTATGCCTGGAATGGCCCGGGAATGCGCGCGGCGCTGTGCGTCGCCTTCCTGGCCAATCTCACCGCATTTCCCTTCACGGGCGGATTGTTGCCCTACATCGCGCGGGAGATCTTTCACACCGACCAGACCGGCCTCGGTTATCTCTCGGCGAGCTTCGCCGTCGGCTCGCTGATCGGCTCCATCACGCTCAGCCTAATCAGTGGCGTGCGCATTGCCCGGCTTCTGATCGGCGCGACGCTGGCCTGGTACGCCATGCTGCTGGTCTTCGTCGAGGTCAGGACCATGCCGGTGGCGATGGCCTGCCTCGTTCTCGCCGGCATCGCCCAGAGCATGTCGATGATCTCGGCCGCCGTCATTCTGATGCGCACCGCGAGCGCACATCTGCGAGGCCGCGTCATGGGCGTGCGCATGATGGTCATCTATGGCTTGCCGATCGGACTGCTCGCAGCCGGCAGCCTGATCGACGTCATCGGCTATTCCGCGACGGGCTCTCTCTATGCCGCCGCGGGCTTCTTCGCGATGCTGGCGATCGCGGTGCGTTGGCGCGCCGACCTCTGGCCGGTCCACGCCCCCGCCAATGCGCGGTGAGATCCGTCCCGACTTGCCACCATTTTGGAGCGCTCGACCAAAACAGCGAAAACAACCCCATGCACAGTAGCCAATCACTGCTGGCGTAATGCTTTTTCAGGACGCGAATTTGACACGTCGGGCAAAACACCGTCATAATGGCATAATCGGGCCGAACGTGATCGCACGCCGCGCTAGCTCGCTACGCGACGCAGTTTGCCGTTGTCCCCGATTTCGAGTGGCATCCGCCAAACCCGAGCTAGGTAGTCATCGGGTAGCGCGAGAAGCGACACGTCACAGTGGTCTTCCGGTTTGAGTGTGGTTGCATACATGCAAACCGGCGCCGAGATCGGCTTTGGCCCATCGTTGAACTCGATCTGCACCTTCACTTCCAGAACGTCGTGCTTGTTTGCGTATCCGGCAAGCAATTGCGCGGTTGTGCCGTCCTTGAGCACTATGGTCGTACCGTGCATGCGGATCAAAGCATAGAGAGAAATGAATTCTCGCTCCGCCAAAAGAGACGGCCGATCGTCCTCCAAGACAATGTTATTGAGCACCAAGACATCGCAAAAGTCCTGAACGACCTCATCGTCAGTGAACGTCGGCTTCCAGATAAAGCGGTTGGCAATGTATTGGAGTACCCGCAATTCTTCATCACTGAGATTGCTAGTAGGTTTGCCGCTTTCGAAGCCCGGCAACACCCGGTCGAGAATCCTCTTCACGGCCGACCGTTCAAGGCCACATCCGTTCTTGATCTGCTCATCGGAAGCGAGCCGGAAATTGGCCCGCGCAGCCTGCGCAAGCTCGGGATAGGTCGGTTTCTTGCCCCGGAACTGCAAGCTCCAGACGGTCACGCTCGTTAAGACGTCACGGGCGACCTGCGTGACTGGCCCTCTGTTGCGCTCTCCGCGATGCGCAACAAAATCGCCGATCTCGCGGAAGCTCGCACGACCGTGCGTTCGCTCCCGAAGGTCGAGATAAAAGCGGTCGAGATCGTCTACCCGGTATTGCCCACCGAGAAGCCGCTTGGCGCGCAGGCGTAGGTCTTCATCGATCATGGGATTGATTATAGCCTGAGGTGATGAAAGGTCAGTTCACTAGCGATGGGCCAAGGCATAGGCCGCGTCACCGACGCTTAGAGAACGCCATACCCACGATGAGGCCGCGTCAAGTGCGCCTAGGCGGTGATCGGTCTACCCCTTGACCGGCTGTTTCATCTGGGTGGGTGCTTCTTCAATCTCCTTGATGGCCTGTATCGCAAAGCGCCCCAGATCAGGATGGACGGTCCAAGCACGAAGCAGCGGGATATCACGCGCCCTGCCGTACCGTCCCAAGTTAGCCAGCGCCTTTTCGATCATCTCATCGACGCGGAAGAATTCAAAATATCCGGATTGAATGGTCGGCTTTTCGAGCGCGGCCCGGTAGATCGCGGCGATCTCATCAGGAAAAAACTGCCCAAAAGAGGTTACCGCCGGCTTCGAACCTGGGAGCCGGCGCGCGCTTTCCGCGAACATGTGGTCCGACCGGAAGAATTCTCCCGCGACGGCAGCGGCGACGCCCGCATCATGGCGCGACAGTACAGCGAGCGAGGCTGCGCAATTCGACTTACGCGTCGACACCGGGAGATCATCGCGATTGAGCCAATAAAGAATCTGCCCGCAAGCCAGTAGCGCATGGTCGGCTTCGGATACGGCTTCCGCCGAACGGTCAGGCAACGGGCAACGCAGACGGGCGAGCGCCGCATGGGCCATTTCAAAAGTCCGAATGGCATCCTGCGTCATCACTTCCTTTTTCGGAGGCAGAGTCGTCCATTGCGCGAGAATGGGGGCCGCGGCCGGGTCGCCAAACGATGCCATTTCGGCGATCAAGGACGGCGTAAACATGGAATGGCCTTCCGCGCCTTGCGCGGCCATGAAAAGGAGTGCTTTGCGCTCTTCCTCCGGCAAGTCGTTCCATGCTTCCCAATATGCCGCGTCATAGGGGTGGTCGAACTGCGCGTTCCACGCCCCGTTGGCAGCTTGCCACATCAGGGGGTTCTCTCGGTCCGCCAGCACCGTTTGGATTTCGGCCTTGGCGGTCGCAACATAGTTCTCCTGATCATCATCCAGCGCGCCGAGGGATTTGAGCGCATCGATGATTCCCCAGGCATCGAAGCCGCCGTTGGTCAAACAGGTTGCCTCGATGACGGCAATCAATGCTCGACGCTCTTCATCATTTAGCGCGGGGGCACTCATCATCGCCGCGTGCATGAGCCCGAGCCGCAGATGATGGGCGGCTCTCGGCCACCAGCGCGTGATGAGCTCAGGCAATATGGTTCCAACGGCGGGAGCGTCCCGATTGGAATACTTATCGAGTTCAATCAGCAGGCCAACTTGTCCCGGCGATATCGTGTTGGACTTCAACCGTCCGTGGATGTTGGCGCTGGCCGTGACCTTCGGTCCGTCGTAAAGGCCGCCACTTGAGATAGGACCGCAAATGCGCGACAGCCCCGTTTCACGCATTCCGACGCCCGCATAGCATACCGCATAGAGGCCCGTTCGCAGGTGGAGTTTCTTTTCCCTGGCCTGATCAAGCAATCGGAGATGTTCTTCGGCTATTCGCGCATCCATTTTTCCGACCAGATCGAGCAGTTCGTCGAGACGGCGGCCTGCGACCAGCTCTTGGGGAATGGCTGCAAGAATCGCACGATCCTGCGGAGACCACACCTGAACCGTTTCTGGTTTCGGTCGCACGTGCCACATGAACTCGTCCGAAACTTCAAACCGCACGCTTTCAACTTCCTCGCGGACACGCGCAAGCACCTCGTCACACCGCTCGTCTGCCCAACGCTGCGCGTCCGGCCCGCATTGTCCCGCAAGGCACGCTCGAATGACCCGCGCGTCGGATACATGGGGTAGCACCTGACGCCGGAAACTGTCGTCGTCGATGGCTCCCAGCACGAAGGGCGTCATCTCCAAATGTTGCGGCAATCGCAACGCCGCCACGACCGCTTCGGGATCATCACCCGCCCGACGCACGATCGATTCTGCCGCGAAAACGTTGAGGAACATTTCGTGGCTGAAACTCACCCGGTCGCCGCGCTTGTCCAGAATGTTGGCTTCCTGCAGCGCCTGCAACAAAGCACCGGAGACATCCTCGCGGTCCGACAAGCGATCGAGTTCCCGAACGGAAAGACCGAAGCTGATGCGCTGCATCATCATCCCTGCGATGCGGGACAGGGCGCGAATGCCGTCGGAAGCCAAGGAGCCCAGACGTTCGCGCACATAGGCATCGAACAGGCCATACTTGCTCGTATCGGGGGAGAGCTGTTGGCCTAGCTGCCCGACCATCTTCGCTTCGAGACCGCTTCCAACGGTGCCGATCAATTCTGCAAAGGTTTGGACAGAAACCTCACCGGCAGCAGCCTTTCGCGCGATGGCCAGCTTGATTTTGTCGTCCGGGATCTGCACGGCATAACCGCGCACTGGCAGGAGGTCACCCCGCTCAAGCGAAACGCGGCTTGATATGACAGCTCGCGCGTCATACCGCTTTACAGCCGCAGCGATACTTCGTGTCAGGCGTTGCCGTTCGGCAGGCGTGCATTCGTTGTAACCGTCCACGACGAGCAGAATACGGCGGTTCAGCCGCCGCGTGGCGGAAATCACTGCGGTTGCTGATCTTGCGCCGAGCAGAGCCGCCTCGCGGTTCACCACATCACGCAGACTTCCCTCGAAATCCTTTGCCGGGACGATGATCGGCACGTCTCCGCGCGCCAAGGCTGCAAGGGCGATATGGTAGCCGAGGAGGCTCTTGCCACACCCCGAAGGACCCATCAGCAACATGTTGTCGTCCTGCGCAGACCGCTTCAGAACGTCGTCCGACGAAAGCGCCTCGTTTTCGTGGACGCAGGACATGCAAACCATGTCAGATGCAGGTCCGCCGTAGGTTCGGGTTAGGGCTCCACCATAGGCTTTCAGTAATTTCCCCGCATCGAGCAGTTCCGGGCTCGAGGCCGCGTCGACCGACGGTGCCGCGACCAGCCTATGATGGGCTGCGAAGGCACGCCACTGATCCAGCGACCACCCATCGCGCTTCATCGATCCGATAAGCCCCGGAAGGTTGTCGAGGCCGCCAATCGAAACCTTGAAATCCCCCGGTGGAACCGTCGAGCCGGCCGGGATGGCGGGAACGAAGATCAGTGCAGCATCCGGGTACGGAACGTCGGTCCCGGCAAAGCTTCGCATCGCATCGCGCAACGCCAGCTTCTGACCCATAGCCTGGAGATAGGGGTTTCCGAACTTTTTCCATTCACCCGAGGCGAGGCGCGCTTCCCAATCGCCGTTGTGTCCACCGCGAACGGCTGAAGTAAATCCCTTTGACTCGGTGACGAGCGCGGCCCGGTCGATCGCGATAACGAGATCGACTTGGCGATCACCTAGATTCAGATTCGCAAGGATGACAGCCGGAATGCAATGGGCCGACAGAAACTCATGTGCGCGCTGCAAGGTAGCCCGCTCTGAAGCGTACTCGATTGACGCACCAATGAATATCTCGACAGACGCCAATGGCGGGCTCCACAATGCGGGGGAGACAGGGCAAGTACCGCGATTATGGACCATAGACTTGAGCGGTGCCCATCAAAGATTTAAGGCTGACCGGGGCGGACAGCTCCTTGTTATTGCTTGCCCTCTTGCCCTAATCCCCGTACCCGCGCAGCCGCTCGATATCGAGGATGGTGACGCCGCCATATTCCAGCCGCAGCAGCCCCTCTTTCTCCAGCCGGTTCAGCGCGCGGTTGGCGTTCTGCCTGGACATGCCGGAAAGCGCCCCGATCTCCTCCTGCGTGATCTCCAGATGCGTGGTCGATTCGGGATAGAGGATCGGGTTGAACAGCGAAGCGATGCTGCGGGCAAGGCGCGCGGTGGCATCCAGGGTGCGGTTGACCTCGAGCATGCCGATGAACTGGCCGAGCCGCTCGTTGAGCTGGCGCACCAGGAAGCGGTTGAAGCCGACGCTGTTCTCGAACAGCCACATGAACGCACTGCGCTCCATCAGTGCGACGCGGCTGTCGCGCAGCGCGACCACGTCATAGCGGCGCGGCTCGTTCTTGAGCACGCTGCCCTCGCCGAACCAGGCCCCTGCCGTCAGCCCGGCAAGGCTGGTCTCCTTGCCGTCCCGCGAGACCCCGCCCATGCGGGCCAGGCCGCTCACCATGCCGGCCCAATAGGCAAAAATGTCACCGCGCATGAACACGGTCTCGCCGGTGCCGTAGGACCGCTCCGTGATCCCGGCACGCGCGACCTCGATCTCCGCTTGCGTGAGCTCGCGCGACCAGGCGGCGACGCGCTTCAGATGATCTTCTGAAATCATGATCTGGCGGCCAGCCGCACGATTTCGTCACTCCGCTTTCTGCTGCATTGCAACATGATGGTATCGACCGCCATTCGACCAAAGATGAACGCCGCTGCCGGCCCGCAAACTTTGTCGCAGAATTGTCAGCCGGGAGACATTTCAAAATAGCGCTTTCCCCTATTGAGGACCACCTCGGGCGATACGGCTTTCGATCCCAAACGGGAACGAGAGTGCGCGGCTCCGGTCGAGACCATCTGATGCATGGCCTCACCGTCACCGCCGTACTAGGATCGCTCGACAGAACGGACGAAGAGCGCCGCTGAAATGCGCCATGACCGGGAGGGATTCGTTTGGTGGCTACCAGTCTTGAAGTGCGCGGCGTGTCCTTGCGATTCGGCGGCGTTCGAGCGCTGACCGACGTCGGCTTCGCCATTCGGGAGGGCGAGCTGTTCTCGATCATCGGCCCCAACGGCGCCGGCAAGACCTCGATCGTGAACTGTATTTCCGGCCGCTACAAGCCGACCGAAGGCCAGCTCTTCTACCAAGGCCGCGACATCACCGGTTTGACGCCGAATGCCCGCGCCTCGCTCGGCATCGGCCGCACCTTCCAGAACCTGGCGCTGTTCCACCATATGAGCGTGCTCGACAACATCATGGTCGGCCGCCATCACCTCCTGAAGAACAACTTCCTCACGGGCTCGCTGTATTGGCTCACCGGCGCGCGTAAGGAAGAGCTCGAGCACCGCCGCAAGGTCGAGGAGATCATCGACTTCCTCGACCTGCAGTCGGTGCGCAAGGCGACCGCAGGCACGCTCTCCTACGGCCTGCGCAAGCGTGTCGAGCTCGCGCGCGCCATGGCGCTGGAGCCGCGTCTCATTCTCCTCGACGAACCCATGGCCGGCATGAACTTCGAGGAGAAGGAGGACATGGCCCGCTACATCGTCGATCTCAACGAGGAGTTCGGGATGACGGTGGTGATGATCGAGCACGACATGGGCGTGGTGATGGACATCTCCCATCGCGTCATGGTGCTGGATTTCGGCAAGAAGATCGCCGAGGGCGATCCGGCCACCGTGCTCGCCGATCCCCACGTCAAGCGCGCCTATCTCGGCGAGGAGGACGAGGTGCTGGTCGATCCCGACGACGCGCCGCCGGCGCAGGAGAGCGCGGCATGATGGATTATGCAGGCCGCGTCGCGCAGGCCGACACTTATCCGAAGATGCTACGGCTCAATGCCAGGGAGCACGGCAACGAGATCGCATTGCGCGAGAAGGATCTCGGGCTCTGGCGCATCTTCACCTGGAACGACTACCAGACAAGGGTGCGCGATTTCGCGCTTGGCCTGGTCGAGCTCGGCCTTGCTCGCGGTGACGTCGTCGGCATCATCGGCGACAATCGGCCCGACTGGGTCGCGGCGGAAGTCGCGACCCACGCGATCGGTGGACTGAGCCTCGGGCTCTATCGCGACGTGCTGGACGAGGAGGCCTCTTATCTCCTCAACTATGGCGAGGCGCAACTCGTCTTCGCCGAGGACGAGGAGCAGGTCGACAAGCTTCTCACCCTTGCCGAGCGCGCTCCCAAGCTGAAGCACATCATCTATTCCGATCCGCGCGGGATGCGGAAATATGACGACCCGAGGCTGATGTCGGCGGAGAAGTTTGCCGAGCTCGGCCGGGCGCGTGCTGCGCGGGAGCCGGAGCTCTACGACAGGCTGGTCGATGCCACCAAGGGCGAGGACGTCGCGATCCTCTGCACGACGTCAGGCACCACCTCGCATCCGAAACTCGCGATGCTCGCGGCCGGGCGCGTGCTCGGCCATTGCGCGACCTATCTCGCCTTCGATCCGAAGGGACCCGATGACGAATACGTCTCGGTGCTGCCGCTTCCCTGGATCATGGAGCAGGTCTACGTGCTCGGCAAAGGCCTCTTGTGCCGGATGAAGATCAACTTCGTCGAAGAGCCAGACACCATGATGAACGATCTGCGCGAGATCGCGCCGACCTTCGTACTCTTTGCCCCACGGGTCTGGGAATCGATCGCGGCCGACGTCCGCGCCAAGGTGATGGATGCGACGCCCTTCAAGCAGCGCCTGTTCGACATCGGCATGAAGAGCGGCCTCGCCGCACTCGAACAGGGCAAGCGCTCCGGCTTTGCCGACGCGATCCTGTTCCGCGCGCTGCGCGACCGCCTCGGCTTCACCCGCCTGCGGTCGGCCGCCACCGGCGGCGCAGCGCTCGGACCGGAAACCTTCAAGTTCTTCCAGGCCATGGGCGTGCCCCTGCGCACGCTGTACGGCCAGACCGAGCTGCTGGGGGCCTATACACTGCATCCCCAAGGCAAGGTCGACCCTGATACGACCGGCGTGCCGATGGCCGACAGCATCGAGATCCGCATCGACAATGCCGACGTCCACGGCGTCGGTGAGATCGTGGTGCGGCATCCCAACATGTTCCTCGGCTATTACAAGAATCCCGAGGCGAGCGTTGCCGACATCAAGGACGGCTGGATGTGCTCCGGCGATGCCGGCTATTTCAATGCCGATCAGCAGCTCGTCGTCATCGACCGCATCAAGGATCTCGCGGAGACCTCGCGCGGCGAGCGCTTCTCGCCGCAATTCATCGAGAACAAGCTGAAGTTCTCGCCCTATATCGCGGAGGCCGTGGTGCTGGGCGCCGGCCGCGACGCGCTCGCGGCAATGATCTGCATCCGCTATTCCATTATCTCGAAATGGGCGGAAAAGAACCGGCTCTCGTTCACGACCTACAGCGACCTCGCCTCGCGGCCCGAGGTTTACGCGCTGCTGCAGAAGGAGGTCGAGACCGTCAATGCCACGCTGCCGCCGGCCCAGCGCATCTCGCGCTTCCTGCTGCTCTACAAGGAGCTCGATGCCGACGATGGCGAGCTCACCCGGACCAGAAAGGTCCGCCGCAGCGTCATCAACGAGAAATACGAAGGCATCATCGACGCCATTTACCGCGGCGTCGCGGACATTCCCGTCGACACCGTGATCCGCTTCCAGGACGGCACCACGCAGCGGGTACGCACCACGTTGCGGGTGGTGGATCTCGGCGGCCACGGCCACATGGCGGAGGCGGCGGAGTGAGCGTCCTGTCCGCCACGAGCGCGACGCGCGTTGCTGTGCCCTCTCCCCTTGTGGGAGAGGCCATCGCCGCTATCAACCACACCCTCGCCGGGGTGAGGGGTTCTCTCTCCACACCGCCACTGCCGAGACAACCCCTCACCCGGCTTCGCTTCGCGAAGCCACCCTCTCCCACAAGGGGAGAGGGTGAGAGCGCGCCGGATTTGTCAGCGAGCACCACTGCATGAACACCGCCTTCCTCATCCAGCTCCTGGTCAACGGCCTCGTCGTCGGCACGCTCTACGGCGTAGTCGCGATGTCGTTCGTGCTGATCTACAAGGCGACGCAGGTCGTCAATTTCGCGCAAGGGGAATTGCTGCTGGTCGGCGCCTGGGTGTGCTGGGCGCTGCTGGCGAAATATCAGGTGCCCTTCTGGATCGGCATGCCGATCACGCTGGTGTTCATGTTCGTGTTCGGCATCGCGATCCAGGTACTCATCCTGCGTCCGATGATCGGCGAGCCCATCATCTCGGTGATCATGGTGACGATCGGCCTATCGACGGTGCTGCAGGCGACGCTGAAGTGGATGTTCGGTGTCAACCCGCAGCCGTTCCCGCGCGTATTCGAGAGTCAATCCGTCAGCCTGTTCGGGCTCCAGATCCAGACTGTCTATGTCATGAGTCTCGTCGTCTCGGTCGCTATGATGATCGGCATGGCCTGGTTCTTCCGCGCCTCCAAATACGGCCTCGCCATGCGCGCCACCGCGTTCAACCAGCAGGTCGCGCAGTCGCTCGGCATTTCCGTGAAGAGCGTGTTCGCGATGGCCTGGGCGATCTCGGCGACGGTCTCGGCGGTTGCCGGCGTCGTCGTCGCGGTCGTGAACGGCGTGTCCTCGGGCCTTGCCGCCTACGGCATCAAGGTGTTCCCGGCGGCGATCCTCGGCGGGCTCGATTCCGTCGGCGGCGCCGTGCTTGGCGGCATCATCATCGGACTGCTCGAGAACGTCGCGCAATATGTCGACAGCGAATATCTGCACTGGGGCAATCTCTACGAGATCGCGCCGTTCTACGTCCTCATCATCGTGCTGATGATCAAGCCCTACGGGCTGTTCGGCACCCACGACATCGAGCGGATCTGACCCATGGCCGGCCCTGCCCTCATTCCTGCTGGTGATTTCCGCACCTCCTACGCGGCCGACACCACGATCTTCCCGACAGCGACGAGCCGCAACTTCGCCATCGCAGGCGTGCTGCTGCTGTGTCTGGCGCCGCAATTCTTCAGCGGGTATTGGCTCAGCATCCTGATCCAGATCGGCATCTTCTCGATCGCGGCGCTCGGGCTCAATATCCTGGTCGGCTTCACCGGCCAGATCTCGATCGGCCATGCCGCCTTCTTCCTGCTCGGCGCATTTACTTCCGCCTACATTTCCAACAACGCGCCGATCCCGGTGTTCTTCGCAATCCCGCTCGCCGGCATCGTCACTGCGCTGGTCGGGCTGATCTTCGGCATTCCGGCGGCGCGGCTGAAAGGTCTTTACCTCGTCATTGCGACGCTGGCTGCGCAGTACATCCTGCTCGACTTCTTCTCGCGCGCCGAATGGTTTTCCGGCGGCTCGGTGCCGGCGAGCGCCGCGCCTTTCTCGATCTTCGGCTATACGCTGCGCGGCGACCGACAGTACTTCTACGTCGTGCTGGCCTATGTGCTCGTGAGCTACGTCCTCGTCACCAATCTGATGCGCACCCGTGACGGCCGCGCGCTGGTGGCGATCCGCGACCATTATCTCTCCGCCGAGATCATGGGTATCAACCTCACCAAATACCGGACGCTGTCGTTCGGGCTCGCCGCCTTCTTCGCCGGCGTCGCCGGCGCGCTCTATGCGCACTACCAGCTCGTGGTGTCGCAGGAGGGCTTCGGCATCGAGCGTTCGATCCTGTTCCTCGCCATGATCATCATCGGTGGCACCGGCTCGATCATGGGCACGCTGATGGGTACCGCCTTCGTGGTGCTGCTGCCGGAATCGATGGAGTGGCTGAGCCATCATCTGAAAGGCGGAGCGATCGATCAGGCGCTCTCGCTCAACACCAACATCACTTTCCTGCGCGAGATCGCGATCGGGGTGATCATCATCGCATTCCTGATGTTCGAGCCTGACGGGCTCGCGCATCGCTGGCGGCAGATCAAGGCGTACTGGAAACTCTACCCGTTCTCGCATTGAGCGCGGGCAACTTCACTTAAACAATAAACAGGAGGAACCGACCCATGACGATGAAGTCCCTTTTGAGCACCGCATCGCTCGCGATTGCGATCGCCGCATTCTCGGCCGGCGCGCAGGCGCAAATCGCGATCGGACATCTCGCGGACTATTCCGGCGGCACCTCGGACGTCGGCACGCCCTTCGGGCAGGCCGTCGCCGACACCTTCGCCTGGGTCAACAAGAACGGCGGCATCGGCGGCAAGCAGGTCAATCTCGACACCAACGATTATGGCTATCAGGTGCCGCGCGCGATTGCGCTCTACAAGAAGTGGTCGGCGCCCGACTCCAAGGTCGCCGCAATCATGGGCTGGGGCACGGCGGACACCGAGGCGCTGACCGGTTTCCTTGCCCAGGACAAGATCCCCGACATGTCCGGCTCCTATGCCGCCGCCCTCACCGATCCCGGAGGGGTCAGCGGCAAGGCCAAGCCTGCGCCTTATAATTTCTTCTATGGCCCGAGCTATTCGGACGCGCTGCGCGCGATGCTGATGTGGGCGGCCGAGGACTGGAAGGCCAAGGGCAAGTCCGGCAAACCCAAATTCGTGCACATGGGCGCCAACCACCCGTATCCGAACGCGCCGAAGGCCGCCGGTGAAGCCATGGCGCAGGAGCTCGGCTTCGAGGTGCTGCCGCCGCTGGTGTTCGCCCTCACGCCGGGTGACTACAGCGCACAGTGCCTGAGCCTGAAATCCTCGGGCGCCAACTATGCCTATCTCGGCAACACCGCCGCCTCCAACATCTCGGTGATGAAGGCCTGCAAGACCGCCGGCGTCGATATCCAGTTCCTCGGCAATGTCTGGGGCATGGACGAGAACGCCGCCAAGACCGCGGGCGATGCCGCCAACGGCGTGATCTTCCCGCTGCGCACCGCGGTGAGCTGGGGCGGCGATGCGCCCGGCATGAAGACGGTGATGGAGATCTCGAAGATATCCGATCCCACCGGCAAGGTCTATCGCCCCGTGCATTACGTCGCGGCTGTCTGCTCAGCGATGTACATGAAGGAGGCGATCGACTGGGCCGCCAAGAACGGCGGCGCCACCGGCGAGAACGTCGCCAAGGGCTTCCACCAGAAGAAAGACTGGGTGCCGGCCGGGATGGAAGGCGTCTGCAATCCCTCGACCTGGACCGAGAAGGACCATCGCGGCACGCTCAAGGTCGACCTCTATCGTACCAAGGTCTCAGGCGCGACCGACGGCGACCTCAACGACGTCATGGCCAAGGGCACGATCAAGCTCGAGAAGGTCAAGACCGTCGAGCTGCCGCGCAAGCCGGAACTGCTGGGGTGGTGAGCGCCTAGTCCCTTCGTCGTTCCGGGGCGCCTCGAAGAGGCGAACCCGGAACCTCGAGATTCCGGGTTCGGTCCTCCGGACCGCCCCGGAATGACGGATGAAGCTGCGACGACAGCGGAGTTTTGAAGCATGACCGACACCCTCGAAGCATCCCGCGCCAAGCCAACCGCCGTGGCGTCCGCTCCCCTCCTCGCCGTGCGCAACATCGAGGTCGTCTATGACGACGTCATCCTGGTGCTGCGCGGTCTCAGCCTCGACGTGCCGAAAGGCGCGATCGTGGCGCTCCTGGGCGCCAACGGCGCCGGCAAGTCGACGACGCTGAAGGCGATCTCCGGGTTGCTCAAGACCGAGGACGGCGAGGTCACGCGCGGCGAGATCCTGTTCGAGTGCGAGCGGATCAACGGCATCGATCCCGACAAGATCGTGCGCCGCGGCATCTTCCAGGTGATGGAGGGCCGGCGCATCGTCGCCGACATGACCTCCCTGGAGAACCTCAAGCTCGGCGCCTTCACCCGCCGGGACCGCGAGGTCGACGCCGACCTCGACATGGTCTTCAGCTATTTTCCGCGCTTGAAAGAGCGCACCGGCCTTGCCGGTTATCTCTCCGGCGGAGAGCAGCAGATGCTCGCGATCGGCCGCGCGCTGATGGCGCGCCCGAAGATGATCTTGATGGATGAGCCTTCGATGGGCTTGTCGCCGCTGCTGGTGAAAGAGGTGTTCTCGATCATCCAGAAGATCAACCGCGACCTCGGCGTCACCATCCTGCTGGTCGAGCAGAACGCGCGCGCTGCGCTCTCGGTGGCAAGTCACGGCTACATCATGGAACAGGGCAAGGTCGTGCTCGACGGCAGCGCGGACGACTTGCGCGACAACGAGGACGTCAAGGAGTTCTATCTCGGCGGCGCCGGCGACCAGCGCAAGAGCTTCAAGAACCTCAAGAGCTTCAAGCGGCGCAAGCGCTGGCTGTAGCGTTCTCAGGCGAAGCGGGAACCGGTTCGCGTGAAGAAAGCGCGTCGATACAAAAGAGCTTCAACTCTCAAGCACCTGTTCCGCTTCCGTGACTGCGCAGAGAACATGATAGAACGACGACGCAGGAATGATGTCGATCAGCGATTTGCCGTCGCGATCGAACTGGTCGTACCAGCCGCCCTTCACGGGATGGCTGAGATAATGCCGTTCGAGCCGCACCAGCGCCGCGCGCGCCTCGTCCGCCGCCCCCACCTCGCCGGACTCGGCTTGCGCGATCCACGCCTTCGCAATCTCGGTCTGCGGCCACAGCCGGCGCGTGCTGCGGCGGACGTTGCCGACGTCGTCCCCCTCGTCGATCAGGCAGCCGGTGGCCTCGTCGCGAAAGCGCAGCGCGGTCGACAGCAGTTCGGCACGCCGCGGCGCGGTCGGGCACCCCGTGATGCGCTCGAAGCCCTTCAGCAGCCAGACCCATTCCGCCTGGTGACCGGGCTCGACGCTGACGGGCTCGATCTTCGACCAGTCTTCCTCGAAGTACTCAGTCAGGATGCGCTTCTGCTTGTCGTAGAGATTGGCCAGGAACAGTGCGAAGAATTCCCCGGCACGGTTCTGGAACGACAGATCGTGGGTCGCCTCGAAGCACGCGATCATCGCCTCGAACAGATGCATGTGCGGGTTCTGCCGGCGCGGCAGCGAGACCGGAAGGCCTTCGTGAACGCCGCCATGCGGCGAGCGCAGATGGCCGTCGAGGAAGGCGAGCAGCGCATCGATCTCGGCACGGACCTGCGCATCCTGGTCGAGGGCGTAGACGGCCGCGAGCGCAAAGAGGACGAAGGCGTGGTCATAGGCATCGCGCCGGGCATCCAGCACCGCTCCTTCGGGCGTCAGCCGGTGCACGTAGCCGGGCCGGCCATCGGGCGCCTTCGCTCTGGACAGCAGATGCTCCAGCCCTTTCAGCGCGATGCCACGCCCCTCAGGATACCATCCCATCTGCGCCGCCTTGGCGTAGCACCAGATCTGGCGCGCCTGCACGAATACGCGCCGGGGCGCAGCCGCATCCGCCGCGCCGTCGCGGTGCAGCCGGTCGATGAAACCACCCGCAGCCTGATCCCAGCCGACCGTCGACCACAGCGGCAGCGCCTCGTCGATCATGCGGCGCTTCAGGCGCGCGACGACGTTCGACGCCTCGTCCGCCGCAATGATTCCTTCGTCCGCCATCGGGTCCTCTCTAGGCCTCACCAATGGCGGTCTGATACCCATGCTGGTGGCGGCGCGCAACGGATGCCAACACGGAAAGAACAGCCATGACCGCCCATTACGACGCCCGCGAGACCCGTGAACAAGCAGCGCGCGAGGCCGACCTGTTCTCTCGCCTGCCAGGGGTGCTGCGAGCCGCGATGGCCGCCCCGGCCTATGCCGAGCGGCTCAAAGGCTGCGATCCCGCCGCCGTGACCTCCAGGGCGGCCCTGGCGGGCCTGCCGGTGTTGCGCAAATCGGAGCTGCCCGCCCTGCATAAGGCCTCTGCGCCTTTCGGGGGCCTCGTAGCAGGGCCTCCCGGCTCGTTCGCCCGCCTCTTCACCTCTCCCGGCCCGATCTTCGAGCCGGAGGGACGGCAAGGAGATCCCTGGCGCGGCGCAAGGGCGCTGTTCGCGGCGGGGTTCCGTCCTGACGATATCGTCCTCAACACCTTCAGCTACCATCTCACCCCCGGCGGCTTCATCTTCGACGCCTCCGCACGCGCGCTCGGCTGCGCGGTCATCCCGGCCGGCCCCGGCAATACGGAACAGCAATTCGAGCTGATCGAGGCCTACCGGCCAGTTGGCTACAGCGGCACGCCGGATTTCCTGAAGATCCTGCTCGACGCCGCAGCAAGCTCCGGGCGCGACATCTCCTCGATCAAGCGCGCGCTGGTCTCGGGCGCCGCGTTCCCGCCCTCGCTCCAGGCCGAGATCAAGGCGCGCGGCATCGACGCCTACCAGGCCTTCGGCACCGCCGATCTCGGCCTCATCGCGTTCGAGACCGAGGCGCGCGAGGGCATGGTCGTGAACGAGGACCTGATCCTGGAGATCGTCAAGCCCGGCACCGGAGATCCGGTTGCGCCTGGCGACGTCGGAGAGATCGTCGTGACCTCGCTCGATCCGCACCATCCCTGGATCCGGCTCGCCCTCGGCGACCTCACCGCGGCCCTACCCGGCTCAAGCCCATGCGGGCGCACAAACATGCTCATCAAGGGCTGGATGGGCCGCGCCGACCAGACTACCAAGATCAAGGGCATGTTCGTCCGGCCCGAGCAGATCGCCGAGATCGGCAAGCGCCATACCTCGCTTGGAAGACTACGCCTCGTGGTCACACGGCAGGGCGAGAGCGACGCGATGACATTGAGAGCGGAAACGGCGACCGCGAGCGAGGCGCTACGCGAAGAGATCGCCGGAACTCTGCGCGCCGTGACCAAGCTCGGTGGCGCCGTCGAACTAGTCAGCCTCGGCGCACTGCCGAATGACGGCAAGGTGATCGCGGACGAACGCTGACCTCAAGTGACGTCGAGTCCCGGATGCGTGAAGCGCATCCCTTGCAGCCGAGATCCACTCGCCGTCGCGCAGAAGCAATGCGTGATGCCCGTACTTGATCCCCGAGTTGCCTCCAGTCGCGACCATCTCGTTCGGCTCCGTTACGGAAGCCTTCTCCAAGGGCCCCGGCCGATGTAAATCGGCTACGGCCCGGCCAAAGTGCTTGCACCCGCCATTCTGGCGCGAGTCCGGCGTGGCCTAGAAACCTTGCATCGTCGCTGCCGCTCCCGTATTACCAACCTTGCTACGATATGGCCGGAATCGGCCCTTTCTGGACCCCAAAGCGTGCTTGAACGAACCCTCGTCACCATCGCCGAGACCGAGACCATTGAGGAAGCCTTCCGGCGCCTGAATGCGAATATGCTCGGCATCCTGTTCGCGCAGGACGCGAGCGGACGAATCGTCGGCGCCGTGACGGACGGTGACATCCGCAGGCGCATGCTGACCGGCATCACGATCCAGGACCGGGTCGCGTCCTGCATCAATCGCAACTTCGTCTGGGCGCCGATCGGCGGCCCGCGCGAGCAGATCCTGAAGCTGCTCGACCAGCGCGTGCACGTGGTGCCGATCCTCGATGGCGAGGGACGGCTGGTCGACGTATTCAGCCGCGAGCTGTTCAACCTCTCGGAAGAGAGCGAGGTGTTCGCGCGTGCCCGCTCGCCGGTGCGGATCAGCTTCTCCGGCGGCGGCACCGACCTGACGCATTACTTCGTGGCGAATGACGGCGGCGCGGTCATCAGCGCCACGATCAAGATGTACGCTCACGCGACGCTGCGGCGCCGGAACGATCCCAGCATCCGGATCTACTCGCACGATTTCCGTTGCACGGTCGAGGCCGACAATCTCGCAGAACTCGGAACGGGCGGAGATCTCGCGCTGATCAAGTCAGTCGTGCGCTTGATCAAGCCGACTTATGGATTCGAGCTCGAGGTATCCGCCGATTTCCCGGTCGGTTCCGGCCTCGGCGGCTCCGCTGTGGTCTCGTCCGCGATCATCGGTTGCTTCAACGAATTCCGTGGGGATCAGTGGGACCGCCACGAGATCGCGGAAATGGCTTTCCAGGCCGAGCGACTGATGCTCAACATTCCCGGCGGCTGGCAGGATCAGTACGCCACCGTGTTCGGCGGCTTCAATCACATGGAGTTCTTCTCCGACCAGAATACGATCGTGCCGCTTCGTCTCGATCCCAACATCATCGCCGAGCTCGAGGAGAGCTTGGTGCTCTGCTACGCCGGCTCCGGCCGCGATTCCGGCGCCATTCACCGCGACCAGAAGGCCCAGCACGAGACCAGCGACGCCGTCGCCGCGGCAGCCAAGCAGAAGGAGGTGACGCGCGACATAAGGCGGCACCTCTTGCGCGGCCAGCTCCTGGAATGCGGCCGGCTGATCGACGAGGCCTGGCACGCCAAACGGAAGCTGAGCTCGAAGATCTCGTCGGAGGCAATCGACGCGATCTATGATTTCGCCAAGCAGCACGGCGCAGTCGGCGGCAAGCTGCTGGGCGCCGGCGGCGGCGGTTATTTCCTGTTCTTCGTACGCCCTTTCGAGCGCTACCAGCTCATCGCGGCGCTGGAACAGCAGGGGCATCGCTGTTCGCGCATCATGTTCGAAGAGAACGGGCTGCGGACGTGGAAGTCGCGCGTTCCCGCGCGGCTCGCCTGACGCATAGAGACGAGAATGTTGATGACATCGCCCAAACAGTCTGCTCCGGTCCGCATTGGCAACCGTCTTCTGGGCGAAGGCGAACCCTGCTACGTCATCGCCGAAATCGGCAACAACCACAATGGCGACTTCGACCGCGCCATTGCGCTGGTCGATGCCGCGGTCGCGGCCGGGGCAGATTGCGCCAAATTCCAGATGCGCAAGCTGGACGAAGTCTATCGCGCCTCGAGCCTGTCTGGGAAGGACGACGACCTCGCCGTCGAATATACGCTCGATCTCCTTCGGCGCTTCGAGCTGCCGACCGCGCAGCAAAAGAAGATCGCCGAGTACTGCGCAGCCAAGGGGATCGAGTACCTCTGCACGCCCTGGGACGCGAAGAGCGTCGCCGTGCTCGAAGGCTTCGGTGTGCACGCCTACAAGATCGCCTCGGCCGACCTCACCAACCTGCCGCTGCTCGCCCGCCTCGCGGCCACCGGCAAGACGCTGATCGTCTCGACCGGCATGAGCACGACGGACGAGATCAAGGCAGCGGCGAAGTTCCTCGACGACCGCAATGCCAGCTACGTACTGCTGCATTGCCAGAGCACCTATCCGGCCGCGCTCCACAACATCCATTTGCGTTTCATGGAAACGCTGCACGAGATCCATCCAGTCGTCGGCTATTCCGGCCACGAGCGCGGCATTGCCGTTTCGACGGCCGCCGTCGCGCTTGGCGCCGTCGTCATCGAACGCCACATCACGCTCGATCGCGAGATGGAAGGTCCGGACCATGCCGCAAGTCTCGAGCCGGAGGAGTTCAAGGCGCTCGTCTCCGGCATTCGCGAAGTCGAGGCGGCGCGCGGCGAGAAGCTCGCCGAGCGCGCGCTGAGCCAGGGCGAGTTGATCAACCGCGAAAACCTCGCCAAGAGCCTGGTGGCCGCGCGCGACCTTCCGGCCGGTACGATGATCTCCGAGAGCGACATCGCCGTGAAGAGCCCGGGACAGGGCCTGTCGCCGCTGAAGATGCCGGCGCTGCTCGGCCGCAAGCTGACGCGGACGATGGCGGCGGACGACTATTTCTTCCAGAGCGACCTCAATGAAGGCGCCGCGAAGGCTCGACGCTACCGGTTCGACCGCCCCTGGGGCGTGCCGGTGCGCTATCACGATACCGAGCGCTTCCTGGAGATCTGCGAGCCCGACATCATCGAATTCCATCTCAGCTACAGCGACATGGAGCGCGATCCGGCGGCCTATCTCTCCGGCACCTATGATCTCGGCTTCGTCGTGCATGCGCCGGAGCTGTTTGCAGGCTCCAAGCTGATGGACCTCGCAACGCCCGACGAGGCGCTGCGGCGCTACTCGCTGGAGCAGACCCAAGCGGTGATCGACATCACCCGCAGCCTCAAGAAGTTCTTTCCCAAGACCAAGCGCCCGCCCATCGTCGCCAATATCGGCGGCTTCACTATGGACGAGCCGCTGCCGCCGGAGGAGAAGGCCGAGCGCTACCGCATCTTTGCGCAGAGCTTGACCGAGCTCGACATGGACGGCGTCGAGCTGACGCCGCAGACCATGGCCCCGTTCCCCTGGCATTTCGGCGGCCAGCGTCATCAGAACATCTTCATCTTCCCGGAGGAGTCGGCCGCATTCTGCGCCAAGCATGATCTGCGCATGTGCGTCGACATCTCCCACACCAAGCTCGCCGCCAATCATTTCGGCTTCGACTTTGCACAAGGCATCGCCCAGCTCGGGCCGCACACTGCACATCTGCATTTCGGCGACGCCAAGGGGCTCGACGGCGAAGGACTCCAGATCGGCGAGGGCGAGATCGATTTCGACGAAATCGGACAGGTGCTGCGCAAGCATGCGCCGACGGCGTCATTCATTCCCGAGATATGGCAGGGTCACAAGAACATGGGCGAAGGCTTCTGGACCGCGCTCGAGCGTCTCGAGGGACACATCTGATGGCGCGCAAGACGCTGGCCGTGATTGCCGCGCGCGGCGGCTCCAAGGGCATCCCGCACAAGAACCTGCTCGATCTCTGCGGCAAGCCGCTGATCGCCTGGACGGTCGAACAGGCGCGCGCCGCACGTGGCGTCGACGTGGTGGCGGTCTCGTCGGACAGTGACAATATCCTGGCCGCCGCCGAGGCCGCCGGCGCCGTCGGCGTGCGGCGTCCGGACGACATTTCGGGTGACCTCGCCTCCTCCGAATCCGCCTGGCTGCATGCCCTCGATGCGACCGAGGCGAGCATGGGCCGGTTCGAGCGCATCGTCGCACTTCAAGCCACATCGCCGATCCGCGAGCCCGGCGACATCGAGAACGCGCTAGCGACCTTCGATCGCGATCATCTCGACAGCCTGCTTTCGGTCTGCGAGGTCGAGGATTACTTCAACTGGCGGATCGGCGCGAACGGCCCGGAGCCGATCAACTACGATTATCGCAACCGCCGCATGCGGCAGCAGATCGAGAAGCGCTACCTCGAGAACGGCTCGTTCTACGTCCTTATCCCATCCCTCCTGCGCGAGCAGAACAATCGTCTCGGCGGCAAGATCGGCTTCCACGTGATGGAGCGTCACAAGATGTTCCAGATCGATCGTCCCGAGGACGTCAAGCTTTGCGCCGCCATCATGCGCAGTTACGGCTATGCCTGAGCTCAGCGCCTTCTCTCTCGCAGGCAAGATCGCGGTGGTCACCGGCGCCTCGCGAGGTATTGGCGCGGCGATTGCCAGCGGCCTGCAGGGTGCGGGTGCCAAGGTGTTCGGCCTCAGCCGGTCCGGGACCGCGCCGCAGGGCGTCATCGCCATTGCCTGCGATCTCTGCGACGACGAAGCGATCGACAACGCGTTCCGCGCCATTGCGGCAACAGCCGGACGCATCGACGCGCTCGTGAATGCCGCCGGCATCAGTCTTCCGGCCCAGAGCACCGAAAGCGAGCTCGCGCGCTTCCGCGCCACGATCGCAACCGATCTTACCGGCGTCTACACCACCATCCTCGCCGCCTATCCGCTCCTGAAGAACGCCGGCTCGGCCGCAATCGTCAACGTCACCAGCATCAACTCGATCCGAGGCTTTCCCGGCAATCCCGGCTACGTGGCGGCGAAGGCGGGCCTTGCCGGGCTGACGCGGGCACTCGCCGCCGACTACGCACCCGACGGCATCCGCGTCAACGCGCTTGCACCGGGATATGTCGCAACAGAGATGACCGCGAAGAGCTTTGCCGATCCGGTCATGCACGAAGACAGGCGCCGCCACACCATGCTCGGCCGCTGGGGGCAGCCCGCCGACATGATCGGCGCCGCCATCTTCCTGGCGTCGGACGCCTCCGCCTACGTGACCGGCCAGGAAATCTTCGTCGATGGGGGCTGGACCACCAAGGGTCTCGCCATCAGCTCGGATAGCACATCGTGACCGCAACATTGCAACGCATCGGCTTCATGCAGGGACGCCTGTCGGCACTGGTCGACGGCAAGATCCAGGCGTTCCCGTGGAATGAATGGCGCGAGGAATTTCCCCGCGCCAAGGCGCTCGGCCTGACGCGGATGGAATGGACCATCGATCAGGAGCGGCTGCGGGAGAACCCGCTCACGACCGAGCCGGGACAACAGGAGATTCTGACACTGTCGCGGGAGAACGGTGTGCGCATCCCGAGCTTGACCGGCGATTGTTTCATGCAGGCACCGTTCTGGAAGGTCGATGCCGTGGTACGCGACGCACTCGTCGCCGACCTCGACCTCCTGATCGCCGCCTGCAGCCGGATCGGCATCGAATTCGTCGTGATCCCGCTGGTCGACAACGGCAAGATCGAGCGACAGAGCGAGAGCGATACGTTGAAGCGCGTGCTGCTCGCGCGTTCGGAGACACTTGCAAGGCGCAATGTCAGGATCGTCTTCGAGTCCGATCTGCCCCCGCGCGAGCTCGCCCGGTTCATGGAGGCGTTTCCGGCGGAGGTCTTCGGCATCAACTACGACAGCGGCAACAGCGCTTCGCTCGGCTACGACAGCGCCGAGGAGATCGATGCCTACGCACCGCGCATTCTCAACGTGCATGTGAAGGATCGTGTCAGGGGCGGCACCACCGTGCCGCTCGGCACCGGCAATGCCGACCTGGCGAAGACGATCCGTCTGATCGAGCGCTCCGGCTACAAGGGACAGTACATTCTGCAGACCGCGCGAGCCAGCGACGGCGATCACGCAGGTGCGCTGGCGAAATATCGCGACATGACGGTTCGCTGGATCGAGGACGCAGCGCGATGAAGCTCGAGCTGAACGATCGCGTCGCCCTCGTCACCGGCGCCAGCCGTGGGATCGGGCTTGCGATCGCAACGACCCTCGCAGCGGAAGGTGCCAAGGTCGCGCTCGCCGCGCGCGGCACAGATGCGCTGGATGCCGCACGAGCCGCGGTCGGCGGCAGCACATCGGTACACGTGGCCGATGTCACCGATCCGGCTGCCGCGGCGACGCTGATGCAGGAGGTCGAACGGCGGTGGGGGCGCCTCGACATCCTCGTCTGTAACGTCGGCAGCGGCGCTTCCGTGCCGCCCGGGAAGGAAACTGCGGCGGAGTGGGCGCGGGTGATGGATCTCAATCTCTTCGCCACGACCAACATGATCGAGGCCGCCCGGCCGTTGATGGCGCGCGGCAGCGGCGACCGGGCCATCGTCTGCATCTCTTCGATCGCAGGCATGGCGGCGCTTGGCGCGCCCGTCACCTACTACGCCGCAAAAGCCGCGCTGAATGCGACCGTGCGCGGCCTGGCCCGGCCGCTGGCGCTCGAAGGCATCCGCATCAATGCGGTGGCACCCGGCAACATCCTGGCCGCAGACGGCACCTGGGCGCGCAAGCTCACCGAGGACAGCGCTGCGGTCGAGGAGATGCTCATCCGCGACGTGGCGCTGCGCCGGCTGGGCAAGCCGGAGGAGGTCGCCGATCTCGTCGCCTTTCTCGTCTCGCCCCGCGCTTCATTCATCACCGGCAGCGTGATGGTCGCCGACGGCGGCCAGTTGCGTAGCTGAACAGGAGCCTCCGATGGCAAGCCCGTCCTCACGCTATGACCTGACCGGCCGCACCGCTCTCGTGACCGGCGCAGGCGGCCTGCTCGGGCGGCAGCATGTCGCCGCGCTTTCGGAAGCGGGCGCGCGCGTCGTCGTCACCGATGTCGGGCTTGCGCAGGCCGAAGCAGCCGTTGCCGCGCTCAAGCAGAACGCGCCGTCCGCCGACCTGATCGCGCTTGCGATCGACGTCACCACACTTGACTCGGTGCGGGCCGCAAACGAGCAACTTTCCGGCCGCGGCGTCTCCATCGACATCCTCGTCAACAACGCGGCGATCGACCCCAAGGTGACCTCCGCACCCGGCGTGATGCATTCTTCCCGCTTCGAGGCGTTTCCGGTGCCACAATGGCAGACCGAGATCGCCGTGGGCCTGACCGGCGCGATGCTATGCGCGCAGGTGTTCGGCGGCGCGATGGCCAAACGCGGTCGCGGCGTGATCCTCAACATCGCCTCCGATCTCGGCGTGATCGCGCCGGACCAGCGAATCTACCGCCAGCCACAGGTGACACACGAGGAGGAGCAGCCGGTGAAACCCGTGACTTACTCGGTGATCAAGCACGGCCTGATCGGGTTGACGAAATATCTGGCGACCTATTGGGCCGACCACGGCGTCCGCGTCAACGCGATCTCGCCCGGCGGCGTCTTCAACAACCAGGATCCCGCGTTCGTCGAGCGACTGACGCGCCTGATTCCCATGGCTCGCATGGCCGATGCCGACGAATACCGCGCTGCGGTGCAGTTCCTCTGCTCCGACGCCTCGAGCTACATGACCGGGCAGAACCTGGTGATCGACGGCGGGAGAAGCGTGTGGTAGCGGCGGCACTATCTCTCGTAACGGAGGCGAGACAACACTGCGCTGCGCTCCGATGATCGATTTCCCTAATGCTGCAAAATACCAGCGAGGTTCATATGCGCTGGCCGCGAATGCTCGATACCCAGCAGTGTTCTCCGGTTGTCGTTCGTGCGCTGTAGATGCAGACTCGCGAGCGTGACGCCTACGCAGGTCGTGACGGTGGACCCGCGGCCGCCGAACGGCTTTAGGAAGTCGAACACCCGACTGCCGAACATGTCGACGACCGACATCTCGCGCGCCCCGAGCGGCGGAATCTCGCCGAAATCGGCCTCGATCTGCTCGCCATCCTCGCGGATCAGCTTCGATGTCGGCCGCGCCGCATGAGCATATTCGGGATCGGAGGAGTGATTGATCAGCATCAGACTGCTGACGATGTCGCTGGTCGCAATGATCTTCGGATTGATCCCGGTGAACCCGACATGCGCCTTGAGTCTGCCTTCGTTCAAGGGCCGGGCAAAGGCTCCGGTGCGATAGATCGCGACGTTGTCCTGATCGACATAGGTCATCGAATAGCTGGCAGGCGAGGATCGGAAGCCGTCCATACGCCCGCGCGACATCACGGCGATGACCAGATAATCCTCCTGTGGCAGCTTGAGCGAGGCGAAAAGACGCGACAGCTCGATCTCGACGGAGGAACCCGGCGCATAATTGTCCGGAAACTCGTAGGTTGCCCGGTACTCGCCGTCGCGGGACAGGATGTGCAGCTTGAACCTGAGCTTCTTGCTGAAGCCCGAGGCGACCAGGCTGGCGAGTTCGGGAACGAGATCCTTGACTGTTTCGCGGAAATTCTTGCGCAGACTGCCGGCGACGAGGCTGCGGAGATACCTGATGTCGACGGGGCGATACCAAGCAGGGATCGAGAAACCCATGCGCGACTCGACACCCGCAAAGGTCGGGAACATGAATCTGGGCTCGTAGGGCTTCCAGGGACTGGACGAGAAACGTGTCACGGACGCGCCCCTAAAAATGATGCAAGCTGAATTTGCCGTTGGCAAACTCATAATAGCTGAACGGGCTGGCGATGTTGGTGCCCTTGAACTCCAGAGCGAAACCTTCGGCCGCGCCGATCAACCTTTCAGCCTCGGGGAAAAGATCGAGCGTGCTGATGCGGACGGCTCCCATCGGCGCGATCTCCGGCAGCGCGCGCTGGCCCAATGCGGTGCCATCAAGGGCCATGAGCCGGGCGGTCCCAACCGAGACGCCCTCGGGCGCCATGCAGGAGTTCACGAGCACCACGCCGGACTCCTTCAGGAATCGCGTAAGATAGGATTGCATCCAGGCTGAGGTCGGGAACGGCGCGGCCGCCACGGGTTCGCGCTCGTGTGACAATGTCACCGCACCGTGCTGCGAGAAATATTGTGCATAATAGCCGGTGGTCACCTTCCGGCCGGGACGAAGCTTGGTCTCGTGTTTCGGGACCAGCGCCATCGCCACCGTTCCCGAAACCTGCGGACACAGCTCCGAAGTCTGCAACTGCAGCTGTCCGTTGACGCCGAGCTCCCTGTGGAAATACCCGGCCTGCGTGCCCGCTCCGTCGAAGAGCCAGACATGCGCGTCCACTTCCGGATGATCATTCATAAAGACCGAGAAGTAGTTGAATGCGCAGACTTGCGTCGTGACGGTCTCGTCGTTGCGCAGGTAGAGCACCGCGGGCGGATAACCTCTCGCGACGGCCTCTCCGATCTGCAGTTCACCGGACATTCGACAAGACTCGGCGGGAGAGCAATGGACCGGCACAGACCAAATCGACCGGCAGCTTTCGACAAACCATACGCGATTTTCCGGCCCGCATGCTGAAACGTCGACGTAATTTGAGCGTCTGTTTACGCTCAGCCGACCGTGGAATCAACCGGGAATGGCGCCACGCCGAGCTGTTCCGAAGACACGGCTCGCCACGAGCACGTCAGCAGCTTGGAGGGCAACCTGCGGCCGCGACGTAGCCGGAGGAGGCACTTCGACCTCGGTCGGACTTGCTCCTGAGCCTGCTCCACAACCTTGCGTTGCGCTTGCGGCTCTTATATGATCAAAGCTGGCTATGCGATTTGGTACCCGCCTGAACAGCCGGATCAGGGCCCATCCTGGACATCCACCATGCTTCGACGACCGTTCGTCAGCACCATGCCAACCACGACGTCCATTCAATCGAGGAATCACTGACGTGCGCTGGCAGACAAAGGCGCGAGCGTTCTCGGTGCTGTCGAACATCCCCTTTGGCGAAGACATCCACTACGCGCTGCAGCGCTACGTCACACGACGGCTGCCGCGGCCCGAAAAGCAGGTCAAATCCGTCTACACGCTCGCGCAGCGGCTGCTGGGCGTTCACCAAGCGTACAGTCTGCGACCGCTACGGGATTCGACCTGCTTCGAGTTCGGCACCGGGCGCGATCTGATCATTCCGCTCGCCTTCAGCGCGCATGGAGTGCAGCGCTTCATCACGGTCGACATCGCGCGCTTGGCCAAGCTGGAGCTGATCCGCTCCAATGCCGCCATCATTTCCAGACTCAGCGGCAACAGCCACCCCGATATCAATTCCCTTGACGACCTCGAACGTTCCTGGAGGATCGACTATCGTGCGCCAGCCGATGCCCGGACGACAGGCCTGCCGGCCGGTTCGATCGACTGCGCGGTCTCCGTCGAAACGCTCGAACACATTCCCAAGGATGACATCGCCGCGATCTTGAAGGAGCTGCGACGCATCATGCGTCCTGACGGACTGGCCCTCATGCAGATCGACTATGGCGACCACTTCAAAGGCTTCGATCCGTCCATCAGCTCGTTCAACTTTCTGACCTATTCCGAGGAGGATTGGGCGCCCTTCCAGTCGCGCTTCCAGTACGTCAATCGTTTGCGCCACAGCGAGTATCTGAAACTATTTAGAGAGGCCGGGTTCGAGCTACTCAGCGATCAGCCCGATCGTCGGCCGCCGGAGCGGCATGTTCTGGAACGATTGGCACCATGCTTCAGAGGCTTCTCCGAAGAGGATCTGTTCACGCTTGGCGCCCTGATCGTCGGCCGTCCGGACGATCCATCGAACAGAAACTGAAGATCGCCGTTTGCTCATTGCTTGGTGGAATTGAGGGCTGTGTCAGGGCAATTGCGGACGTCGCACCACAAAGCGGCGAAACAATCGAGTCCTGTCGCCCAGCACCCACGGAAGAATGGGCGCCCGCTCCTCGATAATGATTGCCGCAAACAGCGCAGCAATCTTCACCCAATATGTCGGCGTCGCGACAAAGTTCAGCATGCCGCCGATGTACATCACGTAGATGCCGTACAGCACGTAAAAAGATAGAGCCGCCGTCAGATATCGTTCGACGATGATTGACCGGATCATGACAGCTGAGAGGAGCGCAGTGAGCCAACCGGCCCCCAGCAGGAAGATCCAGCCGAAATAAGGACCAAGCAGTTCGAAGAAAATTTCGGGAAACCCGCCCGCGAACTGAAAACCGCCTGTGATGTGTTCCGTCGTCCGCGGCTCACCAATGGTTTCGGACATCAGAAGCTGCGGGGTCGTGTTCCGTCCCGCAACGATGGGGCGGTCGAACAGGAAATCGAAGACGTGGCGCGCGTCCCAATCTCCGTTGACCAGAACGCGTTGATAGGACGCCCATCCTATCTCCGAGGGCTGCACCAGAACACGCTCGACAAAAGCATCCAGCGCCGCCTGACCTTCGAACCCTCGGACTCTGGTCAGATTCCAATAGAGTGCGAATGCAATCATCATGGCCGTCAGCACAATGACGCCGGTGCCGGCCAGCACGATACGGCGGTCGCTAATCCGGGGCAGCAAGCTGAACAAACTTGCGCTCCCGAGATCTCGCGCCTGAACGATCAGCACCGCGGAAAACGGTATGACAAAGAACGCACAATATCGGTAGAACGGCGAGAAGCGGCCGCCTGCGAGAAACATGTAGAAGGTGAGGACGGCCAGCAAACCCACGAAGCGATAATCGTATCGCTGGCGTCGCAATCGCTCGGCCACAAACATGGTCCCCCACCAGAAGCAGAGCATGTCCCCTCGCTCGACCACCAAGCGATGGAGGAAGCTGGCCTGCTCGTTGAAGGTCCAACGCTCGATCTTGGCAAACAACGGAATGACACCTCCCTGAATCAGGGCACCGAAAAGCAGGATCAAGAAGAGGACGGACGCGTAGAACGTGACGTCCGAAAGGGTCAGTTGAGATTGGGACGCAGGCAGCCCGGGAGTTGGAGCCGCCCGCGCCCATTCATCGAGCGCCCTCGAATTGAAGACCCAGAGGAAGGGAAGAAGCGTCAGAAAATACGCAATCGACTGGAACACCGTCATGACGCCGGGTCCAATGAACATCTGAAGCTGGGACGAGAACACGGGCCCCATGAGATCGATATAGAGCGACGAGATCGTCCGCCATGCGAAGGTAAACAAAAGGAAGGCAAGACAAACGAGGATCGCCGACCTGAACAGCCCCAGCCAGACGACGAAGAGGAGTATGGAGGCTCCAGCCAGAATGGTCATTGCCGAAGTCCTAACCCAGACGCGCCGGCCGCCTCAGAAAGAAGGTCAAAAGACCGATGAAAAGCAGAATACCCAAGCCCGCCAGGATGGCTCTTTGCACGAGATTGACTTCCCTCGGCCCTTCCGTCGCGGGAGACAAGCCATCTTGCGGCCCCGTCATCTTCACGGTGCGTTCGATATAAGCTAGCAGAGCAATGCGCGTATCAACATTGAGCATCCTGTCGACCGAAGCCCCTGGACTCTCCACGAAAGCAGCCCCGATGGAACCCCCGTCCGGCCGAGCCGGCGCCAAGTCCATACTGCTCTTTCTCAATGCATCGTTGAGCAGCACTCTCGCATCTTGCAGGCGCGCGCGCACCGAATGCAACAACTCCATCCTCGGCTCGAATATTCTCTGGTGTGCGGCCTGGATCGCGAGAACAGCCTGTTGAAGCAGGGTCGCCGCCTCCTCCTTCGAGGCGGCGCTCGCCTCCAGGCGGATCGACGAATCGCCAACAACGATCCCGCGCAATGAGGCTCCGCCGAATGCCCCACGCGAGTCGGGAAGCGCCTTGCGAGCATCGGCCAGAACAGTGCTCTGAAATTGGACCGCTCCGATTCGCGTCACCAGATCACGGGCACTCTCCACGGGTTCAACTCCTGCCCCAGCGAGCCCGAGAATACTTTGAAGGGTGGGCATTGTACCAATCGCGATCGTCGAGGTCGCGGTCCAGGATTCCACCTTCCGGCCGACGGCAAGGGAGCCAAGAGCAGCCAACAGGATCGCCCCGATCATGAGCGAAAGGACCCAATGTTTCCGCGCTGCTCGGACAGCAACATGGAACCATCTCGCGAGCTGCAGAAACGCTGGAGCTCGCGGCGTACGCTCGGCCATCGGCATGTGACTCTTGTCCCCGGCAACCCCCACAACACGGAAGGGGAACCCGGTCATTATCATACTGAGCTATCTCTGGTTGATCAATCGGCCCATGGCCAAGGGATCTCGATGAGCGACCCTCGTATGATCGCCCGCCTCCGCCCCGACCGGTTCGTTCGACAAGAGAATCCACGACTCCTCCCTTGCTCGTTGCCTCCGGGCGCCGCTAAGCGTAAACAGAGCCCGCAACAGTTCCTGTCGCAGCGGGCAGCTTGCCATTGACGGGCGTTGGTGCGGGGGCTTTTCACTCAGTGTCGCGTTCGCCAAGCGTTTGTCGAGGATCGACCGACGTTGGGAGACGATCCGGCCACTACGGCTCGATCCAACGAGAGCAAGAACCTTGAGACAGACATTTGCTGCTCACCTTCGACTGAGGTGCCGATTGGGAGAGCCGACGTGCTGAGACAGGCTGTCGTCCTCGTCGGGGGACTCGGCACCCGCCTCGGCGAACGCACCAAAACCGTGCCGAAGCCGATGCTCGATGTTGGCGGCAGGCCGTTTCTCGACACGCTGCTCGACGAACTGGTACGTTACGGCGTGTTCGATGAAATTCTTCTGCTTGCGGGCCACAAGGCGGAGATCGTCGAGACGCACTACGCCGCGGCCGCCAGGGGATCGACGCGAATCATCGTGTCGCGCGAGCCCGAGCCGCTCGGCACCGGCGGTGCGCTCGTGCATGCGCGCGACCTTCTGCATGACCGGTTCCTGTTGCTCAACGGCGACTCCCTGTTCGATTTCAACCTGCTCGACCTGATCATGCGCGCCCAAGGGGGACGCGTTCACATGGCACTGCGCGACGCCGTCGTCGGGGACCGCTATGGACGCGTCGTCCTCGACGGTGACGTGGTGCGTGACTTCATCGCCCCGGGTGTGGGTGCCACCGGACCGGTCAATGCCGGCATCTACGTCATCGACAAGTCCGTTCTTGCCGACATCACAACGCTTCCCGCCTCGCTCGAGCAGGACGTTTTTCCTGGCCTGACCAAGTCCGGCGCGCTGCGCGGCACGGCCTATCGCGGTTACTTCATCGACATCGGCATTCCCGACGACTTTGCGCGCGCCGACCGCGAATTGCGGGACAAGCTGCGACGGCCGGCCGTGTTTTTCGATCGCGACGGCGTGCTCAACCATGATTCGGGATACACTTTCGAGACGCACAGGCTCGAATGGATCGAGGGCGCACGCGAGGCCGTGAAGGCCGTCAACGACGCCGGCTATTTTGCCTTCGTCATCACCAATCAGTCCGGGGTCGCACGCGGCTATTACGAGGAGCATCACGTGGTCGCGCTGCACCGCTGGATGGCGGACCAGATGGCGCTGATCGGTGCGCATGTCGATGCATTCGAATATTGCCCCGATCACCCCGAAGGAACCGTCGCGCGCTATTGCCGCACGAGCGACCGGCGCAAGCCGGCGCCGGGCATGATCACCGATCTCGCACAGCGCTTTCCGGTCGACATGACGCGCAGCATGGTGATCGGCGACAAGCAGAGCGACATCGAAGCCGCTCGTGCGGCCGGCCTCGCGGGCCACTTGTTCGAGGGCGGCAACCTGGAGACCTTCGTGAGACAGCGCCTCATCCCGGCCGGCTAGGCCTAGGCGCGCGTCACGAAAACTGCTGCATCCCCGGGCATTTGGCAGCTTTCTGGCGCTGCTCTGTTGCGCGCAACCGCCAGTGTGCTATAGCGCCATCTTGTTGCGAACACAGGCTTAATCGCCTTCTGGGGTCCGGCATGGCAGATCTAAGGGACGCCCGCGTCCTCGTTACCGGCAGCGACGGCTTCATCGGTTCGCATGTCGTCGAGGAGCTGGTGAAGGCCGGGGCACGCGTCAAGGCGATCGTCTACTACAACTCCTTCAATTCCTGGGGCTGGTTGGACACGGTTCCCGCCGACATCATGAAGTCCGTGGAGGTGGTCGCCGGCGACATCCGCGATCCGCACTTCATGATCGCAACCGCCAGTGGCTGCACCGACGTGCTGCACCTGGCTGCACTGATCGCGATTCCCTTCTCCTACGTCGCGCCCGACTCCTATGTCGACACCAATGTGAAGGGCACAGTGAACGTGCTCCAGGCGGCGCGCATGGCGGGCGTGCGGCGATTCGTGCAGACCTCGACCAGCGAGGTCTACGGCACGGCGCAGATCGTCCCGATCAAGGAGAACCATCCGCTGGTTGGCCAGTCACCCTACTCGGCCTCGAAGATCGCATCCGACCAGATGGCGCTGTCGTTCCACGCCTCGTTCGACATGCCGGTCGTCGTGATCCGCCCGTTCAACACCTTCGGCCCCCGGCAGTCGGCGCGCGCGGTGATTCCGACCATCATCAGCCAGATCGCGACCGGCAAGCGCAAGATCCGTCTCGGCGCCGTCAGTCCGACGCGGGACTTCTCCTTCGTCACCGATACCGCGCGCGGCCTCATCGCGGGACTTACCGCGCCGGCCGAGCAATGCGTCGGCCAGACCATCAATCTCGGCAGCGGCTTCGAGATCTCGGTCGGCGCGACCGTCGAGATGATCGCCGATGTCATGGGGACCACGATCGAAATCGAGACCGACGAGGCGCGCCTCCGTCCCGCCAACAGCGAGGTCGAGCGGCTCTGGGCCGACAATTCCAAGGCACGCCAGCAGCTCGGTTGGAGCCCTGAATTCGGCGGTGTCGAGGGCATGCGTCGCGGCATGGTCAAGACCGTCAACTGGTTCACCAATCCCGCAAACCTCAACCGCTACAAGGCTGACGTCTACAATGTCTGAGGTGATGGTAGGCAATGTCGTGACCGGCTCAGACTTCAAGCCGGAGACGATCGTCGACGCCGTGCGGCACGCGGTGGGAACGCCGAACGGCGTGCTCGGCCTGCACGAACCGGTGTTCGCCGGAAACGAGATCGCCTACCTCGAAGAGTGCATCAAGAGCACCTTCGTTTCCTCGGTCGGTCCCTTTGTCGATCGGTTCGAGCGCATGCTGGAGGAGGTCACCGGCGCCAAACGCGCGGTCGCCGTCGTCAATGGTACGGCCGCGTTGCATGCCTGCTTCAGGCTCGCCGGCGTCGAGCCCGGCGACGAGGTCATCTCCCCAGCGCTGACCTTCATCGCGACGACGAACGCGATCGCCTATTGCGGAGCAACGCCGCATTTCGTCGACAGCTCGCTTGCCACGCTCGGCATGGATCCCGGCGCACTCGCGGTGCGCCTCGGGGCGGTTGCGGAGCGGACCGCAAGAGGCACGATCAATCGCGAGACCGGACGCCGCATCGCGGCGATCTCGCCGATGCACACGTTCGGGCATCCCGTCGCACTCGACGAGATCGCAGCGATCGCACACGACTGGGGCATCGCGCTGGTGGAGGATGCCGCGGAATCGCTCGGCTCGACCTACAAGGGTCACGCCGTCGGATCGCAGGCGCGGCTCGCGGCGCTGAGCTTCAACGGCAACAAGATCGTCACCACCGGCGGCGGCGGCGCCATCCTCACCAATGACGAGGAGCTGGGGCGCCGCGCCAAGCATCTCACCACGACCGCGAAGCTGCCGCACAAATGGGCCTTCGTGCACGACGAGATCGGCTTCAACTACCGCCTGCCCAACCTGAACGCCGCGCTCGGTTGCGCCCAGCTCGAGCAGCTCGACGGCTTCCTGGCGAGCAAGCGCCGGCTGGCGGCCACCTATGAACGTGCGTTCGCGCATGTCCCGGGGGTACGCTTCTCGCGGGAGCCGAAGGACACTACGAGCAACTACTGGCTGAACGCGGTCCTGCTCGACGAAGCGCATGCCGAGCGGCGCGACGACGTGCTCACGGCACTGAACGAGGCCGGCTTCGGCGCGCGCCCGGCCTGGACGTTGATGCACAGGCTGCCGATGTTCGCGCAAGGCCCGCGCGGCGATCTTTCCACCGCGGAATCCATAGAACGCCGGCTGATCAACCTGCCCAGCAGCGCCAGCATCAGGCCCCGCGATGACTAGTCGCGCACGAAAAATCTGCTTCGTCACCGGCAGCCGGGCCGATTTCGGCCTGCTGGTCTGGCCGATGCGCGCAATCCGTCAGACGCCAGGCCTGACGTTTCAGCTCATCGCCACCGGCATGCATCTCGCGCCAGAGTTCGGCTACACCTTCAACTCCATCCGCGAGGAAGGTTTCGAGGTTGACGAGCGCATCGAGACGCTGCTGAGCAGCGATACCGGCGCCGGAGTCGCCAAATCGGTCGGACTCGGCGTGATCGGTTTTGCCGACGCCTTCACGCGGTTACAGCCGGATCTCGTGGTCGTGCTCGGCGACCGCTTTGAGATGTTCGCGGCCGCGCAGGCCGCGATGTTCATGCGACTGCCGATGGCGCATCTGTTCGGCGGAGACGTCACCGAAGGCGCTGTCGACGAATCCACGCGCCACGCGATCAGCAAGATGGCGCATCTGCATTTCACCAGCAATCAAGGCTCGACGCGGCGATTGATGCAGCTTGGCGAGCACCCGTCCCGCATCCATACCATCGGCTCGGTCGGCATCGACGCCATCAAGCATCTCGGTCTGATGAACCGCGACGACATAGGCGACGCGATCGGGATGCCGCTCGGCGAACGCAATGCACTCATCACGTTTCACCCCGTCACGGTCGAAGCCGGGCGGTCGGTGGCCGAGTTGGATGAGTTGTTTGCAGCCCTGTCGACACTCGATCCCGCCTTCCGTCTTGTCTTCACGCTCGCCAATGCCGATGCCGAAGGGCGCGCGCTGAACGATCGGACCAAGGCCTTCGCGGCGCGCCGGCCAAACACGATCGCGGTCGCCTCGCTCGGGCAGCTCCGTTACCTCAGCCTGATGAGCCAAGTAGACCTGGTGATCGGCAACTCCTCGAGCGGTGTGCTCGAAGCACCCTCCTTCGGCGTTCCCACGGTGGATATCGGCGACCGTCAGAAGGGGCGTGAGCGCGCGGCCTCGGTGTTTCATGCAGCGCCCGAACGTGGCGCAATTGCCGCCGCGATCTCGGCAGGACTCCAGCGTGGCCGCGAAGCCACCGTCAACCCCTACGGCGACGGCGAATCCAGCCGGCGATTTGCCGACATTATCGCCGCCATCCCCGATTTCAGGCGGCTTCTGGCCAAGGGCTTTTACGAACTTCCCGCAAGCGGAGCGCGGCCATGACGACGCACACGCTGATCATCGCGGAAGCCGGGGTCAATCACGACGGCAGCCTGGAAAAGGCGCTGGCTTTGGTCGATGCGGCAGCCGATGCCGGAGCCGACATCGTCAAGTTCCAGACCTTCAATGCAAAGGCATTGGCGGGCGGCGCGGCGAAGAAGGCCGACTATCAGCAGCGCACCACCGATGCCGGCGAGAGCCAGCTGGCCATGCTGGAACGTCTCGAACTGCCGCAGGCTGCGCATGAGACGCTGATCGCGCGCGCCAAGGAGCGCGGCATCGAGTTTCTGTCGACGCCGTTCGATAATGCTTCGCTCGACTTCCTTTTGTCTCTGAGATTGTCGCGCCTCAAGATTGGTTCGGGCGACCTCACCAATGCGCCGCTGCTCCATGCAGCGGCGAGAGGCGGCGCCATGCTGATCCTATCGACCGGCATGGCAACACTCGGCGAGGTTGAGGAAGCGCTGGGTGTATTGGCCCATGGCTATGCGCAACGCAACGATCCCGCAGGCGTCGCCTCGTTCCGCGCAGCATGGCGCGATCCGGCGGCACGCGCCGCGGTGGCGCGGCACGTCAGCCTGCTTCACTGCACGACCGAATATCCCTGCCCCATCGCCGATGTGAACCTCGCCGCGATGGCGACGATGCGATCTGCATTCCAGCTTCCGGTCGGTTATTCCGATCACACCGATGGGTTCGAGATTTCGGTCGCCGCGGTCGCGCTCGGCGCGAGCATCGTCGAAAAGCACCTGACGCTGGATCGCAATGCGCTCGGCCCCGACCACGCAGCTTCACTCGAGCCGGACGATTTCAAGCGCATGGTCGGCGCCATTCGCAATGTCGAGACCGCGCTCGGCGACGGCGTGAAGACGCCGAAGGAATCCGAAATCAGGAACGTCCCGGTGGCGCGCAAAAGCATCGTGGCGGCGCGCGCGCTGAGGGCCGGCGAGATCATCGGACCGGCCGACATCACGGCCAAGCGGCCTGGCACCGGGCGGCCGCCGATCGATTATTGGTCCTTGATCGGAACGGCGGCGCCGCAGGCGCTTGACCCGGACGACCCGGTTTAACGACGAGGCTTGGCAGGAACCCCGCGCAGCACGGACCCGGGCGGCCATGAAGCCGTAACGACGGAACCCATCGCCACCAGCGCATCATTGCCAATGGAAATGTGATCGCGGACCCGGCTGCCGAGCCCCACAAAGGAGTTGTCGCCGATCTCTGCACCGCCGCCAACCACGGTTCCGGGGGACAGATGCGTGCAGTGCCCCACTCGCACATCGTGCTCGACGACCGCGCCGGAATTGATGATGCAGTGATGGCCGATCATGCTGCGTGCATTGACGATCGCACCCGGCATGATGACGCTGCCCGCGCCGATCGTTGCCGAAGGCGAGACGAACGCGCGCGGATGGATCACCGTCGCCCAGCGCTTGAGCTGCAGCCGGCCGATCAATTGCCGGCGCGCGGGCCCCGCCTGCATCGTTCCGATCCCGACCACGAAGGCGGCATCCGGATAGTTGGGCGCAACGTCATCGGTTCCGAGGTAGCGCGCATTGCCCAGGGTACCCGGCTGGCGATCGAGGAAACCGACGACGTTGAACTGGCCCGACAGGAGAGCGGCCTCATAGACCATGAAGGCATGCTCGCCGCCACCGATGATGATGAGATCGTCCATCGCGTTTCCCCTGCACAGACCAATCTTAGCGACGGGGCTGCGGTACTTCAAACCGACGGGGCCCGGCCGGAAAACACGGGTATTAACAAGGTCAACGCCCGGGCCCCTGGCGGGGTTGACGCCGCCTCTCGCAGCCGCGATATAGCAGGCTCAGCCGTGGTCCGCCCCCAATATCTGGCGTATACGAGGCAAATTGCCATGAAATCCTGGCGCAAAGCCGTCGTCGGTACCCAGGCGACCGTGGGCGAGGCCATCGCCGCGATCGAGAGCGGAAGCATCCAGGTTGCTCTGGTGCTCGACGACCACAATCGCCTGCTGGGCGTGGTCACCGACGGCGATGTGAGGCGCGGGCTGCTGCGCGGCATCCCTCTCACCGGACTTGCGACCGACATCATGAACCGGACGCCGGTGTCTGCCCCTGCGACCTTGCCGCGCGAGGATCGCCTGCAGCTGATGCGACAGAGGTCGATCAAGCAGCTCCCGCTTGTGGACGAGGGCGGCCATCTGGTCGTGGTCGAGACGCTCGATGAGCTGCTCGAACCTCGTCACTATCCTAATCCTGTGCTGATCATGGCCGGCGGCCTCGGCGAGCGCCTGGGTGCGCTGACGCGCGACGTGCCGAAGCCGATGCTCAATGTCGGCGGCCGACCACTGCTGGAGACGATCGTCCGCAACGTGGTGCAGCAGGGGTTTGGCAACATCTTCATTTCGGTCAACTACAAGGCCCAGACGATCAAAGACTACTTTGCCGATGGCGCGGCCTTCGGTGCCAACATCCAGTACGTGCACGAGACCGAACGCCTGGGCACCGCCGGCGCTCTCGGGCTCTTTTCGACCCCGCCGGATCTGCCGATGATCGTCACCAACGGCGACATCCTCACCACGATCAACTATGGAGCGCTTCTCGACTTCCACAACGGGACGCCGGCGGAAGCGACGATGGCCGTTCGCGAGCACAAGGTGCACGTCCCCTATGGCGTGGTTTCCACGTCGGAGGGCTTTCTCCAGACCATTCGCGAGAAGCCGACCGAGAGCTGGTTCGTCAGTGCCGGCATTTACGTGATTGGAAGCTCGGTCTTCCGCCATGTCGCCCCCGGCGTCAGCATCGATATGCCGACCGTGCTGGAGCGGGTGATCGCCGATAAGGGACGCGTCGCCGTCTATCCCATTCGTGAATACTGGCTCGACATCGGCCGCCTGGAGGATTTCGAGCAGGCGCATGCAGAGTTTCACGAGGTCTTCCCGTGACCTCAACAACCGCCGTCGTGGTTGGTCTTGGCTCGATTGGCGCAAGGCATGCGCGGGTCCTGCGCGAGCTCGGACTTCGGGTCACGACTGTCAGCCGGCGCGAAGGCGGCGACTACGGGTCGATCGCGCAGGCCGTCGCGGCGGCGCATCCGGACTACGTGGTGATCGCGACCGAGACTGCGCGTCATGCGGACAATCTGCAAGAGCTCGCGCAGACCGGGTTCCATGGCAGAGTCCTCGTCGAAAAGCCACTATTCGCAACACCGGCCCCGGCCCCGAAATATCCCTTCGCCCGTGTCAGCGTCGGATACAATCTGCGCTTTCACCCCGTGATGACGGCGCTGGCGGAAAGACTGAGCGGGCACGACGTGATCACGGTCGACGCCTATGTCGGCCAGGACATCAGGGACTGGCGGCCGGGCCGCGATCACCGTGCAACTGCATCCGCCACGGCCGATGCCGGAGGCGGCGTGCTGCGGGATCTCAGCCACGAACTGGACTATCTTCTGTGGCTGTTCGGGCCATGGCATCGCGTCGCAGCGCTCGGCGGCTCCTCCGGCGCACGCGACATCGACGTCGACGACCATCTCGACCTGCTGCTCGATATGCAGCTGGCGCCATCGGTGCACGTCCACATGGACTATCTCGATCGCCAGGGCATCCGCCGCATTCGCGTCAATGTCGACGACGATACCATCGAGGCCGATCTCGTCGGCAGCCGTCTCACGGTCAACGGCAAGGCAAGGCAGATTCCCAGCGAGCGCGACCAGAGCTATCGCGACATGCATGTCGCGGCGATGCGCGGTGCGAGCCCGGTCTGCTCGTTGCCCGAGGCCCTCGGCGTCGTGCATCTGATCGACGCCAGCGAGCGCGCGCTGCGCACCAAGAGCTGGATATCGCCATGAGTCTCGTCTGCACCATCTGCGCGCGAGGCGGCTCGAAAGGGGTGGTCGGCAAGAACGCGCGCGATCTCCTGGGCAGGCCGATGCTCGCGTGGAGCATCGCGCAGGCGCGAGAGACCGGCCTGTTCGATGCGATCGCCTTCAGCAGCGACTCGGACGCCCTGCTCGAGGCCGCGCTGAAGGCCGGCGCCGACATCGCGGTCAGACGCCCCGACGAGATGGCGACCGATACCGCGCCAAAACTGCCGGCGATCCGCCATTGTCTCGAGCAGGCCATCGCGCAAATAGGCACTACGCCCGAGATCTTCGTCGATCTCGACGTCACCTCCCCGCTCAGGCTTGCCTCCGACATCACCGGTGCGGTGGCACTGCTGCGCGAGAGCGGCGCGCGCAATGTCATTACCGGGGCGCCGGCGCGACGGTCGCCCTATTTCAACCTTGTCGAGCAGCGCGCCGATGGCAGCGTCGGCCTGTCCAAATCTGCCGATCCTCCGATCACGCGCCGGCAGGATGCTCCGCGCTGCTTCGACATGAACGCGTCGATCTATGTCTGGCGCGTCGCGCCATTCCTGGAGCGGCCTGCGGTATTCTACCCGGACACGCATCTGCTCGAAATGCCGGAAGAGCGTTCGATCGACATCGATTCCGATCTCGATTTTGCGTTGGTGGAACTGTTGCTCCGCCAACGACTGGCGGCCTGAGGAGGCGCAAGCGATGACCACGAGCTTCAAGGCTCTGTTCGATCTGACCGGCCGCACTGCCGTCGTTACCGGCGGGTGCGGCATTCTCGGTCGTCGCTTTGCCGAGGGCCTTGCCGAGTTCGGCGCCAACGTCGCGATCGTCGATCTGGATCAGGCCGCAACCGATGCCGCGGCGGCCGAAATCGCCTCCCGCCATGCCGTCCGCGCCAGAGGCTACGGCTGCGACATCACCAGCCCTGAAGCGGTGCGCAACACAGCCGACGCGATCGAGGCCGACCTCGGACCGGTCTCGATCCTGCTCAACAACGCGGCCAGCAAGACCCGCGACGTCGACGCCTTCTTCGCGCCCGTCGAGAAATTCTCGCAGGAGACCTGGCGCGAGATCATGGCTGTCAATCTCGACGGCATGTTCAACGTCGCGCAGGTGTTCGGCGGCCGGATGGCCGAACGCGGCTACGGCGCCATCGTGCAGACCGCCTCGATCTACGGACTGATGGCCCCCGATCAGCGCATCTACGAAGGCTCCGAATATCTCGGCCGCGCTATCAACACGCCGGCGGTCTACACCGCCTCGAAGGCCGGTGTCATCGGCCTCACGAAGCACCTGGCGACCTACTGGGCGAGCAGGGGCGTTCGCGTCAATACCCTCACCCCCGGCGGGGTGGAGAGCGGGCAAAACGAGACCTTCAAGGCGCGCTATGGTGCCCGTATCCCACTGGGCCGCATGGCTCGCGCGGACGAAATGGTGGGAACGATGCTGTTCCTGGTGTCGGACGCGGCATCCTACGTCACCGGCCAGAACATCGCGGTCGATGGCGGCCTGAGCGCGTGGTGAGCGGCGGAGCATGCTCAAACAGCTGATCCGCAACACGCTGATATCCAGTGCGGCCTTCGGAATTGCGGCTGTGCTCGGGCTCGTCGTTATACCCGTCATCATCCGCACCTGGGGCGTGACCGAGTTCGGCCTCATCGTGCTGGCCCGCATCCTGCTGCCAAGCGGGATGATGGGACTGCTCGATCTCGGCCTCTCCGAGGTTACAACGCAAGCGGTCGCGCGGGCGCGGGAGCATCGCAATTGGCGCATCGCGGGCCAGCAGCTCGCACTTCTTACTGTGATGGCCCTGGGCCTTGCAGGACTGCTCGCGGTCACGATCTGGATCAGCGCGCCTTACCTGACCATCGCACTCCGCGTCGATGCCGCTCACGCCGACAGGTTTGCGCAAATTTTGCGCTACACTGCGCTTGCCAACGTGGTGCTGATCCCGGCACTGGTCTGGGAAGGCATCGTCAAAGGCTTTGAACGCTACAATGTCCTGCGGCTGGCGGAGGTGAGCTCCACGATCGCCTATGTGGCTTGCACGATCTGGGCCGCCAACACCGCGGCCTCTTTCGAGGTGGTGGCCTACATCTATCTCGCCAGCACTTTGATGCGTGCATGCTTGGCGTTCGCCGCAGCCTTCGTCGCCGTCGTGCGCAAGGTCAAACTCGCCATGTGGGACGCGCCGATCCGGCGCGAGCTGTTCTACCGCTGCGCGCTGTTCGCGCAGGGAAAGCTGACGGGCGGCTTGGCACTCCCGATTCAACCCTTCCTGGTCGGCCTCTTGTTCGGGCCCAAGGGCGTGGGGATATACGACACCCTGGTCAGGCTGCCTCGTGTGTCCAAGGTCGTCGTTGGCCTCCTGACGTCGGCCCTGCTGCCGGTGGCAAGCCGCCTCGACGAACGCGGCAACGCTGCCACGTTCCAGCGCCTTGGCGAATTCGGCCTGATCATCCTGCCGATGTTCACGGTACCGCCGCTGATGGCGGCCGCCGTGCTGTCGCGCGAGATCATGCAGTTATGGATCGGACCACAGATGGCCCCCTACGCTTTCTGGATGGGCCTCGGCTTCGTGGTGCCGATCTGCGCTCAATACCTCGCCTTCGGCAACGTCATGTTCCTGACCCGCACAGACGTGCAGTCGCGCCTGAACCGGCTCATGATCTATCAATTGGCAGTGTGGGCCGCGGTGGCGGTTGCGACATTGCACCTGTTCGACGAGCGAGCGCTGATTCTTGGCCAAGTGGTTGCCAACGCCGTAATTCTACCGTTGCAGGTCGGCACCGTGAGCCGCGCGTTGCAGCTTGACTCCCACCGCCTCCTTAGAGCACTTCTCGTGCAGGCCGCCATTCTCGTGGTCTTGGGCCTGCTGCTCCTCAAGCTTGCAGAGTACCTTGCAATCGACGGCTTCTGGGGGCTTGGGCTTGCGATCGCCTCGTTCTGCGTAGTGAGCTGGACCGCACAATTTTTTCTGGTTCTGGAAGACCGCCAGCGGGCAATCTTTGCGGAACTCGGCCAGCGCCTCGGCTGGGCGTCGACCTAGCCTGCTATTTGCACGAGTATGTTCGGGAGATCGATGAGCGCCTTGGCCGATACGAGGAGACGTGAACGGTGCGTATAGGCCTGGTTGTCGATCACCCCAAGCGTGACCTGCCAGGCGCGGTCATGCTCGGTTATCAGCTTGCGCGGCGCGGCGTCTCCGTCGTGCTGGTGCCGATGTACGAGCAGGCCGTCGACGTTCCTCGGCTCGGGCTCGACGCGCTGGTCGTCAACTACGCGCGTCCCGTCAACCTCGATCTCATGCGGAGCTTTGCGAGGGACGGGCTCGCGCTCTACGTCCTCGACACCGAAGGCGGCGTGCTCGCCGAGAAGGGCGGCAACTCGCCGCCGGCAATGGCCGCGCACGTCAAGGGCAGCGGCTACGCCGACATCCTGGCGGGTTATTTCTTCTGGGGCAGTCGGCTGCACGAGGCCTTCCTCGCGGCCGGAACCATGAAGCCGGAGCAGCTTCACCTCACCGGATGCCCGCGCTTCGACTTTGCTGCGCCGCGCTGGCGCGCGCTGCTCGATGGCGAACCGCGCGACTACCTGCTCGTCAACGCCAACTTCCCGCTGGTCAATTCACGCTTCACCGGCAAACCGGGCGGCGAGCGCGAAGCGATGGTGCGGGCCGGTTGGGATGGCGGCTATGTCGATCGCTTCATCGCGGACCTGAAGCAGGTCTTCGCCAACTACCTCGCCGAGATCGACCGACTTGCCGCAGCGCGGCCCGACCGCACCATTCTGGTGCGTCCGCATCCCTTCGAGAGCGAGGAGATCTATCGCAACGCGCTGGCGCGCCACGCCAACGTCCTGATCGACGGCACCGGCAGCGTACTCGACCGCATCCGCAATGCCGCCGCGGTCGTTCATCTCAACTGCGGCACGGCCGTCGAATCGGTCCTGCTCGGAAAGCTTCCGCTCCAGCTCGAATATCTGAACACACCGACTACCGCCGGCCACGCCGCGCTGCCCGCGCGCGTGAGCCGGCCGGTCGCCTCGTTCGAAGAGCTGCTTGGCGCGATCGACCAGATCGAGCGCGAGACCGAGAGCTTCGATTTCGCCCGCGTTCATGCCGCCGACATCGAGGCCTTCTTCCATCTCAACGACGGGCAAGCCGCAGAACGGGTCGCTGATGTCCTGACACGCGCTACGGGTGCGCGCCGGCCTTACGTGTCGTTGCTGGCGACCGTGAAGGGCACGCGCGACAAGCCGAGTGTCGGCCAGATCGTCAAGGGCGCTGCCAGCGCCGCGCTCGGATCGGCCGTGACGGAACGGCTGCGCAGCCGGTTCAATCCGGCCCGGCGCGACAAGCGCATCGAGCCGGTCGTCGTCAGGACCCTGCTGCAGCGTATCGCAGCTCATGACCGCGCGAGCCCGGCGCAATTCGCCACAAGACGCGCACACTGCGCGACGACAGGCTTGCCGCTCGCGAGCATTGCCATCGACCCCACCCGATAGACTCATGGCCACACCCTCAAAGACCATTCTCATCACCACGCTTGCCGAATACCAGACCCGGTTCTGGATTCCGGTCGCGCAGCGGCTGCGTGCGGCAGGCAACGATGTCGAGCTGCTCGCCTTCGACGATCGCAGCGCCGAAATGTCGGCGGCCGAAGGCGTGCCGGTTACCAACATGTACCGCGACGGCCTCAGGACCGGTCCCTCCCCCGACGACCGCGGCGCGTTCGACGCCCGCATCGCCGCCTACGGGCTCGACGGGACCAATTTCCTGTTCAGCCATGAGCGGTTCACGTTCGGCATCCGCGACACCGCGGCGCTGCGCCGGCGGTTCATGATCTATGCCAACGCGATGGAGGCGTTGCTCGACCGTCTGGGGGCTGAGGGCAAACGCGTCGAGCTGGTTCAGGAGCTCGGCGGCTTCCTCTCCGTCATCGCGAGCTTCTACGCCGCCAGGCGTCGCAACATCCGCAACTGGTTCATCGAGCCCTCGTTCTTCCGTGGCCGGATGTATTTCACGCCCGACAGTCTCGCCGCGCCCGACGTGATGCCGACACCAGCGGATACGGTGTCGGCAGAGGTACGCGCCTATCTCGACGACACGCTGAAGCAGCGGGCGATCGTCATCCCCAAAAAGGACCAGCATCATTATTCGGCGGCTTTCAAGAAGGTCGTGAACCTGCGCAACGCCCGCCGCCTCACCGAAAAGCTGTGGGACCAGTTCGCGCTCGGAAAGCATCAGGAGTTCGGACACAATCTGCGTCACGCCCGCGTGCACGCGGCGATGGCGCTCAATGCGACGCGGCTGCGCAAGCTCTACAAGCCGATCCCCGGGGCGCCCTTCGTCTATTATCCATTCCACGTTCCCGCCGACATGGCGCTGACGCTGCGCTCGCCCGACTACCTCGACCAGGTCGCAACGGTCGACTTCCTGCTGCGGACGATCCCGGACTCGCACGTGCTGGTGGTGAAGGAACACCCCGCCCAGATCGGCGCGATCTCGGCCGATCGCCTGTTCGAGCTGGCGCGCCGCTTCGACAATTTCGTGCTGCTGCCGCCGCAAACCAACAATTACACTGTGCTCAACCGCGCCGATGCGGTCATCTCCGTCAACAGCAAGTCGGGCGCCGAGGCCTTGCTGCTCGGCAAGCCGGTCGTGGTGATGGGCGATGCGTTCTACCGTTCCTGCCCGCTGGTCTACGCGGTCGACCGGCTGGCGGACGTGCCCGCTCGGCTGCGCGAGGCGCTCTCCACCGGGCCATTCGATCCAGCCAAGGGCGCGCCTTATTTCGAATCGGCCTGGCGCAGGTCTTATCCGGGCGAACTCTATATCAGCGATCCCAAACTGCTCGACACGTTTGCGGCCTCGTTATGCGCCGCGATCACTGAGCCCGCTGCCCGCGCGAATTGAACGGACCCGTCATGCCGCTCGTCTCGATCATCACCCCATCCTGGAACGTCGAAGGCCTGATCGAGGAGACCATCCGCTCGGTGCAGAGCCAGAGCTTCTCCGATTGGGAGTTGCTGATCGCCGACGACTGCTCGACCGACAGGACACCGCAGATCATCGCGGACATCGGCGAGCGCGATCCTCGCGTCAAGCTGATCCGGCAGGCGAAGAACGGCGGGCCGGCGCTGGCCCGCCAGGCCGCGATCGACCGGGCGCAGGGCCGCTATCTCGCCTTCCTCGACAGCGACGATCTGTGGCTGCCCGGGAAACTGGAGCGGCAGCTCGCCTTCGCGAAGGCGAAGCAGGCCGCGCTGAGCTACACCGCCTTCCGCCGCATCAACGAGACCAACACGGTTACCGGACGGCTGATCGAGGTGCCGGCCTCGCTCAGCTATGGGCAGCTCCTGAAGAACACCGCGATCGCCACGCTGACCGCGATGGTCGACCGCGAGATCGCCGGCCCCATCGCGATGAAGAACGAGGGTTATGACGATTTCTGCCTGTGGCTCTCGATCCTCAAGCGCGGCCATACCGCCTACGGCCTCAACGAGGATCTGGCGCGCTACCGCGTCAGGGGCTCCTCGGTCTCCAGCCGCCCGGTGCGCTCGGCCAAATGGGTCTGGCAGATCTACCGCAATGTCGAGCACCTCTCCCTGGTCCGATCGGCCTGGTGCTTCGGCCATTGGGGGGCGCGGGCCTGGTTGAAGCGGCGGGAGTTCTAGCTAGGCCCAGCCTAAAAAGCGCGAAAACAACCCCATGCACAGTAGGGGTGTTTAGATACCTCAATCCAAGGCATTTGGCTATTGGCGAGTCCGGCCGTTGCCGATACCACTCAGCCGCTCCCTTTGCGAACATCTGGAACCGATCATGCCGTTTGAAAACTACAGGAACAGCCGCATCCTCGTGACCGGGGGAGCCGGGTTCATCGGATCGCACCTCTGCGAACGACTGCTCGAGACCGGGGCCGAGGTGGTGTCCGCGGACAACTATTTCACCGGCAGCCGGCGCAACATTGCCCATCTGATCGCAAATCCGCTGTTCGAGGCGGTCAGGCACGACGTCACCTTCCCGCTCTACATCGAGGTCGACGCGATCTTCAACCTGGCCTGCCCGGCCTCGCCGATCCACTACCAGCGCGATCCGGTACAGACCACCAAGACCTCGGTGCACGGCGCCATCAATATGCTTGGGCTCGCCAAGCGGCTCAAGGCGCGCATCTTCCAGGCCTCCACCAGCGAGGTCTATGGCGATCCGCTGATCCATCCGCAGACCGAGGATTACTGGGGCAACGTCAACCCGATCGGCATCCGCTCCTGCTACGACGAGGGCAAGCGCTGCGCCGAGACGCTGTTCTTCGACTATTGGCGCCAGCACGGCCTGCCGATCAAGGTCGCGCGCATCTTCAACACTTACGGCCCGCGCATGCAGCCAAATGACGGTCGCGTGGTGTCGTCCTTCATCGTCCAGGCGCTCAAGGGCGAGCCGATCACCGTGTTCGGCGACGGCGGCCAGACCCGCTCGTTCTGCTATGTCGACGACCTCGTCGAGGCCATCACGCGGTTGATGGTAAGTGCGGAAGACGTCACGGGACCGATCAATCTCGGCAACAATTCCGAGTTCACCATCCGCGAGCTCGCCGAGAAGGTCATCAAGCTCACCGGCTCGCGCTCCAAGCTGGAGTTCAAGCCGCTGCCGCAGGACGATCCGCGCCAGCGCCAGCCCGACCTCACCAAGGCGAAGGCGGTGTTGAACTGGGAACCAAAGGTGGCGCTTGAGGACGGGCTGAAGGAGACGATCGCCTACTTCAAGCACTCGCTCGAAATCGCCTGACCACGCCTTCAGGTCAGAAGGACATTGAAATTGTGACCGGTCTGGAGAAAGTCGGTCAGAATGTCGATCGCAGCCGTGTCGTGACTGTCCGCTAGCCGAGTCTCCTCCAACGCGGTCCACGGATCGGCTGGTGCAGGAATAAAGTCGGGTAGCTCGGACGGCGCAGTCAGCGATCCGCTCTGGGTGAAATCGAAGGCGAAGCCGTCGCCGGATGTCGTCGCAAGCGGCGCAGCGCCCACGGTGCCGTCGCCGTTGAGATCCTGCTGCAGGATCGGCTCCAGCGCTTTCAGGGACGGATCGGACCCGAGCACTTCCGGGGCCGCGGCAAGGGTCGCCAGGAAGTTGCCGTTCGCATCCGTGCTCCAGACCGAATAATGGGCGTTCGCCGAGTTCTTCCAGACCACGTCGTAGCCACCGCTGGACACTTTCTCGGCGCCGATCACCGACCAGGTGCCCCAGTTCGCCGTGATCACGGCAGAGCCTGCATACTTCAACGTCGGCCCGGTACCCGTCGCGATGCTCTCGAGATGGTAGTTGCCGCTCGATAAAACGACTCGCGTCGATCCAACCGCCTCGATCGTGGTGCTGGCGGCAGCAGCGACGCCGATCGTCCCGTCACCGTTCAGATCTTGCTGCAGCGTCGGCTCCAGCGTCATCAGGGATGGATCGGTTCCCAGCATTTGGGGAGCCGAACCCAGCGTGGTCAGGAAGTTGCCGTTGCTGTCCGTGCTCCACACGGAGTATTGCCCGCCTGCCGAATCCTTCCAGACCACGTCGTAGCCGCCGCCCGACACCTGCTCGGCACCAATCACCGACCAGGCGCCCCAGTTCGCTGCGATCACCGCAGAGCCCGCGTATTTCAAGTTCGGCCCGGTACCCGACGCGATGCTCTCGAGATGGTAGTTGCCGCCGGATAAAACCAGACGTGTCGATCCAAGCGCCTCAATCGTGGTGGTGACGGCAGCAGCGACGCCGATCATGCCGTCACCGTTCAGATCTTGCTGCAGCGTCGGCTCCAGCGCTTTCAGAGATGGATCGGACCCGAGCACTTCCGGGGCCGCGGCAAGGGTCGTCAGGAAATTGCCGTTCGCGTCCGTGCTCCAGACGGAATAATGGGCATTCGCCGAGTTCTTCCAGACCACGTCATAGCCGCCGCCCGACACCTGCTCGGCGCCGATCACCGACCAGGTGCCCCAGTTCGCTGTGATCACCGCAGAGCCTGCATATTTCAAGGTCGGCCCGGTACCGGCGGCGATGCTCTCGATATGGTAGTTGCCGCCGGATGAAACGACGCGCGTCGATCCAAGCGCCTCGATCGTGACGGCAACTGGGAAGCCGATCATACCGTCACCGTTCAGATCCTGCTGCAGCGTCGGCTCCAGCGTCTTCAGGGATGGATCGGTTCCCAGCATTTGCGGGGCCGAACCCAGCGTGGTCAGGAAGTTGCCGTTGCTGTCCGTGCTCCACACGGAATATTGCCCGCTGGCCCCTTCCTTCCAGACCACGTCATAGCCGCCGCCCGATACCTGCTCGGCGCCAATCACCGACCAGGTGCCCCAGTTCACTGCGATCACCGCAGAGCCCGCATATTTCAAGGTGGGCCCGGTCCCGGTGGCGATGCTCTCGAGATGGTAGTTGCCGCCTGATAAAACCAGACGCGTCGATCCGAGCGACTCGATCGTGGTTGTCACCAAGCTGGAGCTTGCGAAGGTACCATCGGCGAATTGGAGATACTCTACACCCACGGCAGTGTCCGTGCCGTCGGGCATGCCGGAGCGTTGATCGACGATCGTGAATATCTGCGTCGCCACGTCGTACGAAATCAGATAGTTGGCCCGGCTGCCCGAATACACCGCGGTGTCCGTGCCGGTGCCGCCATTTATGCCGTCGTTGCCCGCACCGCCCGTGATGGTGTCGTTGCCGCCTCCGCCGTTCAGCGTGTTGGCGATGGCGTTGCCGAGGATCGTGTCATTACCGGAGCCGCCGATGGCGTTGTCGATGTAGGAGCGCGCGTCGCCATTGTAGAGATAGGCGTTGTAGACGTTGCCCGATGCATAATGGCCGTTGCCGAGATAGGCCAACTGCACGGCGGAGAACACCGAGGAAGCGCCGGGATTGAGGTTGATGCTCAGGTTGGTCGTGTAGTTCGACAGATCGTAAGTATCGACGCCGCCGCCATCCCAGACGGTCTCGTAGATGCGATTTGCCGAACCGCCGACGCCGCCTCCCGGCGCGAGTTGACCGGCACCATCGATGAACTGCTGCCCCGTGGTCGGATTCCAGGTGTAGACGGTGTTGCTGCTCTGCGTCGTGTAGTCCGCGCCGTACATCGTCTGGAGCGCGAGGATATCGTTCGCCATGTAGGTCTGCGAATATCCATAGGCTTCGTTGGTGTAGCCGCCCGTGGTCGACGCGCCGACATAGCTGCGATAGCTCATGACGGTGTATTCGCTACTGTCATGCGCGCTCGGCACCGCGACGTTGCCGGGCCCGCCGGCCTCCTGGCTGTGCTTGAGGCCCAGGGCATGGCCGAGCTCGTGCAGCGCGGTGGTGAAGTAGTAATTGCCGAGCTTGGCCAGCGAGAAATTGTATTGGGTGCCGAACCAGATGTCGCCGCCGGACGCATAATTGCCGGGATAATAGGCGTAGGCGGTCGGATTGGCCGCCGGCGACTGCGCGATCATGATGTCGGCGCCGTTCGTGCCTGCGTACTGGATGTCGGCGTTGGTGTAGCTGAGGATCAGCCCGATCGCGTAATTGATCGCCGCCTGGATCTGGATGGGCGCCGACGCGAAGCCCGACGTGGTCGGCTCGCCGCTGCCGCCGCTATAGGGATTGGCGTAGTCGCTCGGCGCGTCGGGAAAACTGTAGGTGATGGTGCCTGACCATTTGGCGCCCGACAGCAGGCCGTCGATCTCGGCGTTGTTGGTGGCACTGACATTCACAGCGGTAGCCAATTGACTCTCCAGAGCACCGCCTCGCCAGATTAGCGGCGGAGGCGCATGATTCTAGCGTGAGAGTTGAACGTTTGGTTTAATTTGGGCCGCGGCGTCCGCTCCCGTCCGTAAGACCTTGTTAGGCGTCAAATCCCGTAGTCATACGGACACCGATGGGATACGGCTTCCGGTCCCCTGTCATGTCCCAGAGACGATATTATGAAACGAGGCGCATTGTCAGCCGGTCTGATCGGCGTCCTCGCGACGTTCGCGGGATCGGATCATCTGTCCAACGGAGAACAGCCTGCCATGGTCGGGAGAGCCAAAGCGGACGACGGCAGGAAGGAGAGCGGCAAGGCAGGCCGCGCGCCCTCCATGCCAATCGCCCGCGATCCTGCCGTCGCGGTGGCAGAGGAATACGAAGCCGCCCGCCGGAAGGGAACGCGGGAAGCGTTCGAGCTCTTCATTGCGCGCCACGGAGATGATCCCTTGGCCGAGCAGGCGCGCGCAGAATTGAAGCGCCTGTCGCGCTGAACCTTCTACGCACCGCAGCAAAGCCGTGTCAGGCATGGCATTTCGGCAGGCGGCATGCGCATCGGACGAGGGTTGCCGCAAGGTCTTTCGGCACTATGGTAGGCCCCGCAATCCGTCCCGGAGCCTCTCAAGATGTCTTTTCCGCATGCCTCGGAAGCCCTGTCGCGCTTCACCGTGCTCGACCTGACCCGCGTGCGCTCCGGGCCGACCTGCGTGCGGCAACTCGCGGACTGGGGCGCCAACGTCGTCAAGATCGACGCGCTGACCGAGGACGCCGGCGGCGAGCAGCCGGGCGGCCCCCGGCAGGGTTCCGACTTTCAGAATTTGCACCGCAACAAGCGGGCGATGACGCTGAACCTGAAGGATGAGCGCGGGCTCGCCGTCTTCAAGCGCCTGGCCGCCAAAGCCGACGTCGTGGTCGAGAATTTCCGGCCCGACGTGAAGAAGAAGCTCGGCATCGACTATGACAGCCTCGCCGCAATCAACCCGCGCATCGTCTATGGCAGCATCTCCGGCTTCGGTCAGGACGGCCCCTACCACAAGCGGCCCGGTTTCGATCAAATCGCGCAAGGCATGGGCGGGCTGATGTCGATCACCGGCGCGCCGGACGGAGGCCCGATGCGAGTCGGCATTCCCGTCGCCGACCTCACCGCCGGCCTGTTCTGCGCCATGGGTATCCTCACCGCACTGCTCGAACGCGAGGTCTCCGGCAAGGGCCAGTGGGTGCAGACCTCGCTGCTCCAGGCCCAGATCTTCATGCTCGACTTCCAGGCGGCGCGCTGGCTGATGGAGAAGGAGGTCGCCAGGCAGGCCGGCAACAACCACCCGACCAGCATTCCGACCGGCGTGTTCAAGACCTCCGACGGCTACATCAATATCGCTACGACCGGCGGCCGGATCTGGGAGCGCTGTGCGCAGGCGATCGGCGCGCCGGAGCTCTTTAGCCATCCCGACTATGCGACGGCACCTGCCCGCTCCAAAAACCGTGATGCGCTCAACGCCGAGATCGAGAAGCGCACCGTGACGAAGTCGACCGAGACCTGGGTCCGCGAGCTCAACGAGGCCGGCGTGCCCTGCGGTCCCATCTATGCCATCGACCAGATGTTCGAGGACGCGCAGGTGAAGCATCTCGGCATTGCGCAGGACGTGCCGAACGACGATGGCCGCCATATCCGCCTGGTCGGCCAGCCCGTGACGCTGTCGCGCACGCCGAGCAGGATGGTGGCGCGGCCGCCGGAATTCGGCGAGCAGACCGACGAGTTGCTGAAGGAGTTCGGTTTCGGCGCCGACGAGATTGCGAGGCTGCGGGACGTCAAGGTGGTGTGAGTATCGCTGACCTTGGCACCATCAGCCCTTCGGCCGTTGAAGCACGAAGCCTCGCTGAAAGGCGGAACGAAACGAGGCTTGATGGCTGCAACGACGACGGTGCGCTCCCTCTCCCGCTTGCTTGCGGGAGAGGGCTAGGGAGAGGGTGCTTCCGCAATGGGACCATCCCCAAGAGGGGAAAGCCCTCACCCGGCGCGTGGGACGATGCTTCGCATCGCCCGGAACGCGCCGACCTCTCCCGCAAGCTTGCGGGAGAGGTGAACGACCCGCCGCAATCGATTCAACCTAAGGCAGTCCGGCTCATTACGACGTCGCCCTGGCCCGCTGCGTCCATCCGGCGCGGCCAAGCAGGCCGTCGATGACCGGCCAGAACAGCAGCACAATCGCCAGGGTCGTGATCGAACCGACCAGACCGTTCGACCAGAACACCTTCAAGGTCCCGCCGGAGCCGATCATCGACAGGCGGAAGGCATCCTCGGCGCGGTTGCCGAGCACGAGCGCGAGGGTGAACGGCGCCAGCGGAATACCGATCTTCTTGAAGACGTAGCCGACTACGCCGAAGCCGAGCATCAGCCAGATGTCGAACATCGCGTTCTGGATCGCATAGGCGCCGATCGCGCAGGACACCACGATCATCGGCGCCACCGCGGCAAAGGGCACGCGCAGAATCGAGGCGAAGATCGGCACTGTCGTCAGCACCAGCACGAGGCCGACGACGTTGCCGAGATACATCGAGGCGATCAGGCCCCAAACGAAGTCCTTGTGCTCGACGAATAGCAGCGGCCCCGGATTGAGCCCCCACACCATCAGGCCGCCGAGCAGGATCGCCGCAGTGCCCGAGCCGGGAATGCCGAGCGCCAGCATCGGCAGCAGCGCCGAGGTGCCGGAGGCATGCGCCGCCGTCTCCGGCGCGAACACGCCCTCGATCCGGCCCTTGCCGAAACTGCCAGGGTCCTTGGCGAAGCGCTTGGCGAGGTTGTAGCCCATGAAGGAGGCCGCGATCGCACCGCCGGGGGTGATGCCGAGCCAGCAGCCGATGAAGGACGAGCGCAGCAGCGTCACCCAGTATTTCGGCAGGTCCTTCCAGACGCCGAGCACGACGCGCAGCGAGATGCCGGCCGCATGTCCGCGCAGCGCAAGGCGCTCCTCCATCGTCAGCAGGATCTCGCTGATGCCGAACAGGCCGATGACGGCGACCAGGAAATTGATGCCGCGGAGCAATTCCGGCGAGCCGAAGGTCATGCGGAGATTGCCGGACACGGTATCCATGCCGATGCCGGCAAGCAGCAGCCCCAGGGACATCGAGATGACCGTCTTGTGCTTGGCCTCGCGGCCAAGACCGACGAAGGAGCAGAAGGTCAGGAGATAGACCGCGAAGAACTCGGGCGGGCCGAACTTCAGCGCGAAGGACGAGATCATCGGCGCGAGGAAAGTGATCAGCAGCACGGCGACCAGCGAGCCGATGAACGAGGAGGTGAATGCCGCGGTCAGCGCCTCCGCCGCCCGACCCTGCTGCGCCATCGGATAGCCGTCGAAAGTGGTCGCGACCGACCAGGCTTCGCCCGGGATGTTGAACAGGATCGAGGTGATGGCACCACCGAACAGCGCGCCCCAATAGATGCAGGACAGCATCACGATCGCCGAGGTCGGGTCCATCGTGAAGGTGAGCGGCAACAGGATCGCGACGCCATTGGGGCCGCCGAGCCCTGGCAGCACGCCGACGAAGATGCCGAGCACCAGCCCCACCATCATCAGCACCAGCGTCTTCCACGTCAGCAGGACGGCAAAACCGTGGAGCAGGAGCCCGAACGCTTCCATCGCGCGGGCCCGCCTAGCGGCCGAGGGCCGCTTCGAGCGGCCCTTTCGGCATGATGACGTCGAAGGCGACGTCGAAGGTGACGAACATGATCGCCGTGAACACGAAGGCGGTGAGCAGCGACTTCCACAGCGTGATCTTGCCGACGAGGCGCATGAAGCCCGCGATCAGGAGGAAGCTCGCGACATAAAGGCCGAGGAACTGTGTCGCCGCGCAGAACAGCAGTGTCGGCACGAACACTGCCATCACGCGGCGGGCCTGCGCCCGTGTGACGAAGGTCTCACGCGCCGCGCACCGCGCGAGGAGCGCCGCGATCAGGCCGTAGAGGCTGCCGCCGCCGAGGATAATGGCGAGGTAGAACGGGAAATAGCCCGGCTCCGGCCCGGTCGCATCCCAGGACGCGCCGGTACGCCAATTGTCGTAGCCGAGCGTGGCGGCGAGCGCGAGCAGCAGGAGACAGACGACGATCTCGATCGTGCCGGAAGAGACGACGGAGGGGGAGTCGTCTTCAGGCGCGGTTGGATCGTCGACGACGATTTCAAGTTCGGTTTGGGACATGGTGAGCAACAAATGCTGTGGCCAATCCCCTCTCCCCGCTTGCGGGGAGAGGGTCAGGGTGAGGGGGAGTCTCCACGGAGACGGCGAGAGTTGGACTCGCGGAGAGTCCCCCTCACCCGGATTGCACTTCGATACAATCCGACCTCTCCCCGCAAGCGGGGCGAGGTGAAACAGCTACTTCGCGACGAAGCCGGCTTCCGACATCAGCGACTTGTTCAGCGCATCGTCCTCCTCGAGGAACTGCACCATGTCCTTGCCGGTGAGGAAGATCGGCTTCAGCGCCTGCTTCTCCATGTACTCCTTGTATTCCGTGGTCTGCGTCACCTTGTGGAACAGATCGACATAGAACGCCTGCTGTTCCGGCGTCACCTTGCCGGGCAGGAACATCGCGCGCAGCATCAGATACTGCACGTCGACGCCCTCCTCCTTGCAGGTCGGGATGTCGGCCCAGGACTGCGTCTCCGTCACCTTCGTCGTGTAGGAGATGCGTTCCTTGTCGAACACGCAGAGCGGACGCACCTGGCCCGCGCGCCAGACTTCCAGATTTTCCGAGGGGTTGTTGACGTTGGCCTCGGTGTGGTTGCCGACCAGCTGGGTCGCGGCCTCGCCGCCGGACTTGTAGGGCAGATATGAGAATTTCGCGCCGGTCTTCTGCTCGAGGAACACGGTCAGCACGTGATCCTCACGCTTGGAGCCTGTGCCGCCCATCTTGAACGGCGAGCTTGCTGCCTTCGCCGCGGCCACGAACTCCTTCAACGTCTTGGGACCCGCGCTGTTGTCCCAAAGAACGAACTGATCGAGTGCGACCACGGAGACCGGGGTCAGCTCACGCCAGTTGAACGGGATCTTGGCCGACAGCGGCAGCATGTAGATCAGCGAATAGGCGATCAGCACCTTGTTCGGGTCGCCCTCACTGGATTTCATGTACATCAGCGCTTCCGCGCCCGAGGCGCCGCCCTTGAGCGAGACGACCATCGGCTGCTTCATCAGATTGTTCTTCTGGATCGCGGCCTGCATCATCCGCGCCATCTGATCGGAGGCGCCGCCCGCGCCCGCGGCCACCACGATCTCGACGGGCTTGGTGGGCTCCCAGCCGGCGAGGGCCGGCGTGGTCAACAACAGCGCCGCCGCAGCGCCGACGGCTTTGACTGGAATTCGCACGAGTTTCGTCCCCTGATGTCTTTTTTGAGTTGTAATGCGGAAGAATTCTATCCCTGCATAGTGCGGACTAAAGCTGACGAGTGCAAGCAGCCCGGCAATTCGGCGCCTATGACTTTCGACGGACGACGCCGACACCGCATGTGTTTACTTGCCCTTCCAGACGGGCACGCGCTTGTTGAGGAAGGCGTCCATGCCCTCGCGGAAATCTTCGCTCATATAGGCTTTCAGGATCAGATCCTCGCCTTCCTCACGCGAGAGCGTGCGGCGGATGCGGCGCACCGCTTCCTTGGTCGCTTCCAACGTCAGCGGCGCGTGGCTGGCGACGAGCCTTGCGGTTTCATCGGCACGGCGCTGCAGCGTCTCGACATCGGGCACGATTTCGTTGAGCAGGCCGAGCGCCAGCGCCTCCTGAGCCTCGACCAGACGCGCATTGAAGATCATATCCTTGGTGCGGGCAGGTCCGATCAAGGCGACGACGCGGCTGATGTTCGACATCGACAGGCAATTGCCGAGCGTGCGCGCGATCGGAAAACCCATCCGCGTCGTCTCGGTGCCGATGCGAAGATCGCAGCAGGCCGCGATGCCGGCACCGCCGCCGGTGCATGCCCCGGCGATGGCTGCGATCACCGGCACGCGGCACTGCTCAAGCGTGCCGAGCACGCGATCGATCCGCGCCTCATAGTCGAGCGCATCCTGCGCGGTCTTGAAGGCGCGGAATTGCGAGATGTCGGTGCCGGAGGCGAACGCCTTGTCGCCAGCGCCGGTCAGGATCAGCGCCTTGATCGAGCGATCGGCGTTGATCTCCTGGCAGATCTCCGCCATGCGGTCATACATAGCGAAGGTCATGGCGTTGCGCGCCTGCGGGCGGTTGAAGGTGATCCGCGCGATGCCGTCCGTGATGGAGTAGAGCAGGTCTTCGTTGGTCGTCGTCGGTGCGTTCATCGCGCTCTCTTTCTTCAAGTTAAATGGATCAAGCCACCTGGGCCTTGGCCATCGGCAACACGTCGCGTCCCTTCAGGACGTCCATGGCCGCGAGCACGCCGCCGCTCCGGTGCGGGATCTTTGCAAGATCCAGGCCCATCTCGACGCCGGCGAGCGTGCCCATCAGCATCAGATCGTTGAAATGGCCGATATGGCCGATGCGGAACACCTTGCCCTTGACCTTGTTCAAGCCGGTGCCGAGCGACATGTCGAAGTTCTCCAGCACGACCTTGCGGAAGGCGTCGGCGTCGTGTCCTTCGGGCACGCGCACGCCGGTCAGCGCCGGCGAATGCGCGGCGGGATCGGCGCATTGCGTCTCCAGGCCCCAGACCTTGGCCGCGGCACGCGTCGCGGCGCTGTGGCGCTTGTGGCGGGACCAGACGTTCTCCAGCCCCTCCTCTTCCAGCATCTTCACGGCTTCGCGCAGGCCGTAGAGCAGGTTGGTGGCTGGGGTGTACGGGAAGGTGCCGAGCTTGTTGAAGTTGATCACCTCCTGCCAGTCCCAATAGGAGCGCATGCCGGGATTGGCTTTCGCCACCGCGAGCGCCTTCTCCGAGACGGCGTTGAAGCCGAGGCCGGGCGGCAGCATCAGGCCCTTCTGCGAGCCGGCGACCGAAACGTCGATGCCCCAAGCATCGTGCTCATATTCCATCGAGCCGAGGCCGGAGATGGTGTCGACCATCAGCAGCGCCGGATGTTTGACGCGGTCGAGCAGCTTGCGCACGTCCGCAGGCGGCGTCACGCAGCCGGTCGAGGTCTCGTTGTGGACGACGCAGACCGCCTTGATCTTGTGCTGCTTGTCGGCGGCGAGGCGCTTCTCGATCTCGGCGAGATCGGCGCCATGGCGCCAGTCGCCCGGGATGAAGTCGACGTCGAGCTTGAACTTGTCGGCGATGCCGCGCCACAGCACGGCGAACTGGCCGGTCTCGCACATCAGGACCTTGTCGCCGGGCGCGAACACATTGACCATCGCCGCTTCCCAGGCGCCGGTGCCGGATGAGGGGAAGATGATCACGGGCTGTTTGGTGCGGAACACGCGCTGCATCGCAGCGAGAACCGCGAAACCGAGCTCGGCGAACTCCGGACCGCGATGGTCCAGCGTCGGCATGTCCATCGCCCGCAGCACCCGGTCGGGCACGTTGGTCGGTCCTGGAATCTGTAGGAAATGCCTTCCACTATGCACGGTCATCGGCGTCCTTCCCGGTCGTTGAGGCTGTCTTGGCTCTGGCGTCCGTCAGCCCGCATTGAGGCTCCGGCGAGCCGCTCGCATATCACTATTCGCCGGGCTTGTCCCTCGCCCGGCGGAGTCCGTCAATGCACAAGAAGCAGGGCTCGCTTGCCAAGGGCCGTGACGGGAGGCAAAGACGGTGCAGGCGAACGGGCAAGAGCGGACCATGGCGACGGAAGTGGCTGGAAAATCACCGAAATCGGTCGGAAAAGACGGTCTGGCGGCACGTCTGGCCCGGGAAATCACTGGCGACGTCCTGTTCGACCCCTTCAGCCGCGGCCGCTACGCCACCGACGCCTCGTTCTACCAGATCATGCCGGCCGGCGTGGTGGTGCCGCGCAGCATGGACGAGGCGCTGCGGGCATTGGCGATCGCCCGCGACGAGGGGCTGAAGGTCACTCCCCGCGGCGGCGGCACCTCGCAATGCGGCCAGACCGTCAACGACGGCCTGGTGGTCGATCTCTCCAAGCATCTGAACCGGGTCCTGTCGCTCGACGTCGAAGCCCGCACCTGCGTGGTCGAGCCCGGCATCGTGCTCGACGACCTCAACCGCCAGCTCAAAAAACACGGCCTGTGGTTTCCGGTCGACGTCTCCACCGCCTCGCGCGCCACCATCGGCGGCATGGCTGGCAACAATTCCTGCGGCGGCCGCAGCTTGCGCTACGGCACCATGCGCGACAACACATTGTCGATGGAGGCCGCTCTCGCCGACGGCACGCTGAGCCGCTTCGGCGAGGTGTCGCGCGATCTCTCCGATCTCAAAGCCGGGGACAGCACCCGCGCCCTGATCCGCGACATGCTCGATCTCGGAGCCCGCGAGGCCGACGAGATCGCGACACGCTTCCCAAAAGTGCAGCGCCGCGTCGGCGGCTACAATCTCGACGCCTTGGTGCCGCGCAATGCACCGAACAACATGGCGCATCTCCTGGTCGGCGCCGAGGGCACCCTCGCCTTCACCACCAAGGTCGAACTGAAGCTTTGGCCCGTGATCCGCAACAAGGCGCTCGGGGTCTGTCATTTCGGCAGCTTCTACGAGGCGATGGATGCGGCCCAGCATCTGGTGAAACTCAAGCCGATCGCGGTCGAGCTCGTCGACCGCACCATGATCGCGCTAGGCCGCGACATCGCGATGTTCAAGCCGATCATCAATGCGGCGATCAAGGGCGATCCGGACGCGGTGCTGGTGGTCGAATTCGCGGAGGAGGACCAGGCGGACAATCTGGCGCGGCTCAAGCAGCTCGGCGAACTGATGGGGGACCTCGGCTTCGGCTGGAATAACGAGCCGCGCAAATGGGGCGGCGTGGTGGAGATCATCGAGCCCGCGCTGCAGAGCGGCATCGCCGACTTCCGCGCCGCCGGCCTCAACGTCATGATGTCGATGAAGCAGGAGGGCAAGCCGGTCTCCTTCGTCGAGGACTGCGCGGTGCCGCTACCCCATCTCGCCGACTACACGGCGCGGCTGAATGAGGTGTTTGCCAGGCACGGCACCAGCGGCACGATGTATGCGCACGCCTCGGAGGGCTGCCTGCATGTGCGTCCGGTGCTGAATTTGAAGCTGGAGAAGGACGTCAAGGCGATGCGTGCCATCGCCGAGGAAGCGTTTGCGCTGGTCCGCGAGTACAAGGGCTCGCATTCCGGCGAGCATGGCGACGGCCTGGTACGCTCGGAATTTCACGAGACCATGTTCGGCGAGCGCCTCGTCGCCGACTTCAGGGAAGTGAAGCAGCGGTTCGATCCCGCCGGCGTCCTCAATCCCGGCAAGATCGTCGATGCACCCAGGATGGACGACCGCTCGCTGTTCCGCTTCAAACCCGACTATCGTGTCACTGAATTGAAAACGAAACTCGATTGGTCGGCTTATCCCGGCGCGGGTGGCGGTTTCCAGGGCGCGGTCGAGATGTGCAACAACAACGGCGCCTGCCGCAAGCTCGAGGGTGGCGTGATGTGCCCCTCCTATCGCGCGACGCGCAACGAGAAGGATGTCACGCGAGGGCGTGCGAACACGCTGCGCCTTGCGATCTCGGGCCAGCTCGGCCCCGACGCGTTGGCGTCGGACGAGATGATGGAGACGCTGAAGCTCTGCGTCTCCTGCAAGGCCTGCCGCCATGAGTGCCCGACCGGGGTCGACATGGCCAAGATGAAGATCGAGGTGCTGGCCGCGCGCGCTGCCACGCACGGCCTGACGTTGCGGGATCGGCTTGTGGGCTACCTCCCGCGCTATGCCGGACTCGCGTCGCGCTTCGCGCCGCTGGCCAATCTGCGCAATCGCAGCCCGCGGTTGCGAAAGCTGTTCGAGCGCTTTGCCGGCATCAGCGCGCGCAGGGCCCTGCCCGCCTTCCGCAGCGACGTGTTCGTGCCGCCGGCCGACAGCGTCGGCCCGGACGCCGGCCGCGAAGTCGTTCTGTTCACCGACACGTTCAACCGCATCTATGAGCGCGAGAATCTCGACGCCGCGCTACGCGTTCTGGTGGCCGGCGGCTATCGCGTGCATCTGCCGAAGCCTGCGAGCGGCGGCCGGCCGCTCTGTTGCGGCCGCACGTTTCTCTCTGCCGGCCTCGTCGACGAAGCGAAATCTGAGCTCGATCGCCTCGTGGCCGCCTTCGCGCCCTTCGCCGCGCGCGGCGTGCCGATCGTCGGCCTCGAGCCGAGCTGCCTCTTGACGCTGCGCGACGAGCTCGCTTCGCTGCGCAAGGACAACGACGCCAAGGCCATCAGTGCCCATGCCCTCACCTTCGAGGAATTTCTGGTGCGCGAGGCCGAGGCCGGCCGGCTGCAACTGCCGCTGGGCACCGTCGCCGACAAGGCCATTGTGCACGGCCATTGCCATCAAAAGTCCTTCGGCGCCTTCAAGCCGGTCGAGCAGGTGCTGCGCCTCGTCCCCGCCCTGAAGGTCGAGACCATCGAGTCCAGCTGCTGCGGCATGGCCGGCGCGTTCGGCTACGGCGCGGACACCTATGACGCCTCGATCGAGATGGCCGAGCTGTCGCTGCTGCCTGCCGTCCGGCGCGCGGACCCAGATACGCTGGTCGTCGCCGACGGCACCTCCTGCCGGCACCAGATCCATGACGGCACGCAACGCGAGGCGCTTCACGTCGCGCGCGTGCTGGCGATGAGCCTCGATCGCGCCGAGACCAATTCCACTTCTCCAGCTGCAAAGGAAACCAATCATGGCTGAACTCACGCTCGACACCGCCCGAAAAATCCTCGAGGCCGCCTTCGCCAAAGCAGGCGAGCTCAAGCTGAAGCCGCTGGTCGTGACCATCCTCGACGCGCGCGGCGTGCTCAAGCTCGCAGCGGCCCAGGACGGCACCAGCCTGATGCGCGCCGAGATCGCCCACGGCAAGGCCTATGGCGCGCTCGCCATGGGCATGGGTTCGCGCGCGCTGTTCCAGCGCGCGCAGGAGCAGGCGTATTTCATCGATGCCGTGAACACGATCGCGAAGGGCGCGCTGGTGCCGGTCCCCGGCGGTGTGTTGATCATGGACGGCACGACCTTGCTTGGCGCCGTCGGCGTCTCCGGCGACACTTCCGACAATGACGAGGCCTGCGCGGTGGCGGGTATCCAGGCGGCGGGGATGAAGGCGAATGCGGGGTGAGATTGTCATTCCGGGGCGCGCCCACTTGGCGCGAGCCCGGAATCTATTTCTCCGCATTGCTTGTTGCACGATGGATTCCGGGCTCGCGCTACGCGCGCCCCGGAATGACGCTGGAGAATGCGGCTGCACTCTCTTTGAAAATCGAATGGAGCTGAGGGACACGCTCTCGTGCCCCGGACGCAGCGCAGCGCCCTTGGCGGTGCGCTGCAGAGCCGGGGCTCAGTCGCTGCGTGTCCCCGTGCCCCCCTGGGTCCCGGCGCTGCGCAGCAACGCTGGCGCGTTGTAGCGCGTCCGGGACACGAGATCGAGCCTCCCTCACCTCCCCGTCCAGACCGGCTTCCGCTTCTCGCTGAACGCCTTCAGGCCTTCCTTGGCGTCCTCGGTCATCGCGAGCAGCGCGATCTGGCTTTCGGTATAGGCGATGCTCTCGTCGAACGACATCGAGGCGATCGCGCGCATGGCGTACTTGCCGCGGCGGATCGCGGTCGGCGATTTGTCGACGATGCGGCCGATCAGCCAGTCGACCTTGGCATCTAACTCGGCGGTGGGCACGACGTAGTTGAGGAGGCCCGCGGCCTGTGCGGCCTTGGCGTCGAACGGCTCGCCCGTGAGCGCCCATTCGTTGACGAGGCGCGGCGGCGCGATGCTCTGGAGCAGGCTCAACACCTGCATCGGGAAGACGCCGACCTTCACCTCCGGCAGGCCGAAGACGACGTGATCGGCCGCGACCGCCATATCGGTCATGCACAAGAGGCCCATGCCGCCGGCCATGCAGACACCACCGACCCGCGCAATCGCCGGCTTGGTGGCGTTCTGTGACAAACGCAGCAGATCGGCATAGTCGACATTTGGTTTGGAATGATCCATCGCGAAGGCCGCGCCGGAATTCTGCAAATCGGCGCCGGCGCAGAAAGCCTTGTCGCCCGCGCCCGTCAGCACGATGACGCGGACGTCCTTGTCGTCATGCGCGTCGCGATAGCCCTTGCTGATGCCGGCGATCACGTCGCCGTTCAGCGCGTTGCGCTTCTCCGGCCGGTTGATGGTGATCCAGAACGCCTGCCCGCGCTTCTCGGTGATGACGGCTGTGGTGTCGGTCATGGCCCGCTCGCTTCCCTGGCTCCGCTTGCAGCCATTTGCGGCAGCTCGGGCGGGAGGTGCAAGCGCAAACTGCGGCAGGCCGCTGCTTTAGCGCCTCGACACAAACTGCCATCCGATCGCCGTGCGCGCTCAGGCGGCGACCGCTTTCCTGATCCAGACCTTGTTGTCGTGGAAGGCGGCCCCGCCGATCGGCGCGATGGTGTCCGCGCCGGTGAGCATGTTGATGCCGCGACCGCCGACATGGTTCTTGTTGGGGTGGACGGACTCGGCGATCAGCACACCGCGCCGCACGCCCTCGAACAACGTTGCGATCAGCGTGGTCTCGCCACGGGTATTGCCGAGCGTGACCGCATCGCCATCCGCAATGCCCAGCGAGGCCGCATCCAGCGGGTGGATCATCACGCTGGCCCGGCCCTCGCGCGCCTGCGAGGACGGCGTCTCGTTGAACGTGGTGTTGAGGAAGCTGCGCGACGGACTGGTCGCAAGCCGGAACGGATGGGCCTGGTCGATGTGCTCGATCACCGCCCAATGGTCCGGCAGATCAGGCATCTTGTCGAAATCGCCCATGGTCTGACCGAACGGCGGATGCGCCCAATGGGCCTTGAAATGGAATTTGCCGTCGGCGTGGGCAAAGCCGTCGAGATAGTGCGAGGTGCGGAAATCAGGCTGCAGGTCTCGCCAGAGATCGGCTTCGAGGCCGGCGATGTCGCCGTGATTGCTCAGCCTCAAGGTCGCGTCGATCAATTCGCGGGGCGTCATCTCGAAGCCCGGATGCCTGGCGCCGAGCCGCGGCGCCAGCGCCTGCAACACCTCGTGGTTGGAGCGGCATTCGCCGGGCGGATCGATCAACTTCGGCCCCACCGAGATGTGCTGGTGGCCGCCGCCGTAATAGAGGTCGTCATGTTCCATGAACATGGTGGCCGGCAGCACGATGTCGGCCATCTGCGCCGTCTCGGTCATGAATTGCTCGTGGACCGCGACGAACAGGTCCTCGCGCGCAAAGCCCTGCCGGACCAGAGCCTGCTCCGGCGCCACCGTCATCGGGTTGGTGTTCTGGATCAGCATCGCCTTGACCGGGCCTTTGCCTTGCAGAGCCTCGGCATCGCCGGTGAGGATGCGGCCGATTTGCGACTGGTCGAGCGCGCGCGTCGACTTGTCGATCGCGTCGTGGCCTTCGATGATGGATTCGTTGAAGTGCCACAGCGCGAAATTGTTGAAGAAGGCGCCGCCCCCTTCATATTGCCAGGCACCGGTCACTGCGGGAATGCAATTGGCAGCGTGCATCTGCGTCGCACCATTGCGGCTGCGCGTGAAGCCATAGCCAAAGCGGAAGAAGGTTCGCTTGGTCTCCCCAACCGCTTTTGCGAACGCCTCGATCTCCGCCACCGGCACGCCGCAGATGTTCGACGCCCATTCCGGCGTGCGCGTTGTCAGATGCGCCTCGAGCTCGGCCGGACAGTCCGTGTACTTGTCCATATAGGCGCGATCGGCATAACCGTCGCGGAACAGCACGTGCATCACGGCGCAGGCGAACGCGCCGTCGGTGCCGGGGCGCAGGATAATCTTGATGTCAGCCTGCTTCATGGTCTCGTTGTCGTAGATGTCGACCGCGGCGATCTTCGCGCCGCGCTCCTTGCGCGCGCGTGAGGCGTGCGTCATCACGTTGACCTGGGTGTTGACGGGATTGGTGCCCCAGATCACGACGAGGTCGGAAAGCGCCATTTCGCGCGGATCGACGCCGGCGATCTTGCCGGTGCCGATCGCAAAGCCGATGCGCGCGACATTGGCGCAGATGGTCTGATAGAAGCGCGAATATTTCTTCACATGGGTGAGGCGGTTGAGGCCGTCCCGCATCACAAGGCCCATCGTGCCGGCGTAGTAGTAGGGCCAGATCGATTCCGCGCCGAACTCGCGCTCGGCCTCGTTGAAGCGGTGCGCGATCTCGTCCAGCGCCTCGTCCCAGGAAATCCGCGCAAACTGTCCCGAGCCCTTCGCGCCCGTTCGGCGCATCGGATACATCAGCCGTTCGGGATGATGAATGCGCTCGGCATAGCGGGCAACCTTGGCGCAGACCACGCCGGCCGTGTAGGTCTGCTTTTTCGAACCGCGGACGCGGCCGATGCTGCGGCCTTCGATCACCTCGACATCGAGGGCGCAGGCCGAGGGGCAGTCATGCGGACAGGTCGAATGGCGGATTTCGATCTTGGTGTCGAACTTGGCGTGCTGGTTCATGTCCCAGTTCGTAACACCAAAATACCGGCCAGCCGAGCGCATTTATCCGGCACGGCCCATGCGATTTGCTCAAAGCGCACGCGCCGCGGGTTCCTGCTGCAACCGCGAAGACGGATTTTGGCAGGGAATGAAGCGGCGGTTGCGCGCCGGCCGGTTTCCGACGGACGCGCGCCGCCAGCTATACAGCCAGATGCGAATGCCTTCCCTATTTGTGGAGCTGGGTGAGACCAGTCGGCGGGCCGTCGACCGCCGTCCAGCCACCGTCGACGAACAGCGTGCTGCCGCTGACATAGCTCGCGGCGTCCGAGGCGAGATAGGCGACCGCGGTGGCGACCTCGTCGGCACTGCTCCAGCGGTTGAACACGGTGTGACCGGCGTAGAGATCGTAGATGTCCGGCCGCTGCTTGAACGGGCCGGTCAGTGCGGTCTCGGCGATGCTCGGCGCGATCGCGTTGACACGCACGCCGGCGTGGCCGACCTCGGAGGCAAAGCCCTTCACCAGCAGGCCGATCGCCGCCTTGGTCGAGCCGTAGACGCCGAGGCCGGGTTCGATGGTGACTGCGCGCACCGAGGAGCAGGCGATGATGCTGCCGCCTTTCTGCGCGACCATGATGCGACCGAAGGCCTGGAAGAACCACACCGTGCCCTTGATGTTGAGATTGAGGACGCGGTCGAGATCCTCCTCGGTATAGTCGAGGATGGTCTTGCGAATGTTGAGCCCGGGCGTCGTCACGGCGATCTCGAGCCGCTGGAATTTCTGCATCACGGTCTTCGCCAGCGCGTTGACGTCCGCGGCGCTTGCGGCGTCGCAGCCAGCTGCTTCCGCCCAGCCGCCCTTGTCGCGAATGCCGGCGGCGGTCGCTTCCGCCGCATCGAACGCGCGATCGGCGCAGACCACGCGGGCGCCGAGATCCGCGAGCGCCTCGGCCGACGACTTGCCGATGCCGGAGGCGGCGCCGAGAACGACTGCCGTCTTGCCGGTGAGATCGAAGAGCTTGCGATAGTCCGTCACTGATAGCGTCTCCCTGATGTTGCCAGCCCTTGTAGCCCATCAAGAGGCGTCGCAGCCACAGCGAGAATGCAAGCGGGATCGATCAATGCAGGAGTTGCATCGAACGAACTGGCGCATCCCTGAAGACGACGTGACTTGACGCTGCCGATGAAGCCCCCTCAAGATGCCGGAACGCCGGAACCAGGTTGAGGAATGCCCATGCCGCGGAAGCTGATCGATATCTCGGTGCCGCTCACGAACGACGTGACCGCCGATCCGCCGGGCAATCACCCGACGATCCAGTATATCGATCACCAGCAGGGGCTGCCGCGCATGCTGCAGTTCTTCGATGGCCTCAAGGCGCAGGATCTGCCTGATGGTCAGGGCTGGGCCGTCGAGCAGGTCTCGCTGTCGACCCACAACGGGACGCATCTCGATGCGCCCTGGCACTTCCATCCCACCATGAACCGCGGCGAGCGATCATGGACGATCGACGAGGTACCGCTCGAATGGTGCCTGCAGCCCGGCGTGAAGCTTGACTTCCGGCATCTGCCCGACGGCTATGTGGCAAGTGCGGCCGACGTCGAGACGGAGCTGAAGCGCATCGGGCATACGCTGTCGCCGCTGGAGATCGTCGTCGTCAACACCAGCGCCGGCGCGAAGTTCGGAAGGGCCGACTACGTCAATTCCGGCTGCGGCATGGGCTATGAAGCCACCATGTACCTGCTCGAACGCGGCGTGCGGCTGACGGGCACCGACGGCTGGAGCTGGGACGCGCCGTTCGTCTACACCGCGCGGAAGTATGCCGAAACGAAAGATGCCAGCCTGATCTGGGAGGGCCACAAGGCGGGACGGCACATCGGCTATTGCCATCTCGAAAAGCTGCACAATCTCGCCCAGCTGCCATCGACCGGATTCACGATCTCGTGCTTTCCGGTGAAGATCGAGCGCGCCTCCGCGGGCTGGACCCGCGCGGTCGCCATCATCGATAGCTAGAGCAGTGATGAGATCAGTTCGATCGCCACAACGGAGGTGAACTCCCTCTCCCGCTTGCGGGAGAGGTTGCACCGAGCCCGTGGCAATCGATTCAACCTGAACCATTCCGCTTTAGGCAGACGCCGTCAGTCGTCGTCGAGGCCGCTCTCGGCGAGCTCGCGCAGCGCGTCCGTATCCAGCACCACGATGGCGCCGTGCTCGAGGCGAACCCAGTTACGTCCGGCCCAGACGCGCAATTGCTTGTTGATGCTCTCGCGCGTCATTCCCACCATCTCGCTGATTTCCTGCTGCGTGATGGCGAGCGTGCCGCTGCCGGAATCGAGCTTGCGCTCCTCGGTAAGGCCGAGCAGCGCACTCGCGAGCCGGCCCGGCAGATTCTGGAGGATCACCTGCTCGACCTGCTGGCTGGTCCAGCGCAGACGCGCGCACAGCAGCTCGATGAATTTCATCGCCAGCGCCGGCTGGCTCTTGACGAAGGGCAGGAAGTCCCGGCGATCGATGACGTAGAGCTCGCAGTTGGTGTTGGCGGTCGCATCCGCCGACCTGGGGGCGCCGTCGAGCACCGCGATCTCGCCAAAGATTTCTCCCGGGCCGATCAGATTGAGAATGGCGTTCCGCCCATCAGGCGACGAGGAGGAAATCTTGACTGTCCCCGCGACCACCGCGAACAGGCTGTTGCCGGGATCGCCCTTGGCGGCGATCGTCGCGCCGCGCTTGACGGTGGTGTGCTTGGCGTAGCGGCAGAGCTGATCGAGCGCTTCGGGCTCCAGATCCGCGAAGATCGGGTGCTTGCGCAGGACCGATAATTTGCTGCCCGCCGACTGTCGGGGATCGCCGGTCTTGTCCTGAGGCACGCCGCGGGGCTCCTAAGACTACGAGGCACTGGGTTCCTGCGTAGTCAACGTTATCAGGCTTTTCAACCGGAAAGCACGCGCGCGATTCGAGGTAAATGCCACCAAAAGGACGTGGTACGGCCGAGAATTCACATCCGAAGGATGCATGGATGCGTCTCGGCTGACGCAGAGTTGCAGGCAACACAGGCTGTGGTTGCGTCGAGCTGCCGCCGAGAGTCACCGCCGGCCCGGCAAGAGCCGGCGGTCGACACGCCGGAAGCGGACGAAGACTGAGGCGCTTCAGCTTCAGCGCTTGGTATCCGGATCGAGCCGGCCCGCGCTGGTTTGCCGGTCTGCCCAAGCCAGAACCGCGGCGAATGCGACGAAGATCGCGACGACGACGATGGTCACCAGCAATGCGTCAGCAGGCATCATGCCCCTCCCGGATTGTTTGCAGCATTGTTTTGCTGCGCACGGCCGGCGTCATTGATCGGGATCAAATGCCTTGGGGCGTTGTGGACAGGAGGTCAGGCCGCAGCCATGGCCTCGACGCGAGCCGGATCGAGCAGGCTGATGCCGCCGTGGATGATCTCGATCACGCCCTGACGCTCCAGCTTGGTGAAGGTGCGACTGACTGTTTCGATGGTGAGGCCGAGATAATCGGCGATGTCCTGACGGCTCATCGGAAGCGGTACCGTGTCGGAGAGGCCCTTGAGCGTGACCAGCCGCTCGCGCCAGCCGAGCAGAAAGGTCGCGACCTTCTCGTCGGCCGAGCGTCGGCCGAGCAGGACCATATGGTCGCGAGCCTGGCTCAACTCGCGAATGGCCAGCTCATTGATTCGCCTGAGCAGCTGCGGCCGATCCTCGATGAAACGGCTGAAGGACGCCTTTGCGAATTGGCACACGGTCACCGCACCGATCGCGTCGGCCGAGAAGTTGTGCCGGCCGGATAGATTCATCCCCAGGAAGTCACCCGGCAAGGCAAAGCCGACGATCTGCCGCCGGCCGTCGGGCAGCAACTTGTACAGCCGCATGACGCCTTCGAGAACATTGTAGAATGAGGTCGTGATCTCCTCCTCGGAGAACACGGTCTCGCCCGAGCCAAAATGGACACGGCGGCCGAGATGCTCGAATTCCCTGAGCTCGGCCGCATCCAGCGACGAACAAACCGCAGCCCCGCGCACGGCGCAATCGTCGCAGAAATGTCCGTTCGGCTCAATCGTGACCACGGAAGGCTTCATCCACCGCTCCTCGCGCCGGCTGTCCCCGACACCAGACCGAGTCCACCGCGCGACTGCATTTTACTGCATCGCGCCACAGCCGATTGACTCAGATCAAATTTGAGTGGCATCCCCGTCTTATTCTGCGCCCACGGTTCGACGGGATCACCTTCCATGCTGCAAAGCGCTCTGCGTCACGGCCTGATCGGGCTGCTTCTGGTTACGCCTGCGCTGGCGGCCCCGACCGCCGAACAACGCGGCAAGGCCTTTGCTCGGGCCAATTGCGCCCGCTGTCACGCCATCGACCGCGTCTCCAAGAGCCCGGTCGAGATCGCGCCTCCGTTGCGCACCCTGCATCGCCGCTATCCGATCGACAGCCTTGGCGAGGCGCTGGCGGAGGGCATCTACACCGGTCATGCCGACATGCCGGTCTTCGAGCTCAATCCGGACCAGATCCACGATCTCCTGTCCTACCTCAAGACGCTGGAATAGTCGGCCTCACACAGCCTGCACGGTCCAACCGATCAGCTCCTTTACGATGCGCGCGAAGGCCGCATCGAAGGCGGCGACGGCCGCGGCCGGCTCGACCTTGTCGAGCTTCTCGCTGGTCTCAATGAGGCGCGAGGCGATCACCTTGCCGTTCTTGTCGACGATCCGCGCCGAAAGTCCGATCTCGGCCCGTGCCTCACCCTCCGTGGCGATCCGGAAGCGCCGGATATCGATCAGGAGCTGGTAATCCGCCTGCCCGAAGTCCGACATGCGCAGCGGGGCGTGGGCGATGTCGTAGTTCTCGAAGCTGTCGATCAGGCGAGCCTGCACCAGTTTCGGAATGCTGTCGGCCCAGAGGAACTCCCCAAAGCCCGGCCTGTCCCCGGCGGGCGCGAACAGCATCCGCTGGGTCTGCAGCATTGCGACCGCTGTCGGCTCGGGAATCGCCAGTGAAGCGGCCAGCGTCTTGCCGGCCGGGCCGAGGTTCTGCGGCGTGCGCAGGTCGTAGGTGATCTTCTGCGCGGGCGTGCCGCCGCCGGTCATCTTCTCGAGACCCGCCAGAATCCCGTCGATCTTACCGGTGTTGCGGGCGAGCCCGTCGGAAAAGGTCTTGAAATTCGCAATAGTGTCCTTCAGTGGGCCGGAATTGTCCTGAAGCACCGTGTCGACCCGTCGCAGCGCGTCGCGCGCCGCCTGCGTCATGCTCTGGCCGGCGCCGGCCTCCGCGATCAAGGTCAAGGGCTCGCCGGATTTGGCGACGATGACGCCGCCCTCCAATGTCACCACCGGCACACCGGTGAGGCCCTGGAATTCGAGACCGACCTTGGTGTCGGAGCGGACCGGCGTCGCGGTGGCAACCGAGATCGTCGCATTGACGAAGCGCGGGTTGTCCGGCGCGAGCCCGAGCTGGGTTACCTCACCAACGCGAATGCCGTTGAACAGCACGCCGGCGCCGACCAGGAGGCCGGGCACCGGCCCCTGGAATTGCACGTGGTAGTTCGTGCGCGGCCCGATGCCGCCAGTGTTGTTCAGCCAATAGACGAAGCCGAACACCGCGAGGATCGCGGCCAGCACGAAACTGCCGATCAGCACGTAGGGAGCGCGGGTTTCCATCTCTCATCTCATCTCGTGTTGCAGCATCTGCGAGCGCTTGCCGTGGAAATAGGCGCGCACCCAGGGATGCTCGGATTGCAGCAATTGGCGCATCGGGCCGATCGCGACGATCTTGCCGTCGGCGAGCGCGGCGACGCGGTCGCAGACCGTGGTCAGGCTCGCGAGGTCATGGGTCACCATGAACACGGTCAGCTCCAGCGTCCGTTGCAGCGTCTTGATCAGCACGTCGAATTCGCCGGCGGCGATCGGATCGAGGCCCGAGGTCGGCTCGTCCAGGAACAGGATCGGCGGATCGAGCGCGAGCGCACGCGCCAGCGCCACGCGCTTGGTCATGCCGCCGGACAGCTCCGACGGATATTTGTCGGCGTCCTCGGCGCGCAGGCCGACCATTTCGAGCTTCGCGATCGCGATCTCGTCCATCAGCTCCTGCGACAGAACGAGATTCTCACGGAGCGGAAACTGGACGTTCTGGCGCACCGTCAGCGAGGAGAACAGCGCGCCCTGCTGGAACAGGATGCCCCACGCCATCGCTGCGCCTCGACCATGGCCGCCGGCGGATTGCCCCATGACCTCGATGGTCCCGCTGCGGCGCGGGATGAGGCCGATGATGGTCCGCATCAGCACCGACTTGCCGCCGCCGGACGCCCCCACGAGCCCGAGGATCTCGCCCCGGCGAACGTCGAGCGACAAATGGTCGAGCACGGTCTGACGACCGAAGCCGACCACGAGGTCACGGACGCGGATCGCGAACTCGTCTTGCGGTCCGTCCATCGTCACATTCCGATCGAGGCAAAGAAGACAGCGAACAGGCCGTCGAGCACGATGACGAGGAAGATCGACTTCACGACCGACGTCGTGGTCTGCCGCCCCAGCGACTCGGCGCTGCCCTTGACGCGCAATCCCTCGCTACAGGCCACGATCCCGATCACAAGCGCCATGAACGGCGCCTTCAGGATGCCCACCTCGAAGTGGGTGACCGAGATGGCCTCATGCAACCGCGCGATGTAGATCGCCGGTCCCATGTCGCCATAGAACTGGGCAACAAGGCCGCCGCCATAGAGCGCGGCAATGGATCCGATGAAGGTGAGGATCGGCAGGGCAATGACCAGGGCCGCCACGCGCGGCAGGATCAGGACATCGACGGGATCGAGCCCCATGGTTGAGAGCGCGTCGATCTCCTCGCGCATCTTCATCGAGCCGAGCTCGGCGGTGTAGGCGCTTCCCGACCGGCCCGCGACCATGATGGCGACGATCAGCACGCCAAGCTCACGCAGCACCAGGATGCCGACCATGTCGACCGTATACGACTCCGCGCCGAATCTGCGGAAGTGGAAAAAGCCCTGCTGCGCAATGATGGCGCCGATCAGGAAGGTGATCAGCGCGACGATGGGGATCGCCTGCCACCCGATGCGGTAGAGCTGATAGACCAGTGACGTCAGCCGCAGCGAACGCGGCCTGCGCAGCACGCCGATCACGGCCATGAATAATGCGCCGAGCATCTGGAGGAAGACCGTGATGTCTTCCCGCGCCCCGACCGTGGACTTGCCGAGATCGCCCAGCCTCGCCAGGACCGGATTGGGTGCAGGCGCCGGGGCCGGCGTGTGGCGGTTGACCTGGCGCACCTCGTCCATCAGCCCGCTGAAATGGTCGGCGACGCCGACGAATTCGGCCGATCTGCCTGATGATGCGGCCCTGCGCGACAGCTTTTCAAGGACCCAGGCGCCGAGCGTGTCGAGCGCGCTGATGCCCGACATGTCCAGGGTTACGACGCGCGACCGGTCGACGTCGCCTCCGACCGAGCGGGACAAAGTTTCGAGCGTCACCACATTGGCGGCAGTCCAGGGCCCTTCAGGGCGCAATTTCAGCTCGTCGCCGGACGGCGTCGCGAGCAACAGCGGTTCGTGGTTCACGCTTCCACCTCATCGGGACAATCGGTCCCCATTCAGCCGGCATTTCTAGGCTAGCATGTGGCGCCCGGTTTGACCTGTCTCAAGAGACGAACACGCCCTGCCTCTTGACGCAAATCAAGCGCGGTCGCACGGGCGGGTCCTAGACTTGCCTCGATTCAACGAGGATACCGGATCCATGTTCGACAGTGACAGGATGGGCGAAGAACTGCGGGCGCTGAAGGTTGACGTCACACGCCTGCTGAGCACCGCCGGCGAGGAGATGTTCGAGAACTCGAAAGACCGCGCTGAGGCTCTCGCCGATCAGATCAGGGCCGCGCTCACCGAGCTCGGCGAGACCGTCGAACAAGAGCAGGTGCAGCTCCAGGGCCTCGTTGCAGAGCGTCCGATCACATCGCTCGCCTCCGCCTTCGCGCTGGGCGTGGTCGTCGGCTTCATGTTGAGGAGACACTAGGTGAATACCGAGAACGTGGTCAAACATTTGCGCGTGCTGTGGCGTACCGACAGAATCATCGCGGACATCAGGCTGCGCCATCTGCTGATCGGCCTCGGCCTGCGCGCCTTCGCGGCGCTGATCGCCGCGTTCGGGCTCCTGATGCTGGAATTGTCCGCCTATTTCGCGCTGGTGCAGATCTGGAGCGCAATTGCCGCGGCTGCGATCCTCGGCGCCGTCAATTTCGTCATCGCGGCCGTTCTCTTCGTGATCGCCGGCCGCGCTCCGTCGGGACGTGACATCGAGCTTGCCAACGAAATTCACGGCGCCTCGATCGAAGCCCTCCAGCTCGAGGCGCGCGCGCTCCAGGCCCAGGTGTCGGGCGCGGTGCATCATCCGCTCAGCACGATCGTGCCGGTGCTGCTGCCGCTGATCGCAATCATCATCAAGAACCTGCGGACGCCGGCCAAGGCGTCCGCCGATGCGACATCGGCCGAAGCACGTTCATGAAGCCCCGCACCTTGCGCTGATATGCTCCAGCGCACGCTCAAAGCTTCAACTTGACGTCGCAAAGGTCAGGCTCGGACGGATCCGGCTTGACCTCGAAGCCGAGCTGCCGGCACATGTCGAGCATCACGGTGTTCTCCTGGAGCACGTCGCCCGATATAGCCTTCAGTCCTTCCGACCGCGCATAGTCGATGATCAGCTGCATGAGCGCCCAGCCGAGCCCCCTGCCCTTGAGATCGGACCGTAGCAGGATCGCGTATTCGCCGCTCTCGTAGATCGAGTCCGAATGGAGCCGGACGACGCCGACCATTTCGCCGGTGGCCTCGTCGAATGCGATGAAGGCCATCGCGCGCGCATAGTCGAGCTGGGTCAGGCGTGCGATGAATTCGTGGGTGAATTCCTTCATCGGTGCGAAGAACCGCAGACGAAGGTCATGCGGGGTGACGTGGCCCAGGAATTCGTGGATGATCGGCTCGTCCTCGGGCCGCATGGGCCGCACGAAGATGCGCCAGTCGTCCTTGAGCTCGAGGCGGCGCTCCCATTGCGACGGATAAGCGCGAACGGCGAAATTGGCCGGGCCGGAGCCGACAAACTTCCGCTGCGGCGACCCGACCGCAACGCGGGCATCGACCGCGGTCACGCCGGTTTCGTCCGCCAGCAGCGGATTGATGTCGAATTCGTGGATCTCGGGAATGTCGGCCGCCATCTGCGCGAGCTTGACCAGCACCATGGCGACGGCGTCCGGCTTCACAGCCGGCACGTCCCGGTAAGCGCGGAGCAGCCGCGACATGCGCGTGCGCTCGATCAGGTCGCGGGCCAACTGCAGATCGAGCGGCGGCAGCGCGAGCGCCTTGTCATTGATGATCTCCACCGCCGTCCCGCCCCGGCCGAAAACAACGACCGTGCCGAAAGTCGGATCGTCGGCGAGGCCCAGGATCAGCTCGCGCGCTTTCGCCTTGACGACCATCGCCTGGACGATGACGCCGCCGATGCGCGCCTCCGGACGCAGCTTTTTCGCGCGCGCGATGATGCCCGTGGCGGCCACTCGGACTGCTTCAGGCGTGGTCAGGTTGAGAACGACGCCGCCGACGTCGGATTTGTGGACGATGTCCCGTGACATGATCTTCAGCACGACGGTGTCGCCCTGTGCGAAGATGTCGTTCGCATAGGCCACCGCCTGCTCGACATCGGTCGCCGCATAGGTCGGAACCATCGCGATGTCATAGGCTTCGAGCAGGTGCTTGATCTCGACAGGCTCGAGCCATTCACGGCCATCCGCGACCGCGGCGGTGACGATCTGCCTCGCTCCCCGGGCATCCGGAACGAAGGTATCAGGCATCGCGGGAGGAACCTGGCTCAGCTCCTCCACCACCTCGCGGTGCCGGACCAGATACATGAAGCCGCGCACGGCGTCGTCCTCGGTCGGATAGTTCGGCACACCGGCGCTGGAGAGTGTCTGGATGATGTGCTGATCGGCTCCAACCCAGGCCGCCAATACGGGCTTCGCCCAGCTGCGGTGCTGCTCGCGATATTTTCTGACGAGCTCCGTCACGGTCGTGGCGATCTCGGCGGCCGAGGCGATCGCCGTTTGCACGTTGAGGACCAGGACTGCGTCGTTGTCACGATCGGCCAGCAGCTCCTCCAGCGCCACCGCGTAGCGCGAGGCGTCGGCATCACCCACGATGTCAACGGGATTCGCACCGGACCAGGTCGGCGGCAGCGCTGCGTCGAGCTTCTTGCGCGCCTCGGCCGAGACGGTTGCCGGAATTCCTCCGAGGTCGACCAATCGATCGATGGCAAGGACGCCGATGCCGCCGCCGTTGGTCAAGATGGCGAGACGCTTTCCCGTCGGCGATTCGACACGGCCGAGCGTCTCGGCACAATCGAACAGCTCACGCAGATCGGAGACCCGCAGGACACCCGCGCGGCGGAACGCCGCGTCGTAGACAGCGTCGGCGCCGGCGAGCGCACCGGTGTGCGTGGCAGCCGCCTTCGCGCCCTGCGCCATGCGGCCGGATTTCACCACGACGACGGGCTTCACGCGCGCCGCGGCGCGCGCCGCCGACATGAACTTGCGCGCGTCCTTGATGGCCTCGATGTAGAGCAGGATCGCGCGGGTCTTGTGATCCATCGCGAAATGGTCGAGCAGATCGGCAATATCGACGTCGATCTGATCGCCGATAGAAACGATGCCGGAGAATCCGACGCCGCGCTGCGCGGCCCAATCGACCATGCCGGCGGCAATTGCACCCGATTGCGAGATCAGCGCGAGGTTACCCGCCCCCGGCATGTGCGCGGCGAAACTGGCATTCAGGCTGACGCCGGGCATCATGATGCCGAGGCAGTTCGGCCCGATCAGCCGCATGCCGTATTTTCGGGCAGCAGTGCATGTGGCCTCGTGCAGCGATCCCGGTCCCTGGCCGAGCCCGGCCGAGACGATCAGCGCGCCCGCAGACCCGAGACGCCCGGCCTGGTCGACAATGCCTGGAATCTCGCCTGCGGGGGCGGTAATGACCACGAGCTCAGGCACGAAGTCCAGCCTGTCCAGGCTCTTCACCGCCGCGACGCCGCCGATCTCGGCGTGGCGCGGATTGACGAGGCCAAACTGCCCCTTGAATCCGGCCTTGCGAATGTTCTCCAGAACGGCGCGGCCCACGGATCCCGAGCGGGCGCTCGCCCCGACAAGCGCGACCGAGCGCGGCGACAGCAGGTTGTTCAGACGATAGGTTGACATGAAAGAAAATGCGCCGGGTCAGCGGCGGTTCCGATTGGTTGACGATCAAGACGAAAGAAGGAGCCTAGTGCGAGATCATAACCCAGCACGGTGGCTGGCCAATGACGGTCTTTGTCACACCGCCCCAGACGATCTCGTTCAGGCGCGAATGATGATAGGCGCCCATGACGATCGCATCGATGCCATGGGAATTCGCCCAGCTTCCCAGTACCTTGCCGATCGAGCTGCCGCCGCCTTTCGTCGCTTCGAACGAGGCATCGACCCCATGTTCCCTCAAATGATCGACGAGAGCCGTACCGGATTGCACGACCGCCTCGGTCTTGTCGTCCGCCACGGTCACCACGCGGACCGAGGTCGCTGCCCGAAGAATCGGCAACGCGTCGCCGACCGCACGCGCGGCGCGAGCAGAGTGATCCCAGGCAATCATGACGTTTTCGAATTCAGGCCGAAGCTCGTCCGCGAGATGCTCGGGACAGAGCAGAAGCGGCCGGCCGGATCCGAACAAGAAGGCTTCGACAATGCCCTCTGTTCGACTGTCGTGCGGTTTCACGGGAACCAGCGTAAGGTCGCTGAAGCGGGCATGCTCGGCCAGGATCGCGCCGATCTGATCCGCAGGCACCTTGCCCGATCGGCTCTGGGCGCGAATGTTGGCGCGGGAGGCTGCGCTGGTGAAGGCATTCAGGAGCTGCTGCATGTCGCCGGCTTCGGGGCCGGCGTGCTCGGAATCGCGATCGTGAGGCAGCATCACCCTCGGTCGCTCGAAGATCTCTTCCTCTAGCGCGAGCGCGGTGATCCTGGCACCGAGATCGGCGGCAACAGCCACGCATTTCTCTATCGCGACCACAGCCGGTCCGCGCGGCTGGCCGACAAGGGGCAGAAAGACGTCCTTGATGGGCATCCGCATTCTCCTGGGTCGCCACGATAGGCCGGCGCGCGTCGAGGCACTTGATCCTCGTCAAGCGCAAAAAGACTCTATCCGGTCATCCGGGAACAGGCGTTGACCAGCGTCAAGGACTGGTCGCTTGGTCATTCTATGAATAACTCAATCGGAGCGGTTCGCCCCGGAGAGACTCATGCGTGCGATGGTGTTGCCGGCTCCACGAGCGCGGCTCCAGATGGAGGAGCGGTCTGACCCGATTCCCGGCGAGGGTCAGCTCCGGGTGAAAATCGGCGCCTGCGGCGTATGCCGGACCGATCTTCATCTCGTCGATGCCGAGCTGCCCGATATTCGTTATCCGATCGTGCCTGGGCACGAGATCGTCGGCCGGGTCGACCTCGTTGGGCCGAATGTGACAACACATGCGCCTGGCGACCGGGTCGGCATTCCCTGGCTCGGCTTCACCTGCGGAAAATGTCGATTCTGCCGGGAGGGCATGGAAAACCTGTGTGACGCACCGCTCTTCACGGGCTATACGCGCGACGGCGGCTACGCGACCCACACCATCGCCGACGCACGCTACGCTTTTCCGCTCGGTGAGGCCGGCAGCGACGTGGAGATTGCGCCCCTGCTGTGCGCAGGGCTGATCGGCTGGCGCTCGCTGGTTCTGGCCGGCCCCGCCGACCGGCTCGGCCTCTACGGCTTTGGCGCAGCCGGCCACATCATTGCGCAGGTCGCGATTTGGCAGGGACGATCCGTCCATGCATTCACGCGACGCGGCGACGCCGCTGCACAAGACCTTGCACGTCGTCTCGGCGCGGTCTGGGCGGGGTCATCGGACGAAGCGCCCGACGAGCCGCTCGACGCCGCCATCATCTACGCACCAGCCGGCGAGCTCGTTCCGGCCGCGTTGCGCGCCGTCCGCAAAGGCGGGCGCGTCGTATGCGCCGGCATCCACATGACCGACATTCCAAGCTTTCCGTATGACTTGCTCTGGCAGGAACGGCAGTTGGTCTCGGTCGCCAATCTGACCCGGCAGGATGGCCTCGATTTTCTAAAGGTCGCCCCGCAAGCCGGCGTGCGTACCGAGACGACGGCGTTTCCGCTCGATCAGGCCAACGAGGTTCTTGGCAAGCTGCGGAATGGCCAGATTCTCGGCGCGGCCGTGCTGACGCCGTGATGGTGCTTCGAATGCCCGCTCCGATCGAGGATGAAACGGCGGCCCAGGAGCGCATCTTCCAGATGCTGACCGACCATCCCGGCGTGACGCGGATCGACACGCATGGAGCCTCGGTGTTCCTGGATGCAAAGCGCGCGCTGAAGATCAAGCGCGCCGTCCGCTTTCCGTTCCTTGACTATTCGACACTCGAGAAGCGCAAGGCGGCCTGCGAGGAGGAGATCAGGATCAACCGGCCGCTGGCGCCGCAGATCTATCACGGCGTCGTGGCGATCACCGAAGAGCCGGATGGATCTCTGAAGGTCGACGGCGCCGGCCGGCCGATCGAATATGCGGTCGACATGTCGCGTTTCGACGAAAACAGGACACTGGATCATCTGGCAAAGGCCGGCCCGCTGGAGGCGCAGCTCGCCTCGGCTGCCGCTGACGCAATCGCGGCGTCGCACGCGGCGGCGACCCGCGGCGACGGAGAAGCCTGGGTCTCATCCATCCCGGCCCTGATCGACGGCAACAGTGACGGCCTGCGGGCCGGCGGACATTTCAACGCGGAAGACATCGAAAGGCTCGGCAAGGCGTCGCACGAGGCGTATCTGCGTATTCGTCCCCTGCTCGCAGAGCGCGGCCGCCAGGGCTTCGTGCGCCGCTGTCATGGCGATCTGCACCTCGCAAACATCGTTCTGATCGATGATCGGCCCGTGCTGTTCGACGCCATCGAGTTCGATGCGCAGATGGCAACGGTCGACGTGCTCTACGATCTCGCGTTCACCCTCATGGACCTGTTGCAGCACGACCAACTGCGCGCGGCGAATATCGCCATGAACCGCTATCTTGCAGCGACGCCGGCCGACAATCTCGATGCGCTCTCGGCCCTGCCGCTGTTCATGTCCATCCGTGCGGCGATCCGCGCCCAGGTGGCCCTGGCACGGCTGAAGCGGCCGCATTCCGATCGTCCCGGCATCCTCGACCAGGCACAGCGCTATTTTGACCTCGCCCGGATGCTGATCCGTCCTCCTGCCCCGCGTCTGATTGCGGTCGGGGGACTGTCCGGCACCGGAAAGACCGTTCTGGCGTACGCGCTCGCGCCGCTCGTCGCGCCGCATCCGGGAGCCGTCGTGCTGCGCAGCGATCTGGTCCGCAAGCAAATGTTCGGGGTCGAGGACACGCAACGCCTTTCGCCATCCGCCTATACGCCGGAGGTCACGGCCCGCGTCTACGACACGCTGGCTCAGCGCGCCCGGCGGGTGCTAGCGCAGGGCCATTCGGCGATCATCGACGGCGTATTCGCCCGTGAGGACGAACGCGACGCGATCGCCGCGCTGGCGCGAGAGCGCAACGTGGCGCTGAACGGTCTATTCCTGGTCGCAGATCTCGCGACCCGGCAGGCACGGATCGGAGGCCGCCGGGGAGACGCATCGGACGCCACGCAAGAGGTTGCCGCGCTGCAAGAGCACTATAAGATCGGCCATGTCGGCTGGGCGACCATCGATGCATCCGGGACAGAAGAGCAGACGCTGCAGAACTGCCGGGACGCGATCGCCAAAAGGCAAACAACGCAACCTGATTGATGCGGGCAAGGATGTCGGGACCCACCACAAGCTCGAGGGCGACCACGCGTGCCAAGCCGGCGACGCGGCGCAATACCCTGCCCGGCCGCCTCAGCCCCGGCATGGCCTGCGACACGGCCTTCCGGATCATCGCCCGCCGTCACCTCGATGCCGTGATCGCTCAGCACGACGGGACCTGCCGCGGCGACCCCGAAGCTCTGCACCAGATCCGCATCGCACTGACGCATCTGCGTACTGCCATCCGCTTCTTCTCGCCGATGGTCGACGACGCCCTGCGCCCGAACGTCTGGGCCGAACTGAGATGGCTGAACGGCCAGCTCGGCATGGTGCGGGATCTCGATGTGGCGATCGAGCGGGTCGTCGCCGAGAGTGGCGACGAACTCGCCGTGATCGCCGAGCTTCAGCAGTGGGACGAGAAACGGGCCGAAAGCCACAGGCTGCTGGCGCGTGCGCTGCAATCCGCACGGTACCGCCGCCTGGTCGAGCAGACCTCGACGTGGATCGAAAGCGGCCCCTGGTCGACCCGGCGCAGCAAGGAGACCATTCGACTGCGCCGCCGCACGCTCGCCGAACACGCGATGGAGCGGCTGACCGAGTGGGAGACGAGGCTGCTCAAGAAAGCGCGAAGACTCCGCAAGCTCGACGTCGAGAAACGACACAAGCTGCGGCTTCTCAACAAGCGGCTGACCTATTCGATCGAATCGCTCCAGGACCTGTTCGCCGCGGAAACGCCGACGAAACACAAGTCCATCCTCAAGCAATTGCGCAAGGCACAAAGAGCGCTCGGACAATTGAACGACGATGCACGAGGACAGGCGCTGGCGGCGTCCTTGAACGGCGCCGGCCTCGGTGCCTCCGATCGCTTTCTCAACCGAAAGCGGGAAAAGAAGCTGTTGCGAACCGCGTCGGTGGCCTACCGGAAATTGGACAAGGCCAAGCCGTTCCGCTCCTCGGATCTCGCGCCGGGCTCCGAGCCGGAGGTTTAGGTGTGAACATAGTCTCCCGGCGCATCGGGCAGGCCGGGTGCGACTCCAAACCCAATCTGCGGCGGATCGCAGGGCGCGCCGGAACGCGCCGCGAGCCATTTGGCCCATTCCGGCCACCACGACCCTTCAACCCGCGGAGCCAGCTTCAGCCATTCATCCGCACCGACATAGGGCGCATCAGCAGCCTTGGTCAGGACCTGATAGCTGTGGCCGGGCTCCTCCGGAGGCGCCACGACACCGGCATTGTGACCGCCGCTGGTCAACAGGAACGTCACGTCAGCATCGACCTGATAGTGGATCTTGTAGACGGATCGCCATGGCGCCACGTGATCGGCGAGCGTGCCGACCACGAACATCGGCACGTGAATATCGGAGAGCGAAACACTCCTGCCTCCGACGAGATAGCGCCCTCCCGCCAGATCGTTGTCGAGGAACAGCCTGCGCAGATACTCCGAATGCATGCGATAGGGCAGCCGCGTGGCGTCGGCGTTCCAGGCCATCAGGTCGCTCGGCGGCGCGCTCTCGCCCATCAGATAGTCATGTGACAGCCGCGACCAGATCAGTTCGTTCGAGCGCAGCAACTGGAAGGCGCCGGCCATCTGCGTCGTGTCGAGATAGCCGCGCTGCCACATCATGTCTTCGAGAAAGGCCACCTGGCTCTCGTTGATGAAGAGCGTCAGCTCTCCGGCCTCGGTGAAGTCGGTCTGCGCGGCAAGGAGAGTGACCGAGCCGAAGCGGTTATCACCGTCGCGCTCCATCGCGGCGGCGGCGATCGACAGCAATGTGCCCCCCAGACAATAGCCGAGCGCATGGGTCTTCCGACCCGGCATGATCAGGCCGATCATGTCCAGCGCCGCCATGACGCCCAGCCTGCGATAATCGTCGAAGGCGAGATCCCGATCCCTCGCATCCGGGTTGCGCCAGGAAATCGCGAACACGGTGAAACCTTGACCGGTCAGATATTTGACCAGCGAGTTCTGCGGCGAGAGATCGAGGATGTAATATTTCATGATCCAGGCCGGCACGATCAGGATCGGCTCGGGCCGCACCTGCGCGGTGGTCGGATAATACTGAATCAGCTCGATCAGCTCGTTGCGGTAGACGACCTTGCCGGGTGAAACCGCCACCGACTTGCCGACCACGAACTGCCCGTCGTCGGCCAGTTTCGAGTTGGAGAGCAGGCGCATCAGGTCGCTGCACCAGTTCTGCCAGCCGAAGACGAAATTCTCCCCGCCGCTCTGGAACGCCTTCTCCAGCACCTTCGGATTGGTCGCAGCGAAGTTCGACGGCGCCAGCATGTCGAGCATCTGGCGCATCGAGAACTCGACGATGGCCTCATTTGCGTGCGACACGCCGCGTACGCCCGTCGCAGCATCGCGCCACCAGCGCTCTCCGAGCAGAAACGCCTGCGCCACCAGGTTGAACGGCGCGATCTCCCATTGCGGTCCGCTGAAGCGGCGATCCCGCTGCTGCGGCTGGATCACGGACCACGGCTTTTGCCCAGGCGACATCGCGTGCGCAGCAGCTTCCACGAGCCGGCCGCCGTCGCGAAGGATGTTGCGAGAAATCTCCATCTGGCGCTGAGGCGCCGCGGCCAGATGCGAGCTCCAATCGAGCCAGGCGAGCGACAAGGCAAGCGGCGATATCCCGCCCGTGAATCGCGCCAGCATCGCGTGAAAGGCGCGGTCCAGAGGATATGGCTCTGATGCAGGCATGGAATCAGCCGCGACCGGAGTGCTTTCGAGTTTTTCGGAGCTCACAAACGAGGCTTCGCGACCAGCGACGGGATCGGCGGGGAGAACCTGCACCGCCGGCTCTTCAGCCCGTGGAAATTTCTGCACGACGCTCATGGCTCATGTTCCTGCGGGCTTCAGTTGTACGTGGCTAAAGGGTATCGCGAGGCGTCGATGCCGTGTTGAGCTGCATCAATCCCGGGTCCGGATCACAATTTCTCAATCGGGATCGACCGTGTTCGCCCGATTGACTTGTGTCAAACAGCACCTCGATACCCGAGCTAGGTTACGCGCATCGAAGTTTCAATAAGCAAAGCGGAGTCGTCCATGCGCGCCCACCAGATCATGACCCGGTCGGTCATCTCGGTCACCCCCGACACCAGCATCGTCGAAGCGGCAAATATCATGCTGAAGCGGCATGTCAGCGGACTCACGGTGGTCGACGAGACCGGCAAGCTAGTCGGCGTCGTGTCGGAAGGAGATTTCATCCGCCGCAGCGAAATCGGCACCGGGCGCAAGCGCGGACGCTGGCTTCGCTTCATCCTCGGTCCGGGCAAATCCGCCAGCGATTTCGTCCATGAGCACGGACGCAAGGTCTCGGAAGTGATGACCGACTCGCCCGTGACGATCACCGAGGATACGGCGCTCGCGGAGATCGTCGATCTCATGGAGCGGAACAACATCAAGCGGCTGCCGGTCGTGCGTGGCGACAAGGTCGTCGGGATCGTATCCCGCGCCAATCTGCTGCAGGCGGTGGCGGGGCTCGCCCGCGAAGTGCCGGATCCCACCGCGGATGACGACCACATTCGCACACGCATCATCGATACCATGGAGAAGAGCGACTGGTGCCCGTTTGGATTGAACGTGATCGTGCGCAACGGTATCGTTCACCTCAGCGGCGTCATCACCGAAGAGCGCGCGCGGCAGGCCGCGGTCGTCGCCGCGGAGAACGTCGAGGGCGTGAAGAAGGTGCACGACCATCTGTGCTGGGTCGACACCATGTCGGGCGTCTATCTGAACTCGCCCGAGGACGACGAGCTCGCCCAAGCGAGCTAACCAAGGCGAGCTGATCAGGGAGAGCCGATCCCGGCAGATTTCAGCGAGGAATGACGGCGGTGGCTTCGATTTCGACGCGCGCCGCCTTCTCCACGAGGCGGACTACCTGAACCAGCGCCATCGCAGGATAGTGGGCTCCGAAGACGTCGCGATAGATCCTGCCCAGTTCCTTCAGATTGGCCAGGTACTCGTCCATGTCGACGACGTACCAGGTCAGGCGCACGAGGTGCTCGGGCCGGGCACCGGCCTCGGCCAGGATCGCGGCGATGTTGTCCAAGGTCTGGCGCACCTGCGCGACGAAGCCTTCCGCGAGGCGCTCTTCTGCATCCCAGCCGATCACCCCGCCGGTGACGACGATACGCCCTTCGGCAGCCATGCCGTTGGCATAACCTTTCGGAACCGGCCAGCCCGATGGCTGCAGGATCTGCGCCCTGATGCGCGTTCCTTCCTCGGCTGCCGTCGGCAGCACCGCGAGTTGCGAGCCTTTCGGGGGCGTCACGGACAATTCTCTATCCTTCTCTCATTCCGCAGCGACGCCTGAGGACGTCGCCGCGACCTGCGCCAGCTGCCGCAGGGCAAAGCGCTTCAGCTTGCCGGTTTCGGTCTTCGGCAATTGCGTCACGAACTCGATCGCGCGCGGATATTTGTACGGCGCGATCTCGCGTTTGACATGCTCCTGCAGCTCCGCCACGAGCTGCGCGTCCGCAGTCACGCCGGGCGCGGCGATGACATAGGCCTTCACGATCATGCCGCGCGCCTCGTCGGGGGCGCCGACCACGCCGCACTCGGCAACCGCCGGATGCGTGAGCAGCGCCGCTTCGACGTCGGTCCCTGCGATGTTGTAGCCGGCCGACACGATCATGTCGTCGGAGCGCGACTGGTACCAGAAATAGCCGTCGCTATCCATCAGATAGGTGTCGCCGGTGATGTTCCAGCCGTTCTGGACGTATTTGCGCTGCCGCTCGTCGGCCAGATAGCGGCAGCCGGTCGGCCCGCGCACCGCGAGACGGCCCATCGTCCCGGGCGCAACGTCGCAGCCCTCATCATCGACGATCTTGGCTTCATAGCCCGGCACGGGCTTGCCGGTGGCGCCGGGGCGGATCTCGTCCTCGGTCGCGCTGATGAAGATGTGCAGCATCTCGGTCGAACCGATGCCGTCCATCAGCTTGATCCCGGTGGCCTTGAACCAGGCATCGAAGGTCGGCTTGGGCAGCGTCTCGCCCGCGGAGACGCATTTGCGAAGCGAGGAGATGTCGCGGCCCGGCAGCTTGCCGATCATGGCGCGGTATGCGGTCGGCGCGGTGAAGCAGACCGTCGTCTTGTACTGCTCGATCGCCGACAGCAGGTCGTCCGGCGTCGTCTTCTCAAGCACGACAAAGGAGGCGCCGATATGCATCGGAAACAGCACGCCGCCGAAGCCGAAGGTGAAGGCGAGCGGGGCCGAGCCGATGAAACGATCCTTCTGCCCGGCGCGCAGGATGTTGCGCGCGTAACCGTCGCAGACCGCGAGCATGTCGCGGTGGAAATGCATGGTGCCCTTGGGATCACCTGTCGTGCCCGAGGTGAAAGCGATCAGGCAGATGTCATCGGCGGCGGTATCGAGAGCCTCGAACTCCGGGCTCGCATCCGCGATCAGCGCTTCGAGCGAATCGGAAGCGCCGTTGCCCCAATAGACGACGCGCTCGAGACCGGGCGCTGCGGCCTTCGCCTTCTCCATCTCATCGGAGAGTTTTCCGTCGCACAGTGCCAGCGTGATCGCCGCTTTCTGGATCGGATAAGACAGCTCCTTGGCGCGGAGCAGCGGCATCGTCGCCACGACGATGCCGCCGGCCTTGATCACCGCGAGATAGGTCGCAACCATCATGGGGTTGTTGGCAGAGCGCAACAGCACCCGGCCGCCGGGAACGAGATTGAGCTTGCCGACCAGCACGTTGGCGATGCGATTCACCAGCGCCTGCAGCTCGCGATAGGTGTAGCTGACGGAAGGGCTGATGACGCAGGGCGCCTCGCCATGTCCCTGCTCGACCCAGCGATCCAGGAAATAGCTGACGCAGTTCAGTCGCGGGGGGTAGTGCAGCTCCGGCCGCGTGAAGATGAATTCGGGCCAGAGCTCGCGCGGCGGCAGATGTTGCCGCGCGAACGTATCGACATGGGCCGTCGCGGCGTTGTCGTCACACGAACCCGACATTTGAATCTTGGCGGCGTTGGCCATCGCACGCTCCTTTCAGCATGGATTGCACCCGGCAGCACGATCTGGAAACATTTTAGGCTTAAAACAATTCGGCGCAATAGCGGATTTTGGGCATGCCGTGCTTTTTCCTGCGGCAAGAGGGATCGGCGCCCCGCCCAGCGGCGGGACTTACGACCGGCGGCGCGCGGCCGATTTCTGCGCGGACGCCTTGGTCTTGGCCAGGAGCCGCATCAGCTCGCGCACGTCCTTCGGGGTCAGGTCGGCGAAGAGATCGGCGATCCAGGTTTCGTGTTCCGCAGCCATTCGGCGAAACTCGGCGCGTCCGAGCTTCGTGAGTCGGATCACCTGGACGCGGCGGTCCGTCTCCGAGGTCCGGCGGTCGAGATGACCGGAGTCCACCAGACGCTCCACGAGGCCGGTCACATTGCCGTTCGACACCATCATCCGCTTGGAAACATCGGACAGCGTCATGCCGTCAGGCGCCTTGTCGAGCTGCGCCATCAGGTCGAAACGGGGCAGCGTGACGTCGAAACGCTGCCGCAGCCGGCCGCGCACCTCGCCCTCGATCAGCGTCGTGCAGGTCAGGAGCCGCAGCCACAGCCGAAGCTCTTCGGCGTGGTCCTCCGGCGTTTCGACGGCCTTGGTCTCGGAATCGAGCATGTTGATGCAGCCACTCACGGCCGGCATTGGCGCCGGCACGGATTCCCCAACGTTTTGAGCTTCAAATAAATCGGAGCCGGCTGCAAGTCCAAAGCTGCAACAATCAACCGCAGGACAATTTCTTTAGGCTTCAAACAATTGGCGCGCCACTTGCATGCGCCGCTCCCCGCAGAATGCGACGCCTCGAGCTCGGCTTGCCGCGGCGACCATCATCGGCATAAGTTTGAATTTGGAGTACGTGGCTTGCAGCGCAGGCCAATCGTCACGAGGGGCAGATCATGAAGACGCAAATGACCTTGGCCGCGGCCGCCGTGCTGCTCGGCACCGTAGTGCCCCCTGCCCTTGCCCAGGAAAAAATCAAGCTGGGTGTAATCGTGACCCTGTCGGGGCCTGCCGCCGCGCTTGGCCAACAGGTTCGGGACGGCTTCACGCTTGCCTTGAAAGATCTCGGCAGCAAGATGGGCGGCCGCGATGTCGAGGTCGTCGTCGTCGACGACGAGTTGAAACCGGATGCAGCGGTGACCAAGGTCAAGGGCCTTCTCGAGCGCGAGAAGGTCGACTTCGTGGTCGGACCGATCTTCTCCAACATCCTCCAGGCGATCCACCGGCCCATCACGGAATCGAAGACCTTCCTGATCAGCCCCAATGCCGGGCCGTCGACCTTTGCCGGCAAGGACTGCAACCCGTTCTTCTATGTGACCTCGTATCAGAACGATCAGGTGCACGAGATCCTCGGCAAAGTCGCGCAGGATCGCGGCTACAAGCGCATGTACCTGATGGTGCCGAACTATCAGGCCGGCAAGGATTCGGCGGCCGGGTTCAAGCTCGACTACAAGGGCGAGATCGTCGAAGAATCCTACATGCCGCTGAACACGCTGGACTTCCAGCCGGAGTTGTCCAAGATCTCGTCGCAGAAGCCCGATGCACTGTTCACGTTCATGCCCGGCGGTCTCGGCGTCAATCTCGTCAAGCAATACCGGCAGGCCGGCCTTGCCGACACCATTCCGGTGCTCTCGGCTTTCACGGTGGATGAATCGACCCTGCCGGCGCAGCAGGACGCCGCAGTCGGCATGTTCGGCGGCGCGAACTGGGCGCCCAATCTCGACAATCCCCAGAACAAGAAATTCGTTGCGGCCTATGAGGCCGCTTATAACATCGTGCCCGGCACCTACGCCTTTCAGGCCTATGACGCCGCGATGCTGATCGACAGCGCGGTCAAAGCGGTGAAGGGCGATCTATCGAACAAGGACGCCGTTCGGGCGGCGCTCAAGAAGGCCGACTTCACCTCGCTGCGCGGCACCTTCAAGTTCAACACCAACGGCTATCCCATCCAGGATTTCTACCTGACCAAAGTCGCCAAGCGTCCGGACGGCAAGTTCCAGACCGAGATCGTCCAGAAGGTCTTCGAGAACTACGGCGACCGCTATGCCAAGGACTGCAAGGCGGCGAACTGAGCATGATCCGGACCCGAAGGGCCGCGGTAGCGCAAAGTGCGCAGCGGTTTTCCGAGAAAGATCGTGCTCTGACGATAGCCGCGTATCGCGTTACGGGAGGACTGCAATGAAGAGCGAAATCACCGGCATTACCCGGGCGAATGAGGGCATCCAGGGCATTTCCTGGAACATCCTCGGCCAGACCTATGTGCCGAAGAGCTACGCCGAGCACAGCTTCTCCTGGCACGCGACACTTCCGCCGGGCACGTTTGTGCCGCCGCACATTCATCCCGATCAGGATGAGTATCTCTACATGCTGGAGGGCAAGCTCGATTTCGTGCTCGGCAATTCGGAGTCGCAGGCGACCGCCGGCGACCTGATCCGGCTCGGCATGGGCGTGCCTCACGGCATCTTCAACAAGTCGGAGCAGACCGCAAAAGTTCTGTTCTGGGTCTCCCCGAGCCGCAAGCTGTTCGACCTGTTCTGGGGCCTTCACAACATGAAGGAGCAGAAGCCCGAGGACGTGGTGGCGCTGGCCGCCGAGTTCAACATCCACTTCCTGCCGCCGCCGCCCGGCGGCTAGAGCGTTTCACATTTTGATTGAAGCATAACCGGCGCTTGCGAAGTAGTTTGCGCATTCGCGAGGCTGGATGTCTTGGACGAGGTGACCGATAT
>NZ_SMBR01000016.1:0-166611 GCF_004346455.1 Bradyrhizobium sp. R2.2-H
AGCGGACCGAACCACGAACGACTGTTACCTATCCATCCGGTCTGTTTTGTTACCCATCCATCCGCTGGACAGCGAAGCGCCGGATGAGGGGTTCTCTCCGCGCTCGCACATGGACATGAGAGTACGCGGATAGAACCCCTCACCCAAGCGAGTCTGTTGCGATAATTGTGTTGCCCTCTCCCACAAGGGGCGAGGGCGCAATAATGCCTGCCTCGCCCGCGGTGACGAGAGAGATCATCGCAACGAGCCCGGCAATCCTACCCCTCGAACGCGTCGATCGACGCCCTGCTGCCGCGCGACACCAGCGTCTCGTCAGGCGCGGACACCCCCTCGCCCTTGTCGCGAAACCGGTTGGTGATGGGATAGCGGCGGTCGCGGCCGAAGTTCCTGGCCGTCACCTTCACGCCGGGCGCAGCCTGGCGGCGCTTGTATTCGGCGACATTGAGCAGATGGTCGATGCGGGTGACGATCTCGCGGTCGAAGCCGGCGGCGATGATCTGATCCAGCGGCTGCTCGCGCTCGACCAGGCGCTCCAGGATGGCGTCGAGCACGTCATAGGGCGGCAGCGAATCCTGGTCCATCTGGTTCTCGTGCAGCTCCGCGGTCGGCGGGCGCTCACCGCCGCTCTGGGCTTTTAGCACGTGCAGGTGCTGATCCGGCCGTCCTCTGGCGATGCCACATCAACCGATCAGGCCAAGGCGCGGTTCATGATCGCTTTAGAGGAGCGGTAAAGTTTCTAGAAGCTGGCGCAGGCGTATGATGAGATGAATCACACCAACAGGCCGGGTCGCAATCACCGCACGTGACTTGTACGCTCATCAGGGAACCGACACCAATGGCCGATTTGAAATGGTTGGGAAAGCTCACCAAGGCAGAAAGGGTTGATCAGGCCAAGGCGAAGATGAGCAGAGTGCTCGACCATTTCCTCTATGTTGTCGAGCTGCATGCTAACAATTCGTTCGTCGTGTACTCACCGATATTGGCCGCCCAAATTCCCACTTCCTTCGCAGCCAATGCCTTCACCGTGTTTCAGCGTAGCATGCACCAGATCGAAATCGTCAGGCTGTGTGCGCTATGGGACAGCGCCGACCCTCAGAAAGAAAACCTTCCGACCGTGATTGAACTGATCGATGACGACGAGATCATCAGCACGTTAGGTGACGTGAACCTGAACCGCTGGACCGGAAGCCTTGCCGTCACCAGAAACCTCTCCAGCGATGATCCCGAGATCGTCAAGCTCGAATTACAAGCCTTAAAGGAAATCGAACAAAGGCATGGAGAAGAGCAAGCTGCGAAAGCCCAAACAGAGCTGAAGCGAGCCATCGCTGACAGTCGCGCGATCATCGCTTCACCGAGACTGGCGTCGGCGATGAACATCCGCGACAAACATCTTGCTCACTCGTTGGAAGTCACTCGTAGAGAGGAAAAGCAGGGACCGATCCAGCAGATGAAATACGGCGACGAGACAGCGCTTCTGAACGCATCGATCCCGATCATCGAAAGCTTATATTGCTGGGTAAACGGAAAGGGCTTTTCGATCGCTGACTCTCAGCGGATCAACCACAAGAACGCCGAGGCTCTCTGGGGCGGGTGCACGTTTAGAGTGCTTCGATGAACGAGGACCGGAGTCTCAAATGCAGCAAAATTTTCGAGAGAAACTTTTGCGAGAGTTTAAGCATGGAAGACTTCGCATCACCCCTCGAACGCGTCGATCGACGCCCTGCTGCCGCGCGACACCAGCGTCTCGTCAGGCGCGGACACCCCCTCGCCCTTGTCACGGAATCGGTTGGTGATGGGATAGCGGCGGTCGCGGCCGAAGTTCCTCGCCGTCACCTTCACGCCGGGCGCAGCCTGGCGGCGCTTGTATTCGGCGACGTTGAGCAGATGGTCGATGCGGGTGACGATCTCGCGGTCGAAGCCGGCGGCGATGATCTGATCCAGCGGCTGCTCGCGCTCGACCAGGCGCTCCAGGATGGCGTCGAGCACCTCATAGGGCGGCAGCGAATCCTGGTCGGTCTGGTTCTCGCGCAGCTCCGCGGTCGGCGGGCGCGTGATGATGTCGGGCGGAATGACCTCGCCCGCAGGGCCGAGCGCGCCTTCCGGCTTCCAGCTATTGCGCAAGCTTGCGAGGCGAAACACCTGCGTCTTGTAGATGTCCTTGATCGGGTTGAAGCCGCCGTTCATGTCGCCATAGAGCGTGGCATAGCCGACCGACATTTCCGACTTGTTGCCTGTGGTCACCACCATCAGGCCGGTCTTGTTGGAGATCGCCATCAGCAGCGTGCCGCGGGTGCGGGCCTGGAGATTTTCCTCGGTGATATCGGGCGGCAGGTTCTTGAAGATGCCGGACAGGATGGTCTCGAAGCCGCTCACGGCCTCGGCGATCGGCAAAACCTCGTAGCGGATGCCGAGATGGCCGGCGAGCTCGCCGGCATCGGCGATCGAGTGTGCCGCCGTGTAGCGATAAGGCAGCATCACGCCATGCACCTGGTCAACGCCGAGCGCGTCGACCGCGATCGCCGCGCACAGAGCGGAATCGATGCCGCCGGAAATCCCGAGCAGCACGCCGGGAAAGCCGTTCTTGGTGACATAGTCGCGCAGGCCCAGCACGCAGGCAGCGTAGTCGGCCTTGTCGCCCTCAGGCAGTTCGGCGATCGGGCCCGTGCAGCGCCAGTCGTCGCCGCTACGGGTGAAGCGCAGCGTGACGACGCTCTCCTCGAAGGCCGGCAATTGCGCCGCAAGCGAGAGATCGCCGTTGAGCGCGAAGGAAGCGCCGTCGAACACCAGCTCGTCCTGGCCGCAAACCTGGTTCAGATAGACCAGCGGCAGTCCGCTCTCGGTGACGCGCGCGACCGCGACCGACAGGCGCACGTCATTCTTGTCCCGGGCGTAAGGCGAGCCGTTCGGAACGAGGATGATCTCGGCGCCGGTCTCCGCCAGCGTCTCGACCACGTTCTCGTAATCCTCGGACTCCTCCAGCCAGATGTCCTCGCAGATCGGCACGCCGATGCGCACGCCGCGCACCGTGACGGGACCGGCCGCAGGTCCGCGCGAAAACAGCCGCTTCTCGTCGAACACGCCGTAATTCGGCAGGTTGCACTTGAAGCGCAGGCTCACGATGCGGCCGCCGTCGAGCAGCGCGCAGGCATTGTGGAGCCTGCCCTCCTCGACCCAGGGCGTGCCGACCAGCATGGCCGGACCACCGTCCGCGGTCTCGCGCGCGAGGCTTTCGATCGCGGCGCGGCAGGCGGCCTGGAAGGCCGGCTTCTGCACCAGGTCCTCCGGCGGATAGCCGGCGATGAACAATTCCGGAAACAGCACGAGATCGGCGCCATCGGACCTGGCCTGCGCACGCGCGGCACGCGCCTTGGCGGCATTGCCCTCGATATCGCCCATGGTCGGGTTGAGCTGGGCGAGCGTGACCGCGAATTCATTGAGACGTTCGGTCATGAGGCGCTCGCTGCCACCTCTCCCGAAGGGAGAGGTCGAATTGCACCGGGCGATGCGAAGCATCGTCCAGAGCAATTCGGGTGAGGGGTTACGGTGTCTCGTGGGAGCTGAGCCCCCGCACCCGCTTTGCGCTCGACGATGCTCCGCATCGCGAGACGCAAATCGACCTCTCCCCGTCGGGGAGAGGTGAAGGAGCCTCGGATGCCCACGCTCAATGGATGATCTCCGGGATTAGAGGAACCCCAACCGCTCGACGATTGCGATGATCCAGAACGCGCCGGCCATCAGCAGCGCAACGCCGACCGCGGCCGAGCCCATGTCCTTGACCCGCCCGATCTGCTTGTCGTGATCCATCGTCAGCCTGTCGGCGAGCTTCTCGATCGCGGTGTTGAGCAGCTCGACCACCAGCACGAACGCGACGGAACAGACCAGCTCGACCGCGCGCATCGCGGTCACGCCGATGAACCAGGCGAGCGGCACCGACAGCAGGAGCGCAAAGATCTCCTCGCGGACGGCCTGCTCCGATCGGAACGCAAAGGCCAGACCGTTCCGGGAATTGATCGTGGCCTTCCAGATCCGCAGCAAGGTTTCAGAGCCCCGCAGCGGCCGGAATCGGCTGGGCCTTGCCGGCGCGCTCCTGCTTGAGGAGCTCCGCGACCAGGAAAGCCATGTCGATGGATTGCTCGGCATTGAGACGGGGATCGCAGACCGTGTGGTAGCGGTCGTTGAGGTCCTCGTCCGTGATCGCGCGGGCGCCGCCGAGACACTCGGTGACGTTCTGGCCGGTCATCTCCAGATGCACGCCGCCGGCGTGGGTGCCTTCGGCCGCGTGGATCGCGAAGAACGATTTCACCTCGGACAGGATGCGGTCGAACGGCCGCGTCTTGTAGCCCGACGTGGAGGTGATGGTGTTGCCGTGCATGGGATCGCACGACCAGACCACCACCCGGCCCTCGCGCTTCACGGCGCGGATCATGTTCGGCAGGTGCTCGCCGATCTTGTCCGAGCCGAAGCGGCCGATCAGCGTCAACCGGCCCGGCTCATTGTCGGGATTGAGCACGTCGATCAGCTTCAAGAGCTCGTCGGCCTTCAGCGAGGGGCCGCATTTGAGCCCGATCGGGTTCTTGATGCCGCGGAAATATTCGACATGGCCGTGATCGAGCTGACGGGTGCGGTCGCCGATCCAGATCATGTGGCCCGAAGTCGCGTACCAGTCGCCGGTCGTGGAATCGACGCGGGTCATGGCCTGCTCGTAGCCGAGTAGCAGCGCCTCGTGACTGGTGTAGAAATCGGTGGCACGCAGCTCGGGATGGCTTTCGAGATCGAGGCCGCAGGCGCGCATGAAGTTGAGCGCGTCCGAGATGCGGTCGGCCAATTCCTTGTAGCGGCGGGACTGCGGCGAGTCCTTGAGGAAGCCGAGCATCCATTGATGCACGCTGCCGAGATTGGCGAAGCCGCCGGTGGCGAAGGCGCGGAGCAGGTTCAGCGTCGCCGCCGACTGCCGATAGGCCATCAGCTGGCGCTGCGGATCCGGCACGCGCGCTTCCCTGGTGAACGCGATGTCGTTGACGATGTCGCCGCGATAGCTCGGCAGCTCGACGCCGTTCACCTTCTCGGTCGGCGATGACCGCGGTTTTGCGAATTGGCCGGCAATGCGGCCGACCTTCACCACGGGGACGGCGCCGGCATAGGTCAGCACCACCGCCATCTGCAACAGCACGCGGAAGAAGTCGCGGATGTTGTTGGCGCCGTGCTCGGCGAAGCTTTCGGCACAGTCGCCGCCCTGGAGCAGGAAGGCGTCGCCGGCCGCCACGCGCCCCAGGGCCTTCTTCAGATTGCGCGCCTCGCCGGCGAACACCAGCGGCGGAAAGGTCGCAAGTTGCGCCTCGACGTCGGCCAAAGCCTTGGCGTCGGGATAGTCGGGCACCTGTAGCACCGGCTTGCTGCGCCAGGACTCGGGCGTCCACCGCTCGGACATCGCAATCTCTCCGTGAAGCAAAAAGCACAACCTGATCTAGGGGTTGCGAGGGCCGCCTTATACACAGGCTGGCTTCCGGCCGCCAGTTGTAAATCCATTTCGCAGCGCAAACCCTTGCGGGAAAAGCTGAATTCGCATTTGTCTGGCGCCGGCGAGAAACCGGCAGGACACGAACCGCCCATGGACGCGGCACTGGACGACGTTTTCAACGACGAGATCAGCTTCCCCGCGACCGACGGCCATGCGCTGACCGGCACCCCGTTCCTGCCGCGCGGCGCCAAGGGCCATGCCCTCCTGATCAATTGCGACGCGCTATCGCGCGGCGTCGCTGAATGGATTCAGGGAGAATGAGGCCGCGTCATCGGATGATCGTCGTCAGGGACGAGTAGCGCCTGGTCGGCTTGGCTTCGCCCGGCGCGAACTGCGCAAAAGCGTCGCTGACGCGCACCGCCGGCGGCGTGTCACCGGCGAAGCGGAATTCCATCGGCCGCGGCGCGTAGAAGCTGGCGCGGTAATATGAGTCGTCGAAGCGTGCCTCGCCGACGCCGAACAATGCGTCGCAGACGAACAGGAGTGCGTAGACTCCCGCGACCGCTGCGATGATCTCCCTGAGAATTGACATGCCGATGCCCTGCCCTGTTGCGGGCAGGATGCAGATCGGTTCCAAAATCGAAGTTTAAGGCTGCGCGGATCTTGTCCGCTGGGTTTGCCGCCGCTGAACGGATAGCAGACAATTTTATCGATCCGGAGGCCGAACGCCCGCTGCAGTCGGCGGCTCTACTGCCGCGCGCTCAGAAGGCAGGCCGCAAGTTCGGTCCGGTTGTGCACGCCGAACCGGCGGCACAGATTGGCGACGTGCTCCTTCACGGTCTGGTCGGATATCCCCATTTCGCGGGCAATCTCCTTGTTGGTCTGGCCGCGGCAAACCCTGATGGCGACATCAGCCGAACGCGGCGGCAGCGATGCCGACAGCGTCCCGGCCGGACGGCTCGGCCTACGGTGGGTTTCAATCTCGCCCGCATTCATCATGTTGGTCAGCGCCAGCGAGCCGGCGCGGCATAGCATCTCCATGCGCAGTCGTGCGCGCGGCGTATAGGGGGCGCCCGTCTCGGTCGTCGCAGTGAAGAGCACCCCAATGATCTTCTGGCCACACCAGAGTGGCCCGCCCATATTGTAGGCGAAGCCCCATTCATGCAGCATCTCGAAGGTCGGGCTATGTCGCCAATGCTGCGGGCCGATCACGGTTTCGCCGTCGACCGCGCAGCCGCGGGTCATGATGCAGTCGAGCACCGGGTCGTGCTTCCAGAAGCCGGCTTTGTAATTGTCGAGCAGGCCGTCGGCGACGTAGCGGCTGTAGACCAGGGCAGGCTCGACCCCGTCGAGTAGGTAGAGGCCGACGGTCGGCGATCCCGTGAGTTCGGTGATTGCTGAGCAACAGGCCACGCCAAGCGCACGTACCGAACGGCTCTCGGCGATCGACATCAAACGATCCGCCAGCCGGCCTTCGGGCAGACCGTCCAACTGCTCCTGCTTGGCCCTCACCGCCACTCCTCGCGCGACGTGCGCCTATTAGGATTTATTATAGGCTTAAAATTTCTTCTTCGCCTGTTCTCCGGTCAAGCGAAAAGAAGCGGCAGAACCGTGCTTCTCCGGCTCAGCTTTGCGGCACAGCAGCAACGGCGATCCCCCCATGATGGGGGATTGCCGGTCTGCCCACTTCATCCCTAGCATTCGGCCATCGTGAACCGCGTGACGAACATCACGCGATTCCGACGGGGTCACGTCACCATCGCGAACTGCCTACTCACCCGTGCGCCAACAGCCTTGGCACGCGACGGCGGCGCTTTGCCGACGGACGCCGTCCCCGCCGGTCCCGATCCTCCCCGCCGATCGCACGGCGGAGCAACAGCTTGACGTGGAGATACCGACCATGAGCCTTTCCATGCAACGCGCCGCCAGGCCCTCCACGACGCCATCAGTGGCCGAGTTCCACGCGCGCCTTGACGCCGTGCTGCCACTGGTCGAGTCCCGCGCGGCCGAGGCCGAGGCGCAGGGCTATCTCACCGACGACGTCGTCGCCGCGCTTCGCAAGGCCGGCATCTACACGATGCTGTTTCCGCGCGAGGTCGGTGGCGCCGAACTTCTGCCCTACGACGCCATGACCGTGATCGAGCGCCTTGCCTACACGCATGCGTCCGCCGGATGGTGTGCCATCGGCAACAACATGGAAGGCACGACGCTCGCCATCTACGTCGAGGACGAGGGCATCAAGAAGGTCTTCGCAAAAGGCGCCGACATCACCATCGCCGGCAACGGCGTCCCGCGGGGTTTCGCCCGTCCGGTCGATGGGGGTTACATGATCCGCGGCAACTGGGCCTATGGCAGCGGCATCCAGCACGCCGAATGGGTTCATTCCGGCTGCTTCGTCACCGACGCCTCCGGCAAGGACATGGTGTTCGGCCCCAACGGACAGCCCAAGATCGTCGTCACCCACCATCCGCGGGCGACCATCAAGCTGATGGGCAATTGGGACGTGCTCGGCCTGCGCGCCACCGGAAGCTTCGACTACACGCTCAGCGAGGGCGACGAGCTGTTCGTGCCGACACACATGACCTACGATTTCGACATCGGCGCGCCACGTCGCGGCGGCGTGCAGGGCGCGCTGGGGCTCGCGGGCTATAGCGCCTGGGCGCACTCGAGCTGGGCGGTCGGAGTCGGCCGCCGCATGCTCGACGAACTCGTGAAGGTCATCGTCCCGCGCCAGGATCCCTTCGGCAAGTCGTGCGAGAGCGCCAGCTTCAAGTTCCAGTTCGCGCAGGCCGAGGCTCGTTTTCGCGCGGCACGTGCGCTGGTGCACGAAACCTGGAAGGAGGTCTCCGAGACCTGCGCCTGCGGCGAAAGTCCCTCGCTGGCGCAAATGACAATGATCAAGCTGTCGCTGCGGCACATCCACGACGTCCTGTCCGACGTCTCGACCTTCGCGCACCGGGCAGCCCGAGGTGCCTCGCTGCACAACACGCCGATGCAGCGCTTCTATCGCGACATCCACTCAGGCACCCAGCACATCCTGATGGCCGACCAGATCGTCGAGGAATGCGGCCGTGCGCTGCTCGGCCTTCCCGGGCCCGGCGCGCAATGGACGGTGTTCGGGGTGACCGGCTGAGCGCGCAGGAGGTCGGCGTGAACGGATCCCGCATCGTTGGCTTCTGCGGCAGCAGCTGGCGCCCGGCAAAGTCGCGCGTGCTTGTTGAAGCCGTTGCGACCGATCTCCTGGCGCAACACGCGCTCAAGAGCGACATCCTCGACCTCGTCGATGCCGGCCAGGGCATCGCCGCGTTTACCCGCAACGGGCTCGACGGGCGCGCGCGCGGCCTCGTCGAGGCGATCGAGCATGCCGATGGCCTGGTGATCGGTTGCCCGGTGTTCCAGGGCTCGTATCCCGGCCTGTTCAAGCATGTCTTTGACCTGATCAAGCCCGGCGTGCTGCGCAATCGCCCGGTGCTGCTGACAGCGGTCGGCGGCGGGCTGCGCCACTCGCTGGTGGTCGAGCATCAGCTCCGTCCGTTGTTCGGGTTCTTCGAGGCCTGCACGGTGTCGACCGCGATCTATGCGAGCAGCGACGAACTGGCGACGGGCGTCCCCTTGGCGCCGATGATTGCCGCCCGCCTTGCCAACGCCGTGGAACAATTCGCGGCGCTTGTCGGCGACCGCCGGGCCAAGGCCGCATGACCCCTCTTCCGCTGCGGTGCCCAGACGGGCCGCCTTCAACCGGAGACATCCATCATGCTTGAGACCGTCAAATCCTCGCCCGACCTCACCGGCTTTGCTCGCGCGGAATACGACATCAACGGCGTGCGCACCGTCGTTCACACCGTCGGAAGCGGCCCCCCGCTGGTGTTCCTGCACGGGACCGGAACGTTTACCGGCTTTGAGATGGCGCGCGACTGGGCGAAGCGGCACACCGTCATCATTCCCTATCAGGCCGGTTTCGGCGACTCCGGCGATGCGGTCTGGATCGACACGATCGAGGATCATGTCTTCCAGACCACGGACTTGCTCGACAGGCTGGGACTGGCGACGTTCGATCTTGCCGGATTTTCGCTCGGCGGGTGGCTCGCCGCCGAGTTCGCCATCCGCCAGCCGCATCGCGTCCGCAAGCTGGTGCTGGTCGCGCCCGCCGGCCTCGTGGTTGAGAGCGCACCGGCCCCCGGCCTGTTCGAGATCGCGCCACAGGATTTGCCGGCCTATCTCGCGCACGATCCGTCAAACGCGCTCCGTTACTTTCCCAAGGCGCCAGATCCTGCGTTCGACGCCCGCCTCGGGCGCGAGGTGACGGGCTTCGCCAAGCTGATCCGCAGCGATCCGCAGGGCAATCCAAAGCTCGCGCATTGGCTGCACCGGATCACGATGCCGACGCTGGTCTTGTGGGGCGCCGCGGATCGCCTGCGCCCAACGGCGCAGGCCGGGGCCTGGAAGGCCGGGCTGCCCCACGCGCGCGTGACGCTGGTGCCGGACACCGGACATCTGGTGTTCGAGGAAACGCCCTCAGCCGCGCATCACGTCACCGATTTCCTAGCCGAGTAGCTCAGACAGAAGGACACCACCATGATCGAGATGCCTCCGGGCGTAACCCCCGCCAAAGACGGCTTTGGCAACATCGTCTGGAACATTCTGGGCCAGACATACACGCTGAAGCAGCACTCCGAGGCGTCGATGGCTTGGCATGCCGTGTTTCCCGACGGCACCTTCGTACCGCCGCACGTTCATCCGACCCAGGACGAGTTTGTCTACGTACTGAGCGGCCGTTACGACCTCTGGCTTGACGGGAAGGACCTGGTGGCGACCGCCGGGGACCTCGTGCGCATGCCCAAGGGCATTCCCCACGGCATCTTCAACAAGTCCGGCGAAACCGCGACCAGCCTGTTCTGGGTCGCGCCGACGCGATCGCTCAAGGAGCTGTTCGAGCGCATCCACGACCTGCCCGATCCGCAGGAAGTCGTTCGGCGTGCCGCCGAACACGAGGTCAATTTCCTGCCGCCCCCGGCCTGATGCTCGTCTCCCGTCGAAAGCTCAAACCGCGAGGATCGATCATGACGATCAACTGGACCACCATTTCCGAGAGCGACCGCCGACGGATTGCCGTCTGGCAAAAGTGCATGCTGGCACTCGCCATCTTCTGCGAGATATTCCTCGCGGCCGACTGGTACGCCTTCGCGGCCGTGCTGCCTTTCGTCTCCGAGAGCCTGAAACTCAATCCCGCCGAGGCCGGTCTGGCGCAGGGCATCTTCGCATTGACCTATGGCATCGGGATGATGGTGTGGTCACCGGTGAGCCGCTCGATGACGGCGCGCAACATGCTGCTGATCGGACTTGCCGGCACCGGTCTCGGGATGATGCTTCAGGTGTTCGTCCAGACCTACACCCAGCTTGTGCTGCTGCGGCTCCTGATCGGCTTCTTCGATGCCGGCATCTTCATCGGCAACATGAAGCTGATCTTCGGCTGGTTCCCGCAGAGCCGGCGCGGGTCGGTGGTCGGAATCATCCTTGCGGCCTACAGCCTCGCCATCACCCTGGATTTCGCACTCGGCATTCCCCTGACCATTGCGACCGGATGGCGGACCTTCTTCGCGGTGCTGGCGATCGGCACCCTGATCGTCGCTGCGATTGACGCGCTCGTCGTTCGCAATAGCCCGAGCGAGATCGGCATCGTCGACTTCACCTGGGGGAACGAGACGCCTCAGAAGCACCTGCCGCTTGGCGAAATCTTCCGCTCGAAATGGATCGCAGTCGGTGGCTTCGGCATCGTGGCCTGCACCTTCGCAATCGCCGGCACGGCGACCTGGGTGGTGCCCGCCTTTATCGCCGTGCAGCACATGCCGCCGGAAGCCGGCGCCGTGATCGGCACCGTGATGGGGCTGTCGCAGGTCCTGTTCCTGGTGATCGGCGGCTACATGTCCGACCGGCTCGGCAAGCCGTTCATGATCAAGCTCACCGCGGGGCTCGCCTTCCTGACCGCACTGATGTTCCTCTGGAGCGTCGTTACGCCGATGCCGTTCGGTGTGCTGGTGCTGTTCGCAGCCCTCAGCGGCGTCGCGCTGCTCGGCGGCGGCGCGATCTTCGCGCTGCTCAGCGAAAAATACTCCGACGCGCTCGCACCGGCGGCGATCGGCTATGCGGAGGTGTTCGGCATCTTGTCGGCTTTCGTGGCGCCCTGGATGATGGGAGCCATCGTCAACGCCTCTTCCGGCGCGTTCACCGGGGCTTTCGTCGCCTTCGCGGTGGTCGAGTTGATCATCGTCGGCCTTCTGCTGATCCTCGCCCGCGAAGACGTCAGGCAGGGTGCAGTCGTCGGCAGCCCGGCGGAATGAATACGCTCTCCACAGAGCGGAGGCGAGGCATCCCGCGAACTCTGCGGACAGAAACCATGAACAGACGCCGGCCACCTCCCGTCAGACGGCTGGATGGTCGTTCAAAGCAAACATCACCCGCTCATCGGCGGCTTGTGATCCCTCGCGAGGAGCTGCAAGACGACGTTCGGCGAGGCTCCGCCGATACGGTGGCGGGGCCGCGGCCTCAAGGCGCGGCCCCATTTCCGGGCTCAATCGTGGCCGGCCTCCTTGCGATGGCCGCTCTCGCTGAGGCGGTCGACCCAGGCGATGCCGATCGCCGAGATGATGAAGGTCATGTGGATCAGCACCTGCCACATCACGCCGCTCTCGGTGAAATTGCTGCGGTTGGTGCCGAGATTGCCGGCCTCGATGAAGGTCCTGAGCAGCGAGATCGAGGAAATGCCGATGATCGCCATCGCGAGCTTGATCTTGAGCACGCTGGCATTGACGTGACCGAGCCATTCCGGCTCGTCGGGATGGCCGCTGAGGTTCAGCCGGGAAACGAAAGTCTCGTATCCGCCCACGATCACCATGATCAGAAGGTTCGAGATCATGACGACGTCGATCAGCCCGAGCACGACCAGCATGATCTGCTGCTCGCTGGCGTCGAACGAGTGCAGGACCAGGTGCCAGAGCTCCTTCAAAAACAACAGCACATAGACGGCCTGCGCGACGATGAGGCCGACATAGAGCGGCAATTGCAGCCAGCGCGAGCCGAAGATCAGCTTCGGTAGCAGGCCGACCGGCGGCTGCGGCGTGGCCAGCGCCGAAGGTGCTTTGGGTTCAGACGTCATTGATCACTCCGGGTTGCAAGCAGCATGCGCCTCAGAGACTCGCGATGACGGGTGCGAGCTCGAGCGAGCCCCGATAGATCATCTCGAAGGCAACGTAAATGATGATGGCAAGCCCGACATAGGCGACCCAGCGCTGCTTCTGGAGCACGCGGCCGAGCAGATCGGCGGCGACACCCATCATCGCGACGGACAGCAACAGGCCGAAGGCGAGGATGTAGGGATGCTCGCGCGCGGCACCCGCAACCGCGAGCACATTGTCGAGCGACATCGAGACGTCGGCGGCGACGATTTGCACCGCCGCCTGGCCGAAAGTCTTTCGCTGTGCCGGCGCGGCATCCGCGCCACCGCCATGGCTGAATGCGAGCTGCTCCGAATGCGTGGCCTGCTCGCGCAACTCGCGCCACATCTTCCAGCAGACCCAGAGCAACAGCACGCCGCCGGCGAGCAGCAGCCCGATGACCTGCAGGAGCTGGGTCGCAACGCCGGCGAAGACGATGCGCAGCACGGTGGCGGCGGCGATGCCGACGATGATGGCGCGGCGGCGCTGCTGAGCCGGCAGGCCCGCCGCGGCGAGGCCGATGACGACGGCGTTGTCGCCGGCGAGCACGAGATCGATCAGGACGACCTGAAACAGCGCGGTCAGCGCCTCGGCGGTGATGAATTCAGTCATGTTTGATCATTTTTCGATGTCGACGGATCGAGCCAATGCGGCTTGCGGCGCTCGATCCAGTCAAAGACCTTCGAACGGGAGGAGCGCAGCGCCGGCACGTCCTCGGCGAGCAGCGCGAGGCCGAGCGGCAGCATCCAGACGCCGAGCAGCGGCAGGAAGGAGAGCACGCCGCCGGCGACCAGCAGCGTGCCCGAGGGAATCCTGACCCAGCGGCTGGACGGCTTGAGCAGATAGGTGAAGGTGTCGCCCATGCGCCCCGGCAGGCGGTCGACGAGCTTGGCCAGGCGCGGATCACCACCGGCGATCTCGCCGGTGGTGACCACGGCTTCGGTGGTGCGCTCGTCCGAAACTGTGCTCATGCTTACTCCTTCAGGGCGGCCTGGAGCGTGGCGTCCGCTGCACTGGGCACGACCGGCTTCGCGCGCGGCAGCACCAGCGTCAGCAGGCGCAACAATTTGATCGCCTGGACTTCGTGGGGATGGACGTCCTCATCTGCGGCAGCAACGCGCTCCGACAGCTCCATCAAATGGGACGAGAGCGGCAGATTCGAAACCGGCCGCAGCGTGTCGATCACGACGTTGGCAAAATCCGGCTCCTCGAGCCGTTCGGCGAGTTCATCGAACATCGCATAGAGCCGTTCGTCTGAAATGTGCGGTGCCAGCTTGCGGTCCCTGATGAAACGGATCACCTCGTCGCGCTCGACCGGCGAGACGCGCCGGTCGGCAACCGCAACCAGCGCGCCCACGATCACCAACGCGACCGCCGCCTGCTCGTTCAGGCTCGACGGCTCCGTGATCTCGATTTCCATCGGATTTGAAGTTCTGGCGTCAGACATCGTAGCTCCCTTAACTTGCGAAATGGCCGCACGGAGCTGCGATCGGGACGAATAGTCGGAGAGAACGAACAAAGGCCCGACGATCGGCCGATCCATCGCATTCGCGCGGGACAGGTCATCCGACATCACGAGGTTTGCCGACATGGTCGGCGTCCTCGCCAGAGGGGCCCGGATTCTTGTTCTGCTCAGAAATAAAGGCGGCTCTGTCGGAATCAAGGCAACATGACTGCGACCAGCCGCCGCATCGGTTCCATAGCGATCGATCGCGCCCGGGGCGCGCGCTGCAACGCTCTTCGCGTTCTGACGCAGAGCCCGGGAGGCGATACGCTCCCCCTGTCGCGCAAGCGGCGGCGACATCGCAACCGTGTCACGATTGATCGCTACATTTGTATCGGGAACGAGCGTCTGCGCCGCCATAGCGCTCGCGCAAGCTTCGGCAGCGAAGATGTCGTCCTTGAATCCGATGAGCGCGGAGAAGCGCATGAACCGCACCACATCCTGCACCGGCTGCGGCCATGCGCTCGTCCCGATTCTGACGGCCAAAGGCCGCGTGGAACCGAGCTGTCTCTGGTGCGAAGGCCTCGACGCCCGCGCACTGGACATGGCGAAGTGGACGGATAGCCCGTTCGGCAAGCCCGAGCGGAGCGTCCGTCAGTCGTTCGAATGAAGGGCTTGAGACACTGAGCCGCCGGGCATTTGCCTGTTGTCGCCGCGAGCTGCACGGCTGCATGCGCCTGCAGAACCTGCCGACAAATTAGACAAGACAGGTCGCTCCACCGAACTTGCGGACCTGCACGGAGAGGTCAGGCAGATTGGCGAGCCCGTTGTCTAACCTTTAGTGCAACCTCGCTTTTCTGGCGCGCCGCCCGCGGACGGCGAGCCTGCGCGCGCACCGCACGCCGAATGGCCCAAAATTCGCAAGACAGCCTGTGGCCCAATTCCCTGCCCGCCCACGATAGAGAGCGGAAAGTTGCGTGCGCCCAGCTCCGGGATGGACGGCCCCAGATCGGAGAATGCCATGAACGTGCATGCTGCCGGAGATCTCAAATTCACCGGTCTCACCCGTCCGAACGGCGCGCGGCTGCGTCTCAACGACCAGGACTTCGTGGCGATCGATCGCGACCGGGATGCGAAGTTCGAGGCGACGTACCGGCCGCAGGCCCTCTACAACCGCGCCAATGAAGGCTTTCACGCCAACAACGAGACCTTCCTGCTGCACGAGGTCGCGACCAATCTGCCGATCTACCGGCCCGACACCGGGCCCACCGATTTCCATCTTCATCTTCCGCCGGGCGGCTTTCAGCTCGTGCTGGTCACTTCGGGCGCGTTCACCTTCGACTATGACGGCCGCTGGTACAATGTCGGCCCGGGCGCGGTGATGCTGCAGAGCGCGATCGTGCATCGCCAGCTGTTCTACACCTGGTCGGGCCTGTCGACCGAAGAGAATTTGAAGACGCCGCAGACGGTGGTGCCCGATCCGATCTCGATGGGCTATTCCGGCAAATTCCTCGAAGCCTTCATCACCGATCCCACCACCTTTCCGAATCCGACCATCGTCGGTCCGGATCAGATCAATGAGGACGAAACGCCGCGCGTGGCCTGGAGCCATCCGCTGCATGACCGCCCGGCCGATGCCGGCTTCTGGCTTCAGGATCCCCTGGCGCTCGACGCACTGTTCAAGCCGCTCACCGACGGTTCTGTCAGATCGGCGATGCCGGTTTACGTGCGCGATATCGGCATCGAGATTCCGAGCGGGCATCTCGTCACAGGCCACATCATCGCGACCGACCCGCGTGGCCACGCACTCTTGCCGAAGAGCACGTCTGCCGCGGCGGACGCGACCTGTTTCGCCAAGGGCGAGGTCGTGATCTATCGCGTCATTCGCGGCACGGCCGAGTTCAAGAGAAAGACCGGCGAGAGCTTCGAGCTGTCAGCCGGCGACGTGGTGACGGCGGGCAGGGATTCCATCAGCCTCACCGCTGTCGGCGAAAACACCCAGGTGCTGCGGCTCGGCCTGCTCAAGGGCATGAACGAGCTGCGCGACTGGACGCCGACGCAGCGTGACGAGATCGACGGCCTCGCCGGTCAGATCATCACGCACAGGGACATCCGCCCCCTCCGCACCGAAGGCAAGCCGGTCGGGTATCTCTACGGGTAGGGGCATATCTCGTTTGCGGCCATCCTTCGAGACGCCCGCCCGCGGCGGGCCCTCAGGATGAGGTCGCGTTTCGCGGCAAAATCTTAGACCCTCATGGTGAGGAGCCCGCCACAGCGGGCGTCTCGAACCATGCAGGCCCGGCTCGTCCGGCAACCTCCCCCTACTCCGCCGCCTGACGCACGTGGCGTGCGGTCGGGGTGCGCATCGTGACGAGCTCTTCGGCCGCGGTCGGATGCAGCGCGATGGTCGAATCGAAATCGGCCTTGGTCGCCTTCATCTTCACCGCGATCGCGACGGCTTGCGTGATCTCGGCGGCGGCATCGCCGACGATGTGGCAGCCGAGCACGCGATCAGTCGCGCCATCGACGACGAGCTTCATCAGCACGCGGGTATCGCGGCCCGACATCGTCGCCTTGATGGGACGGAACGTCGTCTTGTAGATGTCGACGTGGTTGAATTGCGCGCGCGCCTCGGTTTCCGTCAGGCCAACCGTGCCGACCTCCGGCTGCGAGAACACGGCGGTCGGGATGTTGGCGTGATCGACCCTGACCTCGCGCTTGCCGAACACGGTGTCGGCAAAGGCATGGCCCTCGCGGATCGCGACCGGCGTCAGGTTGAAGCGGTGGGTGACGTCGCCGATCGCATAGATGCTGTCGACCGAACTCCTGGAGAAATGGTCGACGGCGATGCCGCCATTGTTCGGGTTGATGGCGACGCCGGCCTTCTCCAGCCCGAGATTGGCGACGTTGGGATGGCGGCCGATGGCGAACATCACCTGGTCGGAGCCGATGCTCGATCCGTTCGACAGATGGGTGGTGAAGCTCTCGCCGTGGCGGTCGACCTTGGTCGCCGTGCAGCCGGTGAGAATGGTGATGCCCTGCTTCTCCATCTCCGCACGAACATGGGTCCGGACATCCTCGTCAAAGCCGCGAAGGACGTTGTCGCCGCGATAGATCACGGTGACGTCGGAGCCGAAGCCGGCGAAGATGCCGGCGAATTCCAGCGCGATGTAGCCGCCGCCCTGGATCACGATCCGCTTCGGCAGCTCCTTCAGGTGGAACGCCTCGTTGGAGGAGATCACGTGCTCGATGCCGGGAATCGCGGCGCCATGGTTGGGCGCGCCGCCGGTGGCGATCAGGATGTATTCTGCGGTGATCTTCCTGTCGTTCTCCAGCAGGCGGACGGTGTGCTTGTCCTCGATCACCGCGCGGCTCTTGACGATCTGCGCGCCCGACTTCTCGACGTTCGTCGTATAGGCCGCCTCCAGCCGCGCGATCTCCTTGTCCTTGTTGGCGATCAGCGTCGGCCAGTCGAAGCTGGCCGGCGGAACGGTCCAGCCGAACCCCGCGGCGTCCTCGATGTCCTGACGAAAATGCGATCCGATCACGAACAGCTTCTTCGGCACGCAGCCGCGGATCACGCAGGTGCCGCCCATGCGGTACTCTTCCGCGATCATCACGCGGGCGCCGTGCCCGGCCGCGATGCGGGCGGCACGCACGCCACCCGAACCACCACCGATGACGAAGAGGTCGACGTCGAATTCAGCCATGGTCCACTCCGACCTCTTTCAACAATCTCTGATCAAATAGGATCGATCAGATCTCCTTGCCACGCTTGCGCATCTCGGCACGGAAGGCGCCCATCACGGTCTCGGCGAAGTTCTGGGCCCAAGAGTTCATGAAGGCCATGCTGAGCCCGATGGCGCGCGGCTCGGCCTCGATCAGCTTCTTGCCCAGCGGCGACTTGTAGAAGGTGACGAGATCCTTCAGCTCCTGCTCGGTGAACTCGCTGGCATAGATCTGGGCCATGCCTTCGCCGATCTCGTTCTGGCGGCCGGCGAGCTGCTGGGCCACGATCGGGGCGACCTCGTTGAGATCCTTCTGGTAGTTGAGGTTCTGCTGGATCAGCGCGATCTTGGTCTTCTCGACGACGCCGGGCACGGCACCGGCATACATCGCGGTGGCGTTCTTGATCTGCAGGATCTCCCTGGCAGCTGCGATCGCCGCCGGCGATGCCTTCGGCTGGGCCGGGGCGGCCGCAGCCTTTGGCTGGGCCGGCTGCTGCGCCACCGCCGGGGCGGCCGAAAGCGCCAATCCCACGGCAAAGGTCGCGGCCGGCAAGAATTTCAACACGTTCTTCATTCCAGGTCTCCTTTCGGCTTGCGCCGTTCAATCACGCGAATTCCTTCGCCGCCCGCCAGAACGGCCGAGCTGGCCAAGCCGATGAACAATCCATGCTCGACCACCCCGGGGATGGCGCTCAACGCCTTGGCGAGACCGGGGGGATTCACAATACGTCCGAGCTGGGCATCGACGATCCAGTGGCCGCCATCGGTGACGAAAACGTGGCCGCCTTTGTCCTTGCGGACCGCCATTTGCCCGGAAACGCCGCATTCGGCAAATGCCTTTTCGATCGCGCGGCGCGTCGCTCCGAGCCCGAACGGGATAACCTCGACCGGCAGCGGAAACTTGCCGAGCGTCGACACCCATTTGGTGTCGTCCGCAATCACGATCATGCGATCCGAGGCGGCGGCCACGATCTTCTCGCGCAGCAGCGCGCCGCCGCCGCCCTTGATCAGATTGAGCTCGGGATCGATCTCGTCGGCGCCGTCGACGGTGATGTCGAGATGGTCGATCTCATCCAACGTCGTCAGCGGCACGCCGCAACGTTCCGCATCGGCGCGCGTGGCTTCGGAGGTCGGTACGCCGATCACCTTGAGCCCGGCGGCGACGCGCTCGCCGAGCAGCTCGACGAAATGTCTGGCCGTCGAGCCGGTGCCGAGCCCGAGCTGCATGCCGTCGCGCACCTCCTCGAGGGCGCGCGCAGCAGCCTGCCGCTTCAACTGGTCCATGTTCACGTGTGTGCCTGCCCCGGATTCGGAGGATGAGCCGCCGATCGCGGCCGCTTTCGGCGGCCTATGTAGCCTCGTTTTCCTCGCGGGAACAGGCCTATAAGGTGATCTTATGGGCCCGCCCCTTGCGCGGATGCGACCGGGCCGGTAGCGCTTGGACCATGACCTCCTTCAAAGGGACTTGCCCTCACACCATCGTCTTCGATCTCGACGGCACGCTTGTGGATACGGCGCCCGACCTGATCACCGCACTGAACTACGTGCTCGACCGCGAAGGCCTGCCGCCCGTGCCGATGGCCTCCGCCCGCAACATGATCGGCGCCGGTGCCCGCAAGCTGATCGAGCGCGGGCTGGAGGCCGAGGGCCGCACCGTCACCCCCAAAGACATGGACCGGATGACCGCGGATTTCATTGCCTATTACGCCGACCATATCGTGGTCGAATCCCGCCCCTTTGAGGGGCTCGAGGCCGCACTCGACCTGTTCGCGGCGCGAGGCCATCGCCTCGCGGTCTGCACCAACAAGCTGGAATGGCTGTCGAAGCGGCTGCTCGACCAGCTCGACCTCAGCCGCCGTTTCGCGGCGATCTGCGGGGCAGACACTTTTGGTGTCCAGAAGCCCGATCCGACCATTTTCCGCGAGACCGTGGCCCGGGCCGGCGGAGACGTGAAGGCCAGCATCATGGTCGGCGATGCCGGCACCGACGTCGGGGTCGCCCGGCGAGCCGGAGTGCCCGTGATCGGGGTCAGCTTCGGCTACACCGACGTACCGATCGCCGAGCTGAAGCCGGACCGGCTGATCCATCACATGCGCGATCTGCCGGCGGCCGCGGTCAGCCTGATGACGGCTTCACCCGCCGCAACCCGCTGATACAACTAGATTATTCTCGCGACGCCCTGCGTTAATCATCAACTACCTATGCACAGCGCGCCAATTGCCTGCCCCAAACGACACTCCTAAGGTCGCCCCGGGGATGTGGCGGTTTGTCGCAATAGAAGTGGATGGTTCATGCGTCGTGTCTTCGCGATTGCGTTAGCAGGGGCGAGCCTGGGTGGCTGCTCCTCGATGTCCTGGGACATGTTCAAATCGGCGCCGCCGACCGTCCAGGTCAGGCTCGAATCCAATCCGCAAGGTGCTGACGCCACCACCTCGCTCGGTCAGGGCTGCAAGACCCCCTGCTCGGTCTCGGTTCCCGCACCTGATGCGCCTTTCACGGTCGCTTACGCCCTGCCCAAGTACCAGCCGGCGAGCGTCCCGGTGAATGTGGTCAAGAATCCCGGTGATTTCACCACACCCGCCTCCGTCACCACCGATCCGAATCCGGTGTTTGCGGAACTCCAGCCGGCGGTGCCGCCGAAACCGGTCCGCAAGCCGCACCGGCCGAAGAAGCCCAAACCAGCCGCGCCCGCCGCAGCGCCGGCCGATGCGGCGCCCGCAGCAGCCTCGCCGTTCCCCGATCCGAATGCGGACAAGCGCTGATCTGCCTATACCACCGGATTGTCCTAGCCGCGTCCGATGCTTAGATTGCTTTCTCAGCACCGCTGAAGCAAAGGTGCGCCCGTCGCCGTAAGTGACAAGGCATTTGGTATGAACGGACTTTCTGCGAGCCCCCGTGCCGCGCTGTCGGGCGCGATGACCGATCCGTTCGGGCGGACCATCAGCTATCTGCGTGTCTCGGTCACCGACCGCTGCGATCTGCGCTGCTTCTACTGCATGTCGGAAGACATGACGTTCCTGCCCAAGGCCGACCTCCTGACGCTGGAGGAACTCGACCGGCTCTGCACGGCCTTCATCGCCAAGGGTGTGAAGAAGCTGCGGCTCACCGGCGGCGAGCCGCTGGTCCGCCGCAACGTGATGACGCTGGTGCGCTCGCTGTCGCGGCATCTTTCGAGCGGTGCATTGAACGAGCTGACGCTGACCACCAACGGCACCCAGCTTGCAAAGCACGCGCACGAGCTCGCCGATTGCGGTGTCCGCCGCATCAACGTCTCCCTCGACACGCTTGACCCCGGGAAGTTTCGCGACATCACCCGCTGGGGCGAGATCGACAAGGTGCTCGAGGGGATCGAGGCCGCGCGCGCCGCAGGGCTTGCGGTGAAGATCAACGCCGTCGCCCTGAAGAACCTCAACGAGGACGAACTGCCCGAACTGATGCGCTGGGCCCACGGCAAGGGCATGGGCCTGACGCTGATCGAGGTCATGCCGATGGGCGAGATCGGATCGGGACGGATCGACCAGTATCTGCCGCTGTCGCTGGTGCGCGCCCGCCTCGCCCAGCAATTCACGCTGACGGATCTGCTGGAGAGCACCGGCGGTCCGGCCCGCTATGTCAGCGTCGCCGAGACCGGCGGCAAGCTCGGCTTCATCACGCCGATGACCCACAATTTCTGCGAATCCTGCAACCGGGTGCGCGTCACCTGCACAGGGACGCTGCACACCTGCCTCGGCCACGAGGACGCCTCCGATTTGCGCAAACCTCTGCGTGCATCGAGCGATGACTTGCTGCTTGCGGATGCGATCGACCGCGCCATCGGGCTGAAGCCCAAGGGGCACGATTTCATCATCGACCGCCGCCACGACCGCCCCAGCGTGTCCAGGCATATGAGCGTCACCGGCGGCTAACACCGTCGGATTACGGGCCTTATTCCCCTTAACTACCAACAAACTTCCAATTGACTGCCGGCACGCCCGCTGGTTTGGTGCCTGCTGCCTCAAGCCGTTGCGGCGAGACAAGCCGCGCGCCGCGTCGGCGTAATCAAGACGGCTGGGGCGAAATCGGGGGAGGACCTATCGTTGCAAGCGCTCCTTAAGCTGAGCCAAGGGATCGACGCGTTCACACGCTGGACGGGCAAGCGCCTCGCGTGGCTGATCGTGCTCGCCGTGATCATCTCGGCGGTCAATGCAATCATCCGCAAGACGTTCGATACGTCCTCGAATTCATGGCTCGAGCTGCAATGGGTGCTGTTCAGCATCGTCTTCCTGCTCTGCTCGCCCTGGACGCTACTCGACAACGAGCACATCCGCATCGACATCGTGAACAACGCGCTGCCGAAGAAGGCGCGCAACGTGATCGACGTGGTCGGTCACCTGTTCTTCCTCATTCCGCTGTGCATCGTGATGATCATCACGGGAGTGCCGTTCTTCCAGCGCTCCTTCCACATCAGCGAGCAGTCCGGCAATGCCGGCGGGCTGCCGCAATGGCCGACTAAATCCCTGATCATGATCGGGTTCGCTTTCCTCCTCGTGCAAGGCATCTCCGAACTGATCAAGCGAATTGCGGTCATGCGCGGGCTGATCCCCGATCCGCACGAATCCCAGGTGTCGGCGCTGGAGGCGGAAGTCGAGCATCTCGTCGAAGCGATCGAGAAGAAGTAGCGGTTGGCGACGGTTTAGGGGAAATCATGACCGCATTCATCATCGCCAATATGGCGCCCATCATGTTCGTGTCGCTGGTCGTCGTGCTGCTGCTCGGCTATCCCGCGGCATTCTCGCTCGGCGCCGTCGGCCTGTTCTTTGCCGTGATCGGCGTCGAGCTCGGCCAGTTCCATCCCGACTTCCTGCAGGCCCTCCCGGAGCGGGTCTACGGCGTGATGAACAACGACACGCTGCTCGCTATCCCGTTCTTCACCTTCATGGGACTGGTGCTGGAGCGCTCGGGCATGGCCGAGGACCTGCTGGACACGATCGGCCAATTGTTCGGCACCATTCGCGGCGGCCTTGCCTATGCGGTGATCTTCGTCGGCGCGCTGCTCGCCGCGACGACGGGCGTGGTCGCGGCGTCCGTGATCTCGATGGGCCTGATCTCGCTGCCGATCATGTTGCGCTATGGCTATGACCGCCGCGTGGCATCCGGCGTCATCGCCGCATCCGGCACGCTGGCCCAGATCATTCCGCCCTCGCTCGTCCTGATCGTGATGGCCGACCAGCTCGGCAAGTCCGTCGGCGACATGTACGAGGGCGCTTTCATCCCCGGCCTCGTGCTCGCCGCCCTCTACGCCTCCTATGCCTTCCTCGTCAGCATGATCTTCCCGAAGGCCGCGCCGGGCCTGCCGAAGGAGGCCATCGGCTTCCGTGAGGAAGACGGCAGCCGCGGCCTGGTCTCGCTCGGCATGCTGTTCCTCGCGAGCTGCGTGTTCGGATGGTTCATGATGCGCAATTCCGAGACGCATGGCGCCGACTACGTCGTGCTCAGCATGTTCTACGGTATCGTCTTCGCGTTCGCTGTCGCCGTGGTGAACTGGCTGATCGACAAGCTGACCGGTTTCCGTTTCCTGTCCAAGATGGCGCAGCAGACGACTTTCGTCATGGTGCCGCCGCTGTTCCTGATCTTCCTGGTGCTGGGCACGATCTTCATCGGTATCGCGACCCCGACCGAGGGCGGCGCGATGGGTGCCGCCGGCGCCCTCCTCCTCGGCGCCGCGAAGCGGCGGCTGAGCTGGGACCTGATCCGGCAAGCCACGGAATCGACCGCCAAGCTGTCGGCGTTCGTCGTGTTCATCCTGGTCGGCGCCCGCGTGTTCTCGCTGACATTCTACGGCGTCAACGGCCACGTCTGGGTCGAGCACCTCTTGACCTCCCTGCCCGGCGGCCAAGTCGGCTTCCTGATCTTCGTCAACGCGCTTGTCTTCGTGCTGGCCTTCTTCCTCGACTTCTTCGAGCTGGCCTTCATCGTGATCCCGCTGCTCGGACCTGCCGCCGAGCACCTCGGCATCGACCTGATCTGGTTCGGCGTCATTCTCGGCGTCAACATGCAAACCTCGTTCATGCATCCCCCGTTCGGCTTCGCGCTGTTCTATCTGCGATCGGTCGCGCCGAAGGAGCGATACACCGACCGCCTCACCGGCAAGCGGATGGATCCCGTCACCACGGGCCAGATCTATTGGGGCGCGGTCCCATTCGTCGTCATCCAGATCATCATGGTCGGTCTGGTGATCGCATTCCCCGCGATGGTGATGCACTACAAGGGCGTCCAGACGAATATCGACCCCTCTACGATCAAGATCGAGGTGCCGCAGATCGACCTGCCGCCGCTGGATCTCGGCCCGCCGCAGAAGTAGCAAAGGATGGCGCGACTGCTGCCCTCTTACTCTCCCCTTCCAGGGGAGGGTGAAGAGGCCACCTCGTTCGCCGGCCGAAACCGCAGCGTGAACTCCGCGCCGCCGCCGGGGAGGTTTGCCACCGCAACCGTCGCCGCATGATCCTCCGCCACCGCGCGCACGATCGAGAGTCCCAGGCCTGCGCCGTCGCTGCGCCGGCGGTCAGCGCGCCAGAAGCGCTGGAAGATCAGCTCGCGCTCGGCTTCCGCGATGCCCGGGCCGCGATCGCGCACGCGCACCGAACCGTCGTCGCGTACCTCGACCTCGACGCAGGTGTCCTTCGCGGTGAATTTGATGGCGTTTTCGGCGAGGTTGAAGATCGCACGCTGAAGCATCTCTGAGTTACCGTGGATCCTGACCGGCGCGTCGGTCCCCTTCAGAGCGACGTCCTTATGCTGCGCGATCGCGAACGGGGCGATCGAACCGACCACCTCGGCGCAGACCGCGCGCAAATCCGCGGTCTCCCCGGGATCGAGCACCAATGTGTCGAGTTCGGCGATCTCCAACAACTGGGCGACGAGGCGGCTCATGACCTCGATGTCGGCAAGCAGCGCCTGCCGTGCCGCGCGGTCGTCGAGCGTCTCGATCCGGGTGCGCAGGATCGCGAGCGGCGTGCGCAGCTGATGCGCGGCGTCCGCCGTGAACTGCCGCTGCACGCGAAAGCCGCCCTCGAGGCGATCGAACGCCTGGTTCACGGCGGTGACCAGCGGCATGATCTCGCGCGGGATCTGTGCCGTCGGCAGGCGGATATCGGTACGCGCCGGACCGATATTGCTGGCCTCCTCCGAGGCCCTCCACAGCGGCGCAATCGTGCGGCGGAAGATGATGATGTCGGTGGCAAGTAGCACCAGAAGGATCGGAATGGTGATCCAACCCACCCGCCGGAAGAAGTTCGAGACGATGTCGTCGGTGATGACGTCGCGGTGCGCGAGGTCCTCGGCGACCTGGATGCGGACCGTCTTGCCGGCAATATCGCGGGTGACGCCTGCGCCGGAGATCGTCTCGGAGAAGCGTGATTGCGCCGCAGCGGCTGAGCGACGGTGCGAGGAGAACAGCAGCCGGCCGTCGGCATCGCGGATGTCGAACTGGTATCGGCCGTAAGCGTCCGAATAGAGGCCCTTCAGGCTGTCGGGGAGGTTGAAGCTCAACGTGCCATCCGGCTGCGTGACGATGTGCCCCGCCAGCACCTCGGCCTGCGCGCGCATGGCATCGCGATGCAGCTGCGCGATCTCGGAATTGAGCAGCCAGAACAGCACCAGCGGCAGGAAGATCGCGACCACCGCGACCGCGACGATGTGCAGGAACACGATCCGCGAGATCAGCGATTTGAACGTGAGCAATCTGGCATGCCCCACCGCGGGCACGCTATTTCTCCTCGGTCATGAGGTAGCCGACGCCGCGGATGGTATGGATCACCACCCTGGCGCCGTGTTCAGCCAGCTGCTTGCGCAGCCGCGAGACATAAACTTCTACCGCATTGGAGGCGACTTCGCCTTCGAGCCCAAAGATGTGATCTTCGACGTTCTTCTTCGGCACCACCCGCCCCTGCCGGCGCAGCAGGATCTCGAGCACCGAGCTCTCGCGCGCGGAGATGATGCGCGGCTGGTCGTCGATGAAGATCTGCCGGCTTTCGGTGTCATAAACGAGGTTGGCGAGGCTGAGCGAGCGGCCGAGCAGCTGGCCGGGCCGGCGCAGGATGGCCTCCAGCCGCGCCACCAGCTCCTCCATCGCAAACGGCTTTGCGAGATAGTCGTCGGCCCCGCTGCGCAGGCCCGTCACGCGGTCCTGCAAGCCGCCGCGGGCCGTCAGCACCAGGACCGGCAGCGGCTCCATCTGCCGGCGCAACTCGCGCAGCACCGACAGGCCGTCGTCGTCGGGCAGTCCGAGGTCGAGGATCATCGCGGCATAGTTGACGCTGCCCACCGCCTCGCGCGCCTCGGCCGCGCTGCCGACGATGTCGCTCTCATAGCCGGCCGCGGCCAGCCCGGCAGCAACGAGCCGCGACAGCTCGGGATTGTCCTCGACGATCAGAAGGCGCATCGATATTCCGCTGTCACCGCACGGCTCGCGCCGAAATCTTCGCCGCTCTTTTCCAGCATTCCGGACGGCTGGGCCAGAGAAAAAATGCGCGGTGAGCCGAGCGCCCCGATGTCAGGCTCGTGTAAGCCGATCGGACCCGCCCTCACGACGCCTGGAACGGCGGGCCGGCATCCGGCCGCTGGATCGACCACTCCCGGCTCGATCTAAGCGTCGCCTTCGACGCGCGCAAACGGATTGCCGTACACGGAATAGGCCAGCCAGGTCAGTTCCTTCCGGCTTTTGGCGGCCTCGCGAGCCGTTCGAACGGCTTCCACCAGCACGTTTCCGTCCTTGAGCGAGCGATAGAACGCCTCGGCAAAACTGTAGGCGAGCTTGTCGTCCACCGACCAGAGCGCTCCGACCAGCGCGCCCGCGCCGAGCTCGGAATACGGCCGCAGGAATGCATCGACAAAACCGGCGACACCTCCACCGATACCGCGGCCCGCCCGCCCGGTCTGGCAGGCATTGATGAAGATGGTTGGTCTCGGTCCGCTTGTCGCGAAGCGGGCAAAAGCCTTGACCTGATCCGCCGATAGCGAATCCGGCGCAAAGCTGCCGTCCACCATGGACCCCGTCATCAACAGGTCGGCTGTCATGACCGCCCGCTGCGCCGCCTCGCCGTGGCAGGCAAAGTGCAGAACGTCGCAATTCCCCGCATTCTGCTGGAGGAAGCCCGTCACCGAGATGCTGTCGGCCGGGACCTCGCGGGGATTGCCGAACAGCTTGGCCAGCATCTCGCGTTCGGCACCGGCGCCTTCGAGCTGCAGGGCGGGATCGAGATAGGCCGGGATCACGTAGTTGACGCGATCGCTGCGCATCGCAAGGTTCGGACCAGGCCATGGCGTGCTGTGCAGCCAGCGGACCAGCCCCCATTCGGCGAGGAATCCCTTGCCGGCCTGCCCGGACTTCCGATCATTGATGTAAAGCAGCTCCCAGGGAATGAACGGCTCCTCCGAGATGACCTGGATCGCGCGGATCGCCTCGCGATGGGTCCACAACGCCTCGCGGACCTTGTCCGGCAACAACTCGTTCGCCATGACAATTCCGTTTGCCTGGAGGCGCGCCAGGAACTGGTCATACAACCGGTTGGTCGCGAGCCAGGACGTCTCGATGCCCTTGAAGATCTCCGCAACGTAGACGTCGCGAGAGAACCCCCCGGGAAGGGTGCGTGATTCCGAAACTGCGATGTTGGGGTCGACGCAGGCAAGGTCGAAGCGCAGCGTCAGCTTGCCGCCCTCCACGATCTCGTAGATCCTCAGCACCGCCGGCTCGTTCGGGCGTGCCGCCATGGCCAACCCGACCTGGCTCCGGCGCAAGGTCTTGCTGTCTGCATCGACGAATACGGGAGCCAGGGTGAAGGACGCCAGAATGCGCGGACCTTGCCGCGCTTCGACGAGGATATCCGCTGCGCCCTCGGCGGTACCTTCCACGACGAACCGCAGCGCCTCCGCCCGTCGTTCCCGGGGCGTGTCGATCTCTGCGCTGGATTCGCCGAGGACCCGGCAGTTCCTGCGCGCGATGACTTCGACAACGATGGCGCGGGACGCGTCGATGTTGACCGGGGTATCCGAGGCGCTGGACGTTTGTGTTTCCGCAGCCTGGATCCTCTCGCGAGAAACCGTGACGAACAGCGGGACCGGCTTCCTGGGCGGCGGATGAGACTCGATCTCTGCCGCAAAATAGCAGGCGGCGGTTCCTGGATCAGAAGAAGGTGTCAAGGGCGCCATCTCGGTTGCGACAGACGCCTGGCTCGGCACGGGCGATGCAGCCGCAGGAGCCGCACGTGTTGGCACTCGTCGCAGCGTCGTTGTGTCCGACATCGAGTCGGCTTCGAGACTCTCCAGATGGGGAGAAGGCAGAACGGCCCCCAGCGAGTGGTCACCGCGGGGCGCGGCTCGCCGCGTCGCGCGGCGCGATCCTGTCCGCTGCAGGTCAAACTGCTCGCCGAGGCGAGCTGCGCCAACACCCAGCCATTCACTCAATTTCAATGGAACGGCATCCGTCGCAAAGTAAGTGGTGTGAAAGACGTCGTCCGTATTGCCGAAGGCAAAGGTTGCGTCGCTGGCGAGGCGCGAGCCGCGGGTCCCGAACGAGGTCATCGACGAGGTATCCACCACCAGATCGTTGTCAAGCTGGAACAGGCGATTTGTCACGCGGTCGGCAATGAACTCGGCGAACTCCCTCGTCACTCCCTTGCTGGGTTCGACATGCGCGACGAAATTCGACGTGATCGCATAATAGGTCGCGAGCTTGTCGAGAGGACCGGCCGCCCCGTTCAACTCCCTGACGAGATCGCTCGTGGGCCGCATCGCGGCAAGTCCGGGCACTCTCTGCTCGTCGATGGCGACTTCCGAAAACGCCTGGACGAAGCGACCGACAGTCTTGATCCCCTGCGCCACGATGGGGCTCAACGCAGCCCCGCCCGCCAAGTACGAAACCGCACGGACGCCGGCCATGATCCCGTTGGTGTAGAGATCGATCATCGCCGCCCAGTTCTCGGGCTCGGCAAGATGCGTCCCGGCGTTGGTGCAGCCGACAAAGATGGCCTTGCCGAGCCGGATGTCCGGTCGTTGCTCCGCAAGCCGGTTTTCCACCACGCGATAGACAAGCCCGCCGCGGCTGTGGACGACCGCGTCGATCGACGACCCCTCCGGGATTCCCAGCGCCTGCAACGCCGCAACGAGAGCGGCTGCATTCTGGCCCGGCGTTGCGGTCAGCGTCTTGTGGTCGAAGCCGAGCACGGCGTCGTAGTGCTGGTTGGCTCTCGAAAGAAATGCCTTTCCGCTCTCGGAACCGGCAAGCTGCGCGAAGCCACCCGCGGTCGACGAGAACGTGCCGTGCACCATGAGCAGGATCTTGAGCGGGCGATCTTGCGGCAAGCGCGGCCGCTCCGATCGCGACGGGGTCCATGCCGCCGGATCGAGCCCGGTCATCATCACGATCCCCTCCTGTCGGTCTCCCTCGATATAGTCGGTCGCCGCATCGACGGCCGTTCTGGCGACGAACTTCAGCACATAGGCGCGGACCGGATCAATCAGCTTGTCGGAGACCCAGTCGAGAACCGGGCCACGCCTGCCGCGTGCCGTGGAGATTCCACGGGTGCCGCTCGTTTCCGCCGTCAGCGGGAACACCAGAACTTGCCTGCCGCCGCGCTGACGCGATGGACGGACAACCTGCTGCGGGTAGCTCCAGGCATAGACGCCGCCTGCCCCTTCGATCAGCACCATCGCCCGTTCGGACGGGCTGACCTCGACCTCGATCTGCGTCGGCGTCTGCGCGTCCCGTCGCAGGGCGCGCGTTCCGGGGCGCGTCGGCACCATTTCGACTTCGGCCGCGATCGTGAAGTCGGACGCCGACAGTGCGCTCCTGAGTTGATCGGTTCCCCTCATCTGGCTGGCGGTCGCGCGGTGCAATCCCCGGCGGGAAGCGTCGCCCTGCACCACCTTGACTTCGACATCGTCGGGACTTTGAACCACGATCCCGCTTGCAATCTCGATGGCAGCCATGTCCTTCCCCCTGTTCAGATGCGTTCTTCGTGACGTCCTTCAGATGCGGCGGGGCGCACGACGCGCGCCACCTCCGACAGAGCTCAAGGTTTGACAGTCGACTGCGACGCAGGCGCGGCCCAGCCGAGCAGATTGCCATCGAGCGCCGACGACTTCCGGATCATCTTGTTGGATTCGATGTAGGCTTCCGCCGTCGAGGGCACGAGATATCCGACCACGAAGCCGAGAATTCCGAATGACCCGACGATGCCGGCGTACCACGACAACGGGATGGTCGGCATTTCCAGACCAAAGGCCCTGGTCACCACTACGAAGCTGACGAGAAGGCTGAACATCAGCGACGCCATGACCACCGCATGGGCCGCGCCGTCCTTCAGTCTCGCCTCGTGATAATCCAGCCGATCCGCCCTCAGCCGCACGTCGAGAAGAATGCTCAGGACCAGCGTGTTGACCAGGAAGATCAGGGAGAACAGCGAGCTCGCCGCAAACGGATGATTCTTCGCCAGCCAGCCTTCAGCGATCGGAATCGTGCTGTAAGTCAACCATAGTATGAAGTTGCCCGCCAGATAGGAGCACGCCCCGAAGACCACGTAAGAGCTCCAGGGCAACGCGTACAGCGAGGGGCGCGCGAAATTCGTCGCGGCCTTCGGATAGATTGCAAAGAAAATCGAGACCGTCAGCGCGACCGCGTGTGCCAGGGACGAGAGGCCTCCGGCCAGCGAACCAACCGCAAACTTCTTCGGCAGATCGAGGAAGAACAGCGGCGCGACAGAGACCGCGAAGTCGAGGACGAAGATCGTCACCAGGGGTGCAAACGGCAATGGCTGTGGCAGAACGGTCTGATACCCGAAGCTGGATATCAGCTCCGTCCGGGAATCGCGCCTGTCGACGACCGACAAGGTCGCCTCGGCCAGACGACGCTGGTATGCGACCCGCAAATCCTCACACTCTTCCGCGATGAAGTCGGAGATCTCGAGCACCAGCTCCCGCGCGTCGACATCCGACACCATGATGTCTTCCGTCAGCAGGAGGGCCCGCGCCGACCGTCGCAGCATTCGCCGATACTGCCGCTCCAGTTCGCCAAACGCGGCTTTCCGCGCGCCGAAGAACTTCTCGAAGCGCGGGTTGCCGCGCAGTTCGACGAAACTGGTGTGAAGTGAAGCAACCTGCATGATCATGGCCGTCGCGCCGGCGGCAAGCACTTCGTCATCCTGATTGAGCGCTTTCTCGATCAGCCTCGCGGGAACGCCATATCCTTCGAGCTCGCGCTGCAACTCCGGCTTTGCGCGCTCCGTCACCCGGATGGGCGAACGCGCGATGGCCACGATCACGGTCTCCACGGCCTGCGGGTAGCGCGCCAGCGTCTGCATCATGGTTCTCAGAAGTCCGATCACCCGAGATAGAATCGGCAGGTGCGGCGCCAGCACCATGAATGCGATCGTCGCCGGTACGGCAATGAGCAGGCCGGCGCCGCGTCCGGGAAAGAGTTGATTGGTCAGCCAGCGGATTTGGATGACCATGAACACGTAGAAGACCACGGCGATCGTGACGTAGGCGAGGACCGCAAAATAGTAGCGGTCGCGCATCACGGCATAGCGGATCTCCACGGCTTCGAAAGGAGCGTGAAAGTCGATCGCGCTGACGATGCAGATTGCGATCGCACCGAGGCCGAGAGCAACGATGGACGGGTCAAAGCCGTACATTGATGAACATCCGCTAGGGTCCAGCCCGGTCCACGAAGATTTCACCATCGAGGCCGCGCATGTAGAGAACCGGAGAAATCCATTCGGCGAAGTGGCGCGCCTTCAATTCGGCCCTCGTATGCGCCAGGGCGGCCTGAATCGAGACGTTGTCGGCGAGATAGGTGTAGAACGTATCGGCGAACGCGAGCCCCATGTTGTCGCTGATCTCGAACTGCATGGCGATCACCGCAGGGACGCCGCCCTGAATGAGCTCGGCAGCGGTGCTCGAGAACAGGGGACCGTCGGATTGCGCCCCGCTGCAGGAGTTCAGGACGACGAGGCTCGGCGTTTGGCCGGGCTGGGTAAGGAACACTTTCAACGTGTCGGCATACAGCCGAGTCCCGCTCGATCCGCCCTCTTCCTGCACCACGATGAAGCCCATCTGCCGATCCGGATCGTGTCCGCCGTGACCGATGAAGTGAAACAGATCCCACCGTTTGCCGTCATCTCCCCTCAGGAAACGACGGTTGAGATCGCGCGCCTTTGCCGAAGGAATCCAGGACAGCTTCAGTCTCTTGCCGTCGTTCAATTCGTGAAGTGCCCTCTTGATCGCGACCTGCTCGGCGTCGACCTCGATCTCATCCAGCGGAAATCCGTTCAGAACCTTGACCCTCGCCGCCATGCCAAGCACCCGTATCGGCCTTGCCGCGCTCATCCGACGTTCTTCGCCATAGTCGTCGACAGCCCGCGTGAACGGTGTGCTCTGGGAGGTCGTCACATAGATGCGGTTCTTCCTGTCGTACATCGTCTCCCAGGGCACGTAGGCGAGCGCGGGATCGCTGACTCGCAAGCGGATCAGGAACGGCTGGTCGTCTCTTCGCGCCGCCTGGAAACATTCCTGATAGAGTTCGAGGATCTTTCGCTGAAAGATGAAGTCGAAGAGCTGCGAACCGATTTCCTGGACAATTCGCTCGTCCGATCCCGAGGTCAGAGCTCCGGCAGCATCACGGATGGCGGGTCTTGCTTCATGGCCGTCATTTGCCGCGGCCGCATCCGGGTTTCGCGGGCGTAGCGCGGCCTCGGCGCTGCGCGCGGCAGGGCTCTGGAGAATCGCTTCCTGCAGCGGTCTCAGGTTCTGGCGGAAACTCGGCTTGAGCTTCTCGACCTCGATCTCGCGGCTCGACGAATTGTATTCCGCAACGATGCGGCAATGGTCTTCGCCACAATCTTCAATGGTCAGATTGAAAACGACCTTCGCCACGACGCAATCCTCAGCCGCGCACCGTCAGCGCAAAAAGGCGCCTTGCAAGAAAGTCCCAGGCAGCCAGCAAGGCCCACACGGCATATGGCGGGCGTCGTGCCGCGGCATTCCCGCGCTCCGCACCTGAGAAGCGGTGGAGACCGCAGCCCGTAATTTTGGCAGCCGGCGTTCTGCCGGACCAGGACGCACACCCCGAGTTCGGGCGGCCTTTCGTCTTGACCTGCGCAGCCCTGCTCGCGGCGGCGCACCGCACGGCATCGGTCGGCGCAATCAAGGAAAGCTCGCTAGCTTCCCGGAATTTCTAGCGAATTTCTCTCGAAGTGACTGTGAACCGCTTCACACCTCTCGCTTTGGTGATCACTGTGAAGGACCGGCCGGCTCCATCTTCCGGCGCAGCACCGACAGGGCAGTCGTCATTGCATTCCCGATAACGGTGACTGGGCTGCTCGACGCACCCACGAAAGTGGACCTGGACAAGATCAAGATCGAGATCCCGGGCATCGAGTTGCCACCGCCACTCGATTTCGGACAATCGAAGAATTGACCCGCGAAACATACGCTTTTGCACGCGGTTGAATCCAGAGCTGAGGATCAGCGCCTGGAGGAGCCCGATGCCTTACTTCGCTTCTGGCCAAGACCAAGACTTCGGCATCTGCAAGGTGCTCGCCGACGTCTTTTGCGCGATCTTGCTCGGCACCTTTTCCATCATCTTTTTCGGCTGGCTCGGCGGCATTGTCGCCGTCGCTATCCTCGAGGCCGGTCTACTCGGACTCGATTGGCTCATGCCAAGCACGAAAGACGCGGCCGGCGTCGCTCGCTGACGGCGGCTGGACCAACCTCGGCTGCCGCTAAAGCATGATCCGGAAAAGTGCGCAGCGGTTTTCCGGAAAGATCATGCGATGACGATTCATCCAAATCTCATCGCGCTTTAGTCTGGCCTGATAAGTGCTCCTGAAAGGCTGTTCTCAGTTCGGCCAGGGCGGTCCTCATAAGAGCGAGTCGGCTCTTGAGGGCCGAGCGGAAATCTTCTGATCGGTTAGAGCATTACTGCTGATGACCCTGAGCGGACCTTGACGTTCTCATTCCGTGCTAGGGGCGCCGTTTATTCCTGTTCACGGGCGGGTGCGCCCGTATTCGATCCCCGGTGTCTCAAGTTGAATTTAGAAGTGTCCTAATTTATCGTTCTAGCGGCCGAGCCAATGACGACTGCGTGCCGCTGGTGGAGTGAGCACATGCAGGATTATTTGGCTCAAATCGAAAAGCTTAGGAAGGACGCGGCGGAAGCCGCTCTTATCCGGGACTTAGCCACTGATCCGCGAAAACGTCAGGTGTTCGATAGGATTGCGAGCCATCTTACCATCCTGGCCGATCAAGTTGAGCAGGCGATGCTGGACCGCAAGCGGGTATAGACAGCACAACCGCAAGGCGGGGCCTGGGTGGCCATTCGGTCCTGCGGTCTCCCGGCCTACAGCCGCCGAAGTAATTCAGGGATCAACGGTCCACTTTGGTGCCTATTAAGGACGAAAACACCGGCAGGGTTCTCAATAGGACATGAAGTAAGGCGGCCTTTAGTTGGCGGCTCTTCTTCAGTCATACGCTGTCTTCCGCTTGTGGCCCTCGGCGCCGTAGGCGCACTGCAGTCACAGGTCCGCCAGTAGGGGAAGACCAGAAGTTTGCAGGTAAGGGCCAAACCGACGCTTCTGACCCAAAGCGGCCCACCACCATCTAGTCAGGGGGCGGGTGCAGTTCATGCCATTTTACGCGAGCGGTTTCCGCTGATCCGCCGCGCCGTATTTCATCCTCTCTAAAACCTCTCCAATACCGGTAGGTGCAATATAGCCCGCACAGCCAAAGGAAGGCGAAAAACAGAACAAGGGCACCAAGGAAGATTTTCACAAGCTCGATTGGATCGAGAATCTTCAGCAAGAAAATCAAGGCGAGACATGCAACTCCAGCAACCGTAAAGCCGCGCACTCGAAGCCGCCAAATTCGGACTTCCTCTGAGGCAGTCATCGCTCTTCCTGCAGGGTACGTACGCTCTCGCGCCTAATGGCCCTGCGGCTTTCGTCTTCCATCCGGGGACGGTCGAGATGTCTCGTGAGCCGCCCTTCAGCGCCCCATCCGCGCCGCCTCGCGATCGGGGCGAACAGCAGGCAGGCCAGGTTCAAGGCAATCAGCGCGATCAGTAGATAGAGGCCGTAAAACACGAAAATGCAGGACGCGCCCCCGACGATAAGGAAGAGGAGAACGGTGGGCGGGATTTTGATGCGAAACATGCTCACCATGGTAACACAAAGCCGCCTCGCGCCGCTATACGAACAAGGTTTGCATACCTTTAAGGGCGCGTCTGCCCGTGCCTAACGTGAGCCAAAGCGTCTGAAGATAGGTAAAAGCTTGCGATATGCGCTCAAAGAGGTTGGCCGTCGGACGATTAACACTTTTCTCCATCGCTTTAAGGTTGAGGAAATCAACGCGCGCTATTGGTTCGCCAGCGCCCTCGAGATGGCGGCGGTTGCGCCTGGGATCCCGTCGAATGTACTTGCTCACCGCTTGTCTGATTGTGTTGGCCTTGACTGCCTTGGTGGCATCTCGCCGGGCCAGGCGTCTGCCACGGACCCATCGGGGGCGGTTCGCAGCGATCTGGCCTGCTCTTTGCTCGGGAATTTGTGCGCTGGGACTACTCGCAATTTGGCGTGCCCAAGGTGTTCAGGACGTCGAGCCCTCTTTGTTGACCTGCCTCCTTATGCTTGTTGTCGCCTTCAATGCCGGGTGGTTTATCGGCCTCATGGGTGAGTGGTCGTGGCAGTGACGATAAAGGTCGTTCCATATGGACACCGTCTACGTGATCCTGCTGATCACGACGCTCGTTCTGGGGTTCGTCGCGACCGTCCTATGGGGGCCGGACTTCGAATGGCTTGGGCACGACGTTGAGGCCGCTTACATATTTAAGATGGTCGCCATCGGGCTGGCCGTGTTCTTTTTAATCGCGATCACTTTCGGCCTCATCTGAGACCTCAAAAAACCCTACGACCGGGAACGCAATGACCCCTGCTGAACACCTTGGGACGGTCTCTGCGGCCGTGCTCGCCGCCTCTGCATTCATGGTGTCGCGCGCTCAGTGGTTCTTCGGCCGAAAGCTATCGCTAGAGGAAGCGGTTTCGATTGGATGGGTGGCTTGGTCGATTTTTATAGCGGGGTTCGTGGTCTACATTGGACTAAAACTCCCGCTAGGTCTTACCCGCGAGGCGGATGCCCTGGCCATCGGTGTCTCCGGATGCTCGTCTCTCGTTGCCATGTTGTGGTTGGCGCGGGTGGTCACCGACTGGGGACGAAGCGTGACAATTTCGATCTTTGCTCTGTTCCTTCTTACGCTGGTGGTGGTCTCCCTCACGCTGGACTTGTCGCGGTCTCAAGTCCGAGACCCAGCGCAGTTCCGGTTCTGGCCCATCGCGTTGGTGGCGCAGTGCAGCGGCAGGTCTGGACTCGGGGGCGGAGCAGAAGTCATCGCCTCCGGTGCGGACCGCCGCCTTTGACCCATTGCCGACATTACCCCTCCGATACCCCTGCCATGTGCAGACCCTGATAGATGCGCTCGCGCATGGCGAGGTAAGCTGGATGTTCGCTCAGTGCGCCGTTGCGGAACCGACGGATAGTAAAGCTTGGATCGAGCGCAAATCCTGCCCTTGCAGCTGCTTTCGCCTGATCCAGCGAGCCGAGTAGCGCGAGTCCGGCGGCGAGCAAGAAATGTGTAATGGCATAATTTCGGTTGGCTTCGATGCTGTGGAGCAAGGAGCCAACTGCCTCGGCATCCGCCGAAAGCTGCAATTTGGCGGCGCCGGCGAACAGCAGCCAGCGATAGACGTTGACGTCGCGGGGAGAAAGGCGGATCGCCTCGTTCATGTGGGCCTCGGTCTCAGCTGCGCGACCCATAACAAATTTGGCGGCACCGATCAGCGCATGCGCCCCGGCTAAATTGCGATCTAAGGCCAACGCTCGCTCGCATTCAGCTATCCCTTGAGGCGCGCGGTTCGTTAGAATTAGCAGGTCGCCAAATACCAAATGGGCAAGAGGATGATTCGGCGCATGAGACAGCGCCTTCACCACAGTCGCCTCGGCCATCGCGAGACGCGCAGCCCGATCCTCGGAATAGAGGCCCGATCCAACTGTCAAATCGACGATCGCCATACCGACCATCGCCGCAACATTTTTGGGATTAAGCGCCAACGCCTGCTCAAGAAAAGCGCGTGCTTGTGCCATGCGTTCGGGGGTCCGCCCCTTGTTCAATAAAGCTGTACCTTGAAAATACAGGTCCATTGAAGTGAGATGCGGAGATCGTTCGGACCGCCTGGCCTCGTACTCAGTGAGTTGAGCTTCTAGCGTGTTGGCGAGGCGCGATACAATCTCGTCCTGCATATCGAATAGGTCGGCAACGGGCTTGTCAAAACGGTCGGCCCACAGGTGCGCGCCGGTTTCCGCGTCGATCAGTTGCACGTTGATCCGAAGTCGATTGCCGCGCCGCTGCACGGAGCCTTCGAGCACATAGTGGACGTTCAATTCGCGCCCAACCTTCTTAAGGTCAACCGCTTTGCCCTTATAGGTGAATGCAGTGTGTCGACCGATCACGAATGAGCCGCTGATGCGCGATAAGTCGGTCGTCAGGCTCTCGGTTACGCCATCCACGAAATAGTCCTGCTCGGAATCACCACTGAGGTTGGCAAAGGGCAGCACAACGATGGAAAGATGAGGCGGTGAAAACGGGGGTGGCGTCACGCGGTCCGACTGTATCACAGGGCCAGATCCATCCCGGACCAGGGCATAGGCCCGAAGCGGGCGGGCGATATTCTTGAAGTTTTGCTCGCCGAGATCGGCGAACTCGACGCCGACCTTGCCCCGGACTTGGTCGTAGGCAGATGCCGAGATGCAGATGCCGCCTGGTTCTGCGATGCTCTCGAGCCGCGCCGCGATGTTAACGCCATCTCCAAAGATGTCGTGGGGCTCGACAATTACGTCGCCGATATTGACGCCCACCCGGAAAGCAATGCGTCTGTCTTCCGCCTCAGCGATTGTAACTTCCTTGATGCGGGTCTGGAACTGCACAGCAGCTCGAATCGCTTCGACCGCGCTTGGAAATTCTGCCAAGAACCCGTCGCCCGTGTTCTTCACGATGCGACCGCCGTGTTCGGAGATCGCGGGCGTGACACTGTCCGCGAGGAGCGCGGTCAGTTTGGCATGCGTAGCTTCTTCGTCGTGATGCATGAGCCGCGAATAGCCAACCACATCGGCGGCCAATATCGCCGATAACCTCCGCTCGACCCGGACTGGCCGCTCTTGCACCATGGCGCGTAATCCAACCCACAGCACACTGTACGACGGATCAGACGGCGGTGCCAAACGCGTTTTTGACGGTATGTTGACCCAGGCTGACGTCGGTTATTGGCCCATCGGCGACCTGCGGCGACGTCTCGCTTTTGTACCGTTGTTCAGGGGTGAGCGGACATCTGGAGCGCCCAAACCAAACACCTGATTTATGAGTACACGCCCTAGTCTGGCCTGATACGGCACTCTTGAAAGGCTGTTCTCAGTTCGGCCAGTTGTTCGCTTGTCGCTCCCGACTCCGCGTCGGCGCGACTTGCAGCTAAATCCATGTAGCCGATCGGCTGATCGAACTGGCTCGCCGTGAAGTCGTACCTCCGGCCCTCGATCCGATTGTAGAAATGGTCGCCGGCCGGCAGAGGCGTCTTCAGCAAGTCACCGCCGAAAAGGTCGTGAACGAGCAGCGCAGTGACGTTGCATTGGCCGGCCGCGGGATTGCTCGCGGTCCATCGGCTGGCCGTCGCCAGCGACCATGCCTTGCGCAATGCGCTTTGAACCTGATCGGAATCGAAGCTCATCGGATTCCCCGGGCCCGGCACCGAGCCGAAAGTTCGGATTATTCGATTGAGAAATTCTACCACTGTTTTGCCCGACGCATCAAGCGAGTTCGGTAATTCCGTAGAAGCTCGCGCCAGGCCGTCCAAGTCATTGATGAACCTATCCCCGCCTACTGTGCATGGGGTTGTTTTGCAGTTTTTGTTTGGAAGCCCTTAGAAAAGACAGCGTCCCGGAGCCATTGCTCCGGGACGCTGCATGCGGCGAACAGTTTGATCAGCTCTGCGAACGCCGCGCCATGAAGATGTCGTAGCCGACCTCGGCGACCTGGAACCACGCGTAGCCGTCGCTCGTGAACTTGGCGAGCGAGTCGTTCACCTTCTTGAAGTTGGGGTTGGTCGCAGCGACTTCGGCGTGCAGCTCCTTGGCGGCCTTGTAGCAAGCATCCATGATCGAGGGCGAGAAGGCATGCAGCTTGGTGCCGCCCGCGAGCAGCTTCTTCAGCGCCAGCGGATTGGCGTTGTCGTAGCGCGCCATCATGTAGTTGTTGGCGTAATGGCCGGCCTGCTCCAGCACGCTCTGGTAATATTTCGGCAGCGCGTTCCACTTGTCGAGGTTGACGAAGGCCATCAGCATCGGCCCGCCTTCCCACCAGCCGGGATAATAGTAGTGCGGCGCGATCTTGTAGAAGCCGAGCTTCTCGTCGTCATAGGGGCCAACCCATTCGGCGGCATCGATGGTGCCCTTCTCCAGCGCTGGATAGATATCGCCGCCGGCGAGCTGCTGCGGCACCACGCCGAGCTTCTGGAGCACACGGCCGGTGAAGCCGCCGATGCGGAATTTTATGCCCTTGAGATCCTCGGGCGTGTTGACTTCTTTCCTGAACCAGCCGCCCATCTGGCAGCCGGTGTTGCCCGCGAGCAGCGAGACGACGTTATAGCTCTTGTAGAACTCGTTGAGCACGTCGCGGCCGCCGCCGAGCATGTACCAGGCCTGGTTGATGCGCATGTTGGGACCGAACGGCACGGCCGAGCCGAAGGTGAAGGTCGGGTCCTTGCCGAAATAATAGTAGGACGCCGTGTGACCGATTTCGCAGGTGCCGTTCTGCACGGCGTCGAGCACCTGGAGGCCCGGCACGATCTCGCCAGCCGCGAAGATCTGGATCTGGAATTTGTTGTCGGTCGCCTCCGCGACCATCTTGCACATCATCTCGGCGCCGCCAAACAGCGTGTCGAGCGATTTCGGCCAGCTCGTCGGCATGCGCCATTTGATGTCCGGCATCGACTGCGCGATCGCGGGAGCCGCGAGCGTGGCGGTGCCGGCCGCACCAAGTCCTGTGACCTTGATGAAGTCTCTTCTCTTCATGATTTCCTGCCCTGATGTACCAGTGATTGTGGGCCTTCTTGTCGAGGCTTGCCGCCAGCATGGCGCAAGCCGCGGCCGAACGCCATCCCGATCGCACCGCGGCAAAGAAAAAGCCCGGCCTCGCTAGCGAGGCCGGGCGATTTGGTCCTACGACTAAAGCCGCAGATCAGCCGCGTGTGCGCGAGCGGATCATGAAGCTGTCGTAGGTATATTCGGCGACCTGCCACCACAGATATTCATCGGAGCGGTAGGCCTGCATGGCGTCGATCGACTTCTTGAAGTCGGCGTTCTTGGCCGAAATCTCGGCCCACAGCTCGTTCGTGGACTTGAGGCAGGCTTCCAGCACTTCGTTGGTGAACGGGCGAAGCTGGGTGCCGCCGGCGACCAGGCGCTTCAGCGCGGCCGGGTTCTGCATGTCGTAGCGCGCAGCCATCCAGGTGTTGGCATGGGTGGTCGCGTTGGTGAGGATCGCCTGGTAGTTCTTCGGCAGCGCATTGAACTTTTCCAGGTTGGCGAAGGCATGGACGGTCGGACCGCCTTCCCAGAAGCCCGGATAGTAATAGTACTTGGCAACCTTGGCGAAGCCGAGCTTCTCGTCATCGTAGGGGCCGACCCACTCGGCGGCGTCGATGGTGCCCTTCTCCAGCGCCGGATAGATGTCGCCGCCGGCGAGCTGCTGCGGCACCACGCCGACCTTCTGAAGCACCTGGCCGGCGATGCCGCCGATGCGCATCTTGAGGCCGGAGAGGTCGGCAACGGTCTTGATCTCCTTGCGGAACCAGCCGCCCATCTGGGTGCCGGTGTTGCCGCAGGGGAAGCCGATCACGTTCGACTTCTTGAAGAACTCGTTGGCGAGCTCGTTGCCGCCGCCCTGATAGAGCCACGAGTTCTGCTGGCGCGCGTTGAGGCCGAACGGCACCGAGGCGAAGATCGCGAAGGTGGGGTCCTTGCCGACATAGTAGTAGGACACGGTGTGGCACATGTCGACCGTGCCGTTCGTGGTCGCATCGAGCGCCTGGAGGCCGGGGACGATTTCGCCGGCGGCGAACACCTGAATCTGGAACTTGTTGTCAGTCATCTCGGCGACGTACTTCGCCACCTGCTCGGCGCCGCCATAGATGGTGTCGAGCGACTTCGGGAAGCTCGAAGTCAGGCGCCACTTCACCTCGGGCGAGGACTGTGCGATCGCCGGCGAGGCCACTGCGGTCGCCGCCGCGCCTGCTGCCGATACTTTGAGAAAATCACGACGCTTCATATTCAGGTCTCTCCTTGCTGGGGCGTTTCCCCTTAACTTCTCTTATGCCGCCGCTCATTCCGGCGACGCGTCGATGTCGCGTCGAACCGAAGGGGCTTGACTGCCGTGCGCCTTTAACACGGACCGCGCGGTTACGGAACGCGACAATGGCATGACGGGGCTCTACAAAAGTCGCATGTCCCGGGGGCCCCGCGGCCGGCCGGTTCAGGCTGCGGCAATGACGCCCTTCAGCTGGTCCCGGACCTGCCCTGCGATGGCGCGGTAGATCGCCGCATGAGGACCGTCCGGCTCGCTGTCGACCACGGGATTACCGGCGTCCGAGGTGGCGCGAATTGCCATGTGCAGGGGGATCTCGCCGAGGAACGGCACCCCGAGCTTCTCCGCCTCATGCCGCGCCCCGCCGTGGCCGAAAATGTCCGACTTGGTCCCGCAATGCGGGCACTGGAAGTAGCTCATATTCTCGACGATGCCGAGAACGGGCACGTTGACCTTCTTGAACATGGCAAGCCCCCGCCGCGCGTCGATCAGGGACAGGTCCTGCGGGGTCGAGACGATCACGGCGCCCTTGAGCGGCACGTTCTGGGCCAGCGTGAGTTGGGCATCGCCGGTGCCCGGCGGCATGTCGACGACCAGCACGTCGAGCTTGCCCCATTCGACGTCGCGCAGCATCTGCGTCACCGCCGACATCACCATGGGACCGCGCCAGATCATCGCGGTCTCTTCCTCGACCAGGAAGCCGATCGACATGATGGCGAGACCGAAACGCCGAAGCGGAATCATCTTGCGTTCGCCGTTCAGCTCCGGCTTGTCGCGCAGGCCCGTCAGGCGCGGCACCGAGGGGCCGTAGATATCGGCATCGAGCAGCCCGACCTTGAGGCCGAGGTCGCGCAGGCCCAGCGCCAGATTGAGCGCCGTGGTCGACTTGCCGACGCCGCCCTTGCCGGAGGCGACCGCAATCACGGCGGCAACGCCCGGGATTTCCGATTGCCGCGCCATTGGCGACCCGCCGCCCTGCGGCGGCTTGTGGGCATGGGCGGGCTGCACGCCGGGCGCGCCGCGGCTCGGCTGCGGGGTTGGCGGCGGCGCGGAGCCCGGCTTGCGCTCGGCGGTCAGCGCCACCATGACGGTGGTGACGCCGGGAATAGCGCGCACCGCGGCCTCCGCTTCGGCCCGGACGGATTCCCAGGCCCTTGCCTCGGCGGCATCCACATTGATCGAGAAGAACACCTTGCCGTCGGACGCGCTGATCGCGCTCAGCACATTGGCATGGGTGAGCGCGACCCCGCGGGGCGACTTGACCTTGGCGAGACTGTCGAGAACCTGTTGCTGCGTCACGCTCAAAGCGCATCTCCTGAACGGAGCATGATCCGGATAAATGTGGAGCGGTCTTCCGACAAGATCATGCTCAAGGCTTTAGGATGCCCCATTAGAGCGGAAACGCCCAAAAGGCTACTGCCTGCCGATATCGTCAGCCTTTTCCACGGGCGCAGCCCCCTGCTCGCTGGCGGCCTCGTAGTTCAGCTCGATCATGACCCCATTGGGGTCGTGGACGAAAATCTGCCAGAGATCGCCGCCGGGCACCTGGCGGGCCTCGAACTTCATCCCCTTGGACGCCAGCCGCTGCTTCATGCCGTCAAAGCCGCGACTGACGAAGGCGACGTGGTGGACAACGCCGGAATCCGGCTTTTGTGGCTCGGCGGTCGCAGAAATGTCGACGAGGTGCACCACCGGTTTACCCTCGCTGTACATCCAGGCGCCCGGGAAGGCGAAATTCGGCCGTGCGCCTTTTTCCAGGCCCAGCACGTCCGCATAGAAGCGGACGGTCTCGGCCAGATTCCGGGTCCGGATGTTGAAATGATCGAGGACGCCAACGCTCACGCCGCCCATGCTCTCGCTCCCTTTTTTGAAGTTCTTGGGTCCGCCATCCTAGCACAGGGGGCCGCCAAACGAAGCCGTTGCCCTCCGGCCTCAAGGGTTTATGGTGCGCCTCCAATCCGCCCTCATCGCGGAACCCAGGCGCCCCTCGCCTGGCAAGAACCGTAAAACCCAAACTACGGACAAGGTACCACAGATGGCTAAAGTCGCTTTCCTCGGTCTCGGCGTGATGGGCTTCCCCATGGCCGGACACCTCGTGAAAAAAGGGGGCCATGAGGTCACCGTCTACAACCGCACCGCGGCCAAGGCGAAGGAATGGGCGGACAAGTTCGGCGGCAAGACCGCACCGACGCCGAAGGCGGCCGCCGAGGGTCAGGATTTCGTGATGTGCTGCGTCGGCAACGACAATGACCTGCGCGCGGTCACGATCGGCCCCGACGGCGCGTTCGCTGGCATCAAGAAGGGTGCGACCTTCGTCGACCACACCACCGCCTCCGCCGAGGTCGCGCGTGAGCTGGACGCGGCCGCCACCAAGGCCGGCTTCAAATTCGTCGACGCCCCGGTCTCCGGCGGCCAGGCCGGCGCCGAGAATGGCGTGCTGACGGTGATGTGCGGAGGCGCGCAGGATGCCTATGCCGGCGCCGAGCCGATCATCACAGGCGCCTATGCGCGGATGTGCAAACTGCTCGGGCCCGCCGGAAGCGGCCAGCTGACGAAGATGGTCAACCAGATCTGCATCGCCGGTCTGGTGCAGGGTCTCTCCGAGGGTATCCACTTCGCCAAAAAGAGCGGCCTCGACGTCGCCGCAGTGATCGAGACCATCTCGAAAGGGGCCGCGCAATCCTGGCAGATGGAGAACCGCTACAAGACCATGAACGAGGACAAGTACGATTTCGGCTTCGCGGTCGAATGGATGCGCAAGGACCTGTCGATCTCGCTGGCCGAGGCCCGTCGCAACGGCGCCAGCCTGCCTGTCACCGCGCTGGTCGACCAGTTCTACGCCGAAGTCGAGAAGATGGGCGGCAAGCGCTGGGATACGTCGAGCCTGCTCGCACGCCTGCAACGCTGAGGCCTGTTGCGGCCTCGTCCCGGGCCGTGCAGCATCGTGCTTCGTCGCGACTCGGGCCGCGACGAGGTCAGAACGTGCGAACCGAAACAATCATAAACTTCTGGGGGAGCCTTGCTTAGCGTGATCGCCGCCATCCTCGTTGTCGCCTGCGTCGGCGTCGCGCCGGAGCTCCGACCCGGAATCGCCGGGATTGCCGCGGGTGGTGCCTGTCGGCGGGGATCGCGCCTCATTGCTCGCCTGCTCCCGGTCGCGCTCCTGATCCTGATTGCATCACCGTCGCAGGCGCTCGCCGCATCGCTCGACGGGGCGAGCATTCGCCCGCAATGGGCGCTCCCCTTCGCCGGCATGCTGCTGTCGATCGCGATATTTCCACTCGCAGCGCCTCACTTCTGGGAGCACCACCAGGGCAAGATTGCTGCGATGTGGGGCGCGCTGATCGTGCTGCCGCTTGCCGTCTGGTACGGCCCGCTTCCAACCATCCAGGCACTCGTCCATACCGCGCTGCTCGAATACATCCCCTTCATTCTGCTGCTCCTCGCTCTGTTCACCGTGGCCGGCGGAATCGTGGTGCGCGGCAATCTTCACGGCTCCCCCGTCCTGAATACGCTGCTGCTCGCCCTCGGCACTCTGATCGCGAGCGTCATCGGCACGACCGGCGCCTCGATGGTCATGATCCGGCCGGTCATCCGCGCCAATGACGACCGGCGGCACAACGCGCACGTCGTCATCTTCTTCATCTTTCTGGTGTCCAACATCGGCGGCTCGCTCTCCCCGCTGGGAGATCCGCCGTTGTTCCTGGGGTTCCTGCGCGGCGTGGACTTCTTCTGGACGACGACGCACCTGTTCCCCCAGACCACGTTCGTGGCCTGGATTCTGCTCGCCCTGTTCTTTTGCCTCGATACTTATCTTTATCGCAAGGAAGGCCGCGTCAAACCGGACCCAACTCCGGACAATCCCTTGCGGATCAGCGGCGGCCTCAACTTCGCTCTGATGGGAGTCATCATTGCTGCGATCCTCTTGAGCGCCAAGCTCGACCTCGGCGGATTTGAGGTTCTCGGCACGCATCTCCAGCTGCAGAATCTTCTGCGCGATGCCGTCATGATCGGCGTCGTGTTTGCATCTCTTGCCGTCACGCCGAAGGAGGACCACGACGCGAACGGTTTCTCTTGGGGCCCCATGATCGAAGTGGCCAAGCTGTTCGCCGCCATCTTCATCACCATCATTCCCGTGCTTGCGATCCTCAACGCCGGCAACTCCGGCGCGTTTGCCTCCGTCGTGAACATGGTCACCAACGTCGACGGCACGCCGAACAATGCCGCCTATTTCTGGTTGACCGGCTTGCTCTCATCCTTTCTCGACAACGCGCCGACCTATCTGGTTTTCTTTGAGCTTGCTGGAGGCGATGCCAAGCATCTGATGACGAATGGCGCCATGACCCTGGCCGCGATCTCCGCAGGTGCTGTATTCATGGGCGCGAACTCTTACATCGGTAACGCGCCCAACTTCATGGTTTACGCGATCGCGCGAGCGGGCGGCGTGGCAATGCCAGGCTTCTTCGGGTACATGGCCTGGACCTCCGTCCTGCTGCTGCCTGTGTTCGCGTTGGTCACGCTCGTTTTCTTCAGGTAAAGGCTGCGGGTTCCGCGAGCAGAGGTCGGGACCGGGCATTGGATTAACGCCGGGTTAACGTAATTCTTTAGCTCCTTAAGTCAGCTCTTAAGGATTTCTTGCCAGAGATAGACAACGCAGAAGTCCCGCGCCCGGCGTGGGCAGGAATTGTGTTGTTTGATGAGTAACCCCGCTGAAAAGCCCGAGGTTGTGCAGCTGCCGGCCGAGCCGGTGAGCGCGCCATCGGCGAGCAGCCGAAGGGCTGCGGCGCAGCGGGTGCGCGAGGCGCGGGACAGGTTAACGTCGACCAGTGGAACCCGGCCGGCTTTCGACGCCGAGATGCTGCGACAATACGCCCAGACGCGGCTGTCCGCCTCCTATGTCGTGATGCTGCTGGTGGTGGCCACCGGCGTGCTGTTCGGGCTGTGGATGCAGCCGGTCCCGGCCGCGGCCTGGACCGTCGGCATGCTCTGCATCCACAGCGCCATGATTCGCAGTTGCCGGCGCTTCCTGACCGAGCCCGCCTCGCCCACGGCGACGCGCGCGTGGCGGACGCGCTTCGTCGTGCTCGACCTGCTCTATGGCCTGTGCTGGATGGCGATCCTGATCCATCCCGTGCTCGACATGGTCACGGAAACGCTGATGATGTTCCTGATGCTGCTGGTGATCGCAGTATCGAGCATGCTCGCCGCCAACCTGCCGATCGCAGCCCTTGCCGCCACGGCGCCGGTCGCGGTCGCGATGGCGCTGAGCTTCGCAGTGACCGGCTCGCTGGACAATTACATCCTGGCCGCGCTGGCGCTTGCCGCCGAAGGCTATTTCGTCCTGCTGGCGCACCGCCTCCACTCCTCGACCTTCGCCACGCTGGAAGCGCGCGCAGAGAAGGACGCGCTGATCGGCGAGCTGGAACAGGCCAAGGCGATCTCGGACGAAGCGCGCCACCGTGCCGAAGCCGCCAACGTCGCCAAGTCGCGGTTCCTCGCGCAGATGAGCCACGAGCTGCGCACGCCGCTGAATGCCATCCTCGGCTTCTCCGAGGTGATGAAGAGCGAGATCTTCGGCGCGCACGCGGTGCCGGTCTACAAGGAATATTCCGCCGACATCCATAATTCCGGCGTGCACCTGCTCAATCTCATCAACGAGATCCTCGATCTGTCGCGGATCGAAGCCGGCCGCTACGAACTCAACGAGGAAGCGGTGTCGCTGGTCGGCATCGTCGCCGACTGCCATCATTTGATGAAGCTGCGTGCCTCGAGCCGCGGCATCACCATCCACGAAGTGTTCGAGCAGGCCATGCCGCGGCTCTGGGCCGACGAGCGCGCGATCCGGCAGGTGGTGCTCAATCTGCTCTCCAACTCGATCAAGTTCACCCCGCAGGGCGGCGAGATCTGGCTCAAGGCGGGATGGACCGCCTCGGGCGGACAATATCTCTCGGTGAAGGATTCCGGCTCCGGCATCCCCGAGGACGAGATTCCGGTCGTGCTCGCCTCGTTCGGCCAGGGCTCCAATTCGATCAAGTCGGCTGAACAGGGCGCCGGCCTCGGCCTGCCGATCGCCAAGAATCTGATCGACCTGCATGGCGGCACGTTCACGCTGAAATCGAAGCTGCGCATCGGCACCGAGGTGATCGTCACCTTCCCGCCGGAGCGTGTGATGAGCGCGCTTCCCCCGCTTTCGGATGAATCTCCGCCACTCCAGCCGGAGAGTTCCGGCCTGCCCGACGAGAAACGCCGGCCGCGCCACAAGCCGATCATGAGTGCGGGCACAGGCTCTTAACGAGATGCTTGCAGAGATGTCCGACGATCCCTCACAATGTCCGAATGAGCAAAGAAACACCGTGCGTCGCCGTCTGCATGATCGATCCCAAGACCAAGCTGTGCTTCGGGTGCGGCCGGACCTTGCCCGAGATCGCACGCTGGCATGCCATGGAAAGCGCGGACCGGCTCGCGATCATGGCCCTCTTGCCGGCGCGCATGACGGAAGCTGGACTTGCGCCGATCGCGGGATCGCCGAAACGCATCTGAGCCGCCCGTGGGCCGTCGGAGGCGCGCGATGATCCGCTTCCTGCTCGTTCTGGTCATGCTCGCCGGCACGGCAGGTGCCGTGGTCGCCTATGGCGACCCCGACCAAATCGCGCGGGCCAGCCACAAGGTCTCGCACATCTTCCGCGGACGGCCCCCCTCCCCTGCGCCGGCCGTACAGGTCCCGCGCGGCCAAGGCGGCGAATTCACACTGCGTGCGAAGATCAATGGCGTCACCGCGCCGATGGTGATCGATACCGGCGCGACATCGGTGGTGCTGACCTGGGAAACCGCGAAAGCAATCGGACTGCCGCTCGAGATGCTCGAATATGACGTCGACCTGGAGACCGCAGGCGGCCACACCAAGGCGGCGCGCCTCACGCTTGACCGTCTCGCCGTCGGCCATCTCGTGGAGAAGTCGGTGCCGGCCCTCGTCGTGCAGCGCGGCCAGATGAAGACCAATCTGCTCGGCATGAGCTTCCTCGACCGCCTTGAAAGCTGGGGCGTGCGCGCCGACAAGCTGATGCTCACCGGCTATCCGGAACTCCAGCGCAGTCATCGCCGCTCGCGCACGGCCGTCGACTAGCTGACTTACGCCGCCTCCGCCGGCGCGCGCGCAGCGACGTGCGCGATCGCATCGCGCAGCACTTCGAGACCAGCGCCCGGCCTCACCCCTTGTTCGGCCAGATGACGGCGGAAGGCCCGCGCGCCCGGCACGGCATGGAATGCGCCGACGAAATGCCGCGTGATCGCATGCAGTCGCGTTCCGCGCACCAGCTGCTGCTCGATGTAGGGCATCATCGCCTCGAGCGCATCCTGCATGGTCGCATGCGGCGCCGCTTCGCCGAAGATCTCCCGATCCACGGAGAGCAGCCGCCACGGCTCCTGATAGGCGGCGCGGCCGAGCATCACGCCGTCGACGTGTTCGAGATGTGCTTTCGCGTCTTCGATGCCAGGAATGCCGCCGTTGATGATGACAGTCACACCAGGCATTGCGTGCTTGAGGCGATAGACGCGGTCATAATCGAGCGGGGGAACGTTTCGATTCTCCTTCGGAGACAACCCGTTGAGCCAAGCCTTGCGGGCATGCACGATCAGCGCGTCGCAGCCGGACGCGACCACCGCATGTACAAGCGCATCGAGCGCGACTTCCGGGTCCTGCTCATCGATGCCGATGCGGCACTTCACGGTGACGGGAATCGCGACGGTGCGCTTCATCGCGTCGACGCACCTCGCCACCAGCTCCGGCTCTGCCATGAGGCAGGCACCGAAGCGGCCACCCTTCACGCGATCGGACGGACAGCCGACATTGAGGTTGATCTCGTCATAGCCGAACGCCTCGCCGATCCGCGCAGCCTCGGCCAGCTCGCGCGGATCTGAGCCGCCGAGCTGAAGCGCCACCGGATGCTCACAATGATCGAACCCGAGCAGCCGCAGCCGATCGCCATGAATGACGGCGCCGGTGGTGAGCATCTCCGTATAAAGCAACGCCCGCCGCGACAAATGACGATGGAACACCCGGCAATGCCGGTCCGTCCAATCCATCATCGGGGCGACGGAAAATTTACTTCTCATATCAGACGCTTAGCCGTCCTGTCGGTCCAACGCAACGAAAACCGGCTGAATTTTTCCGCTACAGATTCAAAGGCTTAGTTGCTGGTTCGGATTCCGCACCGTTTTTGGTGTACCACAAGTGTGTCATGGGTCTCACCACTGCAACTCATGGAATGCGATTTGGTGTGCCGCGATAAATTTAGTGCCGCCAATTTAGGGGCAGGCTTTTCTGCTCGCCGGATTCTCGCTTTCGATCAAGGATTAGGAGACCCCCAAACTGCCGGCCATGTGCCACTTGCCATCAACGCAGGCGATCGGGTGAGATGCCAAAACGTCTGCGAAAAATGGTCGCCACGGAAGCGACTATCGCGAATCGAACGTCGGAGGCGCCAGTTCAGCACTTCGGTGGCACCCGACATAGTGGCACGGTGCGACGACATCCAACGTCGGCAATCGCTGCCGACAGACCTCGACGGCCGATGGGCAGCGCTCGACAAAGCGGCAGCCGGGCAGCGGGTCGACCGGACTCGGCGGATCGCCCTTGACGAGATAGCGCCGCTTGAGCTCATCACGCATCGGTCCCGGAGGAGCGGCCGCGGCGAGCAGAGACCAGGTATACGGATGATGCGGTGCGCGGAAGATTTCGGCAGCCGGCGCCTGCTCGACGATCTTGCCCAGATACATCACGGCGACCTCGTCGCAGAATTGCTGGATCACAGCAAGGTCGTGCGAGATGAAGATGTAGGTGAGATTGCGCTCGCGCTGCAACCGCTTCAGCAGATTCAGGATCTGCGCCTGGATCGCAACGTCGAGCGCAGACACGGCCTCGTCGCAGACGATGAGATCCGGCTCGGGCGCAAGCGCGCGCGCGATGCAAAGCCGCTGACGCTGACCGCCTGAGAACTGATGCGGAAACAGGTCTGCGGCCTGCGGCGGCAGGCCGACTTCCGCCAGAAGCTTGCGCACCCGCTCGTCGCGGTCGCTACGGCTTCCGATGCCGAGCAAATCCAATGGCTCGCGGATCTGGTCGCCGGCACGGCGGCGCGGATTGAGTGCCGAGAATGGATCCTGAAACACGATCTGGAGGTGACGGCGCACGGCACGCAGCGGCTCGCCCGAGAGTTCGGCAATATTCCTGTTTCCGAACACGACCTGACCTGACGTGACCGGGACCAGCCGCATCACCGCTTGGGCGGTGGTCGACTTCCCGGAGCCGCTCTCGCCGACAATGCCGAACGTCGTGCCGCGCCGCACGCGAAAGCTGACGCCGTCGACCGCGTGAACAAAGGACGGCTTGCCCGATCGGCGGCCGGCCGGGAAATGAACCACGAGGTCGTTGACGTCGAGCAAAACGTCCGATGCGTCGTGGATTTGTGCTGCCTCAAACGCCGTCATGCCGCAACTGCCGCCTTGCACCAGCACGATACGGCGTGACCAGCCGCAATCGGCTCGAGTATCGGCTGTGGGTTCGACCGGCAGACATCGGCCGCCTCGGCACATCGGGCCAGAAACGCGCATTCGGCCCCGCGCGCACCGAGCGGCGGCACCATCCCGGGGATCTCGCCGAGGTCGGTCCAGGACTTCGGTGCCTGTCCGAGCTGGAGATGCGGCACGCAGCGCAGCAGTCCTCGCGTATAGGGATGACGTGGCTGCGCCACGATCCCCGCTGATGCCCCGGCCTCGATACAGCGGCCGGCATAAAGCACGAGGATCTCGTTGGCGAGTTCGCCGACGGCGCCGAGATCGTGGGTGATGAGCAGGATGGCCGTCCCAGTCTCACGTTGCAGCTGCGCGAGGAGATCGAATATCTGCGCCTGCACGGTGACGTCGAGCGCCGTGGTCGGCTCGTCCGCGATCAGGAGCTTTGGCTTGCCGGCAAGCGCCATCGCGATCATCACGCGCTGACGCATGCCGCCCGAAAGCTGGTGCGGATAGGCGTCGATGCGCCGCTCCGGTGCGGGGATCTGTACCGCCCGGAGCAGCGCGATGACGCGTTCGCGCACCGCGACGCCGTCGACGAGCCCCTGATGCCAGCGCAGCACCTCGCCGATCTGGTCGCCGACCGTGAACAGCGGGTTGAGCGCGGTCATCGGCTCCTGAAAGATCATCGACATGGCACTTCCGCGCAACGCACGCATATCCCTCGCCGGCAGCGACAGAATATCCCTCCCCTCCAACAGGATGCGGCCGCTGGTGATGACGAAATCCTCCGGCAACAGGCCCATCAGGGCGAGCGCGGTCATGCTCTTGCCGCAGCCGGACTCGCCGACGAGGGCGAGCGTTTGCGCCGACGCGACGGTGAACGACAGATTTTCGATGACCGGCACCAGGCGTCCGGCCTCGTTGCACATGCTGACGTTGAGATTGTCGACCTCGAGCAGGGCGCCCATCACGACCTCCGCCTGAGACGCGGATTGATCGCATCGTTGAGGCCGTCGCCGACCAGACTGATGGCAAGGACTGCAAGGAAGATCGCCATCCCCGGAAATATGACGGCCCACCAGGCATCGAGGATGTAGTTCCGGTTCTGTCCAAGCATCAGTCCCCAGCTCATCACGTTGGGATCGCCAAGACCCAGGAAGCTCAAGCCGCCTTCGAACAGGATTGCGACACCGATCGCCAGCGTCGCCGACACGATCACCGCGGGCAGCGCGTTCGGCAACAATACTCGCAGCATCAGATGACGGTCGCTGGCGCCGGCCGCGCGCGACGCTTTGACGAAATCGAGATCGCGAAGTCGCATGAACTCAGCCCGCGTCAGCCGCGCGGCCGACGTCCAGCTCACCGCACCGATCGCCACCGTAATCGTCGACAGCTTCGACCCGAACAAGGTCACCAGGACCATCGCGAACAGCAGCGGCGGCAGGATCTGGAAGAACTCGGTAATCTTGACCAGCACCACATCCACCACGCCGCCAAAGAAGCCGCTCAAGGAGCCGACCAACAGACCGATGGCGATCGTGATCAGGGCGGCGACGGCGCCGACCGCCAGGGTTGCGCGTCCGCCGTAGATCAGACCCGCCAATACGTCGCGGCCGAGATAATCCGTGCCGAGCCATGCATCAGAATCGGGTGGCATGAACGGCGCGCCAACCAGATCGAGCGGATCGACCCGGTAGAGATGCGGCCCGACGAGGGTCCCAACGATGATCAGTGCGAGCAGGCAGAGGCCGACGACGCCGGACGGACTCTTCAGGAACTGCCGCATTGCGATGCCAGCTGGCGAAGTCGCGCGCCTGGCCGGCAAGTCGATGGCCGAAACGATGGTCAAAGTTGGTGCTTCCAGGGTCGTCATCGTTGCCCCATCCGGATGCGCGGGTCGATCAGCCGGTAAACAATGTCAGTCAGGATGTTTGCTGCCATGACCATCAATGCAGAGAAGAACAGCACGGCCATCAGGGTCGGATAGTCGCGGCGCAGAATCGAATCGAACACCAGCCGGCCCATGCCGGGCCAGCTGAACACCGTCTCGACCAGCACCGCGCCGGCAAACAGATTGCCGAACTGGTGGCCGGCGACCGTGACGGTCGGGATCAGCGTGTTGCGCAGCGCATGCTTGCCGATCACGACCCACTCCGGCAGGCCCTTGGCCCGCGCGGTCCGGACGTAGTCGGCCGACAGCGCGTCGATCATGTTGACCCGCGCGAGCCGACTGTATTGGGCGATGAAGACCAGTGCCAATGTCAGCGACGGCAGCAGGAGATGCTGCGCGACATCGAGCACATAGTTCAGGCCCTGCTTGCGATGCACGACATCGGACATGCCGACGACCGGCAGGATCGGCCACACCGATCCGAACAGGAGCAGCAACATCAATCCGGTCCAGAAGATCGGCGCGGCATAGCCGGCCAGGGAGAACACGGTCACGGTGTGACTGAACAGACCATTCGGACGACGTGCGCTGACGACACCGAGAAAGGTGCCAATCACGAGCGCACTGACCAGCGCACAGGACGTAAGATAGAGCGTCGCAGGCAGCCGCTGAAGAACCAGGCCGAGCACCGGCGCGTTGAAATAGTAGGAGTAGCCGAAGTCGCCCGTCACGACGTTCCGAAGATAGATCGCAAGCTGCTCCATCAGGCTTTGGTCGAGCCCGTATTTGGTCCGCAGCGCCGCAACGACGTCAGCCGAGGCGCCCCCCATCTCACCGGCGATCACCTGAACGGGATCGCCGGGTGCGAGGTGGATCAGGCAGAAGTTCAGCACCAGCACTGCCAGCAGCAGCGCGGCGGCATTGGCAATCTGCCTTGTTAGGTGGATGGCCAAAGCCATGATGTCGAAGGACTCCTCACAGTCTCGATCGTGGTCGCGGTGACGTCATCAGGTATTGGTTAAGTCTTGGGCGGGGTCTCCCAGTACATCTCGTCCAGCGGAGACATCATGCCCCAGATCGTGGTGGGAAGGCCACCGAGCCCCTTGCTGAACGCATTGTAGTAAGGCGACACGTTGACGTAGTAGATCGGCACATCCTGGACCACGATCTTCTGGAACTCGGAATAGAGCGCCCTTCGCTTCTCCGGCGAGGTCTCCATTGCCGCCGCCCGCAACAGTTCGTCGACTTTCGGGTTGCTGTATTGCTGAGTGTTGGACCAGATGATGCCCTTGCGGATATTGGAGGACAGATAGGTCCGGTTGACCCCGATGACGGGATCGCCCCAGTTGTAGACGGTGTCCATGGTCAGATCGAAATCGAAGTTCGAAACGCGCTGCGCCCAGGTCGGAAAGTCGGGCGCCGCCCGCACCTCGAGATTGATGCCGACCCGCTTCATCTGCGAGCGGAGATATTCGGCAACGTTGCGTTGCTGCTCGTCGCCGCCGGGAATATAGTCGATGGTGAGCGCGAAGCGCGAACCATCGGCCCCCTTCGGATAGCCCGCGGCATCCAGCAGCGTCGCCGACTTGGCATAGTCGACCTTGTAGGGCTCGACGTTCGCCTCGGCGAGCGGTGAATCCGGCGCGATCGGCCCGAATGCGGGAGCAGCCTTGCCGCCCATCAGTTTGGAGACGATGAAGTCGCGATTGGCCGCGTACGCGATAGCCTGACGAACGCGGACGTCGTCGAGCGGCTTCTTCCTGGTGTTGAAGGCGAGCCAGTTGAGCGGACCAATACCGGCAAAGCCCTTGTCGGTCACGACGATGTTCGGCGCCTTCTGCAGGCGGTCGATATCGCGAACGCCCGCGACGAACGGCAGGGCCTGGACGTCGCCCCGCTCCATCGAGACCAGGGCGGCATTCCCATCCGAAACCAGCCGAACCACGATCTTGTCCAGCTTGGGGCGGCCGGGCATGAAGAACTTGTCGAACTTCTCCAGCGTGTAATATTCGCCCTGCTTGTATTCGGTCAGCTTGAAAGGCCCGGATCCGATCGGCTTGAGATTGGCGGGGTGCGTCTTCAGGTCCTGACCGTCACCGTAGATGTGTTTCGGCAGAATCGGCATCAGCGCCGGGGACATCGCCAGCAGCAGCGAGGGGCTGGGGTGTGACAGCCGAATGATCGCTGTTGCCGGATCCGGCGTGTCGACCTTTTCCACCGCCGCCAGCATGGTCTGGAATGGATGGTTGGCCTTGATCGCCATGATCGAGAAGGCGACATCGTCCGATGTCACGGGTTTGCCATCGTGGAATACGGCATTCTTGACGAGATGCAGGGTCACGGACAGCCCGTCGGGCGCGACCTCCCAGGACTGGGCCAGATAGGGCTGCGGCTTCCAGTTCTCGTCATAGCGCAGCGGGCTCGCGAAGATCTGTGCCGTCGGCATGGCCGTCGCCATGCCCGACTGCACCGCGCCGTTGAAGTGGCGTGGCACCTGGGTGGTGGCCACAACGAGCGTATTGCTGCCCGCCGCTTGGGCTCGCGCAGCAGGTGACGCAGCGGCGGCCGCAACGAGACCAAGGGCTCCCAGTACGAATGTCCGTCTGATCAACATGGCTCTATCCCCCTGTTCGATTTGATCGTCGGCAAGTCGAGGTCGTGCATCGATCGATATCCGCTCGTCGTCATGCAGCGGCCGATACGGCCAGTGCACGATCGAGAATGGCGTCCAGTTCATGATCTGCCGGGAGATCAACGGTCCCGACGCCCACCAACACGATCGCGTCCGCGCCCTGCCCGGCGTCGCGCTCGGGCTGCGCCAGCGACCAGGTCCGCGACACCATCTGGAACACCTGCGGCCGTGCTTGGTCGCCGATCCGGCAGACACCCTTCAATCGCAGCAGTTGCGGCGGCAACGCGTTCACCGCCGCGGCCAACAGATCGCGGTCGAAGCTGCCGGCGCGCCGATAGGTCCAGCGCCTGAACTCGCGTTCGTGATCGACGTCCCCATCGACGGAAACGGTGCGAAACCGTGGCGCCTCGCGTCGGCCGAACACAACGGTGTCCTGCACCCCGTCCGGGAGGATTTCGATCCGGAGGTCCTGTCGCACCGCGCGGATCGCACTGCGCGCTGCCTCCATCTGCTTATCGGTTACCAGATCGCGCTTGCTGAGCAGCACCACATCGCACTTTGCGAACTGGTTGCGGACCGTCTCGCCGACCTGGCGATCCTCGATCAGGGCCGAGATCCGGCTTGCATCGGCGAGCACGACCACGCCATCGAGCCGCAGCGCCGGCTCGACCAGCGCGATTTCGGCGATGCGCCAGGGATCGCCGACCCCACTCGCCTCGATCACGATGCGCTCGAAACGCCCGCTTTCGTCAAGCAGGCCGCCGAGCGTTTCCAGAAAGCCTGAACCGATGCTGCAGCAGACGCAACCATTGGTCAGCGACATCGTGGTGCCGTCGTGGCTCTCGATCAGGGCCGCATCGATATTGATCTCGCCGAAATCGTTCACCAGCACCGCGCAACGCGAACGACCGTTCGCCAGCAGCCGATTGAGCAGCGTCGTTTTGCCGGCGCCGAGAAAGCCTCCAATCACCGTGACCGGGATGGGCGCGGACCGGATCATGCGCGCGGAGCTTTCCTGACATGGCCGCCGACGACCGTGCCCCACACGGGCACGTCCTTCAGCCCAACGGGAGCGACCGCGAGCGGATCATCATCCAGGACGGCGAAGTCCGCAAATTTGCCGCACTCGATGCTGCCGATCAGGTGATCAAGCTTCAGCGTGTAGGCGGCGCCGATCGTGATGGCGGCCAGCGCCTGCTCGACGCCGAGAGCCTCCGTCTCGGTCCCGAGCTTGCGGCCTGACGACGAGACCCGATTGACCGCGCACCAGGCGGTAAACAGCGGCGAAAGTGGCGTGACAGGTGCATCCGAATGGATCGCGAACGGAACGCCGCTGCGCAGAGCGGTGCCGGTTGCATCCAGTCTCCCGGCGCGCTCCGGCCCCATTGTCAGATCGTGGTGGGAGTCACCCCAGTAGAACAGGTGGTTGGCGAACAGATTGACACAGACGCCGAGCGCCTTCATGCGCCGGAACTGCGCAGCATCCGCCATCTGGCAATGCTGCAGGGTGTGGCGGTGATCCGCGCGGGGCGTCGCGGCCAGCGCCTTCTCGATGGCATCGAGCGCCAGCTCCGTGGCCTCATCTCCATTGGTGTGGATGTGAAGCTGAATGCCCGCCTTATGATAGAGGTCGACCAGCCGTGGCAGATCCTCGGGCGCAATGTACCAAAGTCCGTTCGGGGCACCGTTGTGATAACCGGGCCATCGTAGTCGGGCGGTGAAGCCCTGGATTGAGCCGTCCACGACCAGCTTGACGATGCCGTAGTGCAGGCTGTCGTTGCCGTTCTCCCGTAATGTCGCGATCTTCGAGATCGCCTGCTCGGGCGTGTGCGAGGCCGATGCCAATGCAGGGACCAACCGCACACCAAACTCGGGCGAACGGGTGGCCGCCGCGTAGAGCTCGATCGTCGGATCCGTGAGATCATTGTGCAGATCGGTGATCGTGGTCACGCCCTGCACGCAGGCGGACGCGGCATAGCGATCGACGTCGTGCATCGTGATGGCGGAGGACAACGGATTGCCGAGCACGCGGAAGACGCGAAACCGAGCGGCGATACCCTGCAGCTCTCCGCTGGCCAGACCGTCCTCGCCGGCGACGACGCCGGAAATCTCGATCGCGTGCAACAATTCGGCGCGCTCCAGCGCCAGCGTGTTGACGTTGCTGATATGGAAGCTCGCATGGATCACCATGATCGGCCGCGTGGTCGAGACGCGATCGAGATCCCGCCGTGTCAGCATGCGTCCGCCGATATGCAGCGGATCGAAGCCCCAGGCGAACAGCGTTGCGTCGGGATCGCCGATTCTGGATTCGGCCTCCTGCAGCCGGGCGACTATCGCGTCGATGTCACGTACGCCCGATACGACCTTGCCTTCCGGCGAGCGACGATCAAACGCCCCGACATAGGGCAGCGACCACATCATGCCCTCCATGATGTGGCTGTGGCCCTCGACGAACCCGGGCAGCAGCACCTTGTCGCGGAAGCGGTCGTCGATCGCTCCGCCGGCGAATGGTGCAATCTCCGCAGCATTGCCGACTGCAACGATGCGGCCATCGCGCACCGCGACATGGGTCGCGTGCGGTCGCGACGGATTCATCGTCACGATCTTGCGGGCCGAGTAGACGACCGTCTCCGCGCTCACATTGAACTCCCAGATGTCACGTTATCGACCCTGGGACCTCGCGTGGGCCTAGACCAGCGCCAGATGCCATGCACAAATGGAGCCAGCCCATGCACGGCAGCGCGCCATTTTCGCCGGTATGGCGCGGTTTTTGCTTGGCTTTTTGTGTTTACGCGACCACCCTGGACAAGCCCCGATGGGAAAATTTGTACTCCTGCGGCAATCCGAAGCAACGGCACCGGCTGCCCCACCAAACGATGTCCTGTTCTGGGGATCGCTATTCCAGGGCCTGGATCGGGGCGGCAGTTTCCTGCAGCTCCAGATTCGCCGGATGATCGTAACGGCCATCGAGGACGGCCGGCTGCCTCTCGGCGTGCGCATGCCGTCCAGCCGAGATCTTGCCGCGCTCCTCAAGGTCTCGCGCAACACCATCGTCATCGCCTATGAGCAGCTCGTCGACCAGAACTTCCTGGTCTCGCGCGAACGCAGCGGCTATTTCGTCGCCGGCCTGCCCAAGCAGATTGGCGAGGCCAAACTGCCTGCGACCGAGGCTTACAGCCGGCGCTGGACCGAGCGCTTCGCGCTCCAGCCTTCGGCGTTCCGCAACATCGTCAAGCCGCTCGACTGGCAGACCTACCCCTACCCCTTTATCTTCGGCCAGTTCGACCCGAGTCTGTTTCCCACCAACGATTGGCGCGAGAGCGCGCGCGCCGCGCTCAGCGTTCCCGAGATCAACAACTGGGCGCGCGACATGATCGACGGTGACGATCCCGCGCTGATCGAGCAATTGCAGCGGCAGGTGCTGCCGCGCCGCGGCATTCGCGCGCGCGCCGACGAGATCATGATCACGATCGGAGCGCAGCATGCCCTCTATTTGATCGCCAAGCTGTTCGTGCGGCCGACGACGACCATCGGCATGGAAGACCCGGGATATCCAGACGCCCGCAACATCTTCGGCATGATGACGTCGGACGTCGTTCCGCTGCGGGTCGATGACGACGGACTGGTGCCCGACGACGACTTCGCGCGCTGCTCGCTTGCCTATGTCACCGCCAGTCATCAATGCCCAACCACGGCTGCGATGTCGCGCGCGCGTCGAGACGAAATTCTGCGGGCGGCGCGGGACCGCGACATCGTCCTGATCGAGGACGACTATGAAAGCGAGCTGATCCCGGAAGGCGATGCGCTGCCGCCGCTGATGAGCCTCGACCAGGACCAGACCGTCCTCTACGTCGGCAGCCTCTCGAAAGCCCTGGCGCCTGGGCTGCGGCTCGGCTACGTCGTTGCGCCGGCGCCCGTGGTCCGCGAGCTGCGGGCATTGCGGCGGCTGATGCTGCGGCACCCGCCTCTCAACAACCAGCGCGTCGCCGCGCTGTTCATCGGCCTCGGCCATTACCGCTCGCACCTGCAACAAGTCGGCCGCGTGCTGCTGGAGCGCGCCAGGCTGGTTGACGAATTGCTGCCGCAGACGCTGCCGACATGCCGTTGGGCCCGCGGATCCGGCAGCACGAGCTATTGGATCTCCTGCCCTGACGGAATCGACAGCGCAAGGCTCTCGGAGGCCGCGCGCGCCGAAGGTGTCGTGATCGAGCCCGGCGACGTGTTTTCGATGAGCCCCGACGCGACACGGCATTGCTTCCGGCTCGGCTTCTCGTCGATCCGGACCGACCGGATCGCCGCCGGCATGGCGAAGCTCGGCGAAGTGTTCGCGCCACAGGGTTAGAACAGGTCGCTCACGCCCTTGATGGCGCTGCCAAGCGCCACCACGGCAAGGCTGGCGATCGATACGCGGCGATGCAGCCGGTCGCTGCCACGGTGAAAGCCGAGATCGCCGAGCCAGGTTCCGAACAACATGACCGGAACGCCCAGCGCGGTCAGCACCACCGTGCTCTGATTCAACAGCCCCAGCATGGCAATGCTGATGAGCGCGGCAACGGACGAAACCAGGAAGAACACCATCATCGAAGCGCGCGCCGCGACGCGGCCGAAGGGACCAGCGCTGTAATAGATGATGACCGGCGGCCCCGGCATCGCCGCCAGGCCGTTGAACAGGCCCGCGCTCATGCCGACCAATGCCGTGACGCTGCGCGATGGAGCCACCGCGAGCCGGAAGCCGGCATTGAGCGCCACAACCGCACCAGCCGTGATCATCGCGATCATGATGCGTGCGGCCGGCGCGGACGCCACGCGCAGAATGAGCGCGCCGAGCGGCGAGCCGATCACGCCGCCGATGACGAGCCAGCGCAGCGACGGCCAATGGCAGACGCGCGAGGCGCGCGGAAGATCGCCAAGACCGATGATGAGCTGAAGACACACCGCGACCGGAACCGATTGCATCGGCTGCATGAACAGCCCCAGCAGCGGCACCGCCGTCAGCGCGAAGCCGAAACCGGTGAAGCCGCGCACCAGAGCCGCCGCCAGGATCGACATCGCGGCGGCCAGCATCACGGCAGGCGTCGGGAGCGCCATTGCGGCGATATCGCGGATCGCGACCACGGCCTCTGGCATAGTCATCGTCGATGCAGGGCGAGAGAGGGGAGATTGGCGGCCATCGCCGGATATCAACAGGCCGGAACTTCGCTGCGGAAGTGCCAGCTGCCTCCGCCTCGCCATGCCAGTCTGGCCGTAGAGCCCGTGCAGTCTGGTTCTACGGCCACCTCCTCACCGCGTGGCATGTCCAGATGCTCCCATCAGGCTGTAGCGGCGCGCGTTGGCGCGCGAGGATACCGGCATGCGCAACATCAATACCATCAGGCAAGAGCTGCTCGAAACCCTGTTCGCCGCCTTCAACCGGCACGACAGCGCGGGCGTAATGGCGTGCATGACCGAGGACATCGTGTTCGACACGGCCGCGGGTCCCGACATCTGCGGCCGACGGCTGGCCGGCGCGAGCGCGGTTCGGGCCGCTTTCGAGGCAACCTGGACCGGGATGCCCGATGTGAGCTGGGAGTGCACGCGGCACACTGTGTTCGGCGACCGCGCCGTCTCCGAATGGATTTTTCGCGCCACCTCGCCGGACGGTGCGCGCATCGAGGTCGAGGGCTGCGATCTCTTCGGATTCCGCGGCGAGAGGATCTGCACCAAGAGCGCCTTCCGCAAGGACAGGCCGGCGCAGCCGGCCGCGCAGCGGAGCGACGCGCGATGAACGTGCACGCTGCGCCGCCAGCGGCGGCCTATGATCCGCACTATGACCCGCTGGTTTCCAGTGGTCCCGGCCGCAATCGGCAATATGCCCCGACCTACTGGATCGCCACGGCCGGCACACCTCCGCCGGACGACGGCCCGATCATGAACGACACGGTTGCCGACGTCGCAATCATCGGCTCGGGCTATACCGGGCTCGCCTGCGCGATCTTCCTTGCGCGCGAATACGGCATCAAGGCCGTCGTGCTCGAGGCCAATCGCGTCGCCTGGGGCTGTAGTACCCGGAATGGCGGCCAGGCGCAGAATGCCTCAGGCCGCCTGACGCGCTCGCAATGGATCAAGCGCTGGGGTCTCGATACCGCCAGGCGCATGCACGCCGAGATCACCGAAGGATTCGAGACCTTTGAAGAGCTCGTTCGCGCGAGCCCGGTCGACTGCGAGCCGCAGCGCGGCGGACACCTCTATATTGCCCATCGCCGGCGCAACCTCGACAAGATCGCAGCCGAATCGAAGGTCCTCAACGAGCTGTTCGGCTATGCGACGCGCGTCGTGTCACACGATGAGCTGCGCCGTGATTTCGTCGACGAAGCCGAGGCCGTCGGCGCGGTCCACGAGCCTCTCGGAACCGGGGTCCATCCGGCCAGGCTCGCGTTCGGCTACCTGCGCATGGCACGAGATCTCGGCGTGCGCGTACATACCGCGAGCCCGGTGCAGCGGATCGAACGGCATGAGGGCGCATATCTTCTGCGCACGCCGGGCGGGACGGTGCGCGCTGCCGCGGTAGGGATCGCGACCGGCGCCTACACATCGCTCGGCCTGACGCCGGAGCTCGGCGGCCGCTGCATGCCGATCCTCTCCAATTCGCTGGTGACACGGCCGCTGACACGGGCCGAGATCGATGCGACCGGGTTCCGCACCAGGCAGGTGATCACGGACACCCGCACGCTTCGCTTCTACTACCGCCTGCTGCCGGACAATCGTCTCCAGATCGGCAGTCGCAGCGCGATCACCGGCGCGGACGCGGCCCACGACCGCCATCTTCAGCTCCTGATCGGTGGCCTTCACCGCAAATTCCCGCCGCTCGAAGGGATCGAAATCGACTACTCCTGGTGGGGCTGGGTCGACGTCAGCCATGACATGATGCCCCGCATCTTCCGGCCCGACGCAAAGCAGAAGCTGGTCTATGCACTCGGCTATGGCGGCAACGGCGTGTCCTATTCTGCGCAAGCGGGCCGCCGCATGGCCCAGATGCTCGCGGGCAAAACATTCAAAGGCCAAGAGCTGCCAATCTTCACCTCCCCGCTCCCGACGCATCCCTTCGCGCCATTCCGCCGTCTCGGTCAGCGCATGCTCTATCATTGGTATCATCTGCGCGATGAAGCCCGCTGATTGCCGGCATCCTTCAGAGCTGCTGGCTAGCTGCAATCTCTACAGGGAACCGGCGAGAAGCCTGGTGCGAACTCAATCCGCCGTGCTTTTGATTTCCCGGTGCACACGTCGTGCACACGCGCCCTCGCAATCGACTGAAATATTTGAACTCTCGCTCGCGTGAGCACAGGAACTGCAGGCGGGCTCGAAAGACACGGAGCAGAATGCAGTCCCGGATGCTGACAGCGATCTGCAAGGGCAACGCACGGCCGAGGTCCGGTCGACGCTGAGGCGGCTGTTGGAGCGGCCAGCGATGGCCACCGGCATCCCTCAGGATGGGCCAGAAGTGGATTCGGGTCCAGCCTCGGCGGGATCGGTCACCCCGACCGTGTGATAGGCACGGCCGAAATAGATCAGATTGTCGGTGCAGCCGGATCTTTGCAGCGCGACGACGCGGCAGAACAGCACATCGTGGGTGCCGACATTGACGACATCCGCAATCCGGCAGTCGAACGCCGCAGCACAGTCGGCCAGCACCGGCGCGCCGGTTGCGAGTGTGGACCACGCTGCTGCAGCAAACCGTTCCTCCGCTGGCACCTTGCCGCCGAACAGACGGGACAGTTGCTCGTGCCGCGCCGAGAGCACGTTGATGCACACCACCTTGTTGCGCGTCACACCGACATAGGCCGAGGAGCCGCGGTTGATGCAGACCAGCAGCGTCGGCGGATCGTCAGTGACACTGCAGATCGCGGAGGCCGTAAATCCAGTGCGGCCCGCGCCACCATCCGTCGTGACGATGCTGACGGCGGCACCAAGACAGGCCATCGCGTCACGGTAGTCCCGGCGAGCCACATCCTGCATCGATGTTCTCACCCCTCGATGGCAGGCGAAGGCGAGCTCGCACAGCACCTGTGCCAACACGGCAGCGCCGGCCGCGACATGATCGGGCTCGGCCCATTCGTGCTCGACATGGCTGGCGCCGTCGCGGCACGGGATGAAGATCATCGCAGCCGGACAGACTTTTGCGAGATGACGGGCATCGTGACCGGCGGCGGAGAGGATCGCCATGGCGGAATGCCCCTGCTCACGCGCGGCCTTCGCGATGCTCGCGCGCAGGCGCGGATCGAACACGTTAGACGGCGCATCCACGAGCGGCGTCACCGTAACCGAGCACGGCGGGGCGGTCTCCTGGCAAAGAGTTTTGATGCGCGCGCCGGCCGCGTCGAGCACGGCATTGTCGGGGTGACGCAGATCGATGCTGAAGCTGACGCGCGATGGCACCACCGACGGCGCGTTCGGCACGACAGCGACCCGGCCGATGGTGAACTTGATGTCGGCATCGATGGTGCCGATCTCGGCATGGAGCGCCGACGCCATCCGCGCAAAGGCCGCGAGCGCATCCCGCCTCTCCGACTGCGCCAGCGTGCCGGCGTGTCCTTCGCTCCCCTCAACCACCACCTGAAAGGTCTTCTTGCCCTGGATGCCGCTGACGACACCGATGGTACAGTCGGCCGCTTCCAGCACTGGTCCCTGCTCGATGTGCAATTCGAGATAGGCGCCGACAGCGAAGCCGAGCGACCGATGCGGCAGATCGGGAAACGCCGCGTGAAGACGGTCGAGCGCCTCGCCGACGCTGATGCCGTCCGCATCGCGCGCGGCGCGGATCGCGTCCAAGCCGCGCTCGCCGGTAAAGGCCTCCGAGCCCATCATGCCCGGCGCGAAGCGCGAGCCTTCCTCGTTCATCCAGGCGACGACGATGAGGTCGCGCATGGGCTTCTCGCCTTGCCCGGCGAGCGAGACGACCGCCTCCAACGCCGCCATCACACCGGCCGCACCATCGAACTTGCCGCCAGTGGGTTGGCTATCGAGATGACTGCCAAGGAGAAGCGGCGGCGCGACCCGATCGCGGCCGGCCAGCGTCAGGAAGAGGTTTCCTGTAGCGTCTGTCGACGGTATCAAGCCCGCCTCGCCGGCCCAGCGGATGACGCGGCGCCAGGCGGCGATCTCGCCATCGCTCAATGCCTGGCGGTTGACCCCGCCGGCCGGCGTCGCGCCGATCTCTGCGAGTGCCATCAAGCGGGTCCAGAGCCGGTCGGCGTTGATCAGGGGCTGGCTCGTCATCGACTACTTCGTGCGCATGATCTGGCCCGGCAGCGCGCGGGGATCGCGCGGCAGCCAGTGTCCCGCCTCGACCTGGGCGATGAACTCGGCGAGCAATGCGTTGAATGCTGCCGGCTCTTCCAGATTGAGCGTGTGGCCGGTCTTTGGAAAGACCGAAAGGCCGCAGGCGGGAATGGTCTTCTTCAGGAAGATGCCGGGCTGGAGACAGTGATCGTCCTCGTCGCCGACGACGACCAGCGTCGGCACCATCATCTTTTTCAAGCCGTCTTCGAGATCGTAGAAGGATGGCCGGCGAGCCTGGACGCCGCGCATGGTGTTGGCGGCGCCGCGGTCGGAATGGGTGGCGAGGCGATCGGCGAATTCCTGCCAGCCACGCGGATCCTTGTTCTGGAACTGCACGCGGCTCGCACCAAGCGCATAGATCTTGGAAAACTCCTTCGCGCCCTGCTTCTCGAAATTGTCGGCGACCTCGAGCGAGACGCCGCGGAAATATTCCTCGAACTCCTTCTCGCAGCCGTAGCCGGCGCCGGCCACCGTGAGAGACAACGCGCGCTCCGGGGTGCGCAGGCCGAAATGCACCGTGCAGAAGCCGCCCATGGAGAGGCCGACGATGTGCGCCTTCTCGATCTCGAGCGCGTCGAGCACAGCAACCGCATCGTCCGCCGCAATCGCCTGCGAATAGGCCTCCACGCCGTCAGGCACATCCGACGGCGGATAGCCGCGCGCGGCGTAGCTGATGCAGCGATGGCGCCGGCTGAAATAACGCAGCTGAGGCTCCCAGCTCTGGTGATTGCCGCCGAACTCGTGGATGAAGAGGATCGGCGTGCCCTCGCCCGCTTCCTCCACGTGCAGCTTCACGCCGTCTTTCGCTGTGATCATCGTCATCTGCATCGTCCCTAGAATTGCGGCGGCAAGTCGTTGAGCGTGCGCGCCTGCGTGACCATCTCCGGCAGCAGCGTGCAAAACTTCTCGACCCAGGCTTGCGGCACCGATGTGCTGATCTTCACGAAGCGGTCGCCGAATCTCTGGGTGTGATAGGTGCCCTGCCGGATCATGATGCCCTGGCGCCGATAGCATTCGACCAGCGCCTCCGGGCGGATGCCCGCCGCGATGGTTTCGAGCACCAGGAAGTTACCGTGCGAGGGCATGATCGGCAGCGCGAGCCCGTCGATCGCGGCGGCGGCCTCCTGGATCATCGCCTTGTTGGCCCGGTCGGTACTGCGGACCTTCTTCATCCATTCGGCCTTGACGGACAACCCCGCCTGCGCCGCGCGTTGGGCAATGACGCTGGCGCCGAGCACGCTGGTGGAGGTCTGCGCCAGTTCCTCGAAAAGGTCGGGCGCGGCGACGAGAGCTCCGATGCGGAGGCCCGCGAGCCCGAGCCATTTCGAAAAGCTGGTCGAGACCACCGAGCCTTTCGGGGCAACATGCAGTGCCGGGGTATGCCCGTCGGCAAAATCGCGATAGGTGCAGTCGTGGACCAGCAGCGCGCCGTAATCGCGCGCGATCTCCGCAAAGCTCTCGATCTCCTCTCGGGTGTATCGGATGCCGAGCGGATTGTTGGGATCGACGAGATAGATGACCGCGGTGCGCTCATCGACGTTCGCCTTCAGAGCCTCGGACGTCAGGCGGTAGTTGCAGGCGGGATCGTAGATCGGAATCTCGATCACCTCGGCGCCCTGCTGCCGCGCGAACAGGCACGGCCATTTCCAGGTTGGATCGGTCGTGACCAGCGTGGTGCCCGGCTTGCAGCGCGCGCGGCAGATCATCGCCAGCGCGTTGACTCCTCCCTCGGTCACCAGCGCTTCTGCGCCGGGCGCGCCGAGATCGGCGACGATCGCCGCGCGTAGCGCCTCGAAGCCGAGCGGCGGGGCATAGGCATTGAACTCGCCCGCCTCGATCGAGCGCAGCATCGCCTCACGCACGGCGGGATGGCTCTCGACGTGATTGGTGTTCTGGCCGAGCCAATAAAGCCCGGGCGTCGCCGAAAGCTCGTCGAAATAGCGGTTGCGGACGAGCGCTGTGGATTGAGATCCCGACATCGACGCCTCAGATCACCGAGCCGCGGGCGGCGATGCCGCCGTCGATCGTGACTACGGTGCCGGTGATGTAGCCGGACCGCGGCGAGGACAGGAAGGCGACGAGATCGGCGACCTCTTCCGAGGTGGCCGGCCGCTTGCCCGGATATTTGTCGAACAGTTCCTGCCAGCGGCCTTCGTCGCCGAGCATGTCGATCGCCTTGCGCTTCATGATCTTGAGCATGCGGTCGGTGGCCACCGGACCCGGATTGACCGCGACGACGCGCACGCCGTGGTCAAGGCTGCGGCCGCCGAGCGCCTTGGTAAAGGACATCAACGCCGCATTGCCGGTCGAGCCTGCGATATAGCTCGCGTCCCAGTTCTCACCGGAATTGCCGATGATGTTGATGATGACACCGTCCTTGCCCTTCATGCGCGGATAATAGAGGCGCGACAGCGTGATGTAGCCGAACACCTTGAGATCGAAGCCGCGCCGCCAGGCGGCATCGTCGAGGATTTCAAGCGAGCCGGCCGGGATGTCGCCGGCATTGTTGATGAGGATGTCGATATCGCCGACCTCGGCCGCGAGCTTTTCCATCGCCGCTGTGCTCGACAGGTCGAGCGCATGGATCGTGATCTTCACGCCATGGCTGGCTTCGAGCTGCTTCTTGGCCTCCAGCATCGCCTCGCCGTTACGGGCGGCGAGATGCAAATGACACCCCTCGGCGGCGAAGAGCTCGGCCACCGCCAGTCCAATTCCTTTCGACGCGCCGGTGATCAGGGCGGTCTTGTTCGTCAGCTTCAGGTCCACTCCGGGTCTCCAGGATGCAAGCCAGATATACAAAGTATAGCAATTTGCATACCAATAGGCCGGAGGTCATTCGAAGGCGGCTAGAAAGTCCAGGAGGTTGTCGCCGAGCAGGTTGACGTGGTCGCGCATCGCGTTGTGCGCCCGCTCGGGATCGTGGGCAAGGATCGCCTGCATGATCGCCTCGTGCTCGCGGACGGTGTCCGCGATCCGGTTCGGCATCCGCGTCACACGGCGGCGATAGGCGGCGACCTGGTTGCGCAGCTTGCGGGTCTGGTCGGCGAGGAACGTGTTGCGCGAGGCCTCGTAGATCGCTTCGTGGAATTCCTGGTTGATGTCGTAGAAGACGTCGATGTCCCCGGCTTCGCCCGCCGCCACAAGTCGCTGGTGAATCTTATCTATTTCAGTTCCCCAGGCCTGCGAGACGCGCCGGGCGGCGAGCCTTGCGCAAAGCCCTTCGAGCTCGGCCATCACCTGGAACATCTCGATCAGCGCCTGCGCCTTGATGCTTCGGACGGTCGCGCCCTGCCGGCCGCGCAGCTCGACCAGATTGTTGGCGGCCATCAGGCGGAACGCCTCCCGCACAGGCGTGCGCGAAACGCCAAAACGCTGGGCGATCTCCTGCTCGTCGAGCCGGCTCCCCGGCTCCAGATGACCGGCCGCGATCGCCCCTTCGAGCTTCTGGCGCAGGCTCTCGGCGAGCGTCACGCCCGGGCTCGCGGCAAGCGCTTCGTGCCCATTTTTGACGCGTTTGCCTCCGTCATGTGCACCAATACCCGCCATTATGTTTCCCCGACATCAAAGAACGTATACATCATGGCATTCTCACCCTAACGAAGCGACCTACTTTCGGTCGGAGATGCCCGTATCTCCGACCTATTCATCGTCGATCTCGCAAGTTTTATGCCTGATTTGCTCGGAAATGACACTGGCACACGAGTTGCTAAGAGATTTCGACGCGGTCCGCTTTCGTATGCGAATGACCGCCGCCATTATACAAGGACATGCTGGTGCAGGCCGCCCGCCTCCCCGATCCCGGACCGACCATCGAAGCCCCGCAGGTTCACCCGAAGCCTGAGCCGCTGCTCGAGCTGCGCGCGATCAACAAGACCTTCGGCTCCGTCGCGGCGCTGTCGGGACTCCAGGCGAGCGTCGCCCCCGGCGAGTTCGTCACCGTCGTCGGCCCCAGCGGCTGCGGCAAGAGCACTCTCTTCAATATCGTTGCCGGCCTTGAGGAGCCCGACGCCGGCGGCATTCTGCGCTTCGAGGGCACGAGCTGCCATGCCGCCGACCTGCTCGGCCGCGTCTCCTTCATGCCGCAGCGCGATTTGCTGTTTCCCTGGCGCAACGTGGTGGACAATGCCATCCTTGCGCTCGAAGTCGAGGGCATGAAGCGCGACCAGGCGCGTGCCAAGGCGCTGAAGATGCTGCCCGAGTTCGGGCTGGCCGGCTTCGAGAAGCAGTACCCCAATCAACTGTCCGGCGGGATGCGCCAGCGCGTCGCCCTGATGCGCACCTTCCTGTTCGAGCGCGACCTGATGCTGCTCGACGAGCCGTTCGGCGCGCTCGATGCGCTGACGCGGGCGATGATGCAGCGCTGGTTGCTCGACGTCTGGCAGAAATACCGACGCACCATTCTCTTCATCACCCACGACGTCGACGAGGCGATCTTCCTCGGCGACCGCGTGCTGGTCATGACGGCGCGTCCCGGCTCGGTGAAGCTCGAACAAATCGTCGACCTGCCCCGCCCGCGCCGGCCCGAGATCGTTACCTCTCCCGAATTCGTGCGCCTGAAGCGCACGCTGCTCGATGCGATCGAGGAGGAAAGCATGAAGTCGTTCCAATCCTCCATCGCGCAGGAGACGTCGCAATGAGCGGGATCGACCCGGCCGAATGGGATGCCCGCGTCAAGCTCGCGGCCTGCTACCGCATGGTCGCCAAGCTCGGCATGGACGACCTGATCTACAACCACATCTCCATGCGTGTCCCCGGTCACGACGACCAGTTCCTAATCAATCCCTACGGTCTACTGTTCGACGAGATCACGGCCTCGAGCCTGGTGAAGATCGACACCAAGGGAAACAAGCTCGACGACACGCCCCACGCCATCAACGTCGCGGCCTTCGTCATCCACGCTGCGATCCACACCTCGAACCACGATGCGGCCTGTGTGCTGCACACCCATTCCGACGCGAGCGTCGCGGTTTCAGGACAGGAGAAAGGCCTGCTGCCGCTCAGCCAGTTCGCGATGCGCTTCTACGACCGCCAGGCCTTCCACGATTACGAAGGCGTCGCCATCGACCTCGACGAGCAGGTCCGCCTGGTTCGCGATCTCGGTCCGCACAAGGTGATGCTAATGCGCAACCACGGCATCCTGACCGTCGGCCGCACGCCGGGCGAGGCCTTCATGCTGCTCTATTATTTCGAGCGCGCCGCACGGATCCAGCTCCAAATGCAGGCGGCGGCCGCAGCCGGCGCCAAGCTGGTGATGCCGCCGCACGAGGTTTGCGAGAAGGCCGCCCGCCAGTTCTGGGAATTGCAGGGCGACATCCTCGTCCCCGGCGAACGCGAATGGCCGGCGTTGATGCGCCAGCTTGACCGCACCGATCCATCCTATCGCAATTGATCTTCACCGTCTGGAGTATGACCATGTTGAGCCGTCGCCACGCCCTCTCCGTCCTCTCCGCGATCGCACTGGCGACCGGCTCGCTTGTCACGGCTGCGCCCTCCGCAGAGTTGCAGAAGGCAAGCCTGCGGCTGAAATGGCTGCCGCAGGCGCAGTTCGCCGGCTTCTACGTCGCGGCGGCCAAGGGCTACTACAAGGCCGAGGGCATCGACCTCACCATCAATCCCGGCGGGCCCAACCTGCTGACCGAAAACCTGGTCGCGACCGGCGCGGACACGTTCGGCCTCTCCGGCGGCACCGACAGCGTGTTCGCCGCCCGTGACAAGGGACTGCCGATCGTCTGCATCGGCGTGTCGCACCAGATCACGCCATTTATCTTCGTCACCCGCAAGGACGGGCCGGTGAAGACGATCCAGGATTTCAAGGGCAAGACCGTCACCACCTGGTTCACCGGCGCCAACCATGTGCTCAACGGCATGCTGGCCAAGGAAGGCATCAAGCCGGACGAGCTGAAGATCCAGCCGCAGCAGGTGTCCGTGACGCCGTTCGTCGACGGCAGCGTCGATGTCGTCACGGCGACTTATTACAACGAGTTCTACACCATCCAGTCGCGCATGCCGAAGGACAGCCTGAAGACCTTCGTCGCCGAGGATTACGGCATCACCTTCCCCCGCGACACGCTCATCGTAGCCGAGGCGACCGCCAAGGAGAAGCCGGAACTGGTCAAGGCGTTCCTGCGCGCTTCGCTCAAGGGTTGGAAGGACGCATTCTCCGATCCCAAGGGGGCCGTCGACACCGTGATGGCCGCCGCTCCGACGCTTGATCGGACGCAGCAGGAGTTCATGCTCATGGAGGTTAAGCGCCTGATGACCGCAGGCGCGGCCGCCAAGAACGGCATGTTCTGGATCGACGCCGACGCGGTCAAGACCGCCCACGACTTCTTCCTGAGATATGGCGTGATCTCCAAGCCGCTGGATCTTGCCGCCGCCTATGATGCCAGCTTCATCCAGAGCGTCCCCGTGGCGGATCGGTTGCCGTGAGCGGCCCTGCCGCGACATCGCTCAGTGAGGCCGCCGCCGCGACGCGGTCGATCACGATGCCGGATCCGCTGCGCAAGCTGATCCGGCTCCTGCTCGGCCTCGCCATCGCGGCAGTGATCTGGGAAGGCGCGGTGATACTGTTCGGTATCAGGCCCTATTACCTGCCGCGTCTCAGCACCATCCTGCTGGCGATGGCGGCGACGCCTCGGGCCTATGTCGACGGTTTCCTGCGCACGTTGGCGGAGACGCTGATTGGCTTTGCGTCGGGCGGCACCTTCGGCGTGCTCATGGGCATCGTGTTCTTCCGCGTCCGCGCGCTGCGTGAGATGATCTTTCCGATCTTCGTGGTGTCGCAGACCATTCCGGTCATCGCCTTCGGCGCGCTGGTGGTGCTGTGGTTCGGCAACACGCTGCTCGCCAAGGCGATCATCGCATTCTACCTGACCTTCTTCCCGGTGACCGTTAATACGCTGCTCGGTCTCGAGACCGTCGATCCCAAGCAGGTCGCCCTGATGCGCAGCTTCGGCGCCTCCAATCGCCAGCTGCTACTGCGCCTGCAGTTGCCGACCGCGCTGCCGCAGATCTTCGTGGCGCTGCGGCTCGCGGCATCGCTGAGCCTCGTCGGTGCCATCGTCGGCGAATGGTTCGGCGACACCACGGGTCTCGGCGTGCTGCTGCTCCAGGCCATGTTCACCGAGAATGTCGTGGCGATCTGGGGCGCGCTGCTCGCCGCAGCCCTGCTCGGCACCGGGTTCTATGCAGTGGTCGCCGCGGCCGAGCGGCACCTCGTGTTCTGGAACGCCGAGCAATGAGCCGGGCGATCGCCTCCCCCTCGCTCGCCGTCCAGCGCGGCATTCTCGGCGCCGTCCTCCTGGTCGCGTGCTGGGAAGGCGTGGCGCGCGGACTGCATCTACCGGCCTATGTACTCCCCGCCGTCAGCGAAATCCTCGTCGGCCTCTGGTCCAAGCGCGCAATACTCATCGACGCCGCCGGCTACACCCTGCTCGAAGCGCTCGCGGGCTACGGGCTCGGATGCCTGATCGGGATTGGCCTCGCCGTCGCCATCGCATTAGTGCCGGCATTGCGCAGCGCGATCCTGCCGCTCGCCACTGCGATCAATTCGGTGCCCGTAGTCGGCTATTCCCCGCTGATCCTGCTCTGGTTCGGCATCGGGGTCAGCTCGAAGATCGTGATGGTGGCGATGGCGGTAAGCTTCACCATCCTGCTGTCGATGCTGGCCGGGCTCGACCGTGTCGATCGTCGCGCCGTCGACCTCATGCGCAGCTTCGGGGCAAGCCGTTTCGGCGTGCTGTGGCGCCTACGGTTGCCGACTGCGCTACCGCTACTGCTCGCCGGCATGCGCGTCTCCACGGTGCGCAGCGTGATCGTGGCGATCGTCACCGAAATGCTCGGCGCGCATGGCGGATTCGGCTGGGTGATCTATCAGGCCGTGCTCCAGATCGACTTCGTCCAGGTCTGGGCAGCGATCTTCGTCGCATCCGCGGCGAGCCTCGCCTTCTTCGGCCTGATCGGTTTCCTCGAACGCAAGATCCTGTTCTGGACGTGACGCCAGGAAACACACCATGAAACGACAGATGCATCTCGGCCTGTTCATCCTGGGCACCGGCAGCCACGTCGCAGGCTGGCGCTATCCCGGCGCGGTCGACAGCTTCCAGGATTTTGCGGCAATCCAGGAGATCGGCCGCACCGCCGAGCGCGGCAAGTTCGACCTGATCTTCATGGGCGACAATCTCTATGCCGACGCCGCCGCCCATCCCTCCTACACGCTGCGGCTGGAGCCGCTGACCATGCTGGCGGCCCTTTCGACCTCGACCAGCCATATCGGGCTCGGCGCCACCGTCTCCACCACCTATAGCGATCCCTTCTCGGTCGCGCGCGTCTTCGCCTCGCTCGATCACATCTCGAACGGTCGCGCCGCATGGAACGCGGTGACGACGGCCAATCCGGCAACCGCGGCGAATTTCGGCACCACCCATCCCGACCACGCCCGCCGCTACGAGATGGCCGGTGAGTTCCTCGACGTGGTCAAGGGCCTGTGGGACGGCTGGGCGGATGACGCCATCGTTGCGGACCGCGCCAACGGCATCTACATCGATCCGGCGAAGCTTCGCCCGATCGACCATGAAGGCGCGTTCTTCAAGGTGAAGGGCCCGCTCAACATCGGCCGCAGCCCGCAAGGCCGCCCCGTCGTGCTTCAGGCCGGCGGCTCCGAGGCCGGACAGGCACTTGCCGCGCGCACCGCCGACATTGTGTTTTCGGTGGTGCAGGATATCGACGAAGCCAAGGCCGGTTACGCCTCGCTGAAGACGCGCCTGCCGGCGTTCGGACGCAGGTCCGAGGACGTCACGGTGCTGCCGGGCGTGATGCCCGTCGTCGGCCGTACCGACAAGGAGGCGTTCGAGAAGCTCAACGTGCTGCAGAGCTTCGTCAGCGGCAGCAACGCACTCGCCATCCTCTCGGACCGCTTCGGCCGCGACATGTCGGCCTACGATCTCGACGGGCCGATCCCCGACATCGCGCCGTCGGACAGCTATCACAGCTTTGCCAGCGTCATGCTCGCCAAGGGCCGCCGCGAGAACATGACGCTGCGCGATCTCTACAATCTCACCGCCGCCGCTCGTGGCCATTGGGTGCTGTGCGGTTCGGCCGAGCGTATCGCGGACACGCTCCAGCTTTGGTTCGAGGAGCATGCAGCCGACGGCTTCAACGTCATGCCGCCCTATTTCCACGAAGGGTTCGAAGATTTCGTCCAGCTCGTCGTGCCGATCCTGCAGGAGCGCGGACTGTTCCGCAGCGATTATGAGGGGACGACATTGCGCGATCATCTCGGCCTCGCGCGGCCGGCGAACCCGTTCTTCGCGGCTTAGAGCACCCCGGCAGTTCGCAGTGCCTGCGCGAGTGCCTGCAACTCGCCGCGTGTCGCTGGCGGCTGCGGCGGCCGCGCCGAGACCGCCAACTCGCTCGAGCAGAAGGGCATCGCAAAATCTGGGTCCGTGACATCGCCGGCACAGACATTACGTTTGCCTTCCGCGACAAGCTGCCTGGCCAAGCCGTTGCCGACGCGCTGACGGCGATCCGCGCCGACGGCACCTATGACAAGCTGTTCGACAAGTTCGGCATGCCCAAACTGAAGGCCACGACGTTCGCCATTCGCGGCGACGGATCGACCAATTAACAAGCTTGCGCTGCCTCATGTGTGGCCGCGCATATACGACCGCCCCTATCAACAACTGCCGTTGATGAGAGAACAGCATCCGCCCGCTATACTCGTTGGTCGCGGGGAACGCGACCAGTCCACACCCTAAGGACGGCTTGATCTCGGATCGATCAGCACGACTATTCGACTACGTGGCGATTGAGTGGCAATTTTCATCTTCGAGAACTGAGGTTGCTCGTCAGCACACGCACAGTCTGCGGTCATCCTCGAAAACTTTACATTGCACTTGCACCACTGAAGGCCGAGCCGTCCGCCTCAGAAGGCTTGCCCCTCGTTGGCTGAGCAGCGCGACATTGGCGCCCGCCTCAGCGAGATGGAGCGCGGTCGCCAAGGCCAGTATATCCGCCGCCGACGATGGCCGTGTCGACCTTGATCGAGCCATTCAGTCCGGCGATGTCAGGCGCCGGTGGTGCGGTCAATTCCCAGAGACCGTGGGCTCTGGCGTTGCCTAGCATCGGCTCCGACGTCCTCTTTTGCGTCCGCCCGCGGGTCGGATTGTCCGAGCACGTTTGCACAACGCTGCGACGCCTCTTCGATCACGAGCAGGTCTATGACAGCTTCGTGAAAGGCTGACATGCGGCGCGCCACCAACACGATCAATTACGGCCGCACGCTTCCGCTCGCCCAGGGCGTCAAGTTCGACGTCGATTGAATGGAAATCGCCGTGAACGCGTCACTGCAGACATCTTTGCATTTCCGGCCGACCTCCCGCCTCTCGTCGATCGGGATATCCAGCGATTTTACGGAGCTGCTTCGCGCGATCGCTCTTGTACCAAGGTGGTTACCGAGGCGAGACAACGACGACTACCCTTCCGCACGGTAGAGCGTTGGAACGCAAAACGGCAGATTACGCTATCGAGACTCTCGTTGACGTCGCGCACGCGATGCCCGTGAAACGCCATCCACGTCTCGATCCGGCGTACGCCCGTGCGTCCCAGCCCCGGCTGTGCAAGGAGTTCGGCCCTGGTATGGAGCGACGCAATTTCGAGGAGATAGTTCATGCGCGTCGACGGCTCCCTGCCGATCAACGCCGCAAGTGGGCTGTAGACCAATATGACTGCGATCCGCTCCGGCAAATGACTCTGGCTTTGCTCGAGAGCGAAGGCTTTCCTCACGGTCAGTTCCACCCGAACCTACAAACATTCCAAAGATCGTTCTAAGAACATCTCTAGCAGAGCCGTTCGGCGTTGTCCCCGGTGCACACCCCCTGGTTGATATCGATTAGACAAGTTCTAGATCGAGGCCGTTCCAGGTCAATTATCGGAACACGCCAGATTGCGTCCTGCGGACATCGCGAATTAGGCCGCGACCTCAGCTTGAGCCGTGCCAGAAGCAACCCTTGGCCGCAGACGTAGGTTTTGCGGTCTCACCGCACTCGTCGATACGGGATCCCTGCCGGCCGTGCTTGCCGTGCCGGATTCGCCTGGTCCGGCACAGCAATTGGCGTGTCATCACCGCGAGCTAGGCAATGAGTTCCCGGCGCGATATGGTCGAAAGCAGCGACTCCGCAATCTCTTGCGACCGCACGGCAATCACCGAAAGCAACGTGTCGCTCAGGCCGTGGGAGGATTCCGAATAGCCCTGGAGGTGGATCTGCGGCCGGAACGCTGGATTGGTCACGAGCCGGTAGTTGCGATCCAGCGCCGCATCGCGAATGTAGCGGCGGATCGGTTCGAGAAACCCGTGCGGCGTATCCCTGTCGTATCCCGTCGCCAGAACGACCACGTCGTAAGTCGAACGACGGTTTTCGCCGCGGAACTTGTCGATCACGCCGATCTCGATGCCGTCCGGTCCCGCATCCACATTGGTAATCTCGCTGCGGGGACGCAACACGACCCTTGCGTCGCCACCGACGCGCTGCTGGTAGAGCAGCCGATACAGCTGGTCCAGCAGGTCGGAATCGACGACGGCATAGTTGGTGTTCCGGAAGTTGCGGACGATCGCATCCCGCCGCTCGGCAGGCTGCGCGTAGACGAAGTCCGTATAGTCCGGGTTGAAGATCTCATTGACGAAAGGACTGCTGTCGGACGGCTTGAGAGCATGGCCGCGGAAGATCAGATCGATGTGCGCTTCAGGACATCGGCCATGAAGATCGACCGTTACCTCCGTCGCGCTCTGCCCGCCACCGACGACGGCCACGCGCACGGCCCGGCCGCGCGGGACAACGCGCTCGATCAGGTCGAGATAGCGGCTGGAATGCAGCAGCCTGCGATCGTCGGCGGCCTCGGCAAACACCTGCGGAACATAGGGCTGGCCTCCTACCGCGACCACGAGATTTCGCGCCAGCCGCACGGTCTCTCCGTCGGCGAGCGAGCGCGAATGCACCCGCAACGATGTCACCGTCTGCCCGGCCGTCACCGGCTCGACGGCGACGATGGTCTCGCCGTAAGCGGCTTGCGACTTGAAATGGCCCGCCACCCACTGCAGGTAATCATTGAACTCGACCCTGCTCGGATGGAACGTCCGGCAGTTGATGAACTCCAGCAAGCGGCCGCGCTTGTGCAGATAGTTCACGAAGGTGAAGGGGCTGGTCGGATCGCGCAAGGAGACAAGGTCCTTGAGAAACGATATCTGCATGTCGCTGCCTGGAAGCAGCATGCCGCCATGCCAGGTGAAGTGCGGCTGCTTCTCCACGAACAGCGGCGTGCATTTTTGCCGAGACCGCTTCGCGCATTCGTCCAATGCGATCGCAAGCGCGAGGTTGGAGGGCCCGAATCCAACGCCGATAACGTCGTGCTCGACCGCAAGTTGATGAGACATGAAGCTGCGCTCCGCTCGAGCTCTAGGATGGGACCGCCGGGCCGGCAGCTGCCGGAAGCCAGAGCCGATCGCCGAAGAAGCGCTCGCGTAACAACATCACCAGGGTCGCGCGCTTATGGGGAAAGTCGAAATTCTTGATCTTCGCGAACCCCGAGCGCTCGAGATTGCGAAGCTGCTGGGAGTGCGCCGCCGCCGGCTCCCCGACGATCCGCTGCGTACGGCAATCGTCAAGGAACATGTAGTGCATCAGTGACGGCAGCCACGCGCTGATATAACGACCGCCGCGAAAAGCGTCCTCGCCCACGACCACGTGCCATCCCCGGTCATAGTCATCGGCATCATAAAACGGCGCGATGCGATTTTCCTTGGCCCAGTAAAGTTCGAAATAGCCAAACGGCTCATCACCGAAGCTGCCGATCAACGGCAGCATATGGGGATCAGCCAGGTTGCCGGCCAGATATCGCCGATGCTTGTCGAGATCGCCCGCCTCGTTCCAGAACGCATCGACGCGGGGGTCATTCATCCAGCGATGCAACAAATGGAGATCATTCTCGAGATCGGCCACGCGAAACGAGATGACCTCAGACAGCCAGGGAATGAAACGGCCGTACACCTTTCCCGTCGGCTTTGCGGCGCGGCGCGGATGGCGCTTGCCGTCCGTCATGACGTGGAGTTGCGGCAATGGCGGTCGCCCGGGGTTGACCAGCCAGTTGTCCCGCCGCTGCATGACCAGTTCGGGCAGCAGCACCAGCTGCCCCTCGGACATGATGGCAAGGCCGCTATCCATCAGTTCCCGTGCAAGCGACGCTCCTTCAGCGAGACCGAGAACGAGCCGATCAGCGCCCGGCCTCCAAGCGAACAGCGCTTCGGCGGACGCCGACACGGCCCTTGCCGCAAGCTGACTGTCCTCCGACGCATTCAAAATCTCGAGGTGATCGACGCGATCCCGAAGACGCAGTTCCAATGCCGTTACGTCGTCGGCAACGACGCGAAGGCGATCGTCCTCCTGGAAAACGGTCTGAGCGGAATATGGGCCGACCGGGAACGCACGAGGTCCGGTCCCGGAATCCGAAGCCTTGTTCATCCGGCCCTCGCATCTCGATCATCGCTGATGTGTGGTGTAGATCACTCGCCTACAGGCTGACAAGGAATGCGCGCACACGCAGATTAGATTCTCTACAAATCTGACGGCCTGTCGCAAAACGGGATCGCATCCTGTCGTTTGCGTGCGACAAATAGCACCAGCGGCTCGCTACAATGTGTCTAAAGCGGCGCATCGGTTGGAACTGCGGAAGCCCCAGCGTCGTTGCTGGCCCTTGCCTCGCTTGCGACGATCTTGCCGTCGCGCAGCCGCACCAGATGATCCGCGATCCCGAAATAGCGATCATCGTGGGAAATCACGATGATGGTCTTTCCGAGATGCTTCAGATCCGGGAGCAGCTCTGTGTAGAAGATGTGCCGGAAGGCCGGATCCTGATCCGCGGCCCACTCGTCGAACACGAGAACGGGTCTTTCCTCCAGCCACGCATTCATCAGGGCCAATCGCTTGCGCTGTCCGGTCGACAGGTCCGTCGTCGTGAACACGCCGTTCTCGACGGAGACCTTATGCGCGACCTCCAACCGCTGGAGGTAGCGCTCCGCGACATCGGGAACCACGCCCTCTCCGCGTATGAGATCCTCGAACAGATAGTAGTCGGAGAAAATGGTCGTGAAGAGCTGGCGGTAATCGTCCCGCGTCTCCGTCAGGACGGGCGAGCCGTCGCGAAGCACGATGCCGCCATGAGGAGCGTATAGACCCAGCAACAGCTTGATGAGAGTCGTCTTTCCGCTTCCATTCTGCCCCACGATGAAAACGATTTCTCCCTGCCGGACAATCAGATCAACCGGCCCAAGGACGAAGGGGGCACTGCCCGGCACGCCGCGAAAGGCATAGGTTACGCCACGGAGCTCGATCGATTCGATCGTAGTCTTGCCCGGCGGAGCGGGAGCAGTGGCCAGAAGATTATGCTCGGGGGTCGAGAACTGCTCCGAGAGTTCCGCAATGCGCCGCATCGCGACCTGGGCGCGGCCAAGCGCCGGCAGGATACCGATGACCTGATCAATGGGTCCGCGCATGTAGAGCAGGACCAGCACGAAGCCACTGGACACTGCGGCAGGGCTGTCGGGCCAAAGGAACGGACGCAAGGTCAGCGCCACGCCGATCACGGCAAAAAACAGCATCGTGCCGAACGCCCGCGCCGTCACGAACAGATTGATCGACCTGATCTGCACCGAGCTGATCCGGTCGACGGTCTGCTGGAGTTGCTCGGCATAGACGCGCCTCCGGCGGACGCGATTGAGACGCAGCTCCTTGGCGCCCTCGGCGATCGCGCGATACTGCTTGTGCAGCTGATCTTCCGCATCGCGCGCCGCGTTGAAGCCGTGGACGCCTCTGGTTCTTGCATAACCATGCGCCAGCGACCCCAGAACGATGACGGCTCCCGTGATCAGGAACAACGGCCACGACAGCACCGCCAGGTAAACCATGCAGCCGAGCGCGATCACGAGCGAGACGAAAAAGGACGAAAAGAAGAACGCGAAATCGCTGATCGTGTCGACGTCCTGCGTGAGGACCGGGATCAGGCGATGGGTCCGGTAGATTTCGAGCTGATCGATGGGCGCGGCCAGGATTTTGGCGGCCAGCGACTTGCGAAGCTCGGCGATGATCCGCTGTCCGACATAGTTGGCGCTGACATCGGCGCCGATGGACCCGATCAGGATCAGGAGGCACAGGCCGGCAAACGCCAGCAGCAGCGTGATGACGTCGGCCTGCGTGGCATAGAGCCCGTGATTGACGACCGCGAGCAACGCCGCGACGCTGGCGCCGCCAACCAGACCCAGAACGATGCCGCCGAGCACGAGCGGCCAGTAAGGCCGCAGGAGGTGCAGAATCTGCGCCATCAGGCCGCTTCGTGAGTTCATGATGAGAGCCGCGCTGGAGAAGACCTGAAGCGAACCTATACGGTCCGTCACGATCAGAACAAGCCGTGCCGATGTGATGCGAATACATGATGGCAGCACCGCTCTTCCAGCGCTTATTTCGTCGGCTCTTTCGATGGATTCTAATTTGGGATCCCCGATGCCTTTAATATGATGCGGGTAGTACCGCTTTTGCAGCGCAGCCGGCGAGCGAGCAGGATTTTGATCCGGCGCCGTGCCGGGCTGCGACATCCGGACATCGAAGCACTTGAAGGCCAGCATCGGACAGGCCCGATGGAGAATGACTTTGGACCCGCTTATCTCCGAAACCCGCATCGTGCTTCCCGATGCCGCCGGCCTCGCTGCGCGGATGATCGATCATCTGGCCGAGCATGACATCGCTTTCGAGGACCGCGGCGGCCTCATGGTGGCGACATTGCCGTTCGGAACCAGTTCCCTCGCCGTCGAGGCCGAAGTGCTCAAGATCCGCGTCGAGGCCGACGACAAGGGCAATCTGGAGATGCTGCGCGCGGTCGTCGCCTCGCATGTGATCGAATTCGCGGGCGACATTGCCCCGACCATCGTTTGGTCCGGTCATGAGTCCAACGGCGGCACGCTGGCCAACTTCCGCGAGGTGCGGCTGAAGGCCGCGATCACCCTGACGCCGCACATGCGGCGGCTGACCTTCACCGGCGAAGACATCGCCCGTTTCGTGAACGACGACGAGTTGCACGTGCGGCTGTACTTCCCGCCCGAAGGCCTCGCCAAGCCCGAATGGCCGTGGCCCGCGCCCGACGGACGTATCCTTTGGCCGGAGCCCGACCGCAGGCCCGTGACCCGCTACTACACAATCCGCCGCATCGACTTGCAGACCCGCGAGATCGATATCGATTTCGTGATTCATGATCATGCCGGACCGGGCTCGGCCTTCGCCGTCAACGCAAAGGCCGGCGCCGTCTGCGGCATGGCCGGCCCGCTCGGCCGCGGCATTCGTCCGGCACGCTGGTTGCTTCTCGTGGGCGACGAAACCGCCCTCCCCGCCATCGCGCGAATTCTCGAGACGCTGCCGGCGACGGCAACGGGTGAGGCCTTCATCGAGGTTGCCGATCGAAGCGAGGAAGTTCCGCTGGTCGCGCCGAGCGGCGTAGCGATCCGCTGGCTGCATCGCGCGGGCCGTCCCGCCGGAACGACGCAGCTCCTGGTCGACGCCGTCAAGGCCGTGCAATGGCCCGACCATGGTGAGGTCTTCGCCTGGGTCGCGTGTGAGGCGCAGGCGCTGAAGACCCTGCGAAACCATTTGCGCGACGAGCAAAGGCTCTCCCGCGATCAGCATCTGGCCGTCGCCTATTGGAGCCTGCGCCAACCATGACTTTCCAAAACGCGCAGACGGACAAAAGCACGCTCGCCGCGTCGACCAGCACCACGCAGGCCTTACAAAATGTACCCACCTCGTTGTTCGAGCTCGACCAGGTCGGCTTCGCGGTGGCTGGGCGCGCGCTGCTCGAACCACTCACCTTGTCCCTTCCCGCGCGCAGCGTCGTCGGACTGATCGGGCATAACGGCTCCGGCAAGTCGACCTTGCTGAAATTGTTGTCGCGCCAGCAGCCGAGCACGTCAGGAACGATTCTTTTCGAAGGCCGCGCACTGCGCGCCTGGAGCGATCGGGACTATGCCCGCAAGGTCGCCTACCTGCCGCAGCAGACGCCGCCCGCCGCCGGCATGCTGGTCAAGGAGCTGGTCGCACTCGGCCGCTATCCCTGGCACGGCGCGCTCGGCCGGTTCAGCGAGATCGACCGCAAGAAGGTCGAAAGCGCCATGGCGTTGACCCATATCGAGCCATTTGCGGACCGCCTGGTCGATACGTTGTCCGGCGGCGAGCGCCAGCGGGCCTGGATCGGCATGCTGGTGGCGCAGGATGCCGAGTGCCTGTTGCTCGACGAGCCGACCTCGGCGCTGGACATCGCCCATCAGATCGAGGTGCTGTCGCTGGTCAGGCAGCTCGCCCGCGAGCGCAATCTCGGCGTGGTCGTCGTGCTTCACGACGTCAACATGGCCGCCCGCTTCTGCGACGAGATCATCGCGCTCCACTCCGGGAAGCTTATTGCCCGCGGCAGGCCGGAAAAGATCATGACGCCCGCCGAGCTCGAAACCATCTACGGCATCCCGATGGGCGTGATGCCGTCGCCGGATCACGGCCATCTCATCAGCTTCGCGCGGTAAGCGGCATCGCTTGGGCCGCAGTCATCGCCGCTGCGGCCGCAGCAGCCAGATGAGGTAGGGTCCGGCGAGCATCATGGCGAAGATGCCGGCGGGCATCTGGAACGGAAAGATCACCATGCGTCCGGCCCAATCCGCCGTGACCATCAGGATCGCCCCGATCAACGCGGCCAGCGCCGCCTGATGCAACGCGCGCTGCGCGCCCATCATCCGCGCCATGTGCGGAGCAATGAATCCAACCAGACTCAGAAGACCGACCATCAGCGTCGCCGTCGCGGTCAACAATGCCGTGAGCAGCATGATGATGATGCGGCTTCTCGCCAGCGAGACGCCGACCGAACGCGCGGCCGTCGCTCCTAGCGGCAGAATGTCGAGCCAGCGCGACAGCAGCGGCACCATGATCAGCAGAACGAGCGCCGCCGCAGCGAGGACCGCGGCCTCGGCCGGACCGATCTGGTAAAGCGACCCGGTCAGCAACGACAGCAGCGTGCCGATCCGCGGATCGCCCGTCGCCAGCGCCATGGCGATGATCGCGCCGAACGCCGCGCTCATGGCGACCCCGGCCAGGAGCACGCGCTCCGGACTGAACTCGGACCGCCGGCTGAACAGCAGCACCAGCGCCAGCACGATGAAGGCGCCGATGCCGGCCGCCGCAATCTGCGCCAGCCGCGTGTGCGCGGGAAAGAGATAGAGCAGAACGATCACGCCCATCGCCGCGCCATAGCTGATGCCCATAACCTCCGGCGCGGCCATCGGATTGCCGGTCATCCGTTGCAGCAGCGTGCCGGCGACCGCCAGCGTCGCACCCGCGGCCAGCGCCGACACCATGCGCGGCCCGCGCCACGGCCAGAACTCCTGCAAGCCGGACGGACCGCTCCAGTGCCAGCCGTCCGAGCCGACCCCCAGGGCGAGTGCGATCCAGACCACAAGCAGCAGCAAGGCAAGAGCGAACAGGATCACGCGCCAGGGGTGATCGAGACGCGGCGGAGCGGATGGCGTCAGATTTCCCATCGGCATAGTAGCCCGCAGCCGCGGCAGCAGCAGGAGCAACATCGGCGCGCCGATCAGGGCCGTCACCGCACCGGCCGGCATTTCGCGATAGCCGGGCGGAATCAACAGCACGAGCTGATCCGTCAGCCACAGCAGCACGGCGCCGCAAAGAGGCGCCCAGATCAGCCGGTCGCGAAAGCGACGCGCGCCCGACAGCATGACGATAGCGGGCGCGGACAAGCCGACGAATCCCATGACGCCGACCACGCTGACGACCGAAGCGCTGAGCGCGATCGCAATGACGAGCGCGAAGATCCGCGCTCGCGTCAATCCGAGGCCCAGATTGCGCGCAGTCTCATCGTCGAAGCCGAGCAGCGTCAGCGGGCGAACCATCACCGCGATCAGGACGATCGAAATCAGGAGCCGCGGCGCCAGGAACGTCACGTTGCTCCAGTCCTGCTGATTGAGGAAACCCGCACCCCAAATGAACAGCCCGATCAGATATTCGTGGTTGAGCAGCACCAGCGCCTGGGTGGTCACGGCGCAGTAGTAACTGACGATCAATCCCGCGAGCACCAGGACGACGGGCGACAGCGCACGTTTCCAGGTCAGCCCGAACACGCAGAGAAACGCGGCGAACCCGCCGAACAGCGCTATCCACTCCCGGCCAAAGGCAAGCAGCGACGGCGCCCACAGGGTCGTCACAGCCAGCGCAAGATAGGCGCCGTTCAGGACGCCGATGGTGCTCGGCTCCGCAAGCGGATTGCGCAACACCTGCTGAGAGACCGTGCCGGCAAGACCGAGGGCCGCGCCGGCCAGCAACGCCACCGCAATGCGCGGAAACACGGTGTAGTGCACGAGCATCTGCTGGGGATCGGTGACCTCGGGCCGCCACAACACCGGCAGCCAGGCGCCGGCGGGCAGATATCCGGACAGGTTGCGCCAAGTCAGCGCGGCCGCGGCTGCCAGCAGCAAGCCGATCAGCACCGCCGGATGCATCTCCAGGCCGGACCGGGCCGGCAGTGCCTCAACCTTGCTCATGGCTTTCCCGCGGCAGACGTTCGGCGAGAAGGCGGGCAAAACGTTCGGCCGCCGGCACGCCGCCATAGAAGAACTGATTACCCAGGACCGTCAGCCGATGCGATCGAAGTGACGGCAGGGTTTGAAGCACAGGGCTCGCCTTCAGCAGCGCCTCGACATCCGTGACCCGCGAGGTCATCAAGACCAGCCGCGCGTCCGGAACCGCGGCGAGCACTTCGAGCCCAACACTGGTATAGCCCCATGGGCCGCTCTGTCCGGTCCAGGCATTCCTCAATCCGCACTGATCGAGCACCTCCTGATAGAGGCTGTTCGGACCGAACACGAGCGCGCGGTTGCGCGCGATCTCGCTGACGAGATAGAGCGGCTTGCCGCCGCGCCCCCGGAGCCGCTCACGATAGCCGGCCATGGCGACGTCGAAACGGGCGAAATAGGCTTCGCACGCCGACTGCACCTCGAGGCGTTTGGCAAGCTCCAGCGTCGAACGACGCGCCGTGTCGAGAGGATGCCCGCCGGGTCTGAAGATCGTGAACGTCTCGACCGGCGCGATCAGCTTGAGCCGCGGTATGGCGGCTGCAATGCTGGGATCGATGATGATGATGTCGGGCGCGAAGCTCTGCAGCAGTTCGAGATTTGGCTCCGAACGCAGACCGATCTCCTGAACGGCGGACGGGACAGCCGGCTCGACGACCAGCCGGCCATAGCGCTCGATCTCCGGAATCACCAGCGGCACGACACCAAGCGCCAGTATCGTCTGGGCACAGGCCCAGCCGAGCGCAGCGACCCGGAGGCCGGATTGCGATCCGGCGGTTTGAGCAAACGCCATGGGCCATCTACCCGCAAGGGCCGTGCCTCCGATCGCCGCGCCCGCGCCGAGGAGCGCACGGCGGGACAGCCTATGGTCTGGAATAGACGTGCTCATGGGATCCGTTCAGGCGCCTCTCGCAGAGGGGCCGCGAGAGATGATGATCATGACATACTCTCGTTCACGCCGCATTGCCATATCAGGCCGCCTTTTCGCCAGCGGCGAGAAAGGCCTTGGCGAGCGCCCGCCCGATGGTGGCCCTCGCCTGCAAGGCATCGGCCACGATATTCCCCATGCGCAGGAATTCATGGATCATGCCGGGATAAACGTGCAGATCGACGGGAACGTCGGCCGCGGCTAACCGCGCCGCATAATTGCGCCCCTCGTCCACCAAGGGATCGAACTCGGCGAGGACGATGCAAGCGGGAGCGAGGCCCGACAAATCATCCGCTGCGAGCGGCGCGAAACGCCAATCGTCGCGATCCGAGTCGTCGCGGAGATATTGCCGGAAGAACCAATCGACAGTGCTACGCTCCAGGAGATGGCCGGTACCGTAGCGCTCGTAGGATGCGGAGGTTTGTCGGGAGCTGAGACCGGGATAGGCGAGAACCTGAAGCACTGGCTGCGGAAGGTCCTTGTTTGTCTTCGCCTCGATCGCGAGAGCGGCGGCAAGCGTCCCGCCGGCGCTATCGCCGCCGACGGCAACGCGGCGGCCGTCGAGCCCCATTGCTCGGCCCTCGCGGCCAATCCAGGTCAGCGCATCGACGGCATCCTCGAAAGCCGTCGGAAATTTGTGTTCCGGCGCAAGCCTGTAGCCGACCGACAGCACGGTCGCGCCACTGTCTTTGGCGAGGCCGCGGCACAATGGCTCGTGCGAATCCAGACTGCCGACGACGAAGCCGCCGCCATGCATATACAGAAGTACCGGCATCGGAAGGCGATCGCTCGGCGCCTCGCTCGCATAGAGCCGCGCCTCGATCACCGCGCCATCCCGCGTCGGCAGCGAGAGGCGGCGCTCATGGGGGAGCGCCGGCGGATCGACATCGAGCAGCGGCGAGGATGCATCGAAATCGGCCCGCGCCTGCGCGGCGGTCAATTGCGGAAACGGAGTTCGCGCACCGCTTTCGGTGCCGGCCTGAACCATCTCGAGCAATGCTGCAATATCAGGATCAAGGCTCAAGGGCTTACTCCGCCGGTTCCGGAACGGCATCTTGTGCGACCGTCGATGCCGACGCCGGCACGAGCAGATCGCAGATCTCATCGAGAAGGCCGGCCTCCTTCAGGATCGTGAAATGGTTGTGGCCTGCGACGCCGCGATCGGTCGCCTTCGGCAGCTGCAGTTCCAGCCGACCGCGCTGCGCCAGACGAGCCGACGTCCACCAGCAGAGCGGCGTGGCTTCGAGGCCGCGTGGAATCGTGGTGTTCCGCGCCAGCCTGTTGAGATGTCGTCCGACAGCGAAGGCGGCGGACAGATCGTCCGCGCCTAGCGACGCATCATCTGCCCTCACGCTCCCGTCCTTCTCTACGACGGCCGCGACCAGATCGCGAATGCTCGCAGGAGTCTCCGGCAAGTCGGCACGCTTCGCTGCCTCGACTTGCGCCTTGATCCGAGAGGCCGCAGCAGCCGGAAGAACCGCCGACAGCAATCCAGCGAGATCATCCGCCCAGTGGGCGATCGCTTCCGGCCGGCTCGATCCGTCCGGCTGCAGCGGCACGAAGCTGTCGACCATGGCAAGACGTTCGACGCGCTCGCCACCGCGTTCGAGCTCGGCCGCAACGAGACCGGCCAGCAGCCCTCCCAGCGACCAACCGATCAGGCTGTAGGGGCCGCGCGGCTGCATCCGCCTGATCTCGGCCGCATAGTCCATGGCCATCGCTTCGAGCGAGCTGTCGGTCCAGGTTGGATCGACCAACATTCTCGACTGCAACCCAACCACCTGCCGATACCCTTCGAGACGGCGCGCGAGCGGCACATAGTCGAAGACCGTGCCGAAGCCGCCATGCACGCAGAACACGGGGGCTACGCCGCCAACCGCAGCATTCAACGCTAGCAGCGCCGATGGCGCCGGCGCGACGGCGGACGCCGCGGTGGCGCTGCCGGCGAGCAGCGCACGGATCGTCGGCTTCTGAAGCAGATCGCGCAGCTTGATCTCGATCCCGAACGCCTTGTCCTGGCGGAGCCGTGCCACGACCTTGAGACACAGGATCGAATTGCCGCCGAGCTCGAAGAAATTGTCGGTGACGCCGACCTGCGGCACGTTCAGAATGTCCGACCACAGGTGGGCCATCGCTGTCTCTGCCGGGCCTTGCGGCGCAACGAAACCGCGTATCGACGCATCGGGAGTCGGCAATGCACGACGGTCGATCTTGCCGCTCGACAATGTCGGCAGCCGCTCCAGCACCATGATGCGAGCCGGCACCATATAGGCCGGCAGGATCCGTCTCAGGAAGTCGCTCAAGCGCTCGACCAACGCCTCGGCCGCACCTGGCGCGGCGTCGCGTGCCACCTTCGGCGCGACATAGGCGATGAGCTGGTTTCCGGCCGCGTTTGGGACTGCCACCACCGCCGCCTGCGCGATCGCCTCGTGACGGAGCAGCGAGGTTTGGATCTCTCCGAGCTCGATCCGGAAGCCGTTGACCTTGACCTGATCATCGCTGCGCCCGAGATATTCGACGGTCCCGTCATCGCGCCATCGCGCCAGATCGCCGGTGCGGTACAGCCGGGCGCCCGGCACCGTCGAGAACGGGTCAGGCACGAAGCGCTCCGCAGTCATGCCAGCCCTAGCGTGATAGCCACGCGCCAGCCCGAAGCCGCCCAAATAGAGTTCGCCGGCAACACCCGCAGGAATGATGTCGAGTGCGCCATCGAGAATGTAAGCGCGGCGATCACCGACCGGAACGCCGATCGGCGCATAGGACGTGTCGCATTCACCCGCCCCGTCGACCTTCCAGACCAGCGGCGTGACCACGGTTTCGGTCGGGCCGTAGCCATTGATCAGGATACGGGGCTTGAGAACGCGCCTGACCTTGTCGAATCCAGCCTTCGGCATTGCCTCGCCGCCGAACGAATAGAGCTTGACCGGCGGCGGGTTGCCGTTCTGCTCGACGCATTCCGCGACCTGCTGGAGGTAGGCCGGCGGCAATCCGATATGGCTGACGCAATGGGCATGCAGGTTTTCGACCGTCTGCTCCGGCGTCCACAACTCGGCGTCACGCATCAGCAGCCGCGCGCCGTGCGACAGAACCGTCAGCCAGCGCTCATGAGCGCCATCGAAGGCCAGTGACAGAAAATGCAGCTCGCACGAGCTTTCGTCGATCTCGTAGAGACCGCCCGTGACGTGACAGTGCATCGCCAGCGGCCCATGGGCGACAGCGACACCCTTTGGTGTCCCCGTCGAGCCCGAGGTATAGATCAGATAGGCAAGGTTTTCAGGATGCAGGTCAGGTTGCGGTGGATGGTCGGGTCCTGCGCCGAAATCGAACGTGGACAGCGAGATCCGTTCGACGCCATCCGGGCTGTCCTCGATGTTGAGCTGTGCCGTCAGCAGGAACGCGATTGCGGCATCGCGCATGACGAACGCACGCCGCGCCGATGGCAGCTCGGGATCGATCGGAACGTAAGCTCCGCCGGCCTTGAGGACGGCCAGCAGCGCGATCATCGTGGCTTCCGTTCGCTCGACCACCACGCCGACGCGCTGCTCGGGCTTGAGCCCGCGGGCGATGAGGTGATGGGCCAGACGGTTGGCCCTGCGTTCAAGGTCCCCGAACGAGAGCACCATGCTGCCTATGGTCAATGCCGTCCGCTCCGGATGGCGCTGCGCATGACCGCTGATCGCCTTATGCACCAGCGGCAGCGGAGCACTCGCCGCGGCATTCCGATTGCAGCGATCTGCCAGTGCGGCGTCGAGCTCCGTGACAGGATCAAGGTTGCCGAGCAGAGCCATTGCGTCCCGCGTCAGAGCCGTTAGCAAATGCTCGAACTGCGCCTTGATCTGCGCCGCCTGTCCGGCCGTGAAATGGCTCGGCATATAGGTGTATTCGACCTGGAGCGTATCTTCAACGAGCACCGACAGATCCATCGGATAGTTCGTCACGTCGACATTCTTCAGGCCGCTGAACTGCAACGCGCCGTCGCCGCGATGCATGCTGCGTTCGATCGGATAGTTCTCGAAGACGATGATGCTGTCGAACATGGTCTGGCCGGCGCGGCCGGCCCAGCCCTGGATGTCGTAGAGCGGCGTGTGCTCGTAGTCCCGGATCGCCGAGTTTCGGTCCTGGAGCGCGCGCAGCCATTCTCCGATGGTGCTGGCGGGCGGAAGCGTTTCGATCACGGGCAGCGTATTGATGAAGAGCCCGAGCATCTGCTGCGATCCGTCAAGACTGGCCGGACGGCCGGCCACTGTCACGCCGAACGTCACGGTGCTCTGGCCCGTATAGCGCTGCAGCAGCAGCGCCCAAACGCCTTGGACGATGGTGTTCAACGTAACCCGCTCGCGGCGCGCGAACGCCTTCAGCTCCGCCGTCGCCCTCTCTCCTAGACGCGTGTAACAGCGTTCGTGGCCGGATGCCTGATGGCGGCGCGGGCCGAAAGCGTCGGCGAGCTGCGTCGGCTGGTCGAAGCTTTTGAGCTGCTCGCGCCAGAAGCCTTCGGCTACCTTGGCATCCTGCGCCAGCAGCCAGTCGATGTAGTCGCGGTAGCGCGTCGCATTCGCGGCGGGAGTCCCGCCGTAATAGCGCTCCAGGACGTCTCCGACGAACCTCGCCGAGCTCCACCCGTCCATCAGGATGTGATGATAGGTCCAGATCAGCCGGTACAGGTCGTCCTGGAGCCGCAGCAGTCGGACCCGCTGGAGCGGCGGCGCCTGGAGATCGAACTCGGCGGCGCGCTCATCGGCAAGGGCAGCCGCAATCCGATCATCACTGACCGCCTGCCCACGCCAGTCTTCCTGCTCGAACGGAGCGATGGCATCGCGATAGACCACTTGCAGCGGAGAACCGGAGAGGTCCCGCCACAGGAAGCCGGTCCGAAGCATCTGATGACGCGCGCCGACCTCGCGCCAAGCTCTGCCGAGCCGTTCCGGATCGAGACCCCGGATCTCGACACTGACTTGGTTGACATAGATGCCGCTGCCGGCATCGCGCAGGCTGTGAAACAGCATGCCCTGCTGCATGGGCGACAACGGATAGACGTCCTCAATGCGGTCCCAGTCGAGACCGAGCCGTTCGAGCTGCTCGACCGAGAGGCCCGCAAGCGAGCCGCGCTCCGATGCCGGGGTGGCCCTGTCGAGGTCCACATCGCGGGACGATGCGATCAGTGCCTCGATGGTCTGATGCCGGAACACGTCGCGTGGCTCGATTCGCACGCCTTCACGGCGCGCGCGGCTGACCATTTGCAACGAGATGATGGAATCACCGCCGAGCTCGAAGAAATTGTCGGTGACCCCGACTTGTGGCTGGCGTAGCAGATCGGCCCAGATTGCAGCCAGTGCCGCCTCGGCCGGCGTGCGCGGCGCGACGTGCTCCGCGCAAGCCGCGAGCTGATCCGGCGCCGGCAGCGCCTTGCGGTCGATCTTGCCGTTCGGCGTCAGCGGCAGGCGCTCCAGCACCACGATCCGCGCCGGGACCATGTAGTCCGGCAACATCGAGGACAAGGCCGTCTTGAGGCCGGCTCCGTCCAGTGCGTCGCCGCTGACATAGCCGACCAGCTGGCGGCCGGCGCCGGCCTCGCGCGCCACCACCACGGCCGCGCGGACGCCCTGCTGCGCCTGCAGCCGCGCCTCGATCTCGCCAAGTTCGATGCGGAAGCCGCGGATCTTCACTTGGTGATCGGCACGGCCGACATAGTCGAGCACGCCGTCGGAGCGCCACCGCGCCACGTCGCCGGTCCGGTACAGCCGCGCGCCGGATGGACCGAACGGATCGGGGATGAAGCGCTCGGCCGTCAGTGCCCCACGCCGCCAATAGCCCCGCGCCAGCCCGGCGCCCCCGATGTAGAGCTCGCCGGCAACGCCGACTGGCGCCAGGTTGAGATCACCATCGAGAATGTGCAGCGTGGTGTTGCCGATCGGACCGCCCAGCAGCGGACGATCGTCCGCCGCCTCGAGCCGATGGCGGGCCGACCACACCGTGGTCTCGGTCGGGCCGTACAGGTTCCAGACCTCGCCGGCCTGCTCCACCAGCCGCTGCGCCAGATCCGGCGGCAGCGCCTCGCCGCCACACAGCACCCGGCAGTTCGCCGGCAGCGAAGGACCTTCGTGATCGAGCAGCATCCGCCAGGTCGACGGCGTGGCCTGGATCAGGGACACGCCGTGTCGCTCCACGAGTGCCTTGAGCCGCGCAGGATCATGCGCGGCCGCACGATCGGCCAGCACCACGCAGGCGCCGATCGTCAGCGGCAGCCACAGTTCAAGGACCGCGATGTCGAAGGACAATGAGGTCAGGCCGAGCACCCGGTCGCTCGCGGTCATGCCGGGCTGCTCCGCCATGGTCGCCAGGAAGTTCGTCACGGCATCGTGGCGGACCATCACACCCTTGGGCAGGCCGGTCGAGCCCGAGGTGTAGATCACATAGGCAAGGCTCTCGCCGTGAACGGCGACACCCAGATTGCCGGCATCCCCGGCCTCACCATCCGAAGCGTCGAGCAGCCAGGCCTCGGCACCGGTCTCCTCCAGCACGGCGGTGAACCGATCGTGCAAGTCCGTCTGCGTCAGCACCAGCGCCGCGCCGCTGTCGCGCAGCATGTACGCCAGCCGCTCCGGCGGGTAATCCGGATCGAGCGGCAGATAGGCCCCACCTGCCTTGAGCACGGCGAGCAGCGCCACCAGCATCTCGACGCCCCGGTCAAGCGCCAGCCCGACCACCACGTCGGTCCCGACGCCGCGATCGCGCAATCGCCGCGCCAGCCGGTTGGCACGCGCATTCAGTGCGGCGTAACTCAGCTCCGTCTCGCCAAACACCAGCGCGATCGCTTCCGGCGACGTCCGGACCTGCGCCTCGAATTGCGCGACGATGCCCTTGCGCAGCACATCTCTGCGCGTGTCGTTCGCCCGTGCGAGCAGGACGTCATCCGCGCGATCGCGGGTCGCAATCATGCCGACCGGTCGATTGGCATCGATGCTCAACGCCTCGACCAGCCGCACAAAGGTTCGCTGCAGCCGTGCGATCTGGGCCTCGTCGAAGTGCTTGCGCTGATAGTTGAAGACGAGGCGCAGGCGCTCGTCGATGCCGATGCTTGCGAACAACGGGTAATTGCTGGTCTCGACGATCCGGGTCTCTCCGACCTGGATCTGCTGGCTCTGTCCGATCAGCGCGCGGTCGACCGGGTAATTCTCGAACACCAGGATGCTGTCGAACAGCGGCCGTCCCGGGCGCCCTGCCAGGCGCTGTATCTCATAGAGCGGCGTCGAACCGAACTCGCGCAAGGCCAAATTGCGATCCTGCAACTCGCGCAGCCATGCGCCGACAGTCTGCTGCGGGCTGACGCCGTCGATGACCGGCAACGTGTTGATGAACAGTCCGACCATTTCTTCAGCGCCGGCAAGCTCAGGCGGCCTGCCCGACACCGTGACACCGAAGCAGACCGTCCTCTGGCCGGTATGCTGTCGCAGCAGCTGCGCCCATGCCGCCTGCACCAGCGTATTCACCGTGATCCGCTCGCTCGCCGCAAATTCCAGCAACCGTCCGGTCAACGCAGGATCCAGCTCCAGCGCAAGCGAGCCGTGACCGGACGAGTGCGCCTCTGTCCGTTCGGCCAGGCTTTCAGCCAGGAAACTTGGCTCGTCCAGCCCGGCTGTCGCATCGCGCCAGAACCTTGCCGGCGCGTCGCTGTCACGGCCCTTCAGCCACGCGATGTAGTCGCGGTAACGATACTGCAGCGCCGGCAGACGTCCCTCGCCGCTATGCTGCATCACCTCCGCGATCAGCCGCGCCGAGCTCCACCCATCGAGCAGGATGTGATGATGCGTCCAGATCAGCCAATGCCGGTCTTCGCCGAGCCGGATCAGCCGGACGCGCTGCAAGGGCGGTCGCGACAAGTCGAACCCCGCGGCCTGCTCCTGCCGCGAGACGTCGACCAGCGCCGCGTCCAACCGTGTCTGGTCCCACCCTTCAATTCGCTCGCGCCAGTCGTCTTCAACAAAGGGCACTTCGGCGCGACGATAAACGACCTGTTGCGGCGCTCCGGACAGGTCACGCCAAACGAACCCGGTCCGGAGAACCGCATGACGATCGCTGGCTGCCTGCCAGGCGCGACGCAGTTTTCCGGTATCCAGGCCGTGGATCTCCGCCGCGACCTGATTGACGTAGAGCCCCCTCTCGCCGTCATGCATCGCATGGAACAACATGCCCTGCTGCATCGGCGACAATGGGTAGATGTCCTCGATCTCGCGCCAATCGAGTGCAAGCCTGTCGAGCTCGACCTGACCGAGCTCCGACAACGCCACGTCGGATGGCGTCAGGCCGCAGGCGCCGCCGGTGCAGTGTTCGACCAGCTCATGCAATGCAGCCTCGTACAACGCGGCCAATCGCTCGACCGTCTCGCGCCGATAGCGCTTGCGGCCGAAGCCGAACGACAGCCGTAGCCGGCCATCGCGGACCGTGCCGTTCACACTCAGCCAGCGTCTCAGCGGGCTCAATGCATCGCGGGATGGACCAGCACTTTCCGCCGCCATCGCGAACAGCACCGCTTCAGCGTCGCCGCCGTCGATCTGGCCCAAATAGTTGAAGGCGATCTTCGGATCGGCAACATGCGACAGCGCCGTGCGTTGCTCCTCCGAGCCGAGATAGCGCAACACGCCGTAGCCGAGCCCGCGGCCGGGAATGCCACGAAGCTCCTCCTTCACCGACTTGATCAACAGCGAGGACTCTTGCGAGCCACCGGCCAATCGCACGGGAAAAGCTGTCGTGAACCAGCCGACCGTGCGCGAGAGGTCGAGATCGCCGGACAGGTGCTCGCGGCCATGACCTTCCAGCTCGACGAGGACGTCGTCCTGTCCGCACCACCGCCAAACGGCGCGTGCAAGGCCGCCGAGAAGGAGATCATTGACCTGCGTGCGATAAGCCGACGGAGCTTCCGCGAGCAGCCGCCGCGTCCATTCGCTTTCGAACGTCAGCAGGACCTCATCGGCATCTGCAATGCAGTCGACGCCATCATGATCGTCGTCGCAAGGAATGTCTGCACCCGCATGGCGGCAGGTCCAGTAAGATAGTTCGCTCGCCAATTGAGGCGATGTTGCGTAGGCTCGCAAGCGCTGTCCCCACAGCGCGTAAGCGTGGGTCTTGGGCGGAAGCGCGACCGTGGCATCACCTTGCGCAAGCTGGGTGTACGCAGAGGCGATGTCCTCCAGCAGAATTCGCCATGATACGCCGTCAACCACCAGATGGTGGATCACGATCAGAAGACGCTGGCTGCCATCGGCGACGTCGATACCGACGGCTCGCAACAGCACTCCGTTGGAGATCGACAGGCTTGCCTGCGCCGAAGATGCCAGCGCAGTCACAGCATCGCGGTCGGCCGCCTGCCGGACCCAGAGCAGTACGTCCGCGGCTGGAGGAACACCGTGCTCGGCACGCCAGCCTTCCTGGCTCTCTTCGAAGCGGAGGCGCAGCGCGTCGTGATGATCGACCACGGCGCTGAGCGCGCGCCGCATCACGTCCCAGTCGAGACGATCTCTGGGCCGCAGCAGCACCGCCTGGTTCCAATGGTCCCGATTTTCCGTATCCTCCGCAAAGAAGCGGGACTGAATCGGCAAGAGCCGATGCGGGCCGGTGACCGGCCCTTGATCGGCGAGCGTCTCAATGGGCTGCTCGATCCGCGCCGCGAGCGCGAGCGCCTCCAGCGTCTGATGCTGAAACACGTCGCGCGGTTCGATCAGGTATCCGGCGCGCCGGGCGCGGCTCACCATCTGGAGCGAGATGATGGAATCGCCGCCGAACTCGAAGAAATTGTCGCAGAGGCTGACGGCTGGCTGGCCAAGCAGCTCGGCCCAGATCGCCGCAAAGGCGATCTCGGCGGGCGTGCGCGGCGCCTGGTGCTCCGCATTCCCATGAATCATGTCGGGCACCGGCAGCGCCTGGCGATCCACCTTGCCGCTTGGCATCAAGGGCAGCCGCTCCAGCACCGCAATTCTCGGCGGCACCATGTAATCTGGCAGGACGGACAACAGCGCCGTCCGCAGCCCCGCCTCTTCCAGTTCACCCGAGCCGGCGACGTAGCCGACCAGTTGGCGGCCGGCGCCGATCTCTCGCGCCACCACGACCGCCGAGCGGACGCCGGGCTGCTTGAGCAGCCGCGCCTCGATCTCGCCGAGCTCGATGCGGAAACCGCGAATCTTGATCTGATGATCCGCACGCCCGACATAGTCGATCGCACCATCGGCCCGCCAGCGTGCCAGATCTCCCGACCGATAGAGCCGCTCGCCCGTTTCGCCGAAGGGATCGGGAATGAAGCGCTCTGCCGTCAGACTCGCGCGCCGCCAATAGCCCCGCGCCAAACCTGCACCGCCTATAAACAGCTCGCCAGTCACTCCCGTCGGCACCAGGTTCAGATCAGTGTCGAGGATACGGAGCGTCACGCCGGGAATGGGCTGTCCGATCGGCACGCGCGCCGCACCTTCATCACGGCAGGTCCAGCAGGTCGCGTTGATCAAGGCTTCAGTCGGACCGTAGCGATTGTCGAACCGGACGCCGGGGAACGTCGCGAGCACGCGCGTCATCAGGTCGAGCGACAGCGCTTCGCCGCCCGCGAACAGGCGCTTGAGCGAGGCGCAGCGCGCTGCGCCGGGCTCGGCCACGAAATGCTCGAGCATCTGTGGCACGAAATGCAGCGTCGTCACGTCATGGGCGATGACCGCCTCCACGAGACGCCGCGGCTCGCGATGCGCCCCCGGAGCCGCGATCGCAAGCCGCGCGCCGGTCGCAAGCGGCCACAGGATCTCCCAGACCGAGACATCGAAGCTGAATGGCGTCTTGTGCAGGAAAGTCTCGCTGGAATCGAGGCGATATTCCGCCTGCATCCAGCCAAGCCGCGCCGCAAGCGCGCGATGAGAACAGGCCACGCCCTTCGGCACGCCGGTCGATCCCGACGTGTACATCACATAGGCCAGACTGTCCGGATGGAGCGCTGCATCAGGATTACCAGCGCAGACTTCGATGCGAGCTTCGTCCTCTCCATCAATGGTCCAGGATTCGGCACTCGCATCCGCGATCACAGGCGCCAGATGCGTCAAGAGCTGCTCCTGGGTCAGCACCAACGCTGTTCCGCTGTCACGCAGCATGTGAAGGAGGCGATCGGAAGGATAGTCCGGATCGAGCGGCAGATAGGCGCCGCCGGCCTTCAGAACGGCCAGGACGCCGACGACCAGCTCGATGCTTCGTTCGAGCGCCAAGCCGACCGGCCGGTCGCGACCGATCCCATGATCTCGCAGCCGCCACGCCAGGCGATTGGCGCGCGCATTCAGCGCGCCATAACTGATCTCGCGGTCGCCGAAAACCAACGCGACCGACGACGGCGAAGCCTCGGCCCGTGCTTCAATCTGCGCGACGATACTCTCACCAGACTTCGGAGCCCCCTCAACGCAGCCGCTCCAACCGAGCACGTTCCGAGTCTCGTCGGCATCGAGGCTATCGAGCACACCAAGCGGACGAGACCCGTCCTCCACGATCCTGACCAGCAGCTGCGACAGCGAGGCTTGCAGATGCCTTATCTGATCGTCGTCAAAGCGGCTGCGGTCGTAGCGAAAGCCCAGATTGATGCCGTCGGACTTGGCGAACACCGCAACCGTCAACGCATAATTGGTGATCGAGACCTGCTCGACCAGGCCGAATCGGCTGCCGCTCTCGCTCTCGTCTCGCAGCGCCTGATCGATCGGGTAGTTCTCGAACACGAGGATATTGTCGAACAGCGCACGCCCGGAGCGCCCGGCAAGACGTTGAATTTCATAAAGCGGCATCCAGCCGTGATCGCGCAGATCCATGTTGCGCGCCTGGAGCTCGCGTAACCACGCCCCCACCTCCTCTTGGGGGTTTGCCTGATCGACGATGGGCAGCGTGTTGATGAACAGGCCGACCATGTCCTCGACGCCACTGATCTCGGCGGGTCGGCCGGAGACCGTCGCGCCGAAACAGACCGCGCGCTGGCCGGTGTGACGACGCAGCAACTGCGCCCACGCGCCTTGCACCAACGTGTTGAGCGTGACGCGCTCGCGCCTCGCGAACGCTTGCAAGCCTGCCGTCAGTTCGGCCGTGAGAAGCATGTCCAGCGAACCGTGGCCGGAAGCGCCCTTGATTGTAGGTCCTCCCAGCGTGGCCGCGAGGACACAGGACTCATCCAATTCTGCCAGCGCGGTGCGCCAGAACGATGTCGACGACTCGCGGTCCTGCTTCTGCAGCCACTGGATATAGTCGCGGTAACGGCCCCGCACGGCAGGCAGCCGCTCGCCGCGCTCGTGCTGCAAGATCTCGGCCATCAGACGCGCCGCGCTCCAGCCGTCGAGCAGGATATGGTGATGTGTCCAGATCAGCCAATGGCGTGTCTCGTCGATCCTGATCAGCCGCACCCGCTGCAACGGCGCCTGCGACAAGTCGAATGCCCTGGCGCGCTCCGCCTGCGCGGCGCGCGTCAACGCGGCCCGGCGCTCTTCATCGTCCATGGCGGTCGCCTGCGTGCGCCAGTCCTCTTCCTCGAACGGCGAATGCGCAGAGCGATGGACCACCTGCTGTGCCGCCCCCGACAGCTCACGCCACGCAAATCCGGTTCGCAACACTGCATGCCGTAAGCTGACCTCGTGCCAAGCCTCGCGCAGCCTGCCGGCATCGAGGCCACGGACCTCCAGGCCGATCTGATTGACGTAATTGCCACTTTCGCCGTCACGCAGAGCGTGGAACAACATGCCCTGCTGCATCGGCGACAACGGATAGATGTCCTCAATCTCGCGACAGTCGATCGTTGCGACCAGCGCATCGAGATCAGCCTGGCTCAAGTCCGACAACGCGAAGTCCGACGGCGTCACGCCGCGCGCACCGCCCGTGCAATGCGCAACGAGTTCGCGTAAGGCCGCAGCATAATGCTCTGCGAGACGCTCGATCGTTACTCGCCGGTAACGCCTGCGGCCATAGTTGAACGACAGCCGCAACTGCCCTTCGCCGACCTGGCCATTGATGCTCACCCAGCGGCCAAGCGGCGCGCTGTCGCTGCGCGTCGGCCCGGAGCTCTCGGCCGCGAGTTGGAACGGGTTGTTCCCGCCCATGCTGGAATCGAACTGGCCAAGATAGTTGAAGACGATGCGCGGCTCAGGCAGCGCCTCAAGCGCGCTGCGCTGCGCCTCCGTGCCGAGATGGCGCAGGACCCCATAGCCCAGCCCGCGGTTGGGAACGGCGCGAAGCTCCTCCTTGACCGATTTTATCAGCGCAGCGTCGTCACCGGAGCCGGCCCGCAAGCGCACCGGAAACGCTGTGGTGAACCAGCCAATGGTGCGGGACACGTCCATGTCCGCGAAGATGTCCTCGCGGCCATGCCCTTCGAGCTCGACGACAACATCATCAATCGCGCCCCAGCGCGAGACTGCCCGCGCAAGCGCCGCCAGCAGGAGATCATTGACCTGGGTGCGATAGGCGGATGGCGCCTCCTTCAGGAGCCGCGTCGTCAGTTCTGCGTCGAACGTGAGCAGAATTTCCTCACTGTCCGCAACCCGGTCGACACCGCCATGATCATCGTCGCAGGGGAACGCGGCATGCGCTCCTCGATCAAGCCAATAGCCGAACTCGGCGACCAGCTCGTCGGTCGTGGCATAGGCCTGCAACTGCGCACCCCAAGATGCGTAGAGCTCGCCCCTCGCCAGAGTGACGGAAGCCGCGCCCTGCCGAAGCTGATCGTATGCCGTCGCGAAATCCTCGAGCAGCACACGCCATGACACGCCGTCGATGACGAGGTGATGCACCACCACCAGAAGCCGCTGGCTGCCGTCCGCGAGGTCCATACCGACCACGCGCAGCAACGGTCCGGCCAGCGAGAGGCTGGCCTGGGCTTCAGAAGCGACTTTCGTGACAGCGGCAGCGTCGCGGACGTCGTTGCGAATCCACAGCAGCTCCGACATTGGCGGCGTTGCGCCATAGATCGCACGCCAAGTGCCATCCATGTTCTCGAAGCGCAGGCGCAAGGCCGCATGATGAGCGACGAGAGCGCCGACCGTGCCCTCGACAAATCGCCAATCGAGCCGCGACTTCGGTCTCAACAGGACAGCCTGGTTCCAGTGATGGCGGTCCCCTGCATCCTCGCCGAAGAACCGCAACTGGATCGGTAGCAACGGATGCTCGCGGCCCTCGATATCGCCTTCGACGACGACATCTTCCGCCTTGCTTTCACTCCGCGCGACGCGCGCCAGATCCTGCAAGGTCTGATGCCGGAAGACGTCACGCGGCTCGATCAGCAGTCCCGCCTGGCGGGCGCGGCCGACCAGTTGCAACGAGATGATGGAATCGCCACCGAGCTCGAAGAAATTGTCCTCGACACCGATGACGGGCTGGCCGAGCAGTTCAGCCCAGATCGCAGCGAGCACCGTCTCAGCCGGGGTGCGCGGCGTGACATGCGCAGCGGTTGCTAAGGGTGTTTCGGGCGCTGGCAGGGCGTCGCGATCGACCTTGCCGTGGGCGCTGAGTGGCAGCCGTTCGAGCCGCATAATGCGGGAAGGCACCATGTAGTCAGGTAGCTCGTCCGCAAGTGCCGCGCGCATCGCCGCCTCGTCGAACGGTCCATCGCCGGCGACATAGCCGACCAGCTGACGGCTGACGCCGGCCTCGCGGGCAACGACGACAGCCGACTGCACCCCGGCTTGCCGCATCAGCCATGCTTCGATCTCGCCGAGCTCAATCCTGAAGCCGCGGATCTTCACCTGGTGGTCGGAGCGGCCGACATATTCGATCACACCGTCGGCGCGCCACCGCGCCAAATCTCCAGTGCGATAAAGCCGTGCGCCCGGCGTACCGAACGGATCTGGGACGAAGCGTTCAGCCGTCAGCTCGGCACGCCGCCAGTAGCCGCGCGCCAGTCCCTCGCCGCCGATGAACAGCTCGCCGATCACGCCGACCGGCACGACATTGAGATCATTGTCCAGGATATAGGCCGAGCGGCGCCCCACCGGACGACCGATCGGGGCGTAATTGCCGTCAATCTCCTCGCTGGCTTCGACTTTCCAGACCAGCGGCGTCACCACGGTTTCGGTTGGGCCATAACCGTTGATCAATGTGCGCGGCTTGAGCGCGTGCTTGACCTTGTCGAAGCCGGCCTTGGGCATCGCTTCGCCGCCGAACGAGTAGAGCTCCACCGGCGGCGGATCGCCACGCCACATCGCGAATTCGGCGAGCTGTTGTAGATAGGCGGGCGGGAAGCCGGCATTGGTGACGCGTTGCCGGCGCAGGACATCGAGGGTTTGCTCGGCCGACCACAAATCTGCGTCGCGCATCACCAGTGCGGCGCCGCAGGTCAGTGCGGTCCAAAGCCGCTCATGTGCTCCATCGAAGGTGAAGGATAGGAAGTGCAGTTCGCGCGAGTGCCGGTCCATGTCGTAGAGCCGGGCCGTCACCTCACAATGCATCGCGAACGGACCGTGCTCGACTGCGACGCCTTTCGGGACGCCAGTGGAGCCCGAGGTGTAGATCACATAGGCAAGGCTGGTCGCAGCCAACGCAATCTCCGGATCGCTTTCGCTCTCCCTCGCGAGGTCGATCCCACCGAGGTAAACGACCTCGATGCCGGGCAGCGACGGCGTGAGCGCCGAACCATCCGCGTCGACCAGCACGATACGCGCGCCGGCATCGCGCATGGTGCCGACCTGCCGCCTCGCCGGATGCTCGGGATCGAGCGGCAGATAGGCGGCACCCGTCTTCAAGACCGCGAGCAGGGCCACGACGAGATGTGGTGAGCGTCGTGCCGAGATGCCGACGAGGTCGGAGCGCCCGACGCCCAGGCGCATCAGGTGGTGCGCGAGGCGATTGGCGCGCCGGTTGAGCTCGGCATAGGTGATTTCATCCTCGCCGAAGACCAGCGCCGGCGCATCGGGCGTTTCGGTCGCCAGCCGTGCGACAGTCCGGTGAACCGGCATGAACGGTGTACCGGTCGTCCCACCATTCCCATCGTTCCACTGGCGCAGCCTCTCCAGTTCCTGCTCGGAAAGCAGCGCCACCTCGGCGATCGATTGCATGTCGTCGGCAACCATCGCCTTCAGTATCGTGGTCCAATGCGTGGCAAAGCGCTCGATCGTTGAGGTCTCGAACAGCGCCTTCGCATAAGTAAAGATCGCGCGAATTTCGCCCGACGGCCCCTCTTCGGTATCGAGCGCGAGATCGAACTTAACCGTGTCAACGTCGGCGTCGACCTTTTCGATCTGAAGGCCGGTCCGATCCGGTGGATTGCCCGACGCCCGACGGTGCTGGTGATTGTAGAGGACCTGAAAGAGCGGATTCTGACTCAGGCTGCGCGTTGGCTGGAGGATCTCGAGCAACCGCTCGAACGGAAGGTCCTGGTTCTCCTGTGCCTCTACCGTGACCGAGTGGACCGCACCGATGAAGCCGGCGATCGCCGCGCGGTCGTCGATCTGTGTGCGAATCACCAGGGTGTTGACGAACAAGCCGATCACGCCGCGCGTTTCGTCGCGGTGCCTGTTGGCGACGGGCACACCGATGTTGATATCGGACTGGCCGGTGTAGCGATAAAGCAGCAGTTTGAAGCTCGCCAGCATGACAACAAACAGTGTCGTACGGTGTCGCCGCGCCAGAGCGCGCAAGCCATCGGCCAATACCGGATCGAGCGGAATGTGGCGTGCGGCTCCCGCAAGATCGGGGACCGCCGGCCGCGCCCGGTCGATCGGCAGCTGGAGCACGGCCGGATCGGCAAGACGCTTGGTCCAGTAATCAGCCTGCCGCGTGCCGTCGACCGCACTCATCCAGAGCCGCTGCCATTCGGCATAGTCGGCACAATCGATCTCCGGCTCAGGTAGAGCGTGCGTTTCACCGTGCGCGAATGCCGCGTACAGCTTCCAGAATTCGTCGACCAGCACGCCCATCGCCCAGCCGTCGGTGACGATATGGTGGAGACTGACGACGAGGAAATGATCGCTCTCGTCCAACGTCAGCAACGCCGCACGCATGAGCGGGCCGGCTTCGAGATCGAACGGCAGCGAAGCTTCTCGCCGCGCCAGCAGGCGCGCCTGCCCCTCGCGGTCATCGCCATCGAGGGACACCTGCCGCAATACGACGGGCCGCGGGTCGCATATGCGTTGCTCGGCGATCTCGCCTTCCTGCCGAAATACCGTGCGAAGTGCAGCGTGGCGGGCGACGAGCGCATCAAACGCCTGTTGCAGCGCGCGCGGGTTCAGCGTGCCACGCACGCGCACCGTCGCCGAGATGTTGTAAGCGGCACTGCCCGGGTCCATCCGCCACAGGAACCAGAGACGCGATTGCGCAAAGGACAACGACGCCCGCTTGCGCTCCTGGCGCACAATCGGCAGCATCGCGAGGTTGACGCCCTTCGCCGCAAGCTGAGAGAGGAGCGCGTGCTGCTTGCCGGCATCGAGGCGCATCAGGCGCCGTGAGATGTCGCGCAGCTGCTGCTTCTGCGTGGTTGCCGTGTCACTCATCGGACAGTTCGACTTCCTTCAACATGTCGAGCATCGCGGCGATGTCGTCGCCCCGCTTGGCGGTTTCGTCCTCCAGGCCCAACGCAGCCGCCATGGCTTCAACAGTCGTCATTTCGAACAGACGGTTGAGTGGCAGGTCGTAGCCGAGATCGCGCTTGATGCGGCTGGCGAGCTGGACGGCGATCAGGGAATCACCGCCGAGCTCGAAGAAATTGTCGGTGACACCGACCTTGGGCTGGCGCAGCAGATCGGCCCAAATCGCAGCCAGTGCCGCCTCGGCCGGCGTGCGCGGCGCGACGTGCTCGACTGACGCTGTGGGCTGATCCGGCGCCGGCAGTGCCTTGCGGTCGATCTTGCCGTTCGGCGTCAGCGGCAGGCGCTCCAGCACCATGATCCGCGCCGGGACCATGTAGTCCGGCAACATCGAGGACAAGGCCGTCTTGAGGCCGGCTCCGTCCAGTGCGTCGCCGCTGACATAGCCGACCAGCTGGCGGCCGGCGCCGGCCTCGCGCGCCACCACCACGGCCGCGCGGACGCCCTGCTGCGCCTGCAGCCGCGCCTCGATCTCGCCAAGCTCGATGCGGAAGCCGCGGATCTTCACTTGGTGATCGGCACGGCCGACATAGTCGAGCACGCCGTCAGAGCGCCACCGCGCCACGTCGCCGGTCCGGTACAGCCGCGCGCCGGATGGACCGAACGGGTCGGGGATGAAGCGCTCGGCCGTCAGTGCCCCACGCCGCCAATAGCCGCGCGCCAGCCCCGCGCCCCCGATGTAGAGCTCGCCGGCAACGCCGACTGGCGCCAGGTTGAGATCACCATCGAGAATGTGCAGCGTGGTGTTGCCGATCGGACCGCCCAGCAGCGGACGATCGTCCGCCGCCTCGAGCCGATGGCGGGCCGACCACACCGTGGTCTCGGTCGGGCCGTACAGGTTCCAGACCTCGCCGGCCTGCTCCACCAGCCGCTGCGCCAGATCCGGCGGCAGCGCCTCGCCGCCACACAGCACCCGGCAGTTCGCCGGCAGCGAAGGACCTTCGTGATCGAGCAGCATCCGCCAGGTCGACGGCGTTGCCTGGATCAGGGACACGCCGTGCCGCTCCACGATCGCCTTGAGCCGCGCAGGATCATGCGCCGCCGCACGATCGGCCAGCACCACGCGGGCGCCGATCGTCAGCGGCAGCCACAGTTCAAGGACCGCGATGTCGAAGGACAATGAGGTCAGGCCGAGCACCCGGTCGCTCGCGGTCATGCCGGGCTGCTCCGCCATGGTCGCCAGGAAATTGGTCACGGCGTCGTGGCGGACCATCACCCCCTTGGGCAGGCCGGTCGAGCCCGAGGTGTAGATCACATAGGCAAGGCTCTCGCCGTGAACGGCGACATCGAGATTGCCGGCATCCCCGGCTCCGCCGTCCTGCCCGTCGAGCAGCCAGGCCTCGGCACTGGTCTCCTCCAGCACGGCGGCGAACTGCTCGCGCAAGTCCGTCTGCGTCAGCACCAGCGCCGCGCCGCTGTCGCGCAGCATGTACGCCAGCCGCTCCGGCGGGTAATCCGGATCGAGCGGCAGATAGGCCCCACCTGCCTTGAGCACGGCGAGCAGCGCGACCAGCATCTCGACGCCCCGGTCGAGCGCGAGCCCGACCACCACGTCGGTCCCGACGCCGCGATCGCGCAATCGCCGCGCCAGCCGGTTGGCACCCGCATTCAGTGCGGCGTAACTCAGCTCCGTCTCGCCGAACACCAGCGCGATCGCCTCCGGCGACGTCCGGACTTGCGCCTCGAATTGTGCGACCAACGGGTGGTCTAGCGGATAATGCGCTCGACTCCGATTCCACACCTCCAGCAAGAGCCGGCGCTCCTCTGCAGGCAGAATGTCGAGCTCTCGGACCGGCGCGCGCGGCGAGCGTTCCAGTGCCTCGGCCAATCGATCGAGCGCCTGCTGCATCAAGGCGCAGATGCGGTCAGACGAGAGTGGACGGACGATCTGAGCCGTCAGCCCCAGCGCCTGACCATAGTCCTCGACAGCCAGCATCAATGGATAATTCGTGCGCTCCTCGCCACCAAGCCATTCGATGCCCGAGCCGTCCCTGTCGCCGGCCAAATCGGCCGGCATTGCGTTGTGTCGATAATTGAGGATCGAGCTGAACAGAGGTGCCGGAGCCACAACGCCGCTACATCGTTGCGCGAGCGCCAGCGAAGCGTGCTCGTGCGCCATCAGCTCGGTCAACCGGTCATGTGCATTTCGAACGCCGTCCTCGACCGCCCTATCATCGAGATCGAGCCGCAGCGGCAAGGTGTTGATGAACAGACCCATGGTGCGATCGCCGCCGGCACCGGCCTGCATGCGACCGAACAGGACCGTCCCGAACACGACGCGCTCGCGCCCGCTGGTTCGTGCCACCACCTGCCCCCAGGCGAGATGACAAAGGCTGGCCAGGCTGACGCCCAGTCGCCGCGCCTGAGCACGAAGCCTTGCGGCCAATTGTCCGGGCAGTATTCGTCGGGCTTCCGTAACGCCCCCGCCGTCCCCGTGCACCCGGTCCAGTCCAAATGGCGTGGTCGGCTCATCGATGTCGGCGAGCATGCCGCGAAAGAAACGCTCGTGCTCCGCGGTCGCCACCGAGCCGCGTGACTGCGCCACCAGATTGCGGAACGGATATGGCCGCGGCAACTCGTGACTACGTCCCGACAAGATCTTCCAGACCTCGTCATGCATCACCTCCAGCGTGGAGTGGTCGCCGATCAAGTGGTGCAGCAGCACCAAGAGCAGCCAGCGCCCGCCCTCGGGATCGGCGGCAATTGCAAATCGCAGCAGCGGTGGCTGACCGAGATCGATCCGATGGAGACGCGGGTCGAATCGTCGCACGAGCTGTTCAACCGCGGGACCTTCGCCATCCAGCACGACCTCGTTGACAACCAGCGGAGCCTGCCGCCAAACCACCTGTGCCGGCGTGGACAAGCCGTTCCACACGATGGACGTTCGCAGAATGTCGTGGCGGTCGACCACCTGACGGACAGCGTCGAGATAGCGATCGAGCAGGCCGCGGCTGCCAAATGCCATCCGGCCGACCAGCAGATATGGATCGCCGTCTTTCGACAGCAGATGGTGAAAGAGGATACCATCCTGAAGCGGCGACAGGCCGTAAATGTCCTGGATGTTGGCAACGCCGCCGGGAACGCCGGCCACGATGCTGTCGATGTCGGATTGCGTCAACGCGATCAGCGGCAACAATTCTGGCGTGATCGCCTTCGTCTGCCGGGTGATCCGGTTGACGGGAACGTCGACGGCTCCGTGGCCACCGAGGCCGGCAGCAAAGTCTGCCAGCACCGGCTTTGCGAACAGCGCGCGAGCGTCCGCTCTCAGCCCGTGCCGCTGCAACCGCTCCAGCATGCGGACGGCGAGCAGCGAGTGGCCGCCGAGCTCGAAGAAGTGGTCGCCGCGTCCCACGCGATCGACGCCCAGGAGCTCGGCCCAAATATTCGCGACGATCTGCTCAGCATCGCCCCGCGGCGGTTCGAAACGGCGCCGCGCAAACGCATCATCCTCCGGCGCCGGCAGCGCCTTGCGGTCGACCTTGCCATTTGGCGTGAGCGGCAGTGCATCGAGGCGCACGAACGCTGACGGTAACATGTAGTCCGGCAAGCACGTACGCAGGTGATCGCGCATCGCGCCGGCAAATTCACTGGCGTCGAGCCCCGCGCTGTTACCGCGACGCGCGGCCACATAGGCAATCAGCCGCATGTCGCCACCACGATCACGCTGGGCCAGCACGACGGAATCGACCACGTCGGCGTGCTCGTTCAGCCGAAACTCGATCTCGCCGAGCTCGACGCGAAAGCCGCGGATCTTGACCTGCTGATCATTGCGACCAACAAACGCGACATGGCCGTCCGGCAGATAACGCCCGAGATCACCGGTGCGATACATACGCGCATCTGGATCGCCGTGGAAGGGATCGCGCAAGAAGCGTTCGGCCGTCAGGTCAGCGCGATTGAGATAGCCACGCGCAACACCGATTCCACCAATGTAAATTTCACCCACCGCGCCGAGTGGAACGGGCGCCCCAAACCGGTCCAGAAGATAGATTCGCGCATTCGGCAGCGGACGACCGATCGGGGCTGCATCACCATCAAAACCCGGTGGCCGCAACCAGCTCGTGGCGCAGACCGTTGCTTCCGTCGGCCCGTAACCATTGAAGACGGCGATGCCAGGAGGTAATCCCTTGATCAGCTCGGTCTTGGGCAATTCACCGGCAAGAACAAGAACCCGCAGCGAGGCCAAGCGGTCGAGATCGGCGCGCCCGTGCAGCATCGCCGGCGGCAGGGTCGCATGCGTGATCGCGTTGTCCGTGAGGTAGCCGAGCAATTCCGAGGTGTCCTGATGCTCGCGCGGGCCAGCCAGAAACAACGAGGCGCCCGAGCACAGCGCCATGACGATTTCCCAGATGCTGGCATCGAAGCTGAACGAGGCAAACTGCACGATACGGCTGTGCGAATTGACCTCGAACAGCGTCCGTTGCGCCAACGCCAGATTCACCAGGCCGCGATGCTCGACCATCACCCCTTTCGGCCGGCCAGTCGAGCCGGAGGTGTAGATGATGTAGGCGAGGCTACGCGACGTCAGTCCTTCGGCAAGGCCGCCCGGATCGCCTGGCGCCTGCGTCGTGATGGCGGAGGCATTCGCCTCGGGATCGACGATCTCAAAGGTCCCATCCGGGAATATCGCCCTTCCCGCTTCGTCGGCTATCAGTACGCGCGGCGCGGCATCGTCGACGATCTGACGCAGCCGCTCCGCTGGATAGGCGGGATCGAGCGGCAGATAGGCCCCGCCCGCCTTCAGCACGGCCAACAGGCTCACGACCATGGCGATGCCGCGCGGCAGGCAGATTGCGACGGGCTGATCCGGCACCACGCCTAAGGCCATCAGGCGCCGCGCAAGCTGGCCCGCTTTGGCATCAAGCTCACCATAGCTCAGGCGGACGTCATCATACACCAGGGCGACGGCCTCCGGCGTCCTTCTCACCTGCTCCGCAAACAATTCATGAATGCAGCTTTCCGAGGGAAATGGCGCGGTGGTCTCATTCCATATGTCGAGAACGCGTCCACGCTCCGCGGCACCAATGATATCGATGCGATCGACCGCTTGGTCCGCATCCGCAACCATCGCACGCAGGACGGATACCAAATAGTCCCGGTGGCGCCTGATCGTCGCTTCGTCGAACAACGCAGTCGCATAGTTCAGGGAGCCGACGATACGTCCGCCCAACTCGCCCAGATCAAGCTCCAGATCGAACCTGACCTGTTGGAGCGGGATATCGGCGGTCTCGGCCTTTAGGCCCGGCAGCTCGAGAGTCCCCGTCTCGTTGCTCTGCCAGGCGAACGCGACCTGAAAGACCGGCGTATGCTCCCGTCCCCACAGCGGCTGGGTGATTTCGACGACCTGCTCGAATGGCAGATCCTGATGATCCTGCGCGGCAAGCGCGGCAGTACGCACGCGACGGAGCAGTTCGGCGACGCTGGGCTCGGCCGAAAGATCGATGCGGACAGCCAGCATGTTGACGAAAAATCCGATCAGGCCCTCGATCTCGGGCCTGTTTCGATTGGCCGTCGGCGTTCCGATGACGATATCCGTCTGCCCGGAAAGCCTCGACAGCACAACCGCCCAAGCCGCCAGCACGATCATGAACGGGCTGGCGCGATGCGACTGGCTCAGTCGCCGGATGCCGGATGCGAGCTCCGCATCGATCTCGATCGGCAAGGACGCCCCGGTAAGGGTCCTGACCGGCGGACGCGGGCGATCTGTCGGCAATTCGAGCACGGCAGGAGCATCCGCGAGCGCCCGACGCCAATAATCTACCTGCCGCTGCGATCGCTCGCCCGTCAGCCATTGTCGCTGCCAGACGGCATAGTCCGGATACTGGATCGCCAATGGCGGCAAGGGATCGTCTTTTCCGGCGACGAAAGCCCGATAGAGGGCACCCAGCTCACGCACGAGCACGCCGATCGACCAGCCGTCGGAGACGATGTGATGCTGGGTGAGCAGGAAGAGATATTCCCTCTCCGGTGTTCGGATCAACCGACCGCGGATCAATGGTCCTTTGGCGAGATCGAACGGCGTCGCAGCCTCCTCGCAACAGAGGCGCGCGAGCTCCTGCTCGCAATCGTCCCGGCCGCGCAGATCCTGTTCAAGCAGCGGGACACGTTCATCGGCGGGCAGCAGCACCACGCGCGGCTGTTCGTCGATCACGCGAAAGACGCTGCGCAGCGCCTCATGCCGCGCGAACAACCGGTCGATGCTCCGACGCAACGCATCGACATCGAGCTCGCCGGAGAGCCGCAATGCTCCTCGAATGTGATAGCTGGAATTGGGACCGTCGAGTTGTGCCAGCAGCCAAAGCCGTTGCTGCGCAAAGGACATCTCCAGTGAGCCGCCACGCGTCACCACGGGAATCGCCTTTGTGTTGCCCCTGTCGGCATTTCGGCCGCGTTCCCGGGCCAGCGAGACCAGCCTCTTCATCTGGGCCGGATCCATCTCTCGCAAGCTCGGCTTTGCCGTGTCGGTCATGCTCACTGCTCCGCTCCAACCAGTTCCCGGAGCTCTTCGGCGTCGAATTCCTGTTCGATCAGCCTGATCGACACGACCCGCGCAAACGATGCCAGATCGGGATGAGCGAACAGATCCGAGACCGCGATCGATATGCCGATCTCCTGCGAGACGCGGCTGAGCACCCGCACCGCGAGCAAGGAATGCCCGCCAAGCTCGAAGAAGTGATCGTTACGTCCGATCCGCTCGACACCGAGCAACTCCGCCCAGATCCTGGCCAGCGCGACCTCGATCTCATCCTCGGGTTCTTCATAGGAGTGGCGCGTCAGCGCATCCTCGCCCCGCGCGGGCAGCGCCCGTCGATCGATCTTCCCATTCGGAGTGAGCGGCAGTTGCTCCAGCACCGAAACCGTCGACGGGACCATGTATTCAGGCAGAATGGCGGACAGTGCATCACGTAAATCGCGACCATCGAGCGTGGGGTCACCGCTGGCATAGGCGAACAACTGGCGTCCGGTCCTGCCCTCGCCGGCCACCACGGCCGCCGCACGCACGCCGCGCTGCTCGAGCAGGCGCGCCTCGATTTCCCCGAGCTCGATGCGGAAGCCGCGGATCTTCACCTGCTGGTCGGCACGGCCGACATATTCGATCACGCCATCGTCGCGCCAGCGCGCGAGATCGCCGGTGCGATAGAGGCGCATGCCGCTACCCCCGAACGGATCGGGGACGAACCGCTCTGCGGTCAATGCACCCCGGTTCAGATAGCCACGAGCCAGGCCCGCCCCGCCGATGAACAGCTCGCCGGTTACGCCAACGGGAACGATGTTGAGATCGGAATCGAGGATGTGCGCCGATCTCACGCCGACTGGCCGTCCGATCGGTGCGGGCTGACCAGGCTTCAACGTCGTGTCGTCGACGATCCATGCGGTCGGGGCGATCACTGTCTCGGTCGGACCATAGGCGTTGACCAGAAGGTCGACATCGGCAGCACCACGCAAGGCCTTGATCCCGATATCCGACCAGGCCTCGCCGCCAACGATACAGGCCCTGATCGCGAGCTTTCGCCCCTCCTGCCGCAACGCCACGCTCAATTGATCCGCATAGGCCGGCGGAAGAAAGATCGAGGTCACCGCATGGCGCGCGAGCTCGCCGACGAGGTCGTCGACCAAGAGGCCGGGCTTCGAGGGCAGGACCAGCGACCCACCCGTCATCAGCGGCACCAGCCAGCGCTCATGGGCGATATCGAAACTGATCGACGCCGTCTGGAACTCGCGATCGCGGGATGTCATCCGGTACAGCCGGCCGATTGCTTCGCAATGCATTGCAAGCGGTCCGCGCGCGACAGCGACCCCCTTCGGCATTCCGGTCGATCCCGAGGTGTAGATGACATAGGCCAGGCTCTCTGGATGGACTTCGACGTCGAGATTGCCGCTGTCGCCGTCAATGGATGGCGATGGCCCATCAATGCAGAGCGCTTCGACTCCGGCTTCGCGCAGCACCGGCGCGAGCGGCTCCAGCAGCATGCCTTGCGTCAGAACCAACGTCGTGCCGCTGTCACGCAACATGTGGGCAAGCCGGTCGGACGGATAATCCGGATCGAGCGGCAAGTAAGCGCCGCCGGCCTTCAGAATCGCGAGCAGCGCAACAATCATGTCCGGGCTTCGGGTCAGCGCAATGCCGACCAGCCGATCCGGACCGAGGTTCCAGAGGCGAAGCCGCCGCGCAAGCGCGTTGGCACGCCCGTTCAGCTCGCCATAGGCGATGCGCTGGTCGCCCCAGACGATGGCGACCGCGGACGGCGCTTGCGCGGCCTGCACTTCGATATGCGTCACGACGTCGGCACAGGAAGGTGCCGAGGTCAGCTGCGCTGCGCCGCTCCAATCGAGAATTCGTCGAGCGTCTTCATCAGACGCCGATCGGAGGTCACCGAGCACGCGCTCCGCGTTCGCCACGATCCGCGCCAGCAGATCTTGCAGAATGTCGCGAAGACGCAGGATATCCGCCCCGTCGAATTGCCGCGCGTCATAATTGAACTCGATATTCAGCCTGTCGCCTACGGCAAACACCGCCACTGCCAGCGCATAGTTCGTCGGCGTCACATGCGCCACACGACCAATCCGAGGGCCGCCCTCGCCGCCCCGCAGCAGTCCCTCGTCGATCGGATAATTCTCAAACACCAGGATGCTGTCGAACAGCGGCTGCCCGGCATGGCCGGCGAGGCGCTGAACCTCGTAGAGCGGCGTCCAGCCGTGCTCGCGCAGCGCCAGGTTCTGTTCCTGCAAGGCGCGCAGCCAATCGCCGACGATCGCCTCTGGGTTCGGCGCATCGACGATGGGCAGCGTATTGATGAAGAGGCCCACCATCTCCTCCGAGCCGGGCAATTCGGCCGGACGACCCGAGATGGTCACACCGAAGCAGACAGCGGGCTGCCCCGAATGTCTGCGCAGCAACTGTGCCCACGCGCCCTGTATGAGCGTATTGAGCGTCACCCGTTCGCGCTTTGCGAACGACTTCAGCCGTTCGGTCAGCGCCGCATTCACGGCAAGGCCGATGCTGGCGTGGCCTTCTGCGCCGGACGTCTTGGTGGCCACCAGCGCATTCGCGAGCAGCGTCGGCGTTCCGAGCCCCGCCAGCACCTCGCGCCAGAATCTCTCGGAGCTTTCGTGATCGCGGCTCCTTTGCCATGCAATGTAGTCACGATAGCTGCCCTGCACGGCCGGCAGCGGTTCACCGCTCGCCTGCTGCAACACCTCTGCAACCAGCCGGGCCGAGCTCCAACCGTCGACGAAGATGTGATGATGGGTCCAGATCAGCCAGTGACGGTTCTCGTCGAGCCGTATCAGGCGAATGCGCTGGAGCGGCGGCTGCAGAATGTCAAAGCCCTTCTCCCGGTCGTGTCGGGATATCTCGGCGAGCGCCGCATCCAGCTCCGCAGGTGGGCTGTCGCGCCAGTCCTCCTCGACGAACGGCACGGTCACATGACGATGCACCACCTGCTGCGACGCGCCTGACAAGTTCTGCCAGACAAACCCGGTCCGCAAGGCGGCGTGCCGGTCGCTGGCCGCCTGCCACGCAGCTCGCAGCTTGCCTGCATCGACACCGAACAGCTCGAGCCCGACCTGGTTCACATAGGAATCAGTGGGACCGTCACGCAGCGCATGGAACAACATGCCCTGCTGCATGGGCGAGAGCGGATAGATGTCCTCGACACCGCGAAGATCCAAGGTCGTGGCTAGGCGATCGAGGTCAACCTGTGCGAGTCCGGACAATGGAACATCCGATGGCGTAAGGCCGACCGCTCCGTTGCAGCAATGCGCGACCAATTCACCCAGCGCATCCTGATAGTGCGCCGCCAGCCGCTCGATCCTGTCGTGCCGGTAGCGCTTGCGTCCGTAGCTGAAAGACACTTCAAGCCGGCCCCCGCGCACGAGGGCATTGATGTTCAGCCACCCGCGCATGGGCGCCGCGGCGCTGCGCGAAGGGCCCGCGCTCTCGGGTGCGAAGGAGAAGCGACGTGTGGCGCCAACACTCGCGTCGAAGCGGCCCAGATAGTTGAAGACGATCTGCGGCTCCGCCAGTTGCGCGAGGGCATGACGTTGCTGCTCGGAACCGAGATAGCGCAGCACGCCATGACCGAGCCCGCGATTTGGAATCGCGCGCAGCCTCTCCTTTACCTCCTTGATCAGTGATGCCTCGTCGACGCCTGCATCTCTCAACCGGACCGGAAATGCCGTCGTGAACCAGCCGACGGTACGGGATATATCCGCGCCCGGAAAACTATCCTCGCGGCCGTGACCTTCGAGCTCCACCACCACCTCGTCGTGCTGGCTCCAGCGCGACACCGCTCGCGCGAGACCGGCCAGCAGCAGGTCGTTGACCTGGGTCCGATAGGCGGCAGGTGCCTGTTCGAGCAGCCGCGCCGTCAACTCGGCATCGAACACCAATGACACTTCGCCGCCGTCACCGACGCGATCGATGCCGCCATGGTCATCGTCACATGGCAAGCTCGCACCGGCACCGCAACCAAGCCAATAGGGCAGTTCGGCCGCGACCTCCTCGGTCGCCGCATAGGCACGCAGCCGCTCACTCCATGAGCCGTAAGACTCGCTCTTCGGGGGCAGCGTGACGGGACCGCCATGCTGCAGCTGGTCATAGGCCGACGCCAGGTCTTCGAGCAGGATGCGCCAGGACACGCCGTCGACGACGAGGTGATGAATCGCAAGCAGCAGTCGTTGACTGCCGTCCGCAAGGTTCATGCCGACCGCGCGCAGCAGCGGTCCCGAAGACAGTGAGAGGCTCTCCTGGGCGGCGCGGGCGAGCCCGGCGATCTCCGTCGGGCCGCCGACGTGCGGGTGAATCCACAATAGTTCGGTGGACGCCGGCGGCGGCCCCTGCTCCCCCCGCCAGACGCCATCCACCTGCCTGAACCGCAGACGCAACGCATCGTGATGCTCTACGATGGCAGCGAGCGCACGCCGCAGCGTCTCCCAATCGATCTGCATGTGTGGCAGCAGCAGAACGGCCTGATTCCAGTGATCCCGGTTGCCGATATCCTCGTCGAAGAAACGCATCTGGATCGGCATCAGGTGACGCATGCTGGGATCTGCATCGCCGCCAGCAGACGGCTTCGTGTCCGGCTTCTCCTTCTTCGCGCTCGTCCCGGTCGATACGACGGCGACGGTCGCCAATCCGGCAACCGTCTGCTGGCTGAATATCTGCTTCGGCGTCAACCGGATGCCGCGCTTGCGCAGGCGGGCGATGATCTGCAAGCTGAGGATGGAATCGCCACCGAGCTCGAAGAAATTGTCATTGCGGCCCACACGCTCACGACCGAGCACCTCGCACCATACCGCCGCGATCGCGACTTCAATATCTCCCGCGGGTGCGGCAAGGCCCGCGTACACCCCGTCTTCCGCCGGTTCGGGCAAGGCGCGACGATCGACCTTTCCATTGGGCGTCAGCGGCAATCGCGCCAGCATGACGACGTGTGACGGCACCATATAGTCCGGCACGATCGCAAGAAGCTGTTGCTTGATCGTATCGGCCTGCGGACTGGCATCGCGCGATGGTACACAATAGGCAACCAGCTCCTTGCGATCGGCATTCGCCCCGATCGCGCGCGGGAGCACCACCGCATCATCGATGCCCGGCAGTGTCCTGATGGCGCGCCCGATCTCTCCGAGCTCGACACGATAGCCACGCAACTTGATCTGATCATCGGTGCGGCCCAGGAATATCAGCCGGCCCGCGCCGTCGCAGCGGACACGGTCCCCGGTTCGATAGAGGCGCTCGCCTGCTGCCCCGAACGGATCTGGGACGAAACGTTCCGCAGTCAGTCCGGCCGCGCCGCGATAGCCGCGCGCCAAGCCGACGCCGCCGATATAGAGTTCGCCGGTAACGCCGATCGGTACTTCGTTCAGCGCGTCGTCCAGGACATGGGCGTTCAGATTGGCAAGTGGCAGACCGATCGGAACCGGGTTGCTCTCGCGCTCGGCCGCGCATTCATGCGTTACCGCACCGACGGTCGTTTCCGTAGGCCCGTAGTGGTTGAGAATCCGGCATTCCGGACGCAAGCGACGGACTTCGTCCAGCAGCGCCCGGTCGCAAGACTCTCCGCCCAGAATGAGCGCCTCGCGGGGCAGAAGATCGGCCGACCGCGAGGCCTTCAACAGCCCCCGCAGATGGCTCGGCACGATCTTGAGAATGTCGACCTCGCCTTCGCGCATCGCTTGCGCGAACGCATCCGCGTCGATCACGGCGTCTGGAGACAGCAGATGCAGCGTCCCGCCGGACGCCAGCGCGCCGAACAGGACGGTATGGCCGAGATCGGCCGCCACCGTCGACACCATCGCCATGTTCGCTGACGGACGCGGCTTCAGGCGTAGCAGCAGGGCCTGAACGTAATTGGCCAAGGCGCCATGCGAGATGCTGACGCCCTTCGGGGCGCCGGTCGATCCCGATGTATAGATGACGTAGGCGGTCTGCTCCGGATGAATGGTCGTGTCGAACGGCAGGCTCGGGACCTCCCCGCGCGCGGCTTCGGCTTCTGCATCGAGCACGAGCCAATCGAGCCCACTCGCATCCCCGAGCTTTCCACCCGCCGTCAGCACGATCTCGATGCCGCCGTCCGCCAGGATGCGGCGGACGCGCTCCATCGGCCATTTCGGGTCCAACGGGACGTAAGCGCCGCCGGCTTTGAGCACACCGAGCAAGGCGACGACAAAAGCCGGCGAGCGCTCGATCCACAGCGCGACCGGCGTCTCCCGCGCCAAGCCCCTGGCGCTGAGCACCTGCGCGATACGGTTCGACCTGCGCTCGAGTTCCGCAAAGCTCAATCGCTCCCGGCCGCATCGGATGGCCGTGGCGGTCGATCGATCCGCGGTCGCCGCACGGTGAAGGCTGATGACATCGGTGAAGCCGAATGCGGCGGCCTCACTTGGAACGGCCTGCCGGTGCCCATCGTCAATGGCAAAGTCCGATATCCGCCGCTCGGCATTGTCGGCAATCTGCCGCAACATCGAACCGAACTGCGCCGCCAGCCGCCCGATGGTGGGACGATCGAACAGATCGGTGGCGTAGTTGAACGTGACCTTCATGCCGCCGGCGCTATCGATGACGTCGAGCGCGAGATCGAAATGCGAACCTGCGAGATCGATGATGTCGATTTCGGCAGTGAGCCCTTCGACGCCGGCAAACCCGCCCGGCGCCGTCATGTAGTTGAACTTCGCCTGGAACAGCGGATTGTGGCCCCCACTGCGTTCCGGCCTGACGCCTTCAACCAGCATTTCGAAAGGAAGGTCCTGGTGCGACAGTGCCTCGACCACCGATTCCTTGACCTGCTGCAGCAGGCTCGGGAAGGTCGCGTCGGCTGCAATCTCAGCCCGCAGCACCAGCGTATTGACGAAACATCCAATCAAGCCCTCGAGCTGCGTGTGCCGGCGTCCTGCGATCGGCACGCCGACGCGCAGATCACTCTGTCCGGTGTAGCGATGGAGCAGCACCTGATATGCGCCGAGCAGTAGCATGAAGACACTGACGCGCTGCCTGACAGCGATTCCCCGGAGTCGGGACGCAAGCGCGTCGTCGACGATAAGGCCGGTCGTCTCGCCGGCATGGCTCTGGATTGCCGGGCGCGGCCGATCATGCGGCAACGCCAGGACGGGATGAAAATCGCCGAGCTTCGCGCGCCAATACGCGAGTTGCCGCTCGGCCTCGCCTGCCGAGAGCCAGTTTCGCTGCCAAGCCGCAAAGTCGGCGTATTGAATCGCCGGAATCGGCGGCGCGCCTCCGCCCTGACCGATACCGCTGCGATAGAGCGCGGCCAGTTCGTCGAGCAGAACGTCGAGCGACCTGCCATCGACGATGATATGATGGGCGAGCAGCAGCAGCTCGTGCGCATCGTCCGCGAGCCGAAGCAACACCGCGCGCAACAGCGGACCGTTCACGAGATCGAACGGCTTGGCGAGCTCCGATCGCTTGAGGCTCTCCGCGCGCTCGGCGCGTTCCCCTGCAGAATGGGAACGAATATCCTCCTCCCGAATGCCGATGCTCATGACATCGTGGATGAGCTGCGTTCCGCGGCCGTCGCTGGCTGTGAACGTGGTACGCAATATCTCGTGTCGACGGACGATCTCGCCGAACGCGCGCGACAGGACGGCACGATCGAGCCGCCCCTTCAGACGGATTGTACTTGCGACGGTGTAGGCGGTCCCGGCCGGGTCCATGTTCCAGAGGAACCAGAGCCGCTCCTGCGCGTGCGACAGCATCGCACGATCAGCCGCGGCAGCCCACGGGATCGGCGGCAGCGTCCGGCCGCCACCAGCGCCAGCCAGGGCATCGATCCGGCCGGCGAAGGCCGCGAGCGTCGGCGCATCGAAGAAGGTACGCAGCTCGACCTCCACGCTTAGGCGGTCGCGGATCGCCGCGGCAACTTGGCCGGCTGCGATCGAATTTCCGCCGAGCACGAAGAAATCGTCCTCGCGATGCACTGCCGCGACATCAAGCGCATCGCACCAGATCGAGGCGACGGCGCGTTCGGTATCGGTCGTGGGCTTCGTCAAGGATACGCCGCCGCGGCGACGCCCCCTCTCGAACACCATGAAGCTGTCGAGCGTATTGTCGGCGAGGCGTGTGGCGCAGGCCGAGCGTTGCAGCTTGCCGCTCGTGGTCAGCGGCATCGCTTGCGGGTTCAACAGAGCGATCACGGCCGGATATTCCTGCGCCTGCCGGAGGACCGCTTCGCCGATCGCATGTGCGAGCGCTTCCGGATCGCTGAGCCTGAGCACGGCGCGGCTGAACTCCGCCGCGACGCCGATGGCTTCACGCCCGTCCATTTCGACCGGAAAGACGGCAACCCGCCCGCTGCGGACAGTCTCGACGTCGGCTTCGATCGCCTGCTCGACGTCCGTCGGATAGACGTTCTGTCCGCGAACGATCAACAGGTCTTTGAGGCGCCCCGCCACGACCAGCGCGCCATCGCGAATGAAGCCGATGTCGCCGGTCCGCAGCCAGCGCGCGTCGTCCCGCTCGACGAAGGCCTGGTGCGTGGCCTCGGGATTGTTCCAGTAACCGAGCGCGACGCTGGGACCCGCGACCCAGATCTCACCCGCCTCATTCGCTTCGGCCACGGCCGATCCGTCGACACGCATGATGCGTGTCTCGTGGCCTGCGGCGGTTCGACCGCACGCCACGAGATCGGTGCCTATGCTGGCGCTGGCGATACGACCTGCGGCGAGTTCCGCAGTGTCGAGCGTATAGCTAATGGTGTCAGCGGTGATGTCGCCGGCCGTGACCAGCAGCGTCGCTTCGGCGAGGCCATAACAGGCGGTCAGCGCCCGTCGATTGAAGCCAGCCCGCGCGAACCGGTCACCGAACCTCTCGAGAGTGGTCCGGCGGACAAACTCCGAGCCCGAGAACGCGAATCTCCACCGGCTTAGGTCCAGCCGACTGATGGTCTCATCCGAGATGCGGTCGGCGCAGAGCGAGTACGCGAAATCGGGACCGCCGCTCAACGTGCCGCCGTGACGATCGATTGCCTCGAGCCAGCGGCGCGGCCGCTCCAGGAAATTCCGCGGTGACATCAGGACGCCGGTGAAACCCGTGAACAACGGATTCAGGAGCCCGCCGATCAATCCCATGTCGTGATAAAGGGGCAGCCAGCTCACAAAAACGTCGTCCAGCGCGCCACCGGCAACCGCTTCAATGGCTCGCTCGTTGGCAACCAGATTGCCATGGGAGACACAAACCCCCTTTGGCTGCGAGGTCGACCCCGACGTATACTGGAGGAACGCGATCGCATCGGCCGCGGGCCTTGTCTCGCGCCAGTCCGCTGCGAGTTCGGAGGGGATGGTATCCACCCTGACGATGTGCACGTCGCCCAATGCGGGCAGCGTTGCTGCGATGAGATCATGCATGGCCATCTCGCCCAATATGAAGCGCGGCGCCGCATCCCGCAGGATGCCATCGAGACGTCCTGCATAGCGCTCCGGGCCCCCCTCCGGCGGATAGGCCGGAACGGCGATCACGCCCGCATACAGGCAGGCATAGAATGCCACGGCATAGTTGATCCCGCTCGGAAGCAGGATCACCGCCCGCTCGCCTGCGCCGCCCATCTGCTGCAACCACGCCGCCAGCGCCCTGATCCGAGCATCGAGCGCGGCAAACGTCAGCTCATCGGCGACGTCGTCGCCTTCCAGGAAGCGCAACGCCACCTTCCCCGGTCGCAGGGTGGCGTGCTCCCGCAAGCGTTCGACGAGGTTGGCTCTGTCCATGTTTTCGAATCCCTGTCCGGCCGCGAGCCGGAAATCACCACCGACGATCGCTGTCGATCACTCTTGCCGATGAGCTTCGGCCATGGCGACGATCACCTTGCGCGGCCCCTTGAACGGAGCACGCGCGTGTGCGGTGAGCATGTTGTCGAGCATCACGACGTCGCCGGCTTGCCAGGGAAAGCTGATCTTGTGCTTATCGAGAACGGCCCGGACCGATGACAGCGTCTCATCGTCGATGGCCGAACCATCGCCGTAGAAGACGTTGCGTGGCAGATCGGCTTCGTCATCGACCACGTCGAGCAGACTCTCGCGGACCTCAGGCTCGAGATTGGAGACGTGGAACAGATGTGCCTGGTTGAACCAGACCCACTCACCCGTGACGGGATGTTGCGCCGTGCCCTGACAGATCTGGCGCGTACGGAGCTCGCCATCCTCCTTCCATTCGCATTCGATGTCGTGGCGAGCGCAGTAAGCCTCCACCTCAGATCTGGAGTCCGTGCCGAACACCTGTTGCCAATCGACGTCGAGGCCGTTGCCGTAGTTCCGCACATACATCACGCCCTTGTCGGCAAACCGTTCGCGAATGGCTGGCGGCATGTCGCGATAGATGGCTCGGCTGTCGGCGATCGGCGTCTCCCCGCCCTCCAGCGCCGGCTGCATGCAATAGAACCAGATCTTCATCGGCCAATCGCGGGTATAGGCCTGCTCGTTGTGCAGCGGAATATGCTGGTGCGGCGGGTATTCCGTCGAAGTGTAGACGCCCGAGGTCACCTGCGAACGCGGCGTCGATCCGAATTCGTATGTGAGCAGCGGGTGACCGAAATCGGCCGCGAAGGCCCGAAACGCATCGGGGCCATCCAGCGAGAAATCGCGGAACAGAATGCCGCCAGCATCGATCAGGTGCCTGTCGATCGTCTCGCGCAGCATGGGACGTGCTTTGCCGAGCGGCTGCCCGGCCTCATCGGCCTTGAGCAGCAGAGGAAGAGTTCTGCCCTCAATGAGTGGCTGGACGGAGAACGTGCTCATGATCCTCGCTCCGATACAGATCAATCGATCGCCCCGATCGCCGGGCCAGCGCCGCACCGATCCGCTCGATCAGCTCGGCCTGCTGCGTGTGAATGAAGAAGTGATGGCCGGGCAGCACATCGAGTGTGAATGATGCGGAGGTCTCCCGCCGCCAGGTCTCGAGCGCTTCGCGGCCGGTCTCGTCGTCTGCTCCGGCAAAGACGTGCACGGGGCACGGCAAGGGACGACGCGGTCGATAGACGTAGGCCCCGCACATCAGGAAATCGGCGCGGAGCACCGGCAACGCAGATCGCATCAGCTCTGCGTTCGACAGCGCCTCATCGGGCGTGCCCTGCAGATTGCGCAGCTCCTGCATCAGCGCATCGTCGCTCAGCGGCTCGCGCCACCTGCTGCCGTCCCGAACCGCAGGCGCTTCCGCACCCGAGGCGAAGAGAACGGCCGGCGCGGCCGCGCCGCGATCGAGCAGGCCGTGCGCGAGCTCGAACGCGATCACGGCACCGAGACTGTGACCGAACAACGCGTAAGGCCCGTCGAGCTGACCGCCGAGCTCGCCAGCGAGCTTCGCGGCCAACACATGCGGATCGGTAGCCAAAGGCTCATCCATGCGCGCGCCGCGCCCGGGCCACTCCACCGGCCTCACGTCGATCCACGATGGCAGCAGCCTGCGCCACCGCGCGTAGAACATGGCGCTGCCGCCGGAGTAAGGCAGACAAAGAAGCCGCATCGGAAGACCAGGCTCCGCCGACTACGCCGACCGTTGAGACGTCGCGTCGTCCATGAACTTGCGCAGGCTGAGCGGGCGCATGTCGGTCCATACCTGCTCAATGTGGTCTAGGCATTCCTTTTTGCTGCCGGTCTTCCCCACCGCCTTCCAGCCCGCCGGAATCGTCTTGAACGTCGGCCAGATGGAGTATTGCTCCTCGTGATTGATGACAACGGTGAAGGTGACGTCGTCTCTGTCGAACACCATCATGGCGCGATCCCCTTTCAGCGAGCGAAAGTAGAGACGTTTGACTAGGTCAGAAGCAGACGATGGTCAAAGCAATATCGACGCGACTTTTTTTAAGACCTCAAAACTGGCGATGCGGAGACACTATGCAACCTCCGCGCTTGCGCGCCAACACGTGGGAAAATATCGAGATTTCAGATCACGCCGCAGATTGCTGCAATTCTAACTCGACAAGCGGGAACTTTTCGGGTGCGGCATGATCGCACGTTCTGTCGCGGGCCATCCTTCATCGCATTGTCATCAATTGCGATAAGCGCGCCATTGTTGACGATAGAGCATACAAAAACCGCCGCGGACAGGATCCGCGGCGGTCCAAAGCGCCGTGGCGCTCAGAAATTGAACGTAGTCGATAAGAGGTACGTACGCGGCGCACCTAGTGAAATTGCACTGCTGACCGTCCGATAGGAATTCCAGTACGCTTCGTTGAACACGTTCTCGACACTGGCACGAATGACGATCGGCTTGCCATTCCACGGCGACAGGAAGGTGTATCGCGCACCAAGATCAACCCGGGTCCAAGCAGGAAGCTCCTGCGTATTCGCATCGTTGGCGTAACTCTCGCTAGTGTAGATGACGCGACCTGTCATAGTCAGTCCCGGCAAGAACGGAGTATCCCACTCGGCTCCTAGGTTGACGTTGACTGCAGACACACCGACAGGGACATTGCCGTTATAGCTGACAATGATCGATCCAACCGAGACTGCCTGCCTCACCACCTCGCCGTCAATGAAGGTCACGCCACCCAGCAACCGAAACGTTGGCGTCAGCTCGCCGAAGGCGAACAGTTCAAAGCCCCGATTGCGCTGCTCACCGGAAAGTCGCCTCGCGGGCAAGGCCCGCCCCGGAACGGCGACCGAGATAATATTCGGACTGGTGATGTCGAATGCGCTCGCGGTAAATCCGATCCGGCCCATATCGACCTTCATCCCGACTTCCTTCTGCTTGGTCTGAGCGGGAGGAATGATCTCGCCGACATTCGAGTACGACGTGGCTCCGACAACGACTTCGGGCGCCTTCAGGCCTTCGATGTAGTTTGCGTAGAGCGCAATATTCTCGACCGGCTTGACGATAACCGCATAGCCTGGGCTCCAAGTCGGAACATCGACACTTGATTTGGCGGAAGTCAGCAGGTTCACGCTATCTACACCCGCGGTCTGCCGCCTCGCCCCGATGACGAACTGAAGCCTGTTGTCGAGCATAGACATCGTGTCAGCGACACCGACGCTGGTAAGCTTTGTTTGTGTCTCCAAATTTTGCACGACTGTAGCGAAATTCGGATAGGGGATCGGGACTGGATTGTACAAGTTTGAATTGATGGCAGCACCTGCCCTGCCGAACGAACTGTAATCCCGCTCGAACGCCGAGTAGTTGACGGTGACAAGGTGATTGATGGGGCCAGTGTCTACCGAGGCGCGCAGTCCGACCTCACCCGTATAGTTGTCATAGACGTCGCGCCCACTAAACGGAGCCGCTGTCCAGTTGCCGTTCGCACTCGTGATACGAGGCGATGGATAGACGTAGTCGATCTCGCTCTTGTGATATCCGGCCGCGCCATACGCAGTTACCGACTCCGTCAGATCGACTTCGCCCCGCGTCAGGGCAAACGAATCTCTCGGCTTCCATGTCGCCCAGTCCGGCATGTAGTTGGCGCCGGGCTTCGGAAGGGCTGGAACCGGAATCGTGGTCGCGAATGGGGGACTGGTGGTAAACGTCAGAAATCGCAGCGGCGGCTTGAGATCTTCAGCCTGATAACCAATATCTGTCGAAAAGCGGACACGCTCGCCGCGATAGTCGAGATTGAGCACGGCGTTGCCGAACTGATCGGTCTGCCGGTCATAAGCGGTCGATCCGCCTCGCGCTTCACCGTTGAACCGGACTCCCCATTCTTTATGTTCGCCGTATCTCCGGCTCACATCGGTCTGCAGGCCGAATTGGGACTTTGATATATAGAGCGCAGTCAGTTGTGTGATGTCGAAGTCGGGCGCGCGCTTCGTCACCAAGTTAATGCTACCACCGTTAGCACCCGCAGGCGGCATACCGCTGAGGAGCACGCCCGGCCCCTTCAAAACCTCGACTCGTTCGAGGAAGTTCGCCGACGTTGAATAGAACGGCGCCATTCCATACAGGCCGTTCATGGCGTAGTCACCACTGTCGTGGTAGAATCCTCTGATGTAAACGCCATCAACGCCATTGCCCGCTGGTGTCTTCGTCCGAACCGAGGGATCATTGAACAAGACGTCGCCGACAGTCCGCGCTTGCTGGTTCTGTATCAACTGCGCCGTATAACTCGTCTGGTTGAACGGCGTATTCATCACACCGCGATTGCCGAGAAGACCGAGACTTCCGCCGGTCGCGACCTGGCCGCCTGCATAGGCGGGCGGCACTCTGCCGAGCGTACCGGTCGAAGGGACCAGATAGGGAACGGGCGCGGCCTGGCGGGGGGCGGCCGCGGCGACGGATCTCTGTCCCCGCGATGCGCGGGTCGACTGGGATCTTTGAACCGACTGCCGTGCTCTCGGCTTGGGTGCATCGACGGTCACCGGCGGAAGGTTCGTTTGCGCAAACGCATGCTGAAGGTCACCCGACGATTCCAGCGACAGCGCGAGATAGCTCACCGCTCCAAGCGATAGCGTGCGCACAATTTTCCTGACCGAGAGTTCACGCGTCATTCCTGCACCCCAATTCCACTACAGGTCCCCGCGCTTCCTAACATACGCGGGTGCCCCGAGAAGGGATGGAGAACTAGAAGTTATCTAAGGTTGCACGACAAGCCGTCGCGATGGGACGATCGTTGCCGGCCTCGAATGACGCCGCTCAATCTTTGAATCTTTCTATTTTGAAACCATTCTAATCTCAGTTCGCATGCAGCATCTCGGCGAGACTCCGTTGCTCCGTCTCGGATTTCCGATCCGAGCAGGTCGCTATCGCCCGTACCCAGAAAGACCTTTGCCGCCTTGGACCGCGCACCGATACGCCCGAAGTCCTCAGACCCACGCAGTGAAGTGCCATGCCGCAGGATGTCGCACCCCTTTCCAAATCTTCTGCTTCCAAGATGGGCAAGCGGCGGTGACATCGTTTGTGCAATGTTCGAACACGCCGCCATAGACGATGTCCACTTTCAATCCCTGATCGGACACCACGCCCCGAATCAAGGCTTCTGCTTCCACAAGGGCTCGCTCCATCATCGCGTCGGTCGCTGTTCTCTGTGTTGCTCACAGCTCGGCGCGCCCCGGTGCGATACCGACGCTGGCTCCTCAAGCCTCGCATCGTAACCTGCATCTCTTTCGGTGATGGACAAGTTCTCGGAACGTAGTCCGTCAATCCATTCCGAGAGCGTTTCGCGATAGATTAGTTTGATCCTGTCAAAAGCTTGACGGATATTTCTTAAGTCCAGGGCAGCGAGACGGATCGAGAGCCCAGCCTGTGCCGGCGACGCGCTCACTGCGCCATAGAGCCCTTTGATTCGCTCTAGCGCTGCCGCCAACCTCCCTTGCAGCCTTCCCGGATCATGTGCAGAGGGCAGCACAATGAATGCCGATCCGAAGGCCCCGTAGCCACGAAAGAGGCTTCGGTCTGGGCGAAACAGACGCGTCCGCTCCATCAGCAGCGGCTCGCCACCCGATCTTCTCAGGCAGAACGTCGACTCCAGCTCGCGGAAGTAGCTCGCTCCGCCACAGGGGTCGTGCATGGTGAATGAATCGACGATCAACGCATAGGCGTCGGGCGCGCAGTCAAGCTCGATCGTCTGTGACAATGCCGCCTCGGGAAACAGGATGCGCGGCTCCGGCAGGTATTCGAGACTGGCCTTGCTCGCGACATCAAGCTCCACCGTCTCGACAGCGCGCGCAGCGGGGTGGGCGCGATGAACCGACGTCGCGCCCTGAGTGGTCAGGCAAACGGCCGTCCCGGGGCCGAGCACGAGGCGTTGTGCAAGGCTATCCTCTCCGTGAATCGCCCCGCTTGCCGTCTGCACAATCACGCTGAGGCGATCTGGCCGATCCGGATCGACATGAAAGCTGCGCGTCAGCACGAATGGCCAAGCGAAGTTCCGTCGGTCGATCACAGTACGGTTGGCGCGCCGAACGAAGCTAAGGTCGAGCCGCGCTGCCTCGTTCGCCGTTGCATTGTTCATGTATTGAACAACACTTCGCGCTCGAGGAGATCGACGATCGATTCGATACCGTCACCGCGGCGACAATTGGTGAGCAGTACCGGGCGATCTCCTCGGACGTTCAATGCGTCTCGATGCATGCACTCCAAATCTACGCCAACGTGAGGCGCAAGATCGACCTTGTTGATGACGAGAAGATCGGCGCGAATGACACCCGGACCGCGCTTGCGCGGAATATCGTCGCCTCCGGCGACATCGATCACGAACATCCAGAAGTCCGTCAGATCGCGCGAGAACGTCGAGGCGAGATTGTCACCACCACTTTCGAGCAGGATCAGCTCGACCCCAGGGAAACGACGTTCGAGCTCATCCGCGGCTTCAATGTTGAGCGTAGGGTCCTCGCGAATGACGGTGTGCGGACACGCGCCCGCCTCGACCGCCGACACCCGCGCCGGATCTATCAGCCCGGAGCGTCTGATCCGTTCGGCGTCCTCGGCCGTGACGAGATCGTTGGTGATGACGGCGATATCGATGCCCCGCGCAACGAGTGCTGGAATCAAGCACTCCACCAACGCAGTCTTGCCTGAACCGACCGGTCCTCCGATTCCAACCCGTGCGGCCGCGATCCGTGGCCGCGCCAATCCATTGTTGAGCGAGAGCCGGCTCATCGGAGCATATACCGTCTTGCCAACGGCACCTTCGTCGCCGGCGGGCACATCAGAAGCTTCCCATCAGCCCGAACCTCGAACGTTTGCGGGTCGACCTCGACATGCGGTGTCGCGGCGTTGCGCAACATGTCTGCCTTCCGCAATTTCCGTACATTCTTGATCTGGACAGGGGCCCGCTCAAGGCCAAGCTTGCGGGTCACATCGGCATCCATGGCGAGCTTCGACATGAAGTTGACGCCCAGCCTTTGCGGTGCGGCACCGAGCGCCCCCCACATCCGCTTCTGAATCATCGGTTCCGACAGACCGAGGCTGCCATTGCCGTCGCCCATGGCTGCCCAGACGACAAAACCGTTCTTGATCACCATATAGGGCTTGATGCCGAAGGAAGCGCGCGGCCAGAGAACGAGATCGGCCATCTTGCCGGGCTCGATCGAGCCGACGAGGTGATCGATGCCCACCGCAATGGCGGGATTGATGGTCAGCTTGGCAATGTAGCGCTTGATGCGCTCATTGTCCGCACGTGCCGTCTTTTCCTCGGGCAGGCGGCCGATCCGGTCCTTCATGACGCTCGCCAGCTGCCAGCACTTCGCGACGTTCTCGGCGAGGCGCCCCATGCCTTGCGTATCCGTGCCGAATATCGAGATCGCCCCCATGTCGTGCAGAAAGTCTTCCGCCGCCATCGACTGGGCGCGCACCCGTGCCTCGCCGAACATCACGTCTTCGGGCGCGTTGTAATTGAGCTGATGACAGATCATCGTCATCGGCACGCCCTCCTCCATGCCGTAGGACGTGTACGGATTGGTCGGATTGGTCGACGAGGGAATGACGTTGTCCCACGACACGACCTTCAGCAGGTCCGGGGCGTGACCGCCGCCGGCGCCCTCTACGTGATACATATGGATGGTGCGGCCCTCGACGGCCGCCATCGTATCCTCGCAAAAGCCGTATTCATTGATCGAGTCGGTGTGGAGGTGAACAGCGAAATCATTGCGATCTGCCGCAATGAGGCTCTGATCAATCACCGCCGGGGCGGCGCCGAAATCCTCGTGAATCTTCACGGACATGCCGCCGGCCGCAACCGCTTCCTCGATCGCCTCGGGGTTGGACCCCGCACGTCCGAACAAGGCGAAATTGAGCGGGGAGAATTCGATCGCTTGCAGAAAGCGCGCGAAGGTCGTTGCGGCCCCGCTGCCGACGTCAAAGACCGGTCCTGATCCGTTTCCGACCAGGGTGGTCGTCCCGCCGGAAAGCGCATGGTCGGATTGTTCGGGCGAGATCAGGTGCGCGTGCGACTCAATGGCGCCGGCGGTGACGATGAAAGGACCTCCAGCAATCGGTGCCGTCGTGTGACCTACGACCATGTCGGGATGCACGTCAGGCATCACGTCGGGATTGCCGGCCTTGCCGATGCCAACGATGCGCCCGTCACGGATGCCGATGTCGGCCTTCACGATGCCGGCGACTGCGTCGACGATGGTGGCGTTCTTGATGACAACGTCAAGAGCCTTGTGCGAGGCAGTCCTGTAGGCGTTGACGCCTTCGCCATCGCGCAGGTTCTTTCCCGCACCAACCAGCAGTTCGTGCCCGTAGGTGGTGTAGTCGTGCTCGATCTCGGCGAGCAGACTTGTGTCGGCCAATCGCACTAGGTCGCCCTTGGTGGGCCCGTAGAGTTCGCCGTAGGCCCTGCGTGACAGTGTGGCCATGGTCAGGCTCCCAGATAGCCGCGGGCGCGAGCACGCTGAAGCGCATCATCCCTCGCCGACGGCGCATCCAACGAACCGTTGACGAGACCTGCCTGCCCATGCACGACGCGATCACCCGAGATCGGGACCAGCCGCACGGACTTGGTGACCCCCGGCTCGAAACGGATACCGGCCCCCGCGGGACGGTCGACTTTCCTGCCCCAGGCCGCCGCGCGATCGAAGAGCAAAGCGCGATTGACCTCGAAGAAATGGGTGTGGCTGCGAACCTGCACGTCACGGTCGCCGGTATTCGTGACATCGATGGTGATCGCAGCTAGGCTCGCGAAGCTCTCAATGTCTCCGTCACCCGGGATGATCTCACCGGGCACGATATCGTCCACGACCGAAGTGTCACTGGGACCGACCGGCTCGAAAAGCGCCATCACCTTGGTCCCTTCCGCGAACATGCATTCGATATAGAGCATCGGAATCATCTGCCCGACGCCCGGCTCGACATCGTCCCATGTCAACAATCGGCCTGCCATGTCGCGGATCTCTGCGTAAGGCAGGTTACGGCGCGCCGCGGTCATGACCTCGTCTGTGATGTAGGCGACCGCCTCCGGATGGCTCAGCCGGATTCCAAGCGACCGATTGCGGCGCGCCATTTGCGCGGCATTGAAGATGACGAGGCGGTCCATCTCGGTCGGTGAAAGGTTCATCATGGAAGAGCATCCTCTCAAGTCGTGAACATGCGGACATGTCGCAGCGGTCCGCGCGAAACCGCGATGTCGATGAACGGCGTGAAGCTCGCAGGCAGCGCATCGGGCGGCGGAGTTTCCTCGAGCAGTCGCGCCAGCAACATGCGTGCGGCTTCCTGGCTGCGCTGCGCCTCGATGTGGCCGATGATCCCGAGCCTTACGGCTGCGCTGACAAGGCCGGTTACGAGCGTCCAGCCCGAAACCAGCTCTGCGGCCTCCAGGCCGAGCCCCGCGTCCCGGCCGACGACGGCCTGCACAACGGCCAGATGGCCTAGCCTCGTGTCCGACGACACCAAGCCACGGTAGGCGACCGATAGCGGTCCATCGAGCCTGAACCATACCCCGAGTAGCGCCCTGCCCGCCCGCCGCGATCCCTCCCGCATTTCGGCCGAGGGTGTTGCCGCCTCGGCCAAGCGATCCACGCGCGCGATGGCCACACAATCCTCTGCCCGAAAGGCCTGGCGCAGCAGAACACGGTCCATGCTTGCCCAGCGCCGCTCGAGCTGGTCCGCGATGATCTGATCGAGTTCGCCGCGATTGCCAAGCATGCCGTCCGCAGCAAGGCCTTCCAGCCCCCAGGAGAACGCAAAGCCGCCGGCCGGGTAGGCACTGTCCCCGAGCTGCAACAAGGCCAGCGTTTGCGATTTGTCAAACAGCGTCACTCTCCACGATCTCGCCTGCCTCGAGCAGCGGCCTGATCCGTGCCCGGTAAGTGTCGAGCGGAGCATCGAGCAGAACGACGAGAACATCATTCTCGAAACGGACCCGCCAATGCAGATTTCCGGCATTCCAGCCCAGCTTCAGCGCGGCAGCTTGGTTAGCGGGCTTCAATCGCCAACATTCCTGCTCGCCGAAGCGGACGATGATGGCGCGATCATGTGCGAGAAACAGCAATGCCCCGTCGACCAGGTCCTCGTCCCGGTCCAGGCTGACGGCGCAGTCGGTGCCGCGGTCGGTCGTCAAGCGAAAGCGCTTGCGGCCGACGTCTGACGGCGGCACGAACAGGAGCTCGATCCCGCCATGATGTTCGACGTGGTGAAGACGGCCTGCATAGGCTGCGTCGTCGGACCGTCCGATGATGCCGTGAAGCCGTAACGTCACGATATCCTCCCGCGAACTGCAAATGGACCCGGCTCAGCGCATCGTTGCCGACACCTCCCTTGAGGTCACCAAAGTGACCTCGCCATCCAGGATGGGCTTGGCAATTCCGAAGAAGGTCGCGACGACCGCCGAGCTGTTGTGGCGATCCATCGCGGCCTTGTCGGAAAATCGCTCGTACGTCGTGAACACGCACGGATCGTCCTCGCTCTGCGAGATGAAGAATCCGATCGTATCAGGCTCGTTAGCCGCGACATTTTCGGCGACGGCCATCAGCGCGTCGCGCATCGTGGTCTCGTGCCCGGACTTCGCCCTGATCACGGCGGTAATGGTGATCATCAGAATTTCTTCCAATCACCATCGGCTTCGAAGGCGCTCGCCGCCTGGTAGATGCTCGCCTCGTTATAGTCTTTTGCGATCAGCATCAAGCCGACCGGAAGGCCGTCCGACAGGCCGCAGGGAATGGTCATCGCCGGATGACCCGTCACGTCGAACGGACTGGTCGTGGCCGTCATTTCAAAGGCACGCTGGACAATCTCGGCGAGCGGCGCATCCTTGGCCGGGATCGGCGTGGCGACACAGGGCAAGGTCGGCATCAGCAGCAGATCGTAAGAGCCGAATACCGCATCATAGGCCGCCTTGGCAGCGATCGCGATGTTGCGCGATTTGGCATAGTAACGACCGCGATAATGGCTGACGCCCCACTGCCCAACCAGCATTGTGAGCTTGAGCGTTTCCGACAGGTCGTCGGCACGGGTACGCCAACCCGAGTGGGCGTCGAGCAGGCCCACGTCATAGAGGCCCTTCCAGTTGAAGCCCATGCCGTTGCCGATCATCATCTGGACCAGGAATCCTTCCAGCGTGATCGGGTTCCAGGCCGCGAGTGCATGAAGATGTTCGGGAATCGAAACTTCCGACACGCTGGCGCCGAGCTTTGCGAAACGCTCTGCGCCGGCCTTCACCTTGGACGCAACGCCTTCCTGCATGTTCGCAACGGCAAATCCCTCCTTGAGGATGCCGATCTTCATGCCCTTGACCCCCTTGCGGAGCATCTCGGTGTAGCTCGTGACCTTCGGCGCATATTGGCGCGGATCTAGCCCGTCGGCGCCGGCCAGCACCTCCAGCAACAGCGCGTTGTCGGCGACGTTGGCCGTCATCGGGCCGGTGTGGTCGATGGTCGATTCGATCGGCATCACGCCCGTATACGGCACGAGCCCGTGCGTCGCCTTCATGCCGTAGATGCCGCAATAGGATGCCGGGATCCGGATCGAGCCGCCTTGATCGCCGCCGATCGCCATGTCGACCTCGCCGGCTGCGACCAGCGCGGCACTTCCCGACGAGGATCCGCCGGCGGAATAGCCCATCTTGAGGGGATTGTGAACCGGTGCAGGATTGGAGGTATGGCTGCCGCCCGACAGGCAGAAGTGCTCGCACACGGCCTTGCCGACGATGGTGCCGCCTGCATCGAGAATCCGGGTCACGATCGTCGCATCGGCCGCGGGAATGAAGCCTTCGAGCGTCGTCGAGCCGTTCATCATGGGGACCCCGGCCAGGGCGACGTTGTCCTTCAGCACGATGGTACGACCCGCGAGCTTGCCGCTCGCCGCACCCTTGACCTCCGTCTTAATCGCCCACGCGCCGTACTTGTTGTCCTTCGGCATCGGCTTGGAGCCCGGCATGCGCGGATATTTGACCGGCGGCAGCGGGTTCGGCAGCTCGTCGATGACGTCGTAGGCGTCGAACATCCCGCCCATGAGGGCAAGATAGCTTCCGGCTTCTTCGACGGTCATGTTCATGTGCAGGCTCGCGGCGAGCTCGGCGACATCTTCGGCAGTCGGGCGTTTGATAGACATAAGTCATCCTTTCTTGTGAGGACAAGCCGGCAGCAAGAGAACCAGCGATCGTAACGACCGGCGCAGCCGCGCCGGAACTTGAACCTAGTTTGGATGCATCGCGCCGTCCCGAGCCAGAAGGCTTTCTCGGTCGAGCTCTCCGGTGATGCGCCCCTTCTGGATATTGAGAATCCGGTCCGACAGTGAGGTGATGAACTCGAGGTTCTGCTCGACGACGATCAGCGACATGTTCCACCGCTTCTTCAGCGCGAGCAGCGTCTCGACGATCTCTTCGATGATCGATGGCTGGATACCCTCGGTCGGCTCGTCCAGCAGGATCAGCCGGGGCTTCGTGCAGAGACAGCGCGCCAATGCCAGCAATTGCTGCTCGCCGCCCGAGAGAGCCCCACCGCGTCGGTCGAGCAGCCGCACCAGGCGCGGAAAGTCCTGAAGCACCGCGTCGATGACCGATCGGTCCTCCTTCGGCGCCGCCGCCAGGCCCATTCGCAGGTTCTCAAGGACGCTCAGGTCGGGAAATATCTCTCGTCCTTGCGGCACAAGCCCGATGCCAAGCCGGGACCGCTCGTACGGCTTGAGATGGGTGATCGGCTTGCCGGCGAACGTGACGGTGCCACCCGTCGTCGGCAAATGCCCCATCAGCGCACGCAGCGTCGTGGTCTTGCCCATGCCATTGTGGCCGAGAATACCGAGATACTCGCCATCCTGAACCGTCATGTCGAGACCAAACAGGATTGGAATGCGGCCGTAGCCCGATCGTAGATCCCGGACCTCGAGAAGCGCGCTCATGCCGCCACCTTCTTGCCGAGATAGACGTCGCGCACGCGCTGATCCGCCAGGACCTTGTCCACGGTGTCTTCGACCAGCACCCGCCCCTGATGAAAGACCGTCACCTTCTTTGCGATCTGCTTGATGAACTCCATGTCGTGCTCGACGACGATGATGGCGCGGGTCTGGTTGATCTCGCGGATGATGGCGGCTGTGTGCAGTGTCTCCTCGTCGGTCATCCCGGCGGCCGGTTCATCGAGCAGGATCAACTCCGGCTCAGCCGCAAGCACCATGCCGATTTCGACCCATTGCCGTTGGCCGTGTGACAGCGTCGCCACGATGCGATCGGCATGATCCGTCAACCGGATCATCTGCAATACCGCATCGACCGCGGGCCCCTGGGCGCGCGGCGTCGCTTTCCGCCGAACGGCGAGCCAGATGTTTTCTCGCACCGAGAGACCGTTGAAGACGTTCGGCACCTGGGTCTTGATGCCGATTCCCATGCGGGCGATCTCGTGCGACAGCTTGCCGGCGATCGGCTGACCGCGAAACGCAATCGCACCCGACGTCGGCACAAGCTGTCCAGTCAGCGTCTTGAAGAAAGTGCTCTTGCCCGCGCCATTGGGCCCGATCAGGCAGCGCAGCTCCATCTCTTCCAATGTGAAGGTGATGTCGTCATTGGCGACGACACCGCCAAAGCGCATCGTGAGGTGCTCTGCCTTGAGGAGGGGTACGAGGTCCGCCATGGTCATTCGGCTCCGGCCATGTGAGACGCGGCCACTGATGGCGGCACCTGATCATCTATGGGCTGCGCCTTCGCTTCTGGAGCTGGCACGAGCCGCATCAGCAGGTCGCGCGCCGTCGGCACGAGTCCCTTCGGAAGCAGCAGCACGAAGACGACCAGCACGGCACCAAGCACGAGGTTGGAGTTCAGAGCCTGCTGCGAGCCGATATAGGCGACGATGTATTCGATGAGCACGCAGCCAACGATGGGACCCAGCAACGTGCCGAGCCCGCCCACCGTGATCCAGATGATGATCTCCGCCGACAACGAGAGGCTGAAGATGGTCGGCCCGACGAACGCGCCCCAGTTGACGTAGAGCGCACCAGCGAGCCCCGCGATCGCGCCGCTCAGAATGAAAGTGAGCAGCTTGACCTTCCGTGGGTCGTAACCGAGCAGCGAGGCACGAACCTCGTTCTCACGCACCGCCACGATGACGCGTCCCGCTGGTAGAGACAGCAGCAGACGCAGCAGCAGGAATATCCCGAGCAAGGTCCCACCCGTCACCCACCAGGATTGTTCGGGCGAGAGGATCTGGTCGGGATAGAATGGAACGTTGAAGGTCGGCACGGCCGGGATGCCGTTGAAGCCGCCGAGCAACGCCTTGCCAATCCTGTACTCGTCGCCCGAGGTCGAGTTGACGCAGTTGAACAGGATCAGAGTCACGGTGAGCGTGATCACGCCGAGATAGACGTCGGAGATACGGCCGAAGAAGATGAAGTAGCCGAGGATCGCGGCGAACAACGCGGGAATGATAATGGCGAGCAGGATCGACGGCGTGGAATCCTGGAAATTGATCGCTGATATTGCGTAGGCATAGCCGCCGAGGCCGAAGAAGGCCGTCTGTCCAAACGACAGGATGCCGCCAAAGCCCCAGATGAAGGCGAGGCTAAGCGCCAGCACCGCCATTGCCGCGAACAACGTCAACTGCATCATCGCGAACAGCTCGATGACGCTCGGGATCAGTGCGATCGCGATGATCGCGATAAGGACGGCAACCGCCTGAGCCACAAGGCGAAAGCGGATGGTCATTACAGATTCCCCTTGAAGAAGCGGCCGGAAATTCCCTGCGGTAGCAGGCGGATCAGCACGATTGCGGCCGTGAACACCAGGACTTCGCCATAGACCGGCGTGGTGAAGAAGGCGCCGACCTGATTGACAGCACCGAACAGGCTCGCCGCCGACATCGTCCCCGACAGAATGGCAGCGCCTCCCCCGACGACGGTCATGAAGGCCTTGGCGACGTAGGCGCCGCCCATGCCGGGCGTGATGCCCGAAACCGGAGCCAGCAAGCCTCCGGCGAGACCTGTGATGGCCGCCCCGACCGCGAACGTGCTCATGTAGACCCGCGCCGGATTGACGCCCAGCGTGGCCGCCATTGCCGGGTTCTGCATCGTCGCGCGGGCGATCAGGCCGAAGCGGGTGTAGCTCATCACGCCGTAGACCACGGCCATCATGACCACCGCCATTCCGGCCAGGAACAGCGTGTAATAGCTCGACTGATACGAACCGATGGAGAAGCCACCGAGAGGAGTCGGCACGCCCTGCTGCGTGTTGCCGTAGATCGTAGTGACGATCCCGATGATGAGAAGGCTGAGCCCCCAGGTCGCGAGCATCGAATCGACGAGGCGACCATAGAGAAAGCGAATAAGGCACCGTTCGATGACGAGACCTACGAGACCTACGAAGAGCGGAGCAACGACCAGCATCGCGATCCAGATATTCACGCCTGCATTGGCCGATATGACAGTCGCATAGGCGCCGAGCATGATGAACTCGCCATGGGCAAGATTGATGATCTTCATCATGCCGAAGATGATCGCCAGTCCGAGGCACAACAGGAACAGCGACGATATCCCATTCAGGACGTCGAGCGCGACGATGAGGTAGATCGCCATTCTTGGATTCTTTCGGTCCCCTCGAAGTCACGGGGCCCCGCCGGTGGCGAGGCCCGGCTAACATCAGAGATTGATGATGTACTGCTTGGTGTCGTTCGGATTCTTGACGAGATCGCAGACACTGGCAGTATCGGCCGGCTTGACGTCGGAGTAACTCTCCAGCACCGACCATTTGCGGTCCTTTACCTCCGCGAGAAACGCATTGCGGGTGGTGTGATGGGTCGGCTTGTCCAAGGTGACCTTGCCGCTCGGGCCATCGAAAGCGATCCCGTCCTCCAGCGCGGCAATCACCTTCATGCGATCGATGCTGGCGGCTTTCTTCACGCCGGCAGCCCAAAGCATGACGCCCTCATAGGTGCAGGCAGCCAGCTCGCTGACATAGGGCGAGTCGGGATGGGCCTTCTTGATCTTCTCGACGAAGCTCTTCGAGGCCGGCGTGGTAAGCTCCTCGAAGTAGCCGTAGGCGCCGAGAATGGAATCGCTTTCGGCCGCATCGAGTGTGGTCGGCTCGTTGACGAGACCGAAAGTGGTCGACGCGATCGGAATCTTGCCCTTCATGCCGGCCGAGGTCCATTGCCGGTAGAAGGCCGTATGATTGCCGCCGACCAGTGCCGACAGGATGAGGTCGGGCTTTGCCGCCTGAATCTTCGAGATCGTCGTACCGAAATTGGTGACGTCGAGCGGGAAGAAGTCGGTCGCCAGCACCTCGCCGCCATTGTCCTTGACGTACTTGGTCATCCATTTCGCGGTGATCTGACCGTAATTGTAATCGGCGGCAATGATGTAGGCTTTCTTGCCGGCCTTCTTCATCGCGCTCGGCACCAGCTTTTCCACGGTCTGCGCAGGCGTGGTACCGGTACAGAAGGTGTTACGATCGCAGACACCTCCCTCGTAGAGGACGTTGTAGAAGTACAGCACCTTGAAGCGATCGAAGGTCGGACGCACCGCCTCGCGCGAGGCCGAAGTGATGCCGCCATGGACGACATCCACCTTGTCTTTCACCGCAAGCTGCTGCGCGAATTGCGAGTACATCTGAATGTTCGACTGGGTGTCGTAGTGGATGACCTTCAACGGGCGTCCCAACAATCCTCCGCCGGCATTGATCTCGTCCACAGCAAGCTGGAGCGCGTAGACCATGGGCGTGCCGGACGCTGCGATCGGACCAGACTGGTCATGAAGGCTGCCGACGACGATCGGGTTCTCGGCGCCAAAGGCGCCGGAGCGGAAGACTGCAGGTGCGGCAATCAACGTCGTCGTTGCAATTGCTGAGCGCTGCAGGAAGCGACGGCGGGAGAAAGTCATATATGTCCCCATCAATCCTTGAGATGGAAAATATTACTAATACAATATTTGAAAAGGCAAGCTATTTTATCGCCGCGCGATGATAGAGAAATCGTGCCCATCGAGCTGAGCCAGATAGATCGGATGGCGGCCGCCGACCACCGATTGCGCCAGGTCGCCTCGTGCCGTGCGTCGCTGGAGCGTCCTTCCGTACAGACGCGTCAACTTGCGCGCGTCGAGACTGGCGGCCTCCTCGATCAGGGACGCGAGCGAGTAAATGCCTTCGTAGCAGGACTCACCAAAGGCATTCACGGGAGGCGGACTATCGCCGAATGCCGTATGATAACGCTCCAGAAACGCGCCATTGTTACGTGAGCGGATCGACCCGTAGTAGCCCGAAGCGGCGTAGAGATTCTCGGTTTCATCTGCGTTGAGGCCGTATGCCACAGTTTCGTCGATCGCCGAGGAAAACCGCAGCGCGCGCGAACTCAGCCCCGCCGCAGAGAAGGCGCGATTGAATGCGATGCAGTCAGAGCCAAGGAAATACGGAAGAACGACGTCCGAGCCCGTTGCCTTGATCCGGTCCAGTATCTCGTCGAAGTCATGCTGGCCGACCGGCAGATAGTATTCACCCGTCACCGTGCCGCCCAAGCGGGCAATCGACCTGCGCGCAATCTGAAGCGATGAGCGAGGCCATACGTAGTCATTGCCGCAAAGAAAATATCGGCGCGCACGCCTCGTCTCCGAAAGCCATTGAATCGCGGGAGAAAGCAGCTCTTCTGCGGTCTCACCGGTCGCCATGACGTCCAGCGTCGATGAGCGGCCTTCGAACTGCGGCGTATATATGAACGGAACGCGACCACGGGCCGCGCGCGCCACGAAATCGCGCGCGAAGCTCGGCAACATTCCGACGATGCCGTCGACACGATCGATGTCAATTGCATCTTGCGCGGCCCATCCCGCACTTGGGCCGGTTTCTCCGGCGTTCACGACGTGCAATTCGACGGGACGGCGAAGGACACCGGACATGGCGTTAATCTCGTCGACGGCCAAGCGTCCGCACGCCTCGGCTGACGGGGCCCAAAGCCCCGCAGCGCCGCTCTGCGGGATGAGCAGACATATCCGGACGCTACGCAACGATGGTGTCTCCGCACTTTCCGTGCACAGAACACTCACGAATCGTGCCAACGGCAATCCTGTGCCGCTACGGCCCGTTTGACGACGAGAACGCTCGATCCTGAAGGGAACATGCCCTTTTTCGCGGCGCCAGCCGATGCATTCGCCCCTTCCCTAGGCAGTTGCGCGCAAACCTGCTTTTCGCTTGCTCCTCGTTACGTTCCAATGCAAATATTGAAATATCAAATAATTCGCTGAGGGTGCAACGTGGACCTCCCCGAACTCATCCGAGGTGTGAATCGCCGGCTTGAGCAGATGCTGGAAGCGAAGCTCAAGCCACGAAGCCTATCTCTTCACCAGTACCGCGTGCTCGAGGCGCTGTCCGAAGAAAACGGGATGCCGATGGGCGATCTGGCAACCCGCCTCTTGGTCGACGGTCCAACGCTCACAAAGATCATCGACAGAATGGTCGAGTCGGCGCAGGTCTATCGCGCGCCCGATCCACATGACCGGCGCAGGGTCCTGATTTTCCTCTCGCAGCGAGGGGCGGAGCAATTCAAGGACATCGGCCCAATCATCAAATCCATTCAGCAGAACCTTTTGAACAGGCTGGGCGCATCAGATGCCACAGTCCTGACGGGCCTGCTCTCGGAGTTGCTTAGCGACCGTGCCTCCGCGCATTCATACCCGGTTCGCGGACAAGAAACACTGATCCACGATTGATGGCCTTCGCCCGCGGGCTACTTCGTAGGCTCGGTGTGCCGTCCGATCCCGCTAACTCCAGTCTTCAACATTGTGATCGAAGGCAACAATGGTGTCAGCGGCGCCTGTGACGGCAAGGCCGCCACTTCCTCCTCGCGCCGGCAACAAGATCGTCACCGACAAGCTCGCGAGAGGTAGCACGGAACTTGCATAAATTCTGGGCGACATGGACGCCGCATGAACCTCATCAGTCTCGACATCCGCATGCTCCGGTCTCTGATCTCGGTGGTCGAGACCGGCAGCATCACCGAGACGGCGCGACGGCTTGGCCGCACCCAGCCTGCGATCACCCTTCAATTGCAGCGGCTGGAGGAGCTGACCGGCAAGCAGCTGTTCGAGCATGGCGGCCGCAGGTTGACGCTGACCGACGACGGCACCACCGTCCTCACCTACGCCAAATCCATCCTGAGGTTGCATGACGAGCTGATTTCGCAGCTGGCGTCACAGGAGATCGAGGGCCAGGTCGTGCTCGGCACGCCCGATCTCTACGCCGCGTTCATGCTGCCGCAGATCCTCAGCGTGTTCCGGAAATCCTTTCCGCGCGTGCAGGTGGAGCTCAACTGCGCGCTTTCTACGCCGCTGGTCGGCCTCGTCAAGCGCGGCGATGTCGACATCGCGCTCGTTACCCGCATGAACGACTTCACCGGCGGCCAGGTGGTTCGCCGAGAGCAACTGGTTTGGATGACCGGCGAACAATCCGCCGCGCATCAGGAACGTCCGATCCCGCTCGCGCTATTGCCGCCGGGCAACATCTATCGCGACTACGCCATCGATACGCTGGAACGCGCAAACCTGCGCTGGCGCATCGCCTGTGTCAGCGAAAGCGTCGGCGGCCTTCAGGCCGCGGCCTTCGCAGGCATGGCGGTTACCGTGCTCGGGCGCAGCGCGCTGGTGCCGGCAATGCGCGAGATCGGGCCGAACGAAGGCCTTCCACCGCTGCCGAAGATCGAGCTGCTGCTCTACAAGTCGAGCGGCGCGACCTCGAAAGCAGCAACCGCCCTGCACGACTACCTCGCGCACTACCTGCGCCTGGACGAAGAGCTCAGCGGCAGGGGTATGCCGATCGAGCTGTCCTGAGACGACAAGATTGCACGCGTCCCTCGCTCTCCCACAAAAAGTGGGAAAACAACCCCATGCACAGTAGACGGAGCTAGTCGGATCAAGGACTTACGCGGGTGACAATGAGGCCATGCGCTGGCGGCGGCTTAGCTTGACATGTCGGGCAAAACAGCAGCAGGATTCCACCATGGCCCGTCACGCCTTGGTACGCGCTCGGTCCGATTCGCGTAAAGCCAGCGGTGGCCAGAACTTGGCCCAGGGTTGCGCCTGCTCGAAGGCGGCGGCGATGCGGAAGATCGTGGGTTCGTCGAGCCAGGGCGCGACGATCTGGAGACCGACCGGCAGGCCGTCGCGGTCGAAACCGCAGGGCAACGTCGCCGCCGGCAGGCCGGCAAGATTGATCGGCCAGGTGAAGGGCGACCAGCCGAGATGCGAATCGACCTTGCAGCCGTCGATCGTATCGACACCGATACGCCCGGCCTCGAACGCGGTCACCGCGACCGTCGGTGTCACCAGCGCATCGACACGCTCGAACAGCTTTACGAACGCATTGCGCGCCTGGCCCCGGCGGTAGCCGGCCTCGATGTAGTCCGTGCCGCTGAAACGCCGGCCTGCCGTGACGACATCACGGTAGTCGGTCTCCGAGCTTGCGAGATCGGCAGCGGTCCTGGTCGCCACCGCCGCCGCCTGCTCGGTGAAGGCAATCGGCTTCAGCGTGTGCTCCAGAATGCCGGGATCGAGACCAGGGCCGTCCAGGGTGATCTGCGCGCCGCAGCCGTCGAGAACGGCCAGCGCTTTGCTGAACGCGGCACGAACATCCGGGCTGACAGCGGCGTAGCCGAGATCGGCGCTGGCGCCGATGCGAATGCCGTCCAACGGCGCCGCGTTGGTGTCGAAGCGGCGTGGCGACACCGGCAGGCTCGCGGGGTCGCGCAGGTCGTAAGCAGCGATGATCTCCAAGGTGAGCGCGGCATCCGCGACGGTGCGCGTGATCGGCCCGGTATGGGCGAGCGAAGCCCAGGACGGCGGCGAGAAGCCTGGCGAGCGCGGCACCAGGCCGAAGGTCGGTTTCAGTCCGAACACGCCACAGAAGGACGACGGCACGCGGATCGAGCCGACGCCATCGGTGCCGATCGCGATCGGCCCGCAACCGGCGGCAACACCGGCCGCTGCGCCACCGCTGGAACCGCCGCTGGTGCGGCCGGGATTCCAGGGATTCCGCGTCGTGCCGGTGACCGGGCTGTCCGCCGTCAGTTTGTAGCCGGACTCGCAGGTGGTGGTCTTGCAGGTGATGATCGCACCGGACGCCCTCAGCGCCGAGACCACGGCGGCATCGACGTTGGGCACGAACGCCTTGTTCATCGGCGAGCCGGCATAGGCCGGCACGTCCGCGACGAAGACGAGATCCTTGATCGTAACTGGCACACCGGCAAGCGGCCCCTTGGCCTCGCCCGAACTCATTTCCCTGGTGAGCCGGTCCGCCTCTACCCTCGCCTGCTCGTACATCGGCGTCACCACCGCATTGCAGGCCTCATTCGTCGCCTGCAGCGCATCGATGGTGTCGTCGACCACATCGCGCGGGGTGAACGCCTTGCGCCGGTAGCCGGCCATGATCTCGGCAACAGAGAGCGCACCAAGGCCAGTCGGCGCCGGCGGGAAGGCCGTTCGGCCGGAACCATCAGTCATCATCAATCCCAAAGAGCTAGCTGAGCGCCGCGTCGACGGCGCGCTTGGCCATGACCGTGACGAGATGCGCCCGGTAATCGGCTTCGGCATGAATGTCGGAGGTCAGACCGTCCGTATCGATCTTGATCGCGGCGATGGCCGAGGGATCGAAATTGGACGACAGCGCGTCCTCCATCGGCGGCACGCGAAAGACGCCTGAACCGGCGCCGGTCACGGCGACGCGGACACCATCGGCGAATTTGGCGACGAACACACCGACCAGCGCATAGCGGGAGGCCGGCGCCTTGAACTTGGCGTAGCCGGCCTTCAACGGCACCGGAAAACGGATCGCCGTGATGATCTCACCGGGCCCAAGCGCGGTTTCGAAGAGGCCGAGGAAGAACTTGTCGGCCGCGATCTCGCGCGCGCTGGTGATGATGGTGGCGCCGAGACCGAGCACGCCGGCGGGATAGTCAGCCGCGGGATCGTTGTTGGCGACCGAGCCGCCGATGGTGCCGCGGCTGCGCACCGCGGGATCGCCTATCATCGAGGCCAGCGCGGCGAGCCCCGGGATTCTTGTCTGGACCAGCCTGGAGGCGGCGACCACCGCATGCGGAGTCATTGCGCCAATCGTGATCGTCGCGCCGCCATCGGTGATGCCCTTCAGCGCCCCGAGCTTCGACAGATCGACCAGCGCAGGCGGATTGGCCAGCCGCTGCTTCAGCGTCGGAATCAGCGTCATGCCGCCGGCAACGAGTTTGCTGTCCTCGATCGAGGTGAGAAGCTTGGCCGCATCGGGGATCTGGTCAGGCTGGTGATAGGCAAACGGCTTCATTGTCATCCTCCCTATTCCGCGGCGACCGGCAGCGACGCGTTCTGCAACAGGCGCCAGATCCGGTTCGGCGTGGCCGGCATGTCGACATGGGTGACGCCGAGATGCGAGAGCGCGTCGACGACCGCGTTGATGACCGCCGCCGGCGAACCGATGGTTCCGACCTCACCGCATCCCTTCACGCCCATCGGCGTATGCGTGCACAGGGTGGAATGGGTCGCCACCTTCATCATCGGCAGATGATCGGCGCGCGGCATGCAGTAGTCCATCAGCGAGCCCGACAGCAATTGCCCTGAACCTTCGTCATAGACCGCATTCTCGAACAGCGCCTGGCCGACGCCCTGCACGATGCCGCCGTGCAACTGCCCCTCGACGATCATCGGATTGATCACCGTGCCGACATCGTCGACCGCGGTGTAGTTGACCAGCGTGACCGTGCCCGTCTCCGGATCGACCTCGACCTCGGCGATGTGGCAGCCGCCGGGATAGGTGAAGTTGACGGGATCGTAGTAGGCCTGCTCCTCCAGCCCCGGCTCCAGCACTTCCAGCGGATAATTGTGCGGCACATAGGCCGCGCCGGCGATCTCCTCGAAGGTCTTGCTGCGGTCCGTGCCCGCGACCGAAAACTTTCCTGCCTCGAACTGGATGTCGACCTCGGCCGCCTCGAGCAGATGGGACGCGATCTTCTTGCCCTTGGCGATCACCTTGTCGGTCGCCTTCGACAACGCGGCGCCGCCGACCACGAGGGAGCGCGAGCCATAGGTGCCCATGCCGAACTGCACCCGATCGGTGTCGCCGAACACGATGTCGACATTCTCGAAGGCGACGCCGAGCTTCTCCGAGACGATCTGCGCGAAGGTCGTCTCGTGGCCCTGGCCGTGATTGTGGGTGCCGATCATGACCGTGACCTGGCCGGTCGGATGCACGCGCACCGTGGCGCTCTCGTAGAGGCCGCCGCGCGCGCCGAGCCTCCCTGCGAACCGCGACGGCGCAAGGCCGCAGGCCTCGACATAAGTTGAGTAACCGAGCCCGCGGAACTTGCCCTTGCTGGCGGAAGCCGCCTTGCGGATGCCGAAATTCTTGACGTCGGCGGCAATCAGCGCGCCGTCGAGGCAGCCCATGGGATCGCCGGAATCGTACTGCACCAATACCGGCGTCTGGTACGGATAGGCCTCCTTCGGTATCATGTTGCGGCGGCGGATCTCGACGCGGTCGATCCCCATTTCGCTCGCTGCGACATCAACGATGCGCTCCAGCACGAACGTCGCCTCGGGCCGGCCCGCGCCCCGATAAGCGTCAACCGGCACGGTGTTGGTGAACACCACCTTCACGTTGCAGTAGATCGCGGGCGTGGTGTAGACGCCGCCGAGAAGCGGCCCGTAGAGATTGGTCGGGATGTTGGGCCCGAAGGTCGAGAGATAGCCGCCCATATTGGCGAGCGTGTTGACGCGGAAGGCGAGGAATTTTCCGGTCTCGTCGAGCGCGAGTTCGGCCTCCGTGACATGGTCGCGGCCGTGACGGTCGGAAACATAGCCCTCCGAGCGGCTCGCCACCCATTTCACCGGCCGCCTGACGCGTTTGGCGGCCCAGGTGATCACGGCCTCCTCGCCGTAGTGGAACTGCTTGACGCCGAACCCGCCACCGACATCCGGCGCCACCACGCGCAGCTTGTGCTGCGGGATGTTCAGCACCAAGGCACCCATCAGGAAGCGCACGACATGCGGGAACCGGCTTGTGGTCCACAGTGTGAAGCGATCGGTGCCCGGCTCGTATTCGGCGATCGCCGCGCGCGGTTCCATGGGGTTGCCGATCAGGCGGTTATTGACCAGGCTGAGCTTGGCAACATGCGCAGCCTTCCTGAACGCGGTCTCGACCGCGGCCTTGTCGCCGAGCTCCCAGTCGCAACAGACGTTGTTCGGAACATCGTCGAAAAGCTGCGGCGCATTCGGCCTGACAGCTTCGAGCAGGCCGACCACCGAGGGCAACACCTCGTAGTCGATCTTCAACAGCTCGGCCCCGACATTCGCCTGCTCCGGCGTCTCGGCGACGACGAAGGCCACCATGTCGCCGACGAAGCGCACCTTGCCCTGCGCCAGCATCGGGAACGGCGGCTCCTTCATCGGAACGCCCTTGGCATCCGAGATGCCCCAACCGCAGGGCAACGAGCCGAGCCCATCGGCCTTGACGTCCTCGCCGGTCAGCACGGCGATGACGCCGGGCGCAGCCAGCGCCGCACTCTTGTCGATGCCACGCAGGACCGCATGCCCGTGCGGCGAGCGCACGAACACGCCTGCAGCCATGCCGGGGCGCTTGATGTCGGAGACGTAATTGCCGCGGCCAGTGAGAAAGCGCTGGTCCTCTTTCCGCTTCGGCGCGGCGCCAATGCCGATCACATTGCCCATGGTCACTCTCCCTTGGCGGCGTTCATGGCGGCAGCGCCGGCCATGACGGAAACCACGATGTTCTGGTAGCCGGTGCAGCGGCAGATATTGCCTTCGAGGCCGTGACGGACGTCGGCCTCGGTCAAGTCGGGCTTCTCGGCAGCCAGCGCGACCGCCGTCATCAGCATGCCCGGCGTACAGAAGCCGCATTGCAGGCCGTGATGCTCGCGAAACGCCTCCTGCATCGGATGCATCAGGTTCGAGCCCGGCGCGCCTTGCAGGCCTTCGATGGTCAGCAGCGTCGCGCCGTCGAGCGCGGGCGCCAGCAGCGTGCAGCTCTTCACCGGCAGGCCGTCGAGATGCACAACGCAGGCGCCACACTGGCTGGTGTCGCAGCCGATATGGGTGCCGGTCAGGTTGAGCTGCTCGCGCAGCAGCTCGGCGACGAGGGTCGCCGGTTCGACATCCACGGTGGTGGGGCGGCCGTTGAGTGTAAAGGATATCTGCACGGTCATGCTCCTGTGCGCGGCGGGTCTTCAGGCGAGTGGCAACGCGCTGCCGGCGGCCCATGTGGCCATCACGACATCGCCTATGGCGAAGGGATCTGCGAAGAAGGTCTTTTCCGGCACGTAGGCGACGAACTCGTCGTCCGGCACCGTGTCGAGCATGACCTTGACGAAATAGCCCTGGTATTCGATCGCGAGCACGCGGCTCGGCAGCGAGGTTGTGCAACCCGGAGGCAAGTCTCTGCCGGGCCGGACCAGCGCGACGTCGTCGCGGCGCACCGCTATATCGACCTTATCGCCGACGCTGACGGCCGAGCGTGGCCGCAGCGACACCTCGATGCCATCAGGCGCTGCCTGCGCGAGCGTGAAGCTCGCGCCGTTGACCTTCTCGACGCGGCCCGACAACACGTTCTGACCGCCCATGAACTCGGCGACATAGCGATCGTGCGGATGGGCGTAGACGTCGCGCGCCGGGCCCGCCTGCTTGATCTTGCCCTGCTCCATCACGACGACGAGGTCGGCCAGCGCAATCGCCTCGAGCTGGGTATGGGTGACGTGGATGAAGGTGATGCCGAGCTCCTGCTGCATCCGCCGCAGCTCCTGGCGCATCTGGACGCGGAGCTGCTCGTCGAGCGCGGACAGCGGCTCGTCGAGCAGCAGCACGCGCGGCTCGGTGATCGCGGCCCGGGCCAGCGCCACACGCTGCTGCTGGCCGCCGGAAAGCTGGGCCGGCAAGCGGTCGGCAAATTGCGTCAGCCTGACCTTCTCAATCATGGCATCCGCCGCGCGCAGCCGATCGGACTTGGACTGGCCGCGCACGCGAAGCGCAAAGGCGATGTTCTCCCGCACGGTCAGATGCGGGAACAGCGCGTAAGACTGAAACATCATCGCGGTGCGCCGTTGCACCGGCGCAAGACCGACGACGTTCTGGCCGCCGATCACGATCTCGCCGGCGGTCGGGTCGTCATGGCCTGCGATCATGCGCAGGATCGTGGTCTTGCCACAGCCGGACGGGCCGATGAAGCAGCAATAGGCGCCGTCCTCGATCTTCAGATTGTCGCCGTCGACCACGTAGGTCGCGCCGTCAAAGCTCTTGCAGACGCCCGCCAGTTCGATATCGCCGCGATCGCTCTTCATTCCTAACCCTTTGTCGCGCTGCCGCGCCTCTTCTGGATCAGCACGATGGTGCCGAGGCTCGCACCGATGACGACGAAGGAGACGATGGTGGTCACCGTGCCGAGCGCGTAGAGCGAGGGCGAGGTGACGTTCAGAGTCATGCTCCAGATTTCCAGCGGCAGCGTGTTCAGCGAGCCTGCCGTCTGCAGGCTGCGCGCAAACTCGTCGTAGGACAGCGTGAAGCCGAACAGCGCAACCGCGACGAGACCGGGCGCCAGCACGGGGATCATCACCAGCCGGATCGACTGCCAACGGCTGGCGCCGAGATCGTACGCCGCCTCCTCCCAGACGTGGTTGAAGCGCGACATCACCGCGAACATCACGAGCACGCCGAACGGCAACGTCCAGGACAGCTGCGCGCCCAGTGCCGACGTGTACCAGCTCGCATTCAGCCCGAGCGCCTGGAACAAAAGTCCCGTCCCGAGACCGAGCACGAGGCCGGGCGCGACCAGGCTGCCGATCATCATGTAGAAGACAAAGGTGTCGCCGCGAAATCGCTTGCGAAAGCCGAGGCCGGCGAGGAACGAGACCACCACAGTGATGACGGTGACGATGACCGCAAGCCTGATCGAGCGGTCGAAAGACCCCTTGACGTCGCCGGTCCGCACCTGCGTGAAGAGGTCGACGAACCAGTGCAGCGAATGACCCTTCATCGGAAACACAAGTCCGCCACGGATGTCCTGGAACGACAGGATGTAGATGCAGAACATCGGGCCGTAGAGCGCGATGACATAGAAGGCAAACAGCGTCGCCAGCACGTAGAACGTCCAGGGCCGGCCGCCCTTGCTCGGCGCGATCGCCTTGGTCGTCGCGGGCGCGACCGTCTTCGACACGTCGGACTTTGGCATGTCGGCGAGAACCGCGCTCATCGCGTGATCTCCTGCCGGATATCCACGGTGCGGAGGATCAGCGAGACGATCGCAACCAGCACGAGCGTCAGCAGCACGGCACTGGCCGCCGCGGTCGGATATTGCAGCACGCCGACGTCCTCGTAGAAGGCGCTGACCACCGACGCCGATCCGCCGCCGGACATCACCTTGACCACGAAGAAGTCGCCCATCACGATCGAGACCACGAAGATGGTGCCGAGCGCGATGCCGCTCTTGGACATCGGCACCACGACCAGGCGCATGATGTCGAAACGGCTGGCGCCGGCGTCGATCGCGGCCTCGATCAGCTTCTTGTCGATCCGCGCCATGGAATTGAAGATCGGCACGATCATGAAGATCGTGAGCTGATGGACATAGGCGATGACCACCGCGAGATCGGAGAACAGCAGCACCTCGAGCGGCTGACGGATCACGCCCATTCCAAGCAGCGCCTGGTTGATCAGGCCTTCCTTGCCCAGGAGCGGAATCCAGGAAATCATCCGAATGATGTTCGAGGTCCAGAACGGCACTGTGCACAAGAGAAACAGGCCGATCGCGAGCAGTTGGTTGCGGACGTGGAACACCAGGAAGTAAGCGACGAAGAAGCCGATGATCAACGTGAAGATCCAGGTCAGGACCGTGAACTTGATCGTCGCCAGATACAGCTTCAGCGTCAGCGCCGAATGCAGGACCTCGACGTAGCTTGCCAGCGTGAAGCCCGGCGTCAGCCCGCCAAAGCCGTCGGTGGCGAAGAAGCTCGCCGCCAGCACCACCAGAATCGGCGCCACGAAGAACGGCACGAGCACCAGGACCAGCGGCGCGACATAGAGCCAGCCGGCGAGATTTGCGCGTGGCGGAGTTTGACTGGACTGCATAGCGGCAAACGCCTCGAAGTCGGTCTTCTCGCACCGGCGCGTGACGGCGCCGGTGCATCGCTTCAGGTCAGGGAAAGCAGGTTTCAGGCCACCTTGAAGTCGTTCCAGCGCTTGTTCATGTACGCCGCCTCGTCCATCAGCGTGTTCCAGCAGGAGATGTTCTTGACGCGATCGAGGAACGAGCCGCCGTCACGCTTGGTGCCGGCCTTCTCCATCGGCACGCCGTAGGGATCGTTGACCACCTCCGGCGCCGGCTGCCCCTCGTACCAGAACGCCCATTCGGCCGGTGTCAGGAATTTCTTCGCGGTCGAGGGCACCGGGCTGTAATAGCCGTAGCGCGCGACGAAGCCGCCCTGCCAACCCGACAGGTACCAGTTGAGATATTCATAGGCCGCATCGAGCTTCTTGCCGGAGAGATGCTTCATCAGGCCCATGCCGTTGCACCAACCCCGATAGCCTTCCTTGCCGTTCTTGACGTTGACCGGCGCGTAGACGCAGGGAATCTCCTTCACGCGCACCGCCGCGACCGCCGGCGACCACATCGACTGGATGACCACTTCCCCCGCAGCCATGAGCTGCACCGACTGGTCGAAGGTGGTCCAGGTCGCACGGAACTGGCCCTGCTTCTTCAGCTCGATCAGCTTGTTGCAGGTGAAGTCGATCTCCCCCTTGGTCATGTTGCCCTTGTTGCCGTACTTGATCAGGCCGGCACTTTCGAAGCAGAGCGCTGCGTCCATGATGCCGATCGCGGGCACGTCGAGGATCGCGGCCTTGCCCTTGAACTTGGGATCGATCAGGTCCTTCCACTCGGTCACCTCGTGGCCGACGAGGTCGGGACGATAGCCGATGGAATCGGCGTTGTAGACTTGCGGCAGGAAGGTCGCCCACTCGGTGACGCCGTCGTGCAGATCGGTGGAATCGGGCTTGGCGACGTACATGGCCTCATAGGGCGAGATGCCCTGGCGCGGGATCTTGTGGCCGTCGATCTCACCCTTGGTGAAGATCGGCAGGATGTTGTCGAACTCCTTGATCTTCTTGACCTGAATGCCCTGGATCACGCCGCGCTTGGCGGCGAGCTTGGCCTGCCAGCCTTCGACGTCGGCGATGTCGACCGTATTAGGCTGGCTTATGAAGCGGTTGATGGCGGCGGAGGTATCGAGGTTCTGCATCGTCACCTTGAAGCCGAGATCCTTGGCGGCCTGGTCGCCGATCGCCTTCACCACCGAATAGGAGACGCCGACGTGGCGGAGCTCGATGTCCTTGATCTCCTGCGCCCAGATGGTCGGGAAGCCGCGGATCGCGTCCGAGCCGACGGCCGCGCCTGCGACCGCTGCAGCACTCTTCAACAGCCTGCGGCGGCTCAGTTTTCTTACTTCCGCCGGCTCCGCTTCGGCTTGGTTGGCACCAACATTCCCCTTGTCCCTGTCAAGCATGGCAACCCTCGTTGGTTACGATGAGCGGCCGCAACGATCTTCAGCGATCCCTGCGGATGTGATCAATTGCGCTTGAGGCTATTGACGGGATTTCGCGAAGTAAAATTGGAAGTAAATATTCGCGACATAAGCGCGCCTAATGGCTCAACTCTCTGCATTTCATTCCAGCACGCAGCTTACGAAGGCGGCAGGCAGCTATACCGCGTCGAGCCCGTTCGGCTGTCATCTCGCGGGACCATCCATATCCTTCAGCGCGCGAGTGATCGTCGCCACCACCGGATTCATCTGCTTGAAGGCGAGCGCACTCGCGGCGAGCAGCGCAAGATGCGTCGATACGAATTCGTCTGCACCGTCGACGCTTGCCGCTCTCGCCCATCGTGAAGTCGACATTGCCCTCGCAGCGCCATCATCGCACGTGGAACAAGGTGGGGAGGCCATCGACGCCGGCGGCCATCCTGCAACTTGACGGTGATCAGATTCCGCACTGCCTTGTTCCGATAGCTTCCTTCGTGCAAGGCAGTCCGGGAGCATCGGGGATCGTGCGAGAGCACGTCCTGGGCCGCCGGAGCAAACAGCAAAGACGCAGCCGCGAGGAGTTGCGCAACCTAGATCTGCTGCGCTGCCCCTTCGGCAGAGGCCCTCTCAACCGCCTGAAAAGGAGCGAGACAGTGTCGTCCCTGCAGACCAACAAGCAGAAGCTAGCTCCGCCATGGAGCCATCACGAAATCGAGCAGGTCCGGTTGCTCATTTTGGAAGGGAAGAGCTTGCACGCTGTCTCACGACGACTTGGACGAACGCCACAAGCGGTGAGAAAAATTGCCAGCAGGCTGAAGCTTTCGCTCCGATCTCTTCATCTCATGAGCTGATTTCTGTTTCAATGTTCGCCGCTGATTGACGTCTTCCCTCACGCGCACAGTTGCGGACCGCCCTCGCCCCGCCGGTTGCCCCGGTGAGGTGTGCTGAGAGGCCCTCCATATTCTCTTTTGAATTTACCTGACCTATTGGAACGCAATCAATTTTCAATGAGTTTGCATCCAAGAGCGAGATGCGGGGTAGCCCTTTGGGTTCATCGGCCGACGCAATGTATTGAGGCGCTTGCGCCTACAACGTAGGCAAACCAGAAGGCGCGCTGCGCATCGACGCGGGATATTCGCACGGCAGGACGCCGCATATTGAGAATGTGAGGAAACGATTTCAGCGCAGAGTTCCGGTTGTGCGCGGCATTCTGCAGCACCGGCTCAATCTGGATGAACGAAGCTCACCCCTCCCCCGACTAAGGCGTAGCAGCGGTTGACGCAAGCAGAGGTCTAGGCTCGACGTATGGCTAACGGATTCGTAGTCTGGTTCAACAAGTTCAAGGGCTACGGCTTCATAAGGCCCGACGGCGGAGGCAAGGACATATTCGTTCATATGTCAGCCGTCGAAGAAGCTGGACTGTCAACGCTCATCGAAGGACAAAGAGTGAGCTACGAACTCGTTTCCGTTGCGGACAAGGTAACGGCCAGTCGCCTGCGAGTCGGACCCCATGAAGCCAAATCTGACGGATGAATGGAGCTTTCGTATTATCGATCGTCCGAGCTCTTCGCGTCACTTCTGGAGCTGGATGTTCTCGATCATGTCGTTGTAACGACCGATGAGGTCGACCAGCTCGGCCCCGTGGCGCGACAAGAAACAAGCAATGCTGGAACCAACGATTCGTATGGTCGCGTCGATCTGTTCCAAGAGATCGCGCCGCGCAGCGTCGCAATACTCCGCAACGACTACGTCAGTCGACAACTCGCTTGCAATCCTCATGGTCGCCGACGCTGATGCTCCAGGTTGCGGCATGACTTCGAACCAGCGATCTGCCTGCGCGCTCCGCTCAACCGCTTGAGGAGAGCCATCAGCAACGTCCCTTTCGACGTCGATGGAAAGCAACTCTATCGTCTCGTTGTGAAGGCGATCAAGCTCGGTCCATGAACGATCGAACATGCTGCTCAGCTGCGTCAACTGAAGCCACGCGAGCCTCAAATGTTGATACGGCGACAACTGGTTGTGGATCCAGGGATAGTCGCCGGCAACAACGCGACAAACGATCAGATCGCCGTATACGGTCCGCAGATTGAGCAGCGCTGCAAGCTCCGCTTTCAGGCGCTGATGAACGGTCAATATCCCCCCTCTCATCCGCTCGGGCACGAACTCGAACGAAGGATCGGACTGGCGCATCAGCTCTTCACCGGCCAGTTCGATGATCGAAACGATCCGCTCGTCAATCTCACCGGGCGTTAGCCCATCCACCCTGTTCATTTTCACATATTCCAGCAACGCCCGGCGCTTCGACACCTGGCCAGCATCATCGGGCCTGCGAATCCCCAACGCGGAGCCTCTCAGGGTCCAACGGCTTTCGGAAGCCCCAATCTATGTCTATTATTTGGGCAATGGAAGAAAGCCAGCCCGTGCCGGCGGCCGGTCGAGCGATCGGATCCGGTCGCAGACCTGGTGGCTCGCCACGATTTCGATCGCGGGCAGCGGACTTTGGACGCCCGCCCATCGATCGCGACCGGCAACTATCGCCAAAAGTTGGGGGCGATAACAAAGGCCGGGGATCTCAGCGCTGAGAACGAGGCCGCCCGACCTGAAATCAGGCTCCGAGCAGCCGCCACAATCCTCTGCGCCGCCAGCCCCGCCGCGGCGTCACGTCAGCCGGATCACGCAAGGCGCGCACCAGTATGCTGCCAGACTTTGCCGGAGAGGCCGCTGGCGGGAGCTCAATTGTTGGCGGGCCTGCCGTATACCGATTGTCGCGACCTTGCGCTGCTGCTGGCCCAGCCAGCGCGCGACAGATTGCCCTGCTGCCGCTTGCGGCCGAGCAGGTCATCGTAGATCTCCAGCGTGCGCAATGCGATATCGGACCAATCGTACCGCACGGCGCTCTCGCGGCGCACGATTTCGCGCTCGGTTGCGCTCGGACGCGTCTTCGTCAGCGCCTGCAGCTTCGCACCCAATTCCTCGCAATCACCGACATGGAAGATGTGCTCGGGATCGGCAACCACCTCCAGGTTGGGTGCGATATCACTTACCAGCACCGGCAATCCATAGCTGAGCGCTTCAAGCAGCACGATCGGCAGCCCCTCATGCGACGACGGCAGGACGAACAGCGCGGCGTGGGCGTAGAGTTGTCGCAAGCCGTCGCCGGTCTGGAACCCGGCCATGACGACGTTCTGGTGGCCTTCCGCTTCTCTAGCCAGCTGATCCGCGTACTCGTTCCGGTGGTCGATCTTTCCAACTATGGCGAGCTTCCATCCGGGCAGCGCCGTCGCCAGGAATGCGCGCAACAGATCGAGCTGTCGCTTCTCGGGAACGAGCCGGCCGACCGTCAATACGTATCGTCCCGGCTCCAATCCCAGCTCGACCACCTTCTCGCTTTGCTGCGGCATGTCCGAGAACACCACGCCATTCGGCACCACCTCGCAGGGTTTGCCGTATTTGGACATGACGAGGTCGCCGATGCTGCGGCTGACCGCGATGCGCTTGCTGGCGTAGCGCATTCCGAGAGCTTCGCCGGTCCTCAGCACCGTGCGCGCCGCCCAGCCCCATTTCTCTCTGTTGTAGTCCTCGCCATGATGCGTGACGACGACCCGCAGCCCGACGGCACGAAGCAATGGCGTTACGATCGCAGGACCTATGCCATGGATATGGACCAATGCCGGACGCCGCACCATTGCAACAATGGCGCAGACCACGGAATGGAGCAGAGTCTCGAGGTACTTGTTGCTCAGAGTCCACAGCCGCAGGACCCGCACGCCCCTCCACACCTTGGGAACATCCGACGCAACATAGGGCGACCGCATGCAGACGGTAACCCGTCTGCCGAGCTCCACCACCCTTGGTGCGAGATTCTCTGCGTGTGTCTCGATACCACCCTGAATTTGAGGGAAGCCACGGAAGCCGAACATGTAGATCTCACGCCTGCTCATCTGGACTTCCTTCCAATCTAATTGTTCATAAAGGTACGCAACGGGTAATGCTCGTCCGGCGTCACGCGGCCCTTGACCAGCCGGGCCTTGACGGTCTTGTTCAGGAACGACGTTCGCTCGACGTGCGGCGACGGGCGCACGTCGGAATAGTTGATGTAACTATCAAAGCATATGCTCTTGCCCATCGAGACCTTGAGCTTGTTCTTGAGGACCCACAGCAGCGGATCGCTCTTCGGAAGCTGAGGGACCAGGTTGGATCGCATCGCGGTCCGCGCGGTGGTCACCATCCAGCAGTTCTGTCCACAGCCCGCGACCTTCTTGCGTGTCTGCTGAGCGACCTCGCTGTTCATGATCTCGTCCCATGACTCCCGCGCAAGATTTCCCATCGGCAGATCCGAGCGGACGTTGCAGGCCCAGACGTCCGACCATGGGTCGATGAAAGCGAAATCCTTGCCTGCGCTGCATGGGATCAGCCGGTCATGACCGAGGATCTTCTCGATCAGGCCAAGGTTCAGGTAGGCCCGAAACCAGTTCTTTGGCTTCGGACTACGGAGCATCGCCGAGATGAGCCCCTCGACCTTCCGGGCGACTGCCTTCCGGTCGTAGAAGTAATTGTCGTTCTTGTAGAACTGCCACGCATTGTGGAGCGTCGACGTCGCCAGCTCGAATCCCTCCTTGCGAGCGAACTCGTAGACGTTGACGAGCTGATCGACGTTCTCGTCCTGGATGACCATGGCGAAGCCGAGGTCGGTGCCCCCTGCCTCGCGCAGCATACGAAGCCCGGCGATCTTGGTGTAGTAACCGTCCTTCTCGCCGCGAATTCTGTCGCTCGTCTCCTGATCACCCTCGAGCGAGAAGCGTACCTTGATGTTGGGATGTTTCTTGATGATCGGAACGAGGCGCTCGGGATGCAGCCCGTTCGACGATATCTCCGTCACTCTTGCCTTCGGATAGAGAAGATCGATGATCTCTCCGAGGTCCTTGCGAAGCGTCGGCTCTCCACCCGACACGTTCAAATTGTCGAAGCCTGACGGAAGCTTCGACAGCGTGGCCAGCGACACCTCTTCCTTCGGCTCGGTTGGATTCTGCCAGATGTAGCACATCTGACACTTGGAGTTGCAGCGGAACGTGGAAATGACGGTAAGGTCCATTTTATGATCCAACTTTCCTATGTAAGCCAGCTGTTGCAATCAGATTCTCGTACAACGAGAACAATGCCGAGCCATGATCCTCGAGCGAGTACTCGTCCTCGACGATTCTTCGTGCGTTGCGACCGAACGCTTCGCGCCGGCTGCGATCGAGCAGAAGATCTCTGACTTTTTCGGCGAGTTGAGACGCATTGCCGGGGTCGAACAGCAGACCTGTCGTCCCTTCCCTGACCATCTCGGGAATTCCGCCGATGCGCGACGCAACGATCGGCTTACCGTGCGCCATCGCCTCGAGGATCGAGAGCGGGCTGTTCTCGTGCCAGATTGAAGGCACCACGATCACCCCGGCTTCGCTGATCGTTCGTTCAAGGTCGCTGCCCGTAAGGTGCCCCCTGAACTCTACCGCCGGGTACTTCCGCCGAAACTCATCAAGGAGCGGTCCAGTGCCGGCGATCACCAAGCGCCAGGCGCCTTGAGCTGCGGCATGGGCTTTAAGGAGATCCTCGACGCCTTTCTCGGGTGACAAGCGACCAAGATACAGTGCGTATTCATCGTCGCCGACGGACGTATCGACACCCGATGCATCTATTCCATTCGGAATATGAACCACCTTGGCCGCACCGAACCTGCGCACGATGGCTTCATACATGAACCTGCTCGGCGCAATGAATTTTTCGACGCGATGATAGCTTCCGAGCAGCGCGTGATAGCGCGCCTCCGCCCAAAGCAGAGCGCTGCGCCCAAGAGAACCGTCGGCGCAGCGGCGCGCGAGAATCGTCTCGAACGCGCCCTCCCCGCATCTCGTACACACCTGCCCGTTGCTGAGCTGTGTGTACACCGGGCATACCGGCTTGTAGTCGTGAAGTGTGAGAACGACGGGAACCCCCATATCCGCGGCCGCCGTGACGATCGAGGGGGTCAGCTGGTGATAGATGTTGTGACAGTGCAGTACATCCGGCTTCTGATCTCGGATGAGGCGCCTGATCTGCGAGACAGCTTCGGATGAATGAATGAAGGACAGCGCCGATCTCAGCTTTTCGCGCCTGGATGATGCGCGATACGACTTCTGCGAAACGAAATACGATTGGAAGCGTGATGGAATGTTTCGATCGTCATTCATGGAGAACTCGATGACGTCGACATTCCGCCTGCGCATCAACTCCATCTCGTCGAACATCACGACTTCGGAGCCGCCGTTACGAAAGAAGAACTTGTTTGCAAACAGCACTTTCAGAGCGCGTCGACCCGATCCGTCAGGCCGTTCTCGTCTCCAGGACGGAACTTCTGTCTCTGGACCCAGCCTTGAGCGCGCCACCGAAACCGCGACATCGCCGGTGAGATCGAACGAAGGCTCCGTCATCGCCGCGGTCCTCGTTTGGAGATCGAAACAGGGCGCGCTGCAAGGCGGACACCAGCGCCTGCAGAATGGTGTTCGGTCGAGCGGTGCAAGGCTGATCTCGTCGCAACTACAACCATCAGCAGAATGATAGGCGGCCGCTATGCGCCGGTATTGACGGCCGTCAACTTGGTACCGGTGCGTGGCCTAGGATGGAGAAGGCCCTTTTCGAGTCGGAATGCTGCCCAATTCTGCGGATACCGGCTGCGTCTAGGACGCGCTCGAGCGTCGAAACGACATATCTTCATAATCAGCGAGAACTGCACCGTGACTGCCGGAGCGCAACTGCGCGATACAATGCGGAGCGAGGATGCCCGAGCACCTTGAGCCAACTGGCGCAACCCCCGATCAGGGGTTGATCGCGTTGGTCATGATGCTCCGATTTAACGGCCATGCCGTGGATCCCGAGCGCATCCGTCATCAATTCGGGACTATTATCAGAGCCGCCGAGATTCTCCGCTGCGCGAAGGAGCTTGGGTTGAAGGCCCGCGTCGTCAGGACCAATTGGTCTAGGCTTACCCGTCTACCGATGCCCGCGCTCGCCATCCTTCGTGAGGACAGATTTCTCATCTTCGGAAAGGCTACCGACGAGCGGGTCATCGCGCTGGAGCCGGGTCGCCCACAACCGGTCATGATGTCGCGGATGGAACTCGAAGCCATCTGGGACGGCGCGGTCATTCTGATGACGCGTCGAGCTTCTCTTTCCGATCTTGCGCGGCGTTTCGACATAACGTGGTTTCTCGGCGCAATTCGAAAATACCGACGATTGCTCCTCGAAGTCCTTGCGGCATCGTTCTGCCTTCAGCTGTTTGCCCTCGTATCACCGCTCTTCTTCCAGGTGGTTATCGACAAGGTTCTCGTGCATCGCAGCATGAGCACGCTGGACGTACTCGCGATCGGCCTCTTAGCGACCGCGTTGTTCGAAACGATCCTTGGGATTCTGCGTACCTACCTTTTCTCTCATACGACCAACCGCATCGATGTCGAACTCGGCGCTCGGCTGTTCCGTCACCTGTTGGCGTTGCCGATCGGCTACTTCCAGGCGCGGCGGGTGGGTGACTCCGTCGCGCGGGTCAGGGAACTCGAAAATATCCGCAATTTCCTGACGAGCTCGGCTCTGACCTTGATCATCGACCTGTCCTTTTCGGTTGTCTTCATTGCTGTTCTGGTCTTCTACTCACCGACGCTAGCCTTGATCGTTCTCGCCTCGCTTCCGGTCTATGTCGCGATTTCTGCCGGAGCGACGCCCTTGTTTCAGCGACGGCTCGACGAAAAATTTCAGCTGGGCGCGGAAAACCAGGCGTTTCTCGTTGAGAGCGTCACCGCCATGGAAACGCTCAAGGCGATGGCCGTTGAGCCTCAGATGCAACGCCGCTGGGAGCAACAACTGGCCGGGTACGTCGCGGCGAGCTTTCGTGTCATCAGCCTGGCGAACGTATCCAGCCAATCGGTCCAACTCGTGAACAAGCTGGTCAGCGTGGCCATCCTCTATTTCGGTGCCCGGTTCGTCATGGCCGGCGATCTTACCGTCGGCGAGCTGGTTGCTTTCAATCTGATCTCCGGTCGCATCAGCGCTCCGGTCCTTCGATTGGCCCAGACTTGGCAGGATTTTCACCAAGCCAGGCTCTCGATCGCGCGCCTCGGCGACATCCTGAATACAGAGCCGGAACCGGTTTACAGCCCCGGAAAAATGGCCCTGAGTACCATCCGAGGCGACATTGCGTTCGAACAGGTGACCTTTCGCTACCGCATCGATGGGCCGGAGATCCTTCGGGATGTGCAGCTGCACATTCCGGCAAGGCAGGTCCTTGGAATAGTGGGCTCCTCGGGATCGGGAAAGAGCACCTTGGCCAAACTGGTGCAGCGCCTGTATATCCCGGAGCGAGGCCGGGTTCTGGTCGACGGGATCGACGTGACTCAGGTCGACCCCGCCTGGTTGCGCCGACAGATCGGTGTCGTTCTCCAGGACAGCGTCCTCTTCAACTGTTCGATCAGGGAAAATATCGCTTTCGCAGATCCCGGGACATCGACCGAGCGTGTAATTGAAGCCGCCACGATGGCCGGTGCACACAATTTCATTCTACAGCTACCGAACGGATACGACACCGTGGTCGGCGAACGCGGGAGCAGCCTGTCGGGCGGACAGCGTCAGCGCATCGCGATCGCACGCGCACTCGTGACGGATCCCCGGATCCTTATCTTTGACGAGGCGACCAGCGCACTCGACTATGAGAGTGAGCACATCGTTCAACAGAACATGGCAAAAATCGTACAGGGCCGCACCGTACTTATCATCGCGCATCGGCTATCGGCCTTACGAATGGCCGACCGGATCATCACGATTGAAGATGGCCGCCTGGTCGAGGATGGTCCTCATCAGCAGCTGGTCAAGAGCGGAGGACGTTATTCAAAGCTTTACCGCCTGCAGTCGGGCTTCCATGACCTTACATAGTCCGCATTTCGCGAGCGCTGATACCAACAGGCGAGACGGTCGAGCTCACGTCAGCATCGACGAGGCCGCATGAAACAGACAACCGCAAGAACGTTCGACGATCCGGGGTTGTTTGTGCTCGACCTCCTGCTCCGACTGCGTGGTGTCGACAGCAGCCTCGACCATATTCGCCAGCGCTTCAATCATGCGCCGATCGATGTTCCGGAGATGCTCGCTTACGCGAGGGAGCTTGATCTTTCTGCAAGCTGTGTCCTGACCGATTGGGATGGACTGTCGGCATCGACCTTACCCGGCATCCTGCCGATTCGCGGCGGAGGCTTTCTCTTGCTCGGAAGGGTGCATGGCCACGAGGCTGTGGTGATGACATCTGGCGCCGAGAGGCCGTCCATCATTTCCAGACACGATCTCGAGGCGAATTGGGACGGGCGACTGGTCGTGGTCGCACAACGACGCGCCCTCGCGGTTCCGCTCCTGCGCTTCTCGCGATACTGCCTGGAGTTCATCCGGCGTTCAAAGGAACGCTCCGTGATCGTCTGGGCACGACTGGCCGGTATGCTTTCGTCTCTTGCCGATCGCGCGCCAGCAATGTTCAAGCAGCGGCCAGCCGCGCCGGCGGAGCCTCCCCGGAACTCGAACAGCGGGAGCGCCGTCATTGTATTCGCGGATCACGCACGCAAGCTCGGGCGTGCCGTCGCGGGGCTGACGCCTTCTCGCGGGGCTCATCCGAGCGAAGCACTCGCATTCCTCCCGGCAGCGCTCGAAATCGTCGAGAGCCCTCCTTCGCCGGTTGGACGTACCATCGTCATCAGCATCACGGCCGGCTTCGTCGTCGCCTTGCTCTGGGCCAGCCTTGGCACCATCGACATTGTCGCTATCGCTCCCGGCAAGATCATTCCGAGCGATCGAACCAAGACCATCCAGCCATTCGAGACCGCCGTTGTGCGAGCAATCTACGTTCAGGATGGCCAAACCGTCAGAGCCGGTGAGCGCTTGATCGATCTGGATGCGACCATGACGGCCGCAGAACTGAACCGCCTCAAGAGCGACCTGACGAGTGCGCAGCTCGACGCCGCCCGTTTGACGGCGTTGCTGTCGAACAAGACCGATCCAGCTTCTGCGTTTAGCCCGCCACCGTCGACCACACCTGCCCTGACCGAGATGCATCGTCGCTTTCTCGTCAGCCAGAACACCGAGCAGGCCGCCAAGATTGCCGCGATTGACCGCCAGATCTCGCAAAGGGAAGCTGAACGAGCCACTTCGAAGGCGTCGATCGACAAGCTGAAGGCGACAATCGGCCCGCTCCAGCAGCGCGTCGAGATACGCGAGCAGCTGTACCAGAAGGAACTCGGATCCAAGCTGCAGTATTTGACGGAGTACCAGGAGCTGGTCGGCCAACGGCAGGAAATACTCGTTCAGCAAAGCCGCTTCAGCGAAGCGGATGCCGCCATCGCGGTCCTGGTGGAGACTCGCAACAAAACCGTTGCCGAGTACGAACGCGCATTGTTCGAGGAGCTGGCAAAGGCGGAACAGAAGGCCGCCGGCCTGAGCCAAGACGTCATCAAGGCCGAACGGCACACCGGCCTGCAAAATTTGACGGCACCGATCGACGGCATGGTACAGCAACTCGCCGTTCACACGGTTGGGGGTGTGGTCACTCCGGCACAACCAATCATGATGATCGTTCCAACCGATAGCAATCTCGAAGTCGAGGCAATGATCTCGAATCAGGATATCGGCTTCGTCGAGGCGGGCCAGGACGCCGCCATAAAGATCGATACCTTCAATTTTACCCGGTACGGACTGCTACATGGCAAGGTCCTCAGCATCTCCCAGGATGCCATTCCGCGCAACAAGCCACCGGAGAACAGTAACTCGAAGTCTTTCGGTGCCGGGACAACAAGCAGCGAACCCATCGGACAGGAGCTTGTCTACGCGGCGCGGGTGTCGCTCGACCGCAGTTACATGAACATCGAGAACAAGCGTGTCAGCCTTTCTCCCGGCATGGCTGCCACCATCGAGATCAAGTCCGGATCGCGCAGTGTCATCAGCTATCTCTTGTCACCGATCATGCGGTACAAGCAGGAAAGCCTGCGGGAACGGTAGCGTGTGAGCACTATGAAAGCTCACTCGCTGCCAACCCGGCAATGACCGCCGCCCTTTGGATCACGAGTTCTCTCGCTGGTCCGGAAATGCTCAAGTTCGACCTGCTGGCGAGCGACTTCCAGCGGACACTATCAGCTCGTCACCCCTTCAGCAGTCTCGACCTCCATCGGCGACGAAACACCACCCGCCCTGACGAAACTAAAAGAGCTTGCTCCTCTCGAGGACTGTCCATTCGGGATACACCTTCTCCCCAGCCCGCTCGCGCAAGCGGGGGAGGGAGTGCGCCGCTGTCGACGCAGCAATCAAGCATCCCGTCACGCTTTAGCTGTCGGCAGACCCGGCTCGGCTTGCTTGATGAGACCAGTCCGGCTCAGCGCGGCGGCCGCTTTCTTTATCACTTCCCAGGGCAATTTGGATCGTTCAGCGATGTCGAGCAGTGAATGATCGCCGTCCGACATGTTCAGGACCCACAGCAGCGCCATCTGGAAGTCTCCGGCCGCGAGCCCGCCCAATCCACCGTAGAGGCCATAATTGCCCAATTTGGGCTCGCAGAATGGCTTTTCATTCCGAAAGCAGGCGTTGTTCTCGATGACATCGATCGCTGCTATCGCCTTCGTCAGAGTATCGTACAGCGCAGCAGGGCGAACGAAATCCAGATTATCGGCAGAGCTGTGATACTCCGCGAATCTACCGAAGGGCGTCCGCATCACGGTCCCAACCGGCAGGTTAAAGCCAGGCGAGCAGTATTGCCGCTCGTCGTAGCCGTAAGGTGAGAACTCCTGAATTTCGTACGGATCGCCACTCTGCTCAAGCACGTAGGACCAGGCTCGATCAATCTCTGCGTTGCCGCGGCGGCTCTTTTTGTAGGTCATCGCGCCGGAATCGCCGGCGCAGGTCAGCACAAATCCGTGCTTCACCCGCCCGACATGAGCCTCGTTGAGCGCCAACCAGGTGATCGCTCCGATCGTGCCGGGGATGAAGACGAAGCGATACGTATACCTCAGCTCCATCCTCCGCAGGTACTGCGCCAGCGCGGTTGCGACTGCGATCCCGGACAGGTTGTCATTGCAGAGCGACGGATGGCAGATATGGCAGGAGATCAGCACCTCGTCCGAGGTACGGCCGAGCAATCTCAAATCCCCGTAGGTCAGATGGCCTGCGGCAAGATCCGCATCGACACAGACCTCGTATTCGCCGTCGGGCATTGCCAATAGTTGATTGTGCGGAAGACAGAAGCCCCAGGTCTTCTGGTAGTAGCTTGTCCGATAGGGGGTCCAGTCCGGCTTGTCCGGGTCCGAGTAGAGGTGAGGCCTGAGCTGGTCGAGCGTCATGCGCGCCCTCACCGGGACGCTGTAGCCAAGAAGGTGCAGGTTCGACTTCTTGAAGTCGATCACGCGCTCGCCGGCGCTGTTCTTGACGTATGCATCACGCACGTTCCACTCCGGTGGAACGGTCCAATCAAATACCTGCAGGCCGGACGGTACTTCGCAGGTGGTCAGCGGGATATAATTTCGGATGAGATCGATCGTTCTTCGGGTCCCCTCTCCCGTTATGCTGCGGGAGATGGGATACATATCTGCAATGAACTCGTGGAGTGCACGTCCGGACTTGTCCGCCGACAGGTCGACGGCCGCGTCACTCTCCCTGAGATCCGCGAGGTCTGCATGCCTTGCGATGTCATCCATGCGCCCTCTCCCTCGGATCCGATGGGTTCAATCCACGATCCTGGGCTCGGGTATCGGCACCACGAACTGAGCACCCCAACTGCGTGCGAACGACAGCTGGCTGACGATCTCCCGCTTCAGGTTCCAGGGTAGAATGAGTATGTAGTCCGGCTTCGTCACGTTGATGCGTTCAGGCTCGAAGATTGGAATGTGAGATCCCGGCAGCAACGACCCCTGCTTGTGCGGGTTCCGGTCGACCGTATACTCAATGAGATCCGTGGTAATGCCGCAGTAGTTCAAGAGAGTGTTGCCCTTGGCAGGGGCACCATACCCGACGACGCGCTTGCCCTGTCGCTTTGCCTCTTCAAGAAACGACAGAAGCTTTTGCCTGGTTTCCAAGGCGCGCTCTTCGAACGCGTCGTAGTGATCAAGATTGGCATATCCGGCGTCGATTTCGCGACGCCTGAGGTCCAGGACCCGGTGGGAGATCGGATGCCATCCCTTGTTGGCGTGCTGAGCATAGATTCGCAACGAACCACCATGGGTCGGCAGCTCTTCGACGTCAAACAGCGTCAGGCCATGTGCCGCAAAGATCTTCTCGACGGCGATGAAGGAGAAGTATGAGAAATGCTCGTGATAGATGGTGTCGATCTGACACTCGTCGAACAGGCGCATCAGATGGGGGAATTCCATCGTGATAACCCCCGCATCAGCGAGAAGAAGGCTCATGCCTTTGACGAAGTCGTTCAGGTTCGGCACGTGAGCCAGGACATTGTTTCCAATCAACAGATCAGCGCGCAGCCCCTCGCGTCGCAAGGTACGGGCTGCGCGTTCGCCGAAAAATTCCACACGCGTCGGAATGCCCTTCGCGCGCGCCACGGCGGCGACGTTCTGAGCCGGCTCGATGCCCAGGACCGGCACGTCGGCCTCGACAAAGTACTGCAGCAGGTAGCCGTCGTTGCTTGCGATCTCGACGACCTTGCTATTCGCCCCGATACCGAACCTGTCGATCACTCGAGTGACGTAGGACTTGACATGCTGCAGCCATGAATCGCTGTAGGATGAGAAGTAGGCATAGTCTCCGAAGATATTCTCCGGCGCCTCGAATTCCTCGAGCTGGACAAGAAAGCACTCGCCGCAGACGTAGGCCCGCAATGGAAAGAAACGCTCGTCCTGCTTGGCCTTCTCGTTCCGAAGATAGGAATTTGCCAACGGAGACATTCCGAGATCGATAAACACACGTTCAAGAGGCGCACTGCAGAAACGACAGCAGCTCGACTCGGTTGCATGCGCAGTTGGTGCCTTGACGTCGAGGGTGGATGTCACTTCCTTCAGCATTCTATGGCTCCTGCCGTGGCAATCCGTGATGTCACCGACACGTTAACGTTGGTCGGGCCGGGGCAATTGACGACCGTCAAGTCACGTCTGGCTTTTGCGAACGTGGAGTCCTCACCTACGACCTCTTGTGGACTGCGATGTTCATGCGAGCCTTCAACTCGTCCCCGATGTTGCTGTGAGGCTTCCACGCCTTGTCACGATCTGAGAGCACGCGCACCTCGGCCGGCCAGGATATCCCAAGCGACGGATCATCATGCGGCAACCCGCCCTCCGCGCCCGGCGTGTAGTAGTTGCTGATCAGGTAGATCAACTCCGTATCGTCAGTGAGCGTGATGAAGCCATGCGCGAAACGTTCCGGTATGTAGAGCCCGCGGCCATTGTCCGCGGAGAGATTGACGATGACATGTCGCAGGTAGGTTGGCGATTCCGGCCGCAGGTCGACGATCACGTCGGCCACCGCCCCCTTGGTGCATCGGACATACTTGTTTTCCGCCGCGGGCGGATACTGAAAATGCAGACCCCGCAGGGTACCGCGTTTTGCGTTGTAGCTGATACTTGCCTGCGCGACGGCAGGCTTGAGACCGTGCGCCAGGAACGTGTCGGCGCAAAACACCCGAGCGAAGTATCCTCGGCTGTCCTGATGCCTGTCTATCTCCACGGTGTAGGCGCCCGCGAGGATCGTTTCGAAAAATATCATGCGATGAATGAGACTGCTGGGCAGCTATAGGAACACGATCCAACAAAGTTTGACGGCAAGCCACAGCAGGGCCAGGTCCCACGCAACGACGCTGACCAGCGCAACCGCGATACCGAGGACGGGCCAATCGAGAGCCCGGCTCGCCGCTTTCGTGGCCCTGAACTGAGTTGCATAGCTTGCGGTCCTGAGTTGATCGAATTCAGACATTGCCCGCTCAATCTGTGACGTGACCTCACGAGACCTTAGCCAGGCCGGAGCCCGAAAATCTGACGAAGCTCAATAACGGCGGGCTATGCGACGGTGGCATCCAAACGATGCTGTGGGCAGTGGGTGGTGCCCCCTCCCCGGCCGCTGCGTCCGCCCAACCAGGCGCGGCCAGAAGGTCTGAGCATTCTTGTGCGTCGCCCGAACGCACCTGCAGCAATTGAAAAGATCGCGTGCAAGTTGAGAACCCTCAAATACGGGAACCTTCCTGCGTCCTCAAATGCGACGCGGGCGGCGCGTAATATCGTTCTTCATCAATCACGCGTTGAGAGGGATTTCTATAATGAACATTCGGTCGCGTTTTTTCTCCGAAGAGAACCCCGACAACTTCGCAAGGTCAGGAGAGCTGCGGCTTCGGGCGCGGGCGGCGATCCCAGGCGGAGCTCATACCTACGCGAAGGGCGACGATCAGTACCCGCTCCTCGCGCCAGGCTTCATCTCGAGAGGCTTGGGCTGCCATGTATGGGACGTCGACGGCAACGAATTCATCGAATACGGAATGGGACTGCGCGCGGTGTCGCTGGGCCACGGCTTTCCAGCCGTCGTGGAAGCAGCAGTTGAGCAACTGTCCCGAGGCACGAACTTTACGCGGCCTTCGACACTTGAGGTCGAATGCGCGGAGCGGCTGATCGCGCTTGTCCCCGGCGCCGACATGGCGAAGTTCACCAAGGACGGATCGACGGCCACGACGGCTGCAATCCGGCTTGCCCGAGCTTACACCGGTCGGGACATGATAGCGGTTTGCTCCGATCACCCCTTCTTCTCCTACGACGACTGGGCGATCTGCACGACACCGATGAACGCCGGCATCCCCCAGGCCACGGCGCAGCTGACACAGGGATTTCGGTACAATGACCTGTCCTCGGCGGAGGCGCTCTTTGCGCAGCATCCGGGTCGGATAGCGGCCCTGATCCTCGAAGCGGAAAGAGAGGTCCCGCCGGCGCCGGGATATCTCGCCGGCCTGCGTGAACTCTGTCATCGGAACGGCGCTCTCTTGATATTGGACGAGATGATCACGGGCTTCCGATGGCCGGAGTGCTCCGCCCAACGACACCATGGAATTGAGGCCGACCTATCGACCTTCGGCAAGGCGATGGGCAACGGCATCGCAATCTCTGCGCTGCTCGGCAGACGCGAGATCATGGAGCTGGGTGGTCTCGACCATGATCGCGATCGCGTCTTCCTGCTCTCGACGACACATGGTGCCGAGACCCACGCTTTGGCGGCAGCCCTGGCGGTCATGAACACCTATCGGGACGAACCGGTCATCGAGACGCTACACCGCCAGGGAAGTCGCCTGAAGGCCGGTATCGAAAGCTCGGCGCAGCGCCGCGGACTAGCCCGCCATTTCAGGCTCGCCGGCCGGACGTCCAATATGGTCTATGCCTGTTGTGATCGTGACGGACTGCCGTCACAGACGTTCCGCACATTGTTTCTGCAGGAGACAATCCGCCGTGGCGTGCTGGCGCCCTCACTGGTCACAAGCTATTCGCACACCGACGATGATATCGACAGAACCATCGAGGCCATCGATGGCGCATTCGCCGTATATCGGAAGGCGTTGGAGGACGGGCCGGAAACCCATCTGATCGGCCGACCGGTGGCGCCGGTGTTCCGCCGCCGAGCCAATTCGACTTCGGCCGGAACGCCGAGAACGAAAGCTCGCGGTCCAAGGAAAGCGAAGGCCAGCTAGTCAATCAAAGTCCGGTACGCGCAAAGTTCGGCACCCGGCGGGTTGTATCGGGTAGCCGAACTCCGATCACCTCGACATCCAGAGCCCCCGCCGCGAACACAAGGAACGGTTCGCTGCGGGATGCTCGAGACATGAACAGGTCTAAAGCATGATCCGGAGAAGTGCGCAGCGGTTTTCCGAAAAGATCATGCTTGAACAACAACCTGAAGCGCGATGACAATTCACCCTGATCGCATCACGCCCTAATCAGCTGCTCGCCCGTTGGAAATCCTCGCGAGCCCGTCGATATCGGTGAACTTGATCGTCTTGCGATTTGGAAGGTCGATGACCTTCTTCGCCTTGAACTCGGCCAGCGTACGACAAACCGTTTCGAGCGACGTTCCAACGTGGTCTGCGATATCTGCCCGGGGCAACTGAAGTCGGAGTGCACCAGGCCGCTTGGGGTCTGGAGGCAAGTGTGGCCGAATGCGCAGCAACAGCCAGGCGATGCGCGCCACACAATTCTTCTGGCTCATGGTCATCACCAAGGTGAGGGTATCTGCCAGGACCTGGTGGGCACCACAGGGCTCATCGCTCCGGCAAACTCCGGAAGTTCTCGATCGAATGACGCGACAATCTGTCACGGCTTCCGCAGTAAACTGCTGATGGGTTGAATGGGTCGGCATGACGACATCGCCGGGCCAGTAGAAAGCGAGGATCTGGCGATTTCCGTTCTCCAGAAGGCGGACTGCCCGTACGACGCCCTCGACGATCTCGATCTTCTGAGCTTCTTCCTCTCCCTCCCAAAAAAGAGCTCTGCAGCGAGGTACGAAGGACGTAGACGGGCGTCGGAAATCGGGAAGTTTGTTCGATCCATGAAGGTGTGAAGGGGGTTTTCCGTTCTGGAGAAAAGTGGATTCTGTAAGCATTTGAAATCACCTCAGCACGTAATCCAATACCCTGAAGTGTAGACGTCCTAAATTCGAGGGATATTCAGGCTAAAGCGTTAGGATTATATTGGTTCCGCATAGGCCGGTTGGACTAGTCCGTTAGTCGAGAAAACTATGCGCTGCCTATGCGGCATTCAAAGGCGCAAAAAGCTCGTGCTACTTCGCGGAAGAAGTGCTCACGCGTGCGCCACCTTTGTCCAACTCAATAGCGCTCTTCCCTGGGTCGATTTTTGGGAAGAGTTACACTTGAGAACGAGCCTCACGCGAGGTTTCTACAGGTCGTGTCCCCGGGAGTGGTGTAGCTCGGTAGAGCAAAGCCGCCCGGACGCGCGCCCCCAAATAGCGCCGTAGCGGGCGGGCGGCTTTGCGGT